>SVQZ01000018.1 GCA_015065105.1 Oscillospiraceae bacterium | reverse complement strand
CATGAGCCGCGAAGCATAGAAAAAGCATCTTTCCGCTTCGCTTCAAGATGCTTTTTCTATGCTTTTATTAAATTTTGTTACTTTATTCTATTTTTTATTTACCCCAACTATTGACACAGAGCCATAAAAACTTCTTTCCTTGGTCATTTATTTTGCCGCCTTATACTTTTTAAGTGTAACCAACACGTATTTAAGCATAGTAACACAGCTCTTAAACAAAGGCATCTTCAGCTTTTTGCGATAAACGAGCCATCTGTTTTTCGCTGCTCTGAATTTATTATAGGAGCGAGTACCGGGATAAACACGGTATTCTGCAAGCACCTTTTTATCACCGATCGCAGTATAACCGTCCTCAAGAAGACTCAGCCAAAGAACGTAATCCTCATGAGCAAACTCTCCCATAAACTTAAAATCAGCAATTGCGGATCTCTTCACAAGCACAGTAAGACATCCTATTTCATTTCGGACAAGCATTTTTTTGAAATTAGTATGTTCGTCAACTATGAAATCATTACACTTCTTGTTGCCGTCAATATCTATCATGGCATAGGAGGAATATATAATATCAGCATTACTTTCGGAAGCTAATTTAAGCTGTCTTTCAAGCTTATCCTCGCGCCAGAGATCGTCACTGTCAAGAAATGCTATCCATTCACCGGAAGATAAGGATATGGCACGGTTTCTTGTATCCGACACACCAATATTCTTTTCATTTTTATAGAATTTGATTCTATCGTCAGATGCAGCTTTACCTTCAACTATAGCCGCAGTATCATCCTTTGAGCCATCGTCTATAACAATGATCTCATAATCGCCGTAAGTCTGCTTCAAAACTGAATCGATAGTCGCACCAATTGTCTTACTCGAATTGTATGCAGGCATTATAACACTGACTTTAGGCAAAGCTCACACCCCTTTTCATAATAATAACTTTAAGATACTCTAAACATTATACAGTATCAAATATTTTTTGTCAATAATAAGTATTTAAAATAAAAATAACAAGTTTTGGGAATCATTTGAATATTACAGAACAAAAAGCCGTGAACGGCTTTTGTTACTCAATTTATACTATTTAAAGCATTCGAGCCGAAGAAATCCTCAAATCTGTCAGGCTGTACCTGCTCTATTATTGCAATAAGCTTAAATCCATCGGTATTTGTATATTGAACCTCCTCAGAAGAAACCGAAGCACCTGTGATAAAATTTATCAAATAGCCTCCATCACCGCCTGTTTCATCACCGGTATCGTTAGCGGTATCATCATCCGAAGCCTCTTTTACACCTTTAACTATCTGATTATAGTAATAATATCCGTCAGTTTCGTTATATTCCCATCCGCTTACAGTTGAATATGAAACAGGACTCGAAACTATCTCAACCATATTCTGGTCGCAAAAGCTCTCGAAAAGCTTAACTCTGATATAAGCATTACTTTCACCGGTATAATTTATATTTAATCTGAGGTTATCGAAATTTGCCTTTGAAACAAAGGTTCTGTTCAATGCAGAATAGCTTTTTCCTGCATCAACGCTTATCATTGCAGTCGCATCAAAATTGGTAACCCTGATATCACGCTCTGCAGAGCTTTTTGTTTTTGAAAACCATGAAAGAGTACCTGTAAAATGACCCACTATGATCATAGCCGCCGCAAGAAGTAATGCACAAACAGCAATAACAAGAACTGTGATCACTCTCCTGTGATTGTTCTTTTCGGAGGAATTTATTAATTTTTCTATCTTTTCATTCTTTTTCATACAGCTTCACCCAAATTATTCGTCATCGCTGAACTCAACCAAAGCACTGAACTCTAATTTACTTATTTCTTCAACCATTAATTCAGCTTCGGTTTCATCATTATACTCAGCCCAGAATACAACAGCTACAGTTCTTTTATAATAACCTTCAGTCGCCTGTTGATTTGAGGTAGTATATGTCATATCAGCATCAACGTCCTCGGGAAATTCCTTTATTTCCGTTGCTAAAGAAGAAACACTGTCTATATTTGTGTAATTACCGTCGATATAAAAGTGAAGATTTTTGCTGTCTTCTGAGGGAGTTACACTGACCGTAAACTTCTTCACGTCAGAGGAGATCATAATATCAAAGGTTTCAACGTGTATAGCCTGCGAAAGATCATTTGCAGAAATAGTATCGTCTTCATGCTTTGTGGCACAGGGCAGAACAAAAGAACTCTTCACGGCAACAGTGTCAGCTAAATAAATACCTCCGTCCTCGGTCTGTACCGAGAGAACAAAATTCGAGACCTTTGTTATTGTGGAGATCGAAAACCAAGCAACAACGGCCGTTACCAAAAGAATAAGGGCGAGAATCAACGTTGCCGCAGATTTTATAAATTCTCTTTTTAAATTAAGATAGGATTTGTTATCCAAGGCAATTCCCGCTCCTTTCCTTAAGATTTAATTGCAGTCAATATTATAAATACCCCAGGGTAAAACTTTTTGAGTAATTGAAATGTTAATATACATTGAATATCTTCCGCTATCCGGATCGACCATATCTTCGATAGCGAAGGTATCGGTATCGATAGGAGCTATCTTTTGGGTTTCTTCCTCATCCGTAAACGCTGTTATGGTATAAGCATACTTTGTTTCGGGTAATGTTACCTTGATCTTCAAGCTGTCCTTCATAGAAACTAATTTGATCGGAAGCTCTTTATATACGTCAAGATCGCTTTCATTTATATCCAGAATAAAGTTATAATTAACATCATCAGCATCAGTAAAGCTCAAAAGCGACGTGTTTGTCATATCATCAAGATATTCATTTACATCGCTGTCAAGAGATATCTTGTTCTTATATACAACTTTTATAGTCGGAACGTCGAAAATGAGATAACGAACGTCATGGTTAGAGGTTCCCCTTTTCTTGAGCAGGAACAACTCCTTACCGCCGTTTTTATTCTCAAAGGTGTTAATATAACCGTCGGAAGATTCCCAGGCTGCATTCGGTTCATAGTTATTATCTTCTTCACCGTAAACAGAATATCCGTCAACACTTTGCGCAGTAAGATAACCGCCCTGCATCTTACAATATTTAAAATTATAAAGACAGGGAGTTCCTATATCAGCGGTATAATACACAAGGTTATCAGCCAAATATTTCATGGATGATTTGTTGAGATTCGGTATCGGACATATACTGTTAGAAGCAGTTGTAGAGCTGCGTGTCCACATAGAACTGCCGTGATCGTTAAATAACGTGTCCTTTGCATCGGTAGCCATAAGCTCTGCTCTGGTCTTGCCGTGTTCATCACCATAGATCATAGCGCCGTTGTCATAGAAATATGAATAGGAAACCGAAGCAGTTCCGTTATAAAGGCCTGCCTTGCCATTATCATTTTGAGTATAGAGAATAGAATTACTGAGCGAGGTCGTGATCGAAGCGCCGCTGCTCTTCGCGATCATACCTGCCATAAGCGATGCATTCATACAGGTAACTGCAGTAAGAGTATCTATGATGGTTACACCTGAGTCGTCGGCTATGCCGATAAGTCCTCCGGCATACTCGGAAGCAAATGCTGCACCGCTAACTATACAAGCGTTCACGTCGGTATCTGTTGCATAACCGATAAGACCGCCGGCGTTACGTGCGCCGCTGATCAACCCGGAAACTGCACAATTACTGATCTGAGCATTGTAAGAAGAGCCTGCAAGAAGACCGGCATTGATGCAGTTGTTTGCAGGATAGATATTTGCTCCTGCAATATACAACCCATCAATAGTCGTATTGCCGGTTATGGAACCGATAAAGCCTGCATCGCCGCCTAATGCGGTAGGCTTTGTTATGTTAAGATTTAAAATATCCTTTTTATTACCTAAAATATGACCCTTGAAGGCATAAATAGAATACCATTCTTTAGTATTATTATCATTTGAAAGATCCAAGGAATTGTTGATCTTATAATATAACTCGCCGTTTATATCATTGATACAATAAAATCTTATAAGATCAAGATCGGCAGGAGTTTTAATAAGGTAAGGAGATGCGGATGTACCGGCACCGCCGCCGCTGAACGTATATGGGGTTGTCGAACTGTCTGTAACGTGAACGGTTATATTTCTTTCAAATTTGCCGCTAACAGCAGTAAATACAACGTCAGCCGCAGTAGTAAAGATATATTTACCGCTTTCGGAATCGTATGTGTTACCCGAAAGACCGTCTATCTTTCCTTCATTGATAGTGTAGCTTTGACCGGGATAGAAATATTCATCAACACCGCCTGTAATATGCCATTGAATCTTATTATTATCCGTACCGGTATTTGAAGTTACAGTAGCGGTCTGATAAGCGGTTTTTGTACTGAGAGGCATATGCTCTCTGCCATAAACAGCATTATTAAGATAAACCTTTGCGGCAGAAATAGCGGAAATATTTTTAAATACATTATTAGTAGTATTATTGTAAAAATATGCTATCTGGGGATAATAGGTATCCGAATATACCCAAAGATCGGCAGACGGGAATACCGAAGAATATTTACCGTTGAAACGGTGCTCCTCGTCGTTTTCATCCTGACGCTGATAGCAAACGTTCTCGTCATAGAAAACATAGGGGTCAAGATCGGGAACTACACCGATAGAACGAACGTAATCGGTATAAGTATTCTTGATCTGCATTGAAGTATAGCATTGATGCAGACAGGAGCATTCCGCTTTACCGATAAGACCTCCTATATATTCCCTGCCCTTATTATCGATCGTACCTGTGGAATAACTGATAGATACGGAATCTTCTTTATCGATAGCGTAATAATGTCCGATAAGACCGCCTACCATACGTGCATCCGTGTGTATATCGACAACGGAAAAACAGTTATTCATAGTTCCGTTGAAATAACCTACCATACCGCCGACAGCCTCTGCGTTTGAATTCTCTGCCGAATAAACAGCCAAGGAACCGTGCACGAAGCATCCGGTAATGGTCGTATTATTGCCTGCTATACTCAAAAGAAGTCCGTAACCTTTAGAGGTAGCGGAAAAATGGGTAACGTAAGCGTTTGTAAGACCCAGATTAGTTATCGATGAACTCGCGCCAACCTTGGTAAACAGACCGTACTGATTAGTCCTTAAATTGTTGATATAATGGTTATTACCGTGAACAAGGAGTCTTTTTGTAGTATTTACAGAGGTATAATTTATACCGTCCATATCAATATCCGCAGTAAAATTTACGGTAACGGGTGCGGTAGCATTCGCAATATTCGTATTAAGATTTGCAAGATCCGTTGCGGTGGCAACGGTTATCGTTGTAGCCGCACTCGAAGGGAGGGTCATAAAATTGAAAGCAGAAAGGAGCATAACAACAGCCATGAGCATAGCAATACTTTTTCTTCTGAACATATTTAATTACCTCCTTTTTGTGAATTAATATTTTTTTCCTTCTTTACATCATCATCGGGAAAGAAGTTTATTACCTTTACAAGGTCGATAAAGTTTACAAGAACTATGACCAATATGGGTAACACCGTAATACAAAATGAGACCCATTTATTTGAAACCGCCTTGAATACTTTACCGATAAACAAGGAATCATAAACGACCCTGCCGCGTATATCCTCGGGATAAACAGGATATTTGTCGGCTGTGGGGTTGTTGGAACCCTTTGTGGTAAACACAGGCTTACCGTTTGTATCGTAGCTGATTTTATCAATATTGTGGGTATTTATCATACCTGCAATATCAGGGTCACGGGAAACAAAGGATATAACGTCTCCAACCTTTAATTCTTCGGTATCGGTTATTTTGGCTATCACAAAACTTCCTTTGTGTATATCCGGCTCCATGCTTTTGGTGGTCACGTAATATAAATGATGACCGAAGAGCGATGCCTTGTTATTTTTCAAAGATACCGTTGCAAAGATAAGAAGCGTAAATGACAGTACAAAGAATACCGCCAAAGATATACTTATTATTCTTTTAAATAGAGACTTCCTTTTGTTTTCCATTAAATTCTCACTTTGTGAAATTATTCGTCAAGCTTGAATATGCCGATAGCATCACCGATACCGAAAACATCGTCATCGCTGTCGGTCACAGGCTTTGCCTGGGGCTTGGGCGCTGCCTTTGATTTTGACTTTGCACTTGCTTTAGCCTTTATCGCCTTTTCTTTTTCCTTGGCCTTCTGCTTTGCAAGCTTTTCCTTTTCAAGAGCCGCCGCCTTTTCCTTTGCCGCCTTTTCCCTCTCCTTGGCCTTCTGCTTTGCAAGCTTTTCCTTTTCAAGAGCCGCCGCCTTTTCCTTTGCCGCCTTTTCCCTCTCCTTGGCCTTCTGCTTTGCAAGCTTTTCCTTTTCAAGGGCTGCAACCTTTTCCTTTGCCGCCTTTTCCCTCTCCTTGGCCTTCTGCTTTGCAAGCTTTTCCTTTTCAAGGGCGGTAGCCTTTTCCTTCGCCGCCTTTTCCTTTTCCTTGGCCTTCTGTTTAGCTAATTTTTCCTTTTCAAGGGCAGAGGCCTTTTCCTTTGCCGCCTTTTCCTTTTCCTTGGCCTTTTGTTTAGCTAATCTTTCCTTTTCTTCAGCAAGAGCTTTTTCCTTTGCCGCCTTTTCTTTTTCCTTAGCCTTCTGCTTTGCTAACTTTTCCTTTTCGAGAGCCGCCGCCTTTTCCTTTGCCGCTCTTTCTTTTTCCTTAGCCTTCTGCTTTGCTAAGCGCTCTTTTTCGAGAGCTTCTGCCTTTTCACGGGCAATACGCTCGCGTTCTTTTGCTTTTTCCTTTGCTTTCTTTTCCTTTTCAAGAGCAATAGCCTTTTCCTTTGCGGCTTTTTCTTTTGCCTTTTGCTTTGCTATGCGCTCTTTTTCAAGGGCAGCTTCCTTTTCAGCCTTAGCCTTTTCACGGGCAATTCGGTCTGCTTCGCGTTTCTTTTCGCGGGCAATACGCTCTTCCTCGCGTTTGCGCGCCGCCTCCTCGCGAGCCTTCTGCTTTGCGATCCTTGCCTTTTCCTCTGCCTTTTCGCGCGCAATACGTTCCTTTTCAAGACGAGCCGCTTCAAGCTTGGCGTCACGCTCAGCCTTAAGAGCGTTATTGATAGCCTCAGCTATCTGTGCATCCTGCTTTTCACGCTTCTTTGCCGCTTTGGTTATCTCGTCAAGGAATACACGGCGAACCTCTGTACTGTAAATATCGTAATCGTCAACGATCTCCTCAACAATGTTCTTAACGAACTTAGGCTTGATCTGACGGCGCTTACGCTTATGCTCAAGATCAACGTCCTCGGTAGAATCGGCGCTCTTCTTTAAGAAGATATAGTTAAGGGCAAGAGTATTATAGAACGTAAATACCGCCTCCTGGGTAAGCTCGCGGTATTCGTTGATAACGTCAATGGTATAGCCAACGTCATGATAGGTCTCGATAAACTGCCAGAGCACAAGACACTTTTTGAAGTTGGGGTCTTTAAGAATAACGTTTGTACGCATAATAGGAGGACGTACAGGTGCAGAGCCCCTCATGCTCTTCGCAAAAGCGGAGCCGCGGAACTCTCGTATAATTCTCGATAAACGTTCAATTCTTGCAAACACACCCATACGGGAGGTATCTGCATTGAGAAGGGCATTTTTGGTGGTAGAGGATATTTCAAACTTATAGTTTACGTCTTCCTCACCGTTATTAAAGGCGCCCTCCATAGCAAGCTCTGCGATCTCCTCGTCATCTGTGATATTCAAAAGCACCTGACGGCGTGATTCAACGAATTCCTCCACCTTACCCAAAAGAGTATAGATAAAACGGTTTTCGTAAATATCAAAGCTTTCCTCACGGTAAACGTTAAGTATTTCATTAGGGGTAACTCTTTCACCGTCAACTCTTGCAATAAGGTTAGTGTGCTGTGCAAGGTGACGGACAGATTCATTTGTGATACGGCGCGCCTTCTCGATAGGAACTATCTCCTCCTCCTGCACGATGAAACGGCGGGGATTACGGATGATGGTATCAAGCTCAACTATACAGTCCTCTATCTGCTCGATCCAGCGTGTATCTATCTTTTTATCCTTCTTCTTCTGATAAAAGGAGAACTTATTGGTGCCGGCACCGATATTTTCAACTATGTAATTGTAGAATTCGTCACTGTCTATAAGAGATTTAAATTGCTCAAAATACTCACTATAAACCTTGTCAAGCTTGCTTGCCACGATAATTTCTCCTTAAATCCATAATGTAACTTATTTCACCTCGGGCATCGAAGATAATTATACCAAAAATTACGTGCCCGGAGTATGGCAGCGGCAACTTGCCGCTTAGAATAACTTCTTAAGTCTGAGTAAGTATTCCTTGGATTCCTGCATATTCTGCTTACCGAACATCTTATCCATATAGCTGATAAGACCGTCGATCTCATCACGGATAAATGAAAGGTTAAGGGATTCGAATTTACGGAAAACCTTCTGCTTAAGTACATAGTCAAGACCGTCGATCTCTGTACCGCCGCATCCAACGTATGCGGGAACGAAATCCTTAAGCTGCTTTACGATACGGTTACCGAAAGCGAGTCTGAAATGCTCGATAACGTAATCGTCAAGCTCTGCGATCTTGTCAAGGCTTTCCTGAGATACCTTGTACTTTTCCTTCGCTTCGTCAAACTTGGATTCAAGATCACTGAATGAAAGTGTGAGATGATCGGTGTAGGGAGCCTCAAAATATTTACCCTTTGTATTGATATCGATAGGCATTGCTCTGTCATATACCTTATCGGTAATAGCAAAAGTGGAGTCGTCGTTGTTAGCGGTACCGATATACCACATATTCTGAGGAAGGGTCATTCTTCCCTCAACTACCATCTTGGGGTCGGTAGGCCATGCGGAGGGAACAAGGTCAACTACCCATTCGTCACGGGTAGGCATTTCGAGAATCGAAAGAAGCTCCGCAAAGTAATACTCAACGCGGGCAATATTCATTTCGTCGAGGATGGTGAGATATACGTTATCGGTATATTTAGCCTCGTACATCTTCTTCAATACTTCGGTTTCGTTAAAACGCTTTGTAAATTCGTTGAAGTAACCGAAAATTTCGGTACGGTCACGCCAGGAGGGCTGTACCGAAGCAATTGTTGTATCATTCTGTATAAACTTACCGAAAGCATAAGGAAGCGATGTTTTACCTGTACCCGATATACCCTGAAGTATAAGAAGACGAGTGGAAGCAAAGGAAGCAATAAACAAACGAATGGTCTTGATCTCATAGAAAAGTCCCATTCTGGAGCAAGCGAAGTTTCTGAACATATCGCAAAGCTCGGGAAGTGTTATATCCTTATTATATACGGGAGGAGTATAGTTCTCATAAGCCTTGTCAACCATCTTGAGCTTATAGAAACGTCCGATATCCTCATCGGTAAGAACCTTTTCTTCCGTTTCTTCCTTCTTATCTTCCTCTGTACCGATCTCGTTCGATTCATCGGGACGCAGACCGAGCTGAGAAACCTTCATCGCAAGAATTCTTTCCTTTTCCTTGGTAAGCTTAACGATCTCACGGTTAAGGTTGCCCATTTCCTCCAAAAGCTCTTCCTTGGAGACAAGAGATTCACGGAATCTTACGTATTTGCGGATAAGAAGATATACAAAGAACACAATTGCCGCAAGTAACGCAAATACAATAATGGCAACGAGAATAGCAAGTATCCAGTCTAATACACCGAAATCACCCTTGCATTCCTTAAACACCTTGAAGTATGCGGGGAAATTGAACATCCCCACAATACCGTTAAAAATACCCTTTATGAGTGTCCATATACCGTTTATGAACACCGAGGTAAACTTGTTGATAAAGGTACCTATAGCTTCCATAATATCTACCTGCTTTCATTATATTTGTCATTTGTTTACTAATAAAACCTTTCGTGTAAAACGTAATCGATTACGTCCCACGCGGAAAGCTTTATTATACTTCCCTGCCTTCCCGTATAGGGAAGGCGGGAATAATAAACTATTAGTTATCGGATTCGGAATTATCTTTGGAATTTTCTTCTGCGGGGGCTTCTTTATTTGCCGCCTCGCTGGCCTGCTTTGCGAGATATTCTTCGATAGCCTTCTGCTTTTGTTCTTCAGAAAGCTCTCCTGCAGGCGCCTTTGACATTTTGTATTCAAGTAAAGCCTTGATAAATCTATACAAAGCATAGATAAAAAATAATGACATAGGTATAATCATACAGATTAAAATACCCGTCTGAGATTTCAAAAAATTAATAACAGAACCTAATACAGGGACTCTTTTGCCCATATATCGTGCCTTGACGAATGCAGGCAACACTTCAGTTCCATCAACATAAGGGTTGTTGTCACCCTTTGTTCGATAACCGGATTCGGTAACTTCAACAATTCTATGAATAATTGTTTTACCGAAAGTTTCACTGTCTTTATTATAATCTACAAAAGCAATAACATCTCCAACCTTGAGATCACTGGTAGAATCAAGTTTGTTGCACAGTATCAAATCACCTTTATTTATCGAATCATCATTGTCACCAACCATTGACTCAGTTGGAACATACATAATATAATAACCAAAAATAGTAGCATTGTCATCTTTCATTGAAGCAAATGCAAATACAGCAATAACAACTGCAAGTAAAGTATATAAAATGATTAATATCGTTAATAAAATACTTAATATTTTTTTAACAGTGCCCTTTTTCTTTTCCATATTTAATCCTAATCCAAAATACAATTAATTTCGATTGATAAATAGGGCGGCGGCAGCACCGCCCTTTAATATCAATTAATAATAATATAAATAATACGTTGACTTATTTAATTAGCTAAGTGAAATTGCAAGAGTCTTGTCTTCAATCTTGAATGTGCCGGAACAGTCAGGATCCTGACCTTCGAGCCACATAGCAACGGTAACAAGCTTAGCGCTGTCGCCCTTTGCAAAGGTAAGAGTAGGCTCTACCCATGCATTTTCAACAAGATCATCAGAAGTATCAAGAATGTTCTTGCCGTCAGCTGCTACGAAATTCTTGCCATCCTTAGTGATGGAATCTTCGCCGCCTGCAACCATAATGGGATCGTAATCAGTAGCGGTACCGAATGTGTAGATGGTGAGATTCTTATCGGGCTTGGTAGTAACAACTTCACCGTCAGTAACAGTAACGTCAGTTACCTGGTAAGCAAGCTTAAGAGCTGCCTTAGAAGCAGGATCATCAAAAATTGTACCGTCAAAGTTTACATTATAGGTTGTTTCATTTTCAACACCGGTAGCCTTTACATAGAAACTGAAAAGAACGTAACCGGGGTTAGAATCTGTATTTGCTGCGTTTACAGCATTTACATCCCAGTATGTACCGTCAAATGTATCAGCGGGAGCTTCAAAGAACTTAATTGTTTTAGCAGCATCAAACTTGCCGTTTGTGGAAACAGGCTTAAGTGTAGATGATACAAAACCGTTAGCTGCTAACTGAGAAGTAATACCTGCATCTTCTTTTGTGAAGAAATCAGGTGCAAAGGTGGGAGCTGAGCCGGTCATATCAGCAGCAGCAATGTAAAGACCTGTATCACCTGCGGTGATGCTTACCTGGAAATCGGTAACTGCAGATGCAGTACCAGCGGTAAACCATGCATAAGATGCAGTAGCGAGACACATAAGTGCTACGAGGAGAAGTGCTGTAGAAGTAATTAACGCTTTTCTTTTCATTTTAGATTTTCCTCCTAAAATATATTAAATTGATATTTATATATTTACGCCCATTCCCTGCGCTATTATCATGTACAATCTGCCATACACGCAACGAATAATCGTTTTAGTTTAGGGAAAATTATGGCCAAATATAACTAATTTATTTATCCGATTTTTCCTTGATCGGATTCTCAACACTGAAATCCATCTTGAATTTCAGACTTGATTTGAATATATCGTTGATGCATTCGGGGTCTGTTCCCTCAAACCACATAACAACGGTAAATTTATCGGTTTTACCACCTTCAATAGTGTTACCCTTTTGTTCGATAACCTCTTTTTTGCCGGTAAATTCCTTGGTGCCTTCCTCAAGAGCGGAGCCATCAATGGGAGCCTTAGCCCAAACCGTTTCCTCACCGTTCTTGATTACCATGATTCTAAGAGCGTCTATAGCCTTAAGCTCCTTGGGAACATATTCATCAACAAGGTCGATATCATAGGTATATTTAACCTCGTTATCCTCAACGTTTTTAATATAGAACGTATAAGCAAGATAACTCGGTTCAATACTTGAATGAGCACCGCCCTTGGATTGCTCTTGTAAATCCTCGGGGATCCACTCCTTGGTGCAATGCCACATATCATGCTGGCTTGTACCGAGGAGCATAACTGCAGGATTTTTAAAGTCTTCAAACTCACTCATTGAGATCATATTTCTTGATCCCTTTTCAACAGTAACGGTGAAATCACCCTTATCGCCGCCTGTTCCGCCCATCCTTCCGAAGAAGATAAAGAGCAGGTAGAGTAAAATTACAAGTAACAGAAGACTTAAAAGCACCCATTTTGTTACCTTTAATCTCTGTTGCAGGGCTGCGACCTGTTTACCGGTACGCTTGACCACGAAGGCGCGTTCCGGAGAGAGATCAAGCTCACCGCCCGACGTTACACGAGGTTCTTTACCTATTCCTTTGGCCAAGGTTTCACCGCCTTTCTATCAAAGTAATCATGTTTTTAAACAATAGCTGCGTTTTCACGCTCGGGAGTTGAAAAGTACTTGCCTTGTATAAGGAAGCATCTCATACGCTTCATTATATTAAGCTGTTCCTTTGTGTCGATGCCGTCGGCAATAACTAAAACGCCTAATTTACCGCAAAGATCAACGATACCCTCGGTAATACTCTCTGTTCTCTCATTCTCAGCGATATCCGCAGTGAAGGAGGTATTGAGCTTGACGTAATCAACGGTCAATGTGGAAAGCTGCTTGAGCGAGGTGGATTCGGCACCGAAATCGGTAATAATTACCTTGGCGCCGCCCTCGCGGAGCTTTACGATGTTTTCATAAAGAGTATCATTACCGGCAACAAGCTCAGCTTCGTTTATCTGAATACCGAAGCGCTTGTGCTCGATCTCATACTTCCCTGTTATCTTTAAAAACTGATCGTAAAAATCGGGTTTAGAAAGGAATTTTGCCGAAAGGGTTATAAACACTCTGTTTATGTACTTGCCGTAGGAGTTTTGGCGCTTGATAAGCTCGCATACCTCCTCTATCTGCCACTTTCCCAATCTTACCGCAAGGTTTGAACGGTTAGCAACAGAAGCTACACGGTCATAGGTCAGAGTCCCAAGCTTTTTATCGTTGATAACAAGCTCGGCATCATAGCCAAGAACTGTATTAGAATTTACATCATAGATCTGGGAAAAGAGATACTCTATCGGACGAAGGGTCTGCGGATTTTTACGTCTCGCCCTCTTGGGCTTGTTCTCTTTTACCGTAGTTTTCGATTCTGCCATGATATTTCCTTTTCTTATTGTTATTGTTTTATCGTATCCGATATCCTGCACACGATATTACCGTTCTTGTCATAGTAATAAACGTAAGCAGCCGCATAACGTGTGCCTGCCGCATAAAGAAGCTTAAAGACTCCGTCTGCAGACTGATTTGAGGATACGATCTTTTCGTAATTGCTTGAGGAGGTGCATTCACTTATATCATTTTCCGTAAAGCTGTGCTCTGTGGTTGACACAAGGAAGCCTGCCTCAATAAGAGTATATCCCTCGGGAGCAACGTGGCTTGCCGTAAATGCCTCTCTCGAATCGCCGTTTGAGGATATCGACGAGATCGATACCGATGCATCCTTTGTTCCGGAATAGACTGCAGTAACGGCAGCAGTGCCTATAACACGGTAATCAAATATCGGGTCATAGCTCACAAACACACCGTCAGCCTGCCAGCCTACAAATTGGCTTGAACCCTTCTTTGACGCAGTCATAAGTGTGATCAGCTCATCATATTTCGCTTCATAAGTCGTATTTACGTCGGCAAAGGTCGATCCGGTTACGGTAACCGTATAGGCCGTTGTACCCTTCTTATACAAAGCATAGGAGGGACTCAGCGAGGATGCATAGAAGGAATTGGAGCTGTCTCTCATAGCTTTATATGAGGTATATAAACGCCATGACCATTTATTCAACGTCCAGTTATTCCTGTCTAACATCAGTTTTGCTGTACTCGAATTACTTACAAACTGTGCCGTCATCGTGGTATCGCCCAAAATGAGGAAGGAGTATGAGTCATCGTTTGTAATTATCCGTCCCGGAACGGTAGGATATTTCTGATTATTTAAGGTCAGATATTCGTATGAATATCCTGAAGATGCAGAAATTGCGCTTACAGTTACGTTCGTATTGGGACAAACCTTTAAGGTCGTGGTTTCGGTCAGTTTAACATTGCAGTCATCATCAAATCTGTCCTTATACTTAACATTGGCAAAATATTCAGCACCTTTGCCCGCTTCATCCTCGATAAGAGTGTAATTATATACACGCTTCCATATTGCCCTGAACTCACAACCCGGCTCACGGGCATAAATGTAAGCATCGTATATACTTACAGAATAATCGTTTGCGAAGCACATATAATCCTTCTGACTCAGACCTTTAGGATCTTCCGGCTTCTTATCGATAGTATCAATTATCAGATGTACACCGTCAGTCGAATTGTCATAATCGTGGTCATAAATAACAGGAACGCCGTCCTGATTATAAAGCTGCCAACCGTCGATAACGTAGTCCTCGCAGGTAAACATCTTGTTGTTTAAACCGGGCGTATTGGAGAAGGAATCAAAGAATCCGTAAACAAAATGATTTCCGTTTTCGTCAACGTTGGCAGTTTTACCGCTCGCCAACGACGTAGGATAACCAACAGTATTATCATGTACCTGTCCGGTAGGATAATTGGCGTTAAACTCTACCTCGAAATCCCACTGTGTATAGTAACACGCCTGCATCGGCAAATTTCTTGCCAAAAGTGTCGGATACATTGAAACATATTGGTTTCCGTCAGGATATGTCATGGGAATACCCGAACCGTACATATTACCGTAATCCTGGTAATCGAGAGCTGTTAAAAAGTACGTCATCGCATTACCGTGGGGTTGTACAGGTGTATATAACGCTTTATTTCCGCCGATATAGTAAGAAATACCGGGAAAACCGAGAGGCAGCGAGCCGCCAACAACGTTATAACCTTCCCAAGTTGCATTCTGAGTATAAAGATTGCATACAGGAACACCGTTCGATGTTCTTGAAAGTTTAAAGCGGTTTTTATCGGAAGGAAGAGAGTTATAATATGTATTTCCGTTATTGTCGGTTATCATATCATAACCGGGATCCGAGATATTATCGAAATATACCTTCTTGCCGTTTTCGTCCAATTCGTAATACTCGAAGCCGTTTTCCTTTTCATAGGGTTCATAAGAAACACCTTGAGGATCGGCAACAACTGTCGGGAATACGTAGTGGTCACCTTCGCCCATATAATAGGTATATCTCTTAGGCTCCTTCGCGATTATTGCGGAATAAGTATCAAAATACTTTACATTGTCATTATCGTAAGCTGTGATATTAAAATCATATGTGTACTGTTCCGGACTCGGCTCGAATATGTAGGTGTCGCTTCCGTAATCGTTTCGGTCAAATCCGAATATAGGAGTACAGGTATATGTGCTTCCCGACTTTTTATACATATAGTACATTGTACCGCCGGATTTCTCGTCGGGATCATAATACGCATCGTTATAATCATCGGATGCACCCTTGTTATTCGCATAGAACGTAGTCAGATAGCCCTGTGCTACACCGTCATCCTGTACATCTGTACCGTTGTCACCATACCTGGGCTGGCTGAAATACCATGCAGACAACTGGATATCCTTGCCGAAATTATATTCCTTGTGACAGGTTGTTGAATTAATAACCTCCCCGCCATGCCATGCATTCATCATAGACTGGGTTCTCAGAGGATCGGTAGTGCCTGCAAAATTATCAGATTCGGTCCATCCTATACTTACATAGAGAGTATTTGCGCTGTTTGAGTAACTGTGGAAATTGCCGTTACTAAACCGAATAGGATTATAATAAGATGATACCGTAGGGTCAGGATAATGGTAATTACCGATATGCTTAGCCTGAGGTATGTAATTCATTGCAGAATGGTAGCTCTGCCCGTCCCTTATCGGAATAACACCGTAACGGCGGTTCATATCAACAAGAACACCGTTGTTGGGTATAGCACCGAATACAGTATTTACATCCTCACCCTTAAGACCGTTACCCGCATTGAATACTATCTCATGATAGCCCGTTTCATATTCGGATCGTAGATAAAGATGATGATTCCATTCGGAATTGCTCTGATCGAATATGATCTGCATATGCTTCTGCGGTGTAAGGCTCTTACCTTCAACAGACCAGCCGAGCCAACCCGCGTCTCTGTCATGAGCCGCAATAAGAATGGGGTTAAACTGAATGGTCACTATAGGACTGTATGCTGTTATGTCAAGGAAGTCAATAATAATACCGTTTACCGAGTCATATAAGCAGGAAGGACCCGCATAACCATTAACGTAAACGTTATCAATAGTAAACAGCTCATCCTGGGGTACACCGAAGGAGAGAAGTATGTCTTCTTTGTTATTATAACGGGCAAGGAAGTTTATCCTGTAACCGTATGCACCGTCATATCCGCATACACGGCATTTTCCGATCACTCTATCCTGTGTTTCAACCCAACTATTAATAGCATTATTGAAGGTTGAATGCAAACACTGATAATATGCAGTACACATAACGTCGCTCGCACCGTCAAATACTGCCGTTGTCCAGTTATCACTTGAAAGAATTACAAACGCTTCCTTGCCGTTTGAATCGTTATATTCCGCTTTCCAACCAACAAACGTCCAATTAGCGTGAGTTGGGAAGTAAGCACTATGACCGACAGCATCTGCAAATTTCTGATTCTTTGATATATTAAAGCTTGCGGTCGTTCCGCCGCCGGGTAATGACGTACCGCTTACACTTACAGGTGTTGGCACCATGTTATTCTGTGCATTTAAGTAGCCGTTGGAATTAAAGGTAATCGTATAGCTTGCCGCATCAAGCCAATGTGCATAAAGAGTATGATTTGACGTTGCAGTTACAATTGTGGTCGAAGTAACCCTCGTTCCGCCCTCAGCCTGTGTGAACCAACCGTCAAATAAATATTCATCGCCTCTTGAAGGCTCTGGCAACGTACCGTATTCCTTTCCGTAGGTTACAGTTACCGAGGTTGTGGTAAGAGTTGCATCAGATGCATTCTTATTAAAGGTTACAGTATAGGTAGCAGCATCCCAACGGGCATAAACGGTAATGTTCTGTCCGAAATAGTAAGTTTGGTTTGCGCCCCATTCGGTTTCCCAGCAATGATCGGTATGATTGCTCCATTGCCAATAACGGAAATCATAACCGGTTCTTGTGGGAATCGGGAAGCCGCCGATAACTTCGTTAAAGGACTGATCCGCTAAGAAGGTATAGGACTCCGCATAACCGCTTTGCTGTGTACCGCCCTGAAGCACAAAGGTAAGCGTATAGGATTTTGCTGTCCAATGAGCATACAGTGTCTGGTTCGAGGTGATCGTTACCTTTGTTGAGGAAGTCACCTGTGTTCCGCCTGTAGCCGCGGTAAACCAGCCGTTAAAGGTATAACCTGTACGGGTAGGCGCGGGAAGAGCGGAATAGGTAGAATCATAAGCTACCGTAATTGATGATACCGAGCATTCTGCCTTAGTGCCCGTTGTATCATTCAAATTAAGAGTTACAACACTCTGTACAGGAACCCACTGTGCAACGAGGGTTACGTCCTCGGCTGCAGTGAAGGTACCGCCTATCTCAAGAGTGTAATTATATTTTGCGCTGTACCAACCATCAAAGGTATATCCTGTACGCGCTGCGGTAGGAATTGTACCGAGGATATCAACATATTTATCACCTGTTGCTATACCATAGGTGGTAGCATGATTACTTGTCATGTTACCGCCGTTCACGTCAAAGATAAGATAATAAGGTTTAAAGTTGGGATCCTCTACCCACTGAGCCGTAATAGTTGTATTTGCACCGTAGGTAAAGGGCTGTGTTCCCCAACCGCCGGTCCAATGCTCACCGGTTGCAGTATTCTTCCAACCGTTAAAGAGATATCCTCTTTTTATAGGTGCGGGGAATCCGCCGATAACGTCGGCAAAAAGCTCATCCTGCTTTATCGAGTAGGAGGTCTTATAAGAGCCTGTCATCTCACCGCCGGCAAGAGCAAGGGTAAGAGTATATGTTTTTGCGGTCCAATGGGCATACAAGGTATGGTTGGATGCAGTTGAAACAATGGAGCTTGCCGTGATCCTTGTTCCGCCGGTTGCAGAGGTATACCAACCGTCAAAGGTGTAACCTACGCGGGAAGCTGCAGGAAGTGTTCCGTATTGCTGACCAAAGGTTACGGTTTTAGGTGTAGTATCACAGGTGATCTGTGTGTTACCGTTAACGTCATAGGAAACGGTATATTTATTCGCGGTCCATTGAGCAACAAAGGTAACGTTCTGCCCCCAGGTAAAGGGCTGTGTTCCCCAGTCGTCTGTCCAATGCTCACCGGAGGAAAGCAGCTTCCAACCGTTGAAGGTATAGCCTGTTTTGGTTGCGGTTGGGAATCCGCCGATCTTATCGGCTAATTTTTGATTGGTTTTAAATGAATATGTAGTTGAATAACCGGATGCTATTGTACCGCCGTCAGGATCAAGAGTCAGGGTGTATGTACCCTCTGTCCATTGAGCAACGAAAGTACAATGATATTTGGTTTTGACCTTTGAGCCGGGTTGAACTATAGTTGAGTCAACGGCACTGTCGTTGCTCTGTATCATCCATCCCGTAAAGCTGTAACCCGCTCTTGTAGGCTTAGTGCTTGAAACGGTAAACGTAACGTTTGCTTCGGGATTATTATTACAGTCAACGTCCATGTATGCATCATCCGGAGCACCGCTTCCGCCGTTAGCATCGTAATAGATCTCATATCTCTTATTACCGATGGCACCGCAGTTTGAATTCTGACACACCTGATATTTGTAATTATCGGTAACCACCCAATCGTAATTATGAGAACCGTCGCCTGTAAAGCTTGCGGGAGAATGTGCGCCTTCGCAGTCGCTTACACTCTTTACGATAAATCCGGGGCTGGTCTGAATATAAGCTCCGCCGTTCTGTGAACAGCAGAATGCACCGACGCCGTAATAAAGCTTCTGATCTTCAGAGAAATCTGTAATGGTATATAAGGTTTTTGTTAGTCCGTTTGAATTTGAAACAACGATATCATAATCATCATCATTCTTAACAAGCTTGACGGTCGTATCAGCAGTACCGTCAGCCATTACCAGATTAGCGGTAAGATCAACCTCTGCCACAGCAGTAGTACTTCCCTTATAGATAACGCATCTGTCATAGTATTTAGTTGAACCTGCGTCCGCTTTAAAGGTAAGCGTATAGCCGTCGGTATCATAGAATCCATACATAACACCGTATGCCCAGTATCCTGTTGTAAATGCAGTACCGCCGGGAGTATCGGTGTTCATAATACCTATACAGAAGGAGCCGTGTCCTCCGCCGTCAGAAATATAAGGTTTATATGCGGCATCACCGAATGCGTTATATCCTGTTCTGATATTAACGGTAATACTGTAACCTGCAGGAGCGGTAGAACCGTTTGAAGCAACAGCAACAAAATCGTCATAGCCCGCAGCCGTGTGTCTGTCGGTAGAGTATATCATTCCGCTCGAAACGCTCAGCGGGTTAAGACCGAGATTTATCATACCCTGATAATTACTTGTGGTTACTGCAGGGTGAACGTAACTTTCATACCAACCGCGCCAGTTGTTAGAGTTAAGAGCGAGATTCATCGCCGCTTCGGCTTTATGCTCGCCTATATATATAAAGGAAGAAAACACCATAAGGAGAGCCATGATGAAGGATATTATTCTTTTTTTGATCGTAAAAGTTTTTTCCATATTCAACTCTCCTTTCAGATTATTTCATAATTAATTTTATTCGTCTTGTACACAAAAAATACACAATTTGAATTTGGGTATAAATATACTTATAGAAAGTATAACATATTTTTCATAAATTGTCAACCTTTTTTGACAATAGATATTAACAATAGATATACTATTGAAACTTTTCAAAAGCGTGCTCAAGCCCGCAACGAATTACTCCATTCCCCAATGTGAGCAAAACTTACGAAAATAAACAAATCCCCTTAATATAAAAAAACTTGAAAAAAGGTGTTGACAAAATTATAAAAATATGATACTATATGTGAGTCCGCATTTATGACTCATTAGCTCAGGCGGTAGAGCACATGACTTTTAATCATGGTGTCCGGAGTTCGAATCTCCGATGGGTCACCAAAAGCACTTACGTAAGTAAGTGCTTTTTTTATGTATCGGAATCGCTGCGCTTTGAAGCTATATAATAAATAGGAAGATTTTCGACATAATCCATCTTTTGTAACATTTATTTAATAATTACAGATTATACTGATATATTATGTAAATAATTCAAAAGAGGAATTTATGAGCTTAAGAATCGGTTTGGACGTCGGATCAACAACCTTGAAATGTGTTGTGTTAGACGATAATAACAATATAATATACGCAAATTACGAAAGGCATTTTTCAAAGATATCGGAAAAATCATGCGAGCTTCTTTCTGTTATTTCCGAAAAATTCCCAAAGGAAAAGAATTTTCGTCTTGCGGTTTCGGGCTCTGCAGGCATGGGGTTTGCGGAGGACGTAGGACTTTCCTTCATTCAGGAGGTATTCGCCACAAAGATAGCTGTTTCAACGTATATCCCCGATACCGACGTTGTTATAGAGCTCGGCGGTGAGGATGCAAAGATACTCTTTCTTACAGGCGGAACAGAGGTACGCATGAACGGAAGCTGTGCCGGCGGTACAGGTGCATTCATAGACCAGATGGCGACCCTTCTTAACCTTACGACCGAGGAGCTTAACGAAAAAGCAAAGGATCACACTAAAATATACAACATCGCATCAAGATGCGGAGTATTTGCAAAATCAGACGTTCAGCCCCTTATCAACCAGGGTGCGAAGCGCGAGGACATATGTAAAAGCATCCTCAATGCCGTTGTAAGCCAGACTATTTCGGGTCTTGCCCAGGGACGCGATATCGAAGGAAAGGTCGTGTATCTCGGAGGTCCCCTTACCTTTTTATCCGAACTGCGGGAAAGCTTTGACTATATGCTTTCAAATAAGGGTATATGCCCCGAAAATTCTCTATATTTCGTAGCTATAGGCACGGCACAGAGCTGTAATGACCGCCCGATAGACATTCTTGAATTAAGGGATAAGATCACAAACACAACAAAAAACCGTACCTACAACGCTCTTCCTCCCCTGTTTGAAAATAAGAAGCAGTACGCAGAATTCAGACAAAGACACGATAAGGCGGTAATCGGCACAAACGCAGCCCTTACCGGGTCAAAGGGGGCATATATCGGTATAGACGCAGGCTCGACCACCATCAAGGCGGCGCTTATAAACGAAAACGAGGATATCGTATATTCTATATACCGTCCCAACAGCGGAAATCCCGTTCCTATTGTAAAAGAGTTTCTTTACGAGGTATATCAAAGATACCCTGATATAAAAATACTCGGCTCTGCTGCAACGGGATACGGCGAGGAGATAATAAAAAATGCATTCCGATGCGATTTCGGTATAGTTGAGACGATAGCTCATTATACTGCCGCAAAGAAATACAGTCCCGAGGTCGATTTTATCATCGATATCGGCGGTCAGGACATAAAATGCTTCAAGATATCGGACGGCGCGATAGATAACATCTTCTTAAATGAAGCCTGTTCTTCGGGCTGCGGCTCTTTTCTGCAAAGCTTTGCGGGTGCATTGGGCTATAATATAGCGGATTTTGCTACTCTCGGTCTTTACGGAGAGCGTCCTGTAGATCTCGGCTCCCGCTGTACCGTATTCATGAATTCCTCGGTAAAGCAGGCGCAGAAGGACGGCGCAAGTATAGAGAATATCTCCGCAGGACTCTCTATCAGCATCGTCAAAAACGCGTTATATAAGGTCATCCGTGTATCTGACGCAAAGGAGCTCGGAAGAAATATCGTAGTTCAGGGCGGTACCTTCTTAAACGATGCTGTTTTACGCGCCTTTGAGCAGGAGATTGGTCATAACGTTATCCGTCCCGCAATATCAGGTGTTATGGGTGCATACGGCGCCGCTCTTTACGCAAAGCAGCTTTCAAAGGGCGCTTCAACACTTATCGGCAAAGAAGGGCTTGAGAACTTTTCCCACAAGGTAAATGCCATAACCTGTAACGGCTGTACAAACCGCTGTAAATTGACCGTAAACACCTTCGGAGACGGCAGTAAATATATCGCAGGCAACCAATGCGAAAAGCCTGTTCAGAAGAACAAAAACGAAGAGCGCCTCAATATGTACGAATACAAGCGCGCTCTTCTCTCCGAATACAAAGACACGGAGGGCTCAAGAGGCATAACAGTAGGTCTTCCCATGGCACTCAATATGTATGAGATGCTTCCCTTCTGGCATACCTTCTTTACAAAAATGGGATTTTCGGTAATGCTCTCGGGTGAATCTAACCGTAAGCTGTATTTAAAGGGTCAGCATTCTATCCCCTCAGACACGGTGTGCTATCCCGCAAAATTAGTCCACGGACATATAGCGAATCTCTGCGAACGCGGAGCCGACGTAATATTCTATCCCTGTATGACCTATAATTTCGACGAGGGCCTCGGTGATAACCATTACAACTGCCCCGTTGTCGCCTATTACCCTCTTGTTATCGCAAGAAACATGAAGGAGATAAGCTCCCGTACCTTTATCAACGATTATATAGGAATCGACCAAAAAAAATATTTCCCCAAGAAGTTTACACAGATACTTTCCAAGTATTTTGATGATATAAGCTACAAAGACGTCAAAAATGCCTCCGACGCGGCATACCGTGAGTATTATTCCTATATAAAAAAGATAGAGGATAAGGGTGAGCAGTATCTTGCGTTGGCAAAGGAAAAGGGACTTCCCGTTATAATACTCTGCGGCAGGCCCTATCATATCGACCGCGAGATAGACCACGGAATCGACAAATTTATAACAGAGGCAGGAGCGGTTCTTATCTCAGAGGACGGACTCGGAAAGCGTTTTCAGCCCTTCCCCACAAAGGTGCTCAACCAATGGACCTATCATGCGAGACTCTATTGTGCGGCTAAATTCGTTTCCGATTCGGGCGATCCGGATATAAACCTCGTTCAGCTCGTCTCCTTCGGATGCGGTGTTGACGCGGTCACCACCGACGAGGTAAGGTCAATACTCTGGAAAAACAAAAAGATATATACACAGATAAAGATAGACGAGATAACAAATCTCGGCGCGGTAAAGATCAGACTCCGTTCGCTTTTTGCCGCAATAGAACAGAAAAAACAAAGCGATAAGGCGGGTGAGAATGAATGATAGATCAGAACAGAGTCGAATTTACCCGTGAAATGCGTGACAGCTATACAATTCTTGCCCCCAATATGCTTGAAGTACATTTCAGCATGATAGAAAACCTCTTCAAAAGCTCGGGCTATAACGTAGTTGTACTGCGTAATACAGACCAGAGCGTTATCGAGGAGGGCTTAAAGTACGTACATAACGATACCTGCTATCCCGCTCTGCTGACTATAGGACAGATGATATCCGCCCTGAAAAGCGGAAAATATGACGTCAACAAAACCGCGCTTATGATGACTCAGACCGGCGGAGGATGCAGAGCGTCAAACTATATTCATCTGCTCCGCAAGGCGCTTAAAAACGCGGGACTCGGACAGGTTCCCGTAATATCCCTCAGTATCGGCGGTATGGAAAAGAACAGCGGCTTTAAGCTTACCTTCGTTATGATGGTAAAAGCTCTGGCAGCCCTTGCATACGGCGATCTTTTAACGTTCTTGAAGAATCAGACCAAGCCTTACGAGGTCACAAAAGGCGAAACCGACCTCCTGGTAAGAAAATGGACAGATTTCTTTTCCGATGAGTTTGCCCGCAACAGAACCCTTTCTCCCTTTGCCATCAAAAGGTATATGAAGCGGATAGTTGACTCATTTAAAGAAATAAAGACCGAAAAACGAGAAAAGGTAAAGGTCGGTATCGTCGGTGAGATATACGTTAAATATTCACCTCTTGCCAATAATAATCTTGAAGAATTCTTGTTTGAGCAGGACTGCGAGGTCAACGTTCCGGGTATTATGGGCTTTATGATGCACGTTGTAGGAAACGGACTTGACGACGTTGAGCTCTACGGAGGAAGCCTTTTGAACAAGCTGAAGGCTAAATTCGGACTAAGGCTTATGTCAAAATACGAAAACTACATAAATACGCCTCTCAAAAACACAAAATATACTCCTCCCGCATCCTACAGACATCTCCGCGACCTCGTTGAACCTATTATGGGTCACGGCTGTAAAATGGGCGAGGGCTGGCTTCTCACCGCAGAAATGATGGAGCTTTGCGAGTCGGGCTACACCAACATCGTATGTGCACAGCCATTCGGATGCCTTCCTAACCATATAGTCGGCAAGGGTATGATGCGTATTATCAGAGAGTATTACCCCGATTCAAACATCGTAGCCGTTGACTATGACCCGGGCGCAACAAAGGTAAACCAGGAAAACAGAATAAAGCTCATGCTTTCTGTTGCAAGAGAGCAAAGCACCAAAGAAAAAGATGCTGTACTGACAGCAAAATAAGGAGAGATCATGCCATATACCTCTTTTTACGAAACACAGAATCATGATACGGATCTATGCGGTAACCTCCGCCCTTCTGCCGTTCAGAAATATATGCAGGAAACCGCAAACCGTCAGATGCGGGACTCCGGTCCAACCTACGAGGAGCTTTTTGAAAAGGGACAGGCCTTTATACTCAGCCGTATGGCGGTTAAAATACACCGCAGTATAAAGCAGTACGAAAATATCCGTGTTGAAACATGGCCGAGCAATAAGGATAAAGCAGCTGCCTTTACCCGTTGCTACGTTATCTATTCAGGAGATGAAGAGGTAGCGCGAGGTCTCGGAATATGGGCGCTTGTTGATATAAACACAAAATCCCTGCTTCGCGTTTCGGATATGGATTTTTCCAATTATGAAATGGGCGAGCCCTTTGAAATAAAGGATATTCGTTTCCGTATCCCGAAGGATGAAATGAAGTACGCGGGAGATTTTAAGGTGTTCTATACTCTATGCGATTGCAACCGTCATATGAATAACACCAATTATCCCGATCTGTATCTTTCCTTTATACCCGATGCCGATAAGTGTACAGTAACCGATTATTCGATAACCTATAAGGCGGAGGCACCCTTGAACGAGACCCTTATGGTTGAGATAAGCGAGCCCCATGAAAACGAAAACGGTACCCTCACCTACTTTTTCAGAACTATGACGGGAGGACTCGTAAATTCGGAATGCCGTTTAACAGTATCACGAAGCTCATAGCGTGAGAGTCTTTGTTTTTACCAAATAAAGCATACAAATAAACACCCAAAAGGGTGTTTTTTGTACTAATTATTCTTTTCACACAAGCAGTCTGCTCGGGGATAATACGGTATCCCTCTTACATTTGCGCCATTTCACGCTGTGCCATAACAAGACCGTAATATATGCCCCCCCTGGCGATAAGCTCGTCGTGAGTTCCGACCTCGGCAACCCTTCCCTTGTCAAGAACCACAAGTCTTGTTGCATTGCGAAGGGTGGAGAGACGGTGGGCGATGGCAATGGTGGTACATTTCTTTGAGATACGTGAAAGCGCATCCTGTATCTGCTTTTCGGTCTCGGTGTCAAGAGCGGAGGTCGCCTCGTCAAGGATGAGAATTTTCGGGTTATGCAAAAGAGCTCTTGCAATAGCAACTCTCTGCCTTTCGCCGCCCGAAAGAGTGGAGCCGCGTTCGCCTACTCTCGTATTATAGCCGTCGGGCAGGCGGGAAATAAAATCGTGACAGCCCGCAATTTTTGATACAGCTATGATCTCGTCACGGGTAGCCTCAGGCTTTGCATATGCGATATTCTGATAGATAGAGCCGGAAAACAAAAAGGTCTCCTGTAATACAACACCCATCTGCGAGCGCAGAGCCTCCTGAGAAATATCCCGTATATCAACTCCGTCAACGGTGATACTTCCCTCTTCAACATCATACATTCTCATTATAAGGTTGATAAGGGTTGACTTGCCTACACCTGAAGCGCCTACAAGACCTATAAACTCACCCTCCTTGATATGCACGTCAACCTTATGAAGCACCTCTGTACCGCTGTCATAGCCGAAGGAAACGTTGTTTATATCTATATTTCCCTTGAATTTAAAGTCAAGCGCCTTTTCGGCATCGCATACGTCCTCCTTTTCGTCAAGGATCTCGAAGATCTTCGCCGAGGAGGTATTGAACTCCATCAAATGTCTCGGAATATGGGCTATCATACGAAGAGGGCCGTATATCATGCCCGCATAAGCCGAAAACTGTGTCATTTCACCAAGGGTCATATGACCGTCGATGATACGGTTACCAACGTAGAAAAGGATGATAAATTCGCCGAACCCTATAAAATAACGAAGAACAGGCATAAGAACAGACCATATACAGTCTGTTTTTTCCTGCATATAACGCTCATGAGCGGTCGCCTTTTCGTATCTTTTACCCTCCTTATGCTCCATGCCGAAAGCCTTTACGACCCTGATGCCCGAAAAGATATCGTGAAGCACCGAGTTAGCCTTAGAGCCTGCAAGCCAGCGCTTATGGAAGAGCTTGCGCATAAACCGCCAGAAGAGACGGAAGGAGGCAACCACAAAGGGTGTGGGGAGCATGATAAGCAAAAAGAGCTGCCAATCATATATGAAAAGGTATATACTGACGCATACCAGCACCGCGATCTCCTCAAGGGCTCCGGGAAGATAGTTGATTATAAAATTCTGCAACACCCAAACGTCACCCGTAACTCTTCGCATAAGGTCGCCTGCGGTACGCTTTGAAATCTTCGCTATCGAAAGGCGCTGAACCTTGTCAAAAAGAGTGTTACGGAGATTTATGATCATTTTATTGCCTGCGGCAATAAGAAGATGGGTACGGATAACTGATATGGTTCTTATAACAAGGTCAAGAGCAAGCATCGAAAGCATAACAAGCGCAAACTCGCCAATATCGACCTTGCCGGGTGTCTTCGGCTGTATATAGTTATCGACCGCAATACGGTTGATATAGGGCAGAAGAAGATTAAGACCGCTAATAAAGAAGAAAAGCAATATAGCGGTAAAGACGTAAGCCTTATAGGGCATGAAAAGCCTCCAGGTACGCTTAACTATCTGTTTTTTGTCACTGCAGAAAAGACAGATATTTGAGCCGTCCTTATAGGGTCTGCCGCATTTGGGACATTTTTCCGTAAAATCCTCACCGAAGGGAGGAAGGGTATTGTCCTCGATATAGAGATTTATTCGTCTTACCTTTTTAATTACCGCCTTCGAATCCCTCATAGAGCTTCTGCAGAGAAGACAGGCATTTCCATCTTTGCCGATATAGGAAACAAAGATACACCCTACACCGTTATCGACCTTCAATTCCTCTATATCGGAGACGGGCACCCTCTTTTTTTCTTCCCCGTTTTCGGTAAGTGAAATACAGTCCTTATAAAGCACGACCTTACCCGAGCATATTTCATAAGGCTCTGTTGGGTGTAGATCGAAATCAAAGGAGGTTAGAATCTTACTGTCCATTTTCCCTCCTACAGATAAAGCTCGATACGACGGTAGCTCTTCTTATCAAGACCCGAAAGGCTCTCGATAACAAAGCGGTTGCCGTCAACGTCGGTGATAACGCATTTATCCTCACCTATACGGTTAACGTGACGGAAGGTATCCTGAATGGTAAACTCGATCTTGCGTCCCTCGGCGGTAGTTGTACCCCAATAGGAAAATCCGTAACGCTCCTTTAGGGAATCGATGCTTATGATAACGGGAGAATAATACTTTCTTTCAAGCTCCTTTTTAAGCATAGCCTCGGTTTCGGAATCGAAATCCGAGATATTATAGATAAGTCCTATCTCCTTGTTATCCGCATCAAGCACGGAAATATACTCCCATAAAAGCTCAAAGGGGAAATCACGGTGTAAAAATACTCTGTCGCAGGTCAGCTCTTCCTCGTTCTTTACAGTAAGACACAAAAAGCCGTTCTTCTCGAAAAAGGAGGCGTTTTCCTTTGTAAGACGTACTATTGCCGCCCCGGGATCATTTATAAGCTCATTGTTCATAACATATACCTCCTATTCGGTGATTCCTGCATTTTTAAGTGCTTCAAGCTGGAGAGTGTAAAGCTTATTATATACACCGTCCTCTTTTTCAAGAAGCTCCTTATGTGTTCCCTCTTCGGCAACCTTTCCCTGCTCGATAACTATAAGCTTGTGTGCATCGCGCAGAGTCGAGAGCCTGTGGGCTATCATTATTGTGGTCTTACCCCTGGTAAGTTCGGATAAAGCGTTCTGTATAAGCTTTTCGGTCTTTGTATCCATAGCGGCGGTAGCCTCGTCAAGAATGAGTATCCTCGGATCACGCAATATCGCTCTCGCAATAGAAACTCTCTGACGCTCGCCTCCCGAAAGATCCTTTGAGCCGAAGCCTATCATGGTATTGTATCCATCGGGAAGCTTTACTATAAAATCATGTGCTCCCGCGCATTTTGCCGCACGGATTATTTCCTCATAGCTTGCATCGGGCTTTGCATAACGGATATTATCAAGTATTGATCCTATAAAGAGATAGGTCTCCTGTGAAACTATGGCAATATTATCGTAAAGCGCTTTGAAGGAAAGATCCTTGACGTTAATACCGTCAATAAGTATCTCACCCTCGTCTGCGTCATAAAGCCTCATGATAAGATTAGCAATAGTGCTCTTACCCGCACCTGTATGTCCTACTATTCCGAGTATCTTACCTGCATCGATATCAAAGCTTACGTCATCTATAACCTTTTTCGATTTGCTGTAACCGAAATCAACATTTTTAAATTCTACCCTGCCCTTGATGGTATCGGGGGTCACGGCATCAGGCTTTTCGGTGATATCAGGCTCTGCGTCCATTATCTCAAAGAGACGCTGCAGAGCGTTTGTAGTGGATGCGTACCAGTCAACCATATGGGAGAAAAAGTACATGGGGCTGTATATCATGTTGATATATGCGGTAAAGGTGAGAAGCTCGCCGTAGCTGAAATCTCCCTTTCCCGTTATTACGAAATATCCGCCCACACCGAGAGCGATGATATTGCCTGCGTAGAGTATATAACCGATATAGGGATAAACGTAGTTATTAAAGAGCTGCACCTTTTTGCTACCCTTGGCAGCACGGGCATTGGCGGTATGGAAACGGTCGATCTCGTCATCCTCCTTGGAGAATGCTTTAACGACTCTGATACCTCCGAGCACGTCAGAGAGCCTTGCGTGCATACGTCTGATACCCGACCAGTTCTTGGCATGAAGCTTTCGCTGTGTGTGATAGGTACGGCGCAGAACAAAGAAGAATATCGGCACCGTAACAAGCGAAAGAGCGGCAAGCAACGGATTCATTATAAAGAGTATGACACAAAGCACGATGACCTGAACGATGTTTATGAGAAAGAAGGGCATTCCGTCACAGAAAAAGCCGTATATGGTGTTGGAATCATCGTTCACCTGGGTCATAAGACCGCCTGTCTGCCTGCCGTTAAAGAAAGAGAGCGAGAGTCTTTCTATCGAAGAAAAGATGGTGTTCTTCAGGTCATACACTATCTTTGCCGACATTTTGGTAGTGACCCAGCCGTTTATCATATCCGCAAGATGGGAAAGAAGCTTCGTTGCGGCGATTATACCAACCGCCAAAAGAACCTCGCCGTAAAGACTTCCGTCCTTCTCAAGGACCTTATCAAAGAAGAAGCCCTTTGAAAGGTATGGGGTGACAATACCCGCCGCGGTTATAAGCACAAGAGAGAGTACGAGCCAGAAAAGCTCCATTCTGTATTTAAGGAAGAAGACTCCGAAGCGCTTGTAAAGCTTGCCCTTTTCCATACAGCGGGGGCATACCTTACGGTTTCGGTCGGGATATCTCATACCGCACTTGGGGCAGGAGTTCTCTTTAGGATCATCCTCAGGATCAAGCTTGAAATCGGGAGAGGTGATCTCTCCCTTTTGGATACGCATAAGGTATTTCACAAAGAGATTTGCGTTACCGCGGCAGAAATTCGTCATAGCCGCAAGAAAGATATCGTTTCCCGATCTGCTTTTTGCGGTAAGACGTGCCGTGGAAATAAGCTCCTCGACCCGAACGCTTTCTATATCGGAAAGACTGTATTCAAGAAAATACTGCTCGTTGAAGTATCTTTCGAGACCTCTTCCCGTTTCCTTTTTAGAAAGAGGATCTGTTCCGCAGATCACAAAAAGCTTATCCCCTGTAAGTATGATATAGCTGTCTGCATATATATGCTCACGATTCATATCACAGTAGGTAATAAGGTAGATATCCTCCCTCTTTATTCCCTTTTGATCGGTCAGCGTAAATATGTATTCGGGTATCTTGTCCAATAAGATCATATTTCTATCCTTTAATCTTTTTCTGAATTTCTCTGTAATTCGGGCAGTAGCGTTCTACCAGGTCATAAAAGCGCTTTGAATGATTGTGCTCCTTGATATGCGAAAGCTCGTGGATTATAACGTAATCTATTATTTCCTCATCATATCTCATAAGCAGACAGGAATAGCAGATACCGTTTTTCCCGGAACAGCTTCCGAGCCGCTTTTTTGCGCTCGTTATCTTTACAGAGCTCGGCTCTACTCCCATGATATCGGCAAAATATGCCGTCCTTTTCGGAAGATACTGCCATGCGCTTGTCTTAAGCTCCGCCATTTGGGCTTCGGTAGGCTCAGGAAGTGCTTCCTCTCTTCGTTTTTTCTGTTTTATTATTGCTTTTTCTATCCATTCGCGGTGCTGTGCAAGAAATCTGTCTATCTGCTTTTGAGGTTCAAAAAGAGGTGAACGTACGATCACACAAAGATCTTTAGTCACCTCTACACTGATAGTTTTTCTCTTGGAACGGATCAATTCGTATTCAGTAAAAATTTCCATACCACGATTATATACTTATTCCTTTATATTTACAATATCTTTCATAAAAAATTAAAAAATACTTGCTGAAAATCCCCATATATGCTATAATACATTATCTATTTTGAAAAGGAACACAAAATGAAGAGGTTATTATACACGTTCGCTATTTTTATTTCACTGATTATATTGCTTTCTTTTTCGTCATCAGCCGGGGAGCATATCCTGTTTTCAGATATCGAAAATAACGCATGGTATGAGGAATACGCCCTTTACTGTTACGAGCACGGATATATAAAGGGTACGGAATACGGAATATTCTCACCGAAAAAAGGCCTTACAAGAGCCATGGCGGTACAGATATTCTACAAAATGGAGAATACGCAGGAGGAATATCCCGACCCTCCCTTCACAGATACGGATAAAGACCAATGGTATTACGATGCGCTTTGCTGGGCTTATGATACAAAGCTGACCTCGGGAACAGGAAACAACCTGTTTTCGCCCGCAAGGGACCTCACAAGGCAGGACCTTGTAACGATGACCTTCAATTATTATTCAAGCATCTTCCATGACAATACCGCAAGACCGATAGATATAGACATAAACGGCTATAGCGACAGAAGTGAAATATCCGATTATGCCCTTGAAGCCTTTGAATGGGCACTCTCCTTCGGTATCATCAACGGTATGCCAAACAACACTCTTTGCCCGAAGGACAAGGTCACAAGAGCCCAGGCGGTAAAGATGCTGACCGAATTTGAAAAAAACTTTTCACATAAATGGCAATTGACACAGTCAAGCGAAAAAAGATGTAACGCATATTCCTTCTCCCTTTACAGATGTACTCTCTGCAGCAAGGAATCAAGGGTGGTTTTCGATCCCTATCATCTTTTCACAAGCGAAAAACGAACTCTTGAGCCCACCTGCGTTTCAAGCGGTATCCTTACACGTTACTGCGCCAACTGTACCGTAACTAAGGATATACCTATACCCGCAACGGGAACACATAATTACGGTATGTGGTCAATAACGAATGAAGCAACGCCCTATAAAACAGGCACTATGTCCCGTAAATGCGAAAACTGCAGTGCTTCATTGAACAGGATATACCGCCATTCCTCATATTATCAGATAGAAAACACTATAGATATCCCCTCGGGAGGCTACAACCTTTCCACCGAAAATATAGGTCTTAAGGTAATACGTGTAAATCAAAAGCTGCTCGGCAGCTCAAGCGCCTCCTATACCTCGGAAACAAGAAATGCCGTTGCACGCTTTCAGAGAAGAAATGGTCTTGCCGAAACGGGTATAGTTGACCTCGAGACCTGGCTTGCCATGGGCTGCAGCGAATATGATTGGTATAATCTCGCCGCATATATCACACCGAAAAGAGTTGACGTGTTCAGCACACGGGAGGATTATATCGAGGCAATGATATCTGTGGCAAAGGAGTATGCGGAAAAGGGTACGGTCTATCGTATAGGCTGCTCGGGCAGACCGGGAAGCTATGCAGACTGCTCAGGTCTTATATACCAATGCCTGTACGCCGTCGGTATAAATCCCGATACAAATATAATCGACCACGGCCTTGCAATATACGAATATACCTCCTATTACCTTGCAAAGGACCCAAAACTCGGCTTAAGCGTACCCTTAAATGAGCTTGAAAGAGGAGACCTTGTATTCTATGCCTTAAACGGCAAAAGCAACGTTTGCCACGTCGGTATATACGCAGGCAACGGCAGGATATACGATGCATGGCCTAATATCGGAACCACCTACCGTTCGATGAATATCCGCGGTTATCATATGGTGAAGGCAATAAGGCTCTTCCCTTAAAAGTATAGCATAGAAAAAAATAAATACAAGCCTTGTAATTTTATAAAATTTGTGGTATAATATATACGGTAAAAGACAGAGAACCGTTTTTTCGGTTCTCTGTCTTTGCAGCTTGTCGATAAACTTATCGACAAGCTGGCAGACTTTGAAAAGCGAAGGTATGTGAACCCCCAAAACTCGGCAAGCTCGTTTCGGGGAACCCCATAGTTTTCGTCAAATCTTCTCGTCGGCGTACTTGGTACGGTAGAGAGGATTTGGCAAAAAAGTGTGAAAAAGCACCGTGAACTCAATGTTTACGGTGCTTTTGAATACTTATTCAGCTATATGCGGAGAATGAAATGTAAATTTTAGTATTTATAAAGTGGAGCAAACAACTATTATAAAATATTATTTCACACGTCCGACCGAGTTTTTCGACAGTCTGAAAAGACAGAGAACCGTTTTTTTCGGTTCTCTGTCTTTGTTAGTTATCCAAAGTTATAACAACAAGCTCGGGGCGGTTATTTATACGAAGAGGAAAAACAGAATTACCGAGTCCTCTTGAAACGTACATCTGTGTATCTCCCTTACGGTAAAGCCCCGAATCGTATTTAGGGAAAAAGCCCTGACCGGGCCCGTAAAGGCCTCCTATCAGGGGCAGACGGAACTGTCCGCCGTGAACGTGACCCGAAAGAACAAGATCACACCCCGCCTTACTGTAAATGTCGATATACTCGGGACGGTGGGAAAGTAAGATCGAAAAGCTCTCGCCAACTAAGGCGTCAAGCTTGCTCTGCATCAGCTTTTTCGTATCGGTATGAGCATAGAAGCTCGGGTCGCGTAAGCCTATAAGGTCAATAGCTTCGCCGTTACGCTCTATCACCGTTTTTTCGTCATCAAGTATTATTACACCGAGGTCACTGAGCTTATCTGCAAATTCGGGGTACTTATCTATTCTCGATTCATGGTTACCGCTGACGTAATAGCAGGGGGCAGTATCAATTATATCCTCAACAAAACTTAACGCAATATCAATGTCCTTTTTATCGTAGGAGGAAATGATATCACCCGTTATAACGATAATATCAGGGTTTGCATCCTTTATCGCCTTAACCGTCCTTACGTTATCCTTACCCAGCTCATCGTTATGAAGGTCGGAGACCTGCGCTATACGATAACCGCAGAAAGACTCGGGAAGTTCCTTGTCGGTAACGGTCAGTTCGGTGGTAACGATCGATTTGTTCGCTATAAGAGCCGATATAAAAAGGGCGGAACATATAATAATAAGCACGGAAAAGACGAATAAGCTCCGTCTTTTCCGTCTTTTGCAATTTTTCATGAAAGCTTGGAATAACACTTAGAAAGAAACTTATCGTTAATTACGATAAATCTTTCATGCTCGCATTCTCCGATAAGCTCGCTCTCGTCAAAAGCCTTAACGTTGAATACAAGACGTCGTCTGTCGATCTCTACAAGCTCGCATTCAGCCTTCACCTTCATTGAAACGGGAGTAGCCGCAATATGCTTAAGGCACACAGAGGTACCCACCGTGGACTGACCCTCTTCAAGACAGGGTAAGACCGCCTCGGCACAGCAAAGCTCCATTAATGTGAGAAGCGCCGGAGTGGAGAAAACGCGCAGACTTCCGCTTCCCACGGCCGCCGCTGTATTTTTTTCATCGCATACTGTTTCTTTTGAATATTTAAGACCTTTTTCCAACATGATATATACCTCATATATTGATTTATAGTTTATTTTACCATGGAGGAATACAAAAATCAAGTTAATTTTTATATGCTCTTAAATATATTTCCTTGATTTCGGATATCAGAGGATATCTCGGATTCGCACCTGTACATTGGTCATCAAAGGCAAGAAGACTCATTTCGTCCACCTTTTTCATATAATCCTCTTCCTTTATACCGTAATCTCTTATGCAATCCTTGATACCTATGCTTCTTTTAAGCTCCCTTACCGCTTTAATAAGAGACTCTGTTCTTTCGTTATCATTCTTGCCCTTTAATCCGAGTGCCCGGGCTATCTCGCCATAACGTCTTTTTGAATCGGGGGACTTGTATTGGGAAAAGGTACCCATACGCACAGGAACGCTTGAAGCATTGAAGCGAATCACCTCTTCGATAAGCAGAGCGTTTGATATACCGTGAGGCAAGGAGAAGAAGGCGCCGAGCTTATGAGCCATCGAATGGCAGATACCCAAAAACGCATTGGCAAAAGCCATACCTGCCATAGTTGCCGCATTTGCAACTCCTTCTCTTGCCTCCATGTCCGATCCCCCTCTTTCGTAAGCCCTCGGAAGATATCTGAACAAAAGCCTTACAGAATGAAGCGCCAAGGCATCAGTATAGTCGGTCGCAACCATCGATACGTATGCTTCAATGGCATGGGTAAGAGCATCGATGCCCGAAGCTGCAGTAAGCGCTTTCGGTGCGTTTTTTGTCAGCAACGGGTCTATTATAGCCATATCCGGCATAAGCTCGTAATCTGCCAAGGGGTACTTTATACCCGTTTTTTCATCAGTTATTACCGCAAAGGGGGTCACCTCCGAGCCTGTACCTGCTGTAGTAGGTACAGCAATAAACGAGGCTTTTTTACCCATTTTTCCGAATTTATATATTCTCTTCCTTATATCCGCAAAACGCATAGACATATCCTCAAAGGATGCATCGGGGTATTCGTAGGATACCCACATGACCTTGGCAGCATCCATGGCAGAGCCTCCTCCGTAGGCGATAACCGTATCAGGCTCAAAGCCCCGCATAGCCATAGCACCCTCCATGGCAGAGGAAAGGGTGGGATCGGGCTTGACGTCATAATAAACGTCAACACTCTTCCCTCTTTTGGTAAGCTCTTCGGTCAGAGAGCTCAGATAACCGTTTTTATAGAGATATTCGTCGGTTACAATAAATACCCTCTTTCCCTCTATTTCATCAAGAGCACCCAAAAGACAGCCGTTTTTAATAAATATCTTTTCGGGTGTATAAAACCAAAGCATATTTTCCCTTCTGTAGCTTGCACTTTTAATATTGAGAAGATGCTTTGCGCCAACGTTCTCACATACCGAATTACCGCCCCATGATCCGCAACCGAGGGTAAGGGAGGGCGAGAGGACAAAATTATATATATCTCCTATAGCGCCCTGTGCCGCAGGCTGATTGATCAGAATACGGCAGGCCTTCATCTCCTTCGTAAACTCCTTTATATGAGCCTTGCCGGTCTCGTTATCGCAGAAAATAGATGCCGTGTGACCGTATCCGCCGCTCCTTATAAGCTCCCTTGCGATCAAAAGTGAATTTTCAAAGCTCTTCGATCTGTACATGGCGATAACGGGACAAAGCTTTTCTTTCGCCATTACCTCTGAATCGTCAAAGCGGCTTACCTCACAAATAAGAAGTTTGACCGATTCCTCTGCCTCGATACCGCAGGAGCGTGCGACCTCATATGCAGACTTACCTACAAGCTCTGCATTAAGCTTGCCCTCATTAAAAAGCTTACTGCGAAGCCTCTGGGCTTCATCGGTGCGAAGGAATCTGCATCCGCTGTCAGAAAACTCCTTTTTTACCTCGCTGTATATTCCGTCGTCAACAATGACTGCCTGCTCCGAGGCACAGATAACACCGTTATCAAAGGTTTTTGAATGAATGACCGATGCCGCAGCCATTCGGATATCCGCACTTTCATCTATAATGCACGGAGTATTACCCGAGCCGACACCGAGAGCGGGACGTCCGCTCGAATATGCGGCGCGTACCATAGCACTGCCTCCCGTAGCCAGAATTATATCGCACTCCTTCATGGCAATATCGGTGAGCTCGTGACTCGGCTCGTCGATACAGGCAATTATCCCTCTCGGAGCTCCCGCCGCCACAGCAGCATCATGAATTATCCTTACCGCCTCCCTTGTACACTCCTTCGCTCTCGGATGGGGACAGATGACGATTCCGTTCCTTGTCTTCAAGGTGATAAGCGCCTTGAATATTGCGGTGGATGTAGGATTTGTTACAGGTATAAGCGCGGCTATCACCCCGACGGGCTCTGCCCGTCTTATAAGTCCCGCATCATGGTCCTCTTCAATTATGTCACAGCTCGGCAGATCCTTATACGCGTTATATACGAATTCCGAGGCATAATGGTTCTTTATCACCTTATCCTCGGCAACCCCCATTCCCGTTTCCCTTACCGCCATAAAAGCAAGGTCTATACGCTTTTTCGCCGCCGCCATCGCTGATTCATAAAATATTCTGTCAACCTCCTCCTTTGAGAAATGTGAAAAGCGCTCCTGCGCCTCCCGTACCTCTTCGATTGCTTTATTTAAGCTCTGCACGTTATCTATCATAAATGCCTCCGTTTTTTTCATTTTAATTTAGTATTACAAAATTGACGAAAATTATTGACTAAAGTGAAAAAAACATGATATACTACCCTTGAGGTGATAAAATGCCCTTAACTTACAAATTGATCGAATTCAGTGAACTGAATTCAACAAATATATACGCAAAGGAATTGGCAAGAGCGGGCGAAGCCGAGGGAACGCTTGTAACAGCACAGTCTCAGAGCGAAGGCTACGGAAGAATGGGCAGGAAATTTTATTCTCCCGATTCCTCAGGACTCTACGCATCCCTTATACTGCGTCCGAAAACAGACTGCCGAAAGGCGCTTCTCGTTACCACCGCCGCCTGCGTTGCCGTATCCGAGGCTATAGATAAGCTTTCGGGGAAAAGATCGGGTATAAAGTGGGTAAATGACATTTATATCGGAAGCAAAAAGGTCTGCGGAATACTCTGTGAGTCGGCTATAAGCAAAAATAACGGCCTTTTAGACTATTTGATACTCGGGATAGGTGTGAACCTATATGAACCCCAAAACGGCTTTGAGGACGATATTAAGGGGATCGCAGGCGCTGTATTCGGCAGCGAATACCGAAAAGAGATGAAAACAGAGCTTCAAAAGGAGATATTTGATAATTTCGCCCGCTATTACGAGGATCTCGGCAGCAGAGAGATATACTGTAAATACCGTGAAAAATGCTTTATCATAGGTCAAAAAGTGAACGTTATCAAAAACGGTGCTGTCTTTGAGCATACAGTATGCGATATCGACGAAAGCTTCAGACTTATAACAAAAAACGATTCAGGCGAATACTATCTGCATGATTCGGGGGAGGTGTCGCTGAAATGCAATATTTAATTACCTTTCTTGAAGGTGTGATTACCTTTATCTCACCCTGCCTTTTGCCCATGCTCCCTATATACCTTATATACTTTGCCGCAGGCTCGAAGGAAGCATCGAAAAAGCAGAGCCTATTCAATGCCTTTGCCTTCATTGCAGGCTTTTCTCTGCTATTCGTGTCTCTGGGAGCGCTTGCGGGAACACTCGGTGTATTTCTCACTAAAAATCAGACGTTATTCAATATTATCTGCGGTATAATACTGATAATATTCGGAATAAACTACACAGGGCTGATAAAGCTTCCCTTTCTCAACTCAACCAAAAAGTTCTCCCTTGATATAAAGCCCACAGGCTTCATATCCTCCTTTCTTTTCGGACTTGTATTCGCCTTCGGCTACAGTCCCTGCATCGGAGCATTCCTTTCCTCCGCGCTTTTAATGGCGGCAAACTCAAAAACCGCATTAGAGGGAATATTACTGCTTTTGCTCTATTCATTGGGTCTGGGTCTGCCCTTCCTTATATGTACGCTTATAATAGACAATCTTAAAGGAGCAATAGGCTTTATAAAATCACACTACAACATAATAAACCCGATTTGCGGGATACTGCTCATACTTATAGGTATTCTTATGGCAACGGGTATTCTTAACAAAATTTTATACATTTTCAGCGTATAGGAGGTAACAATGAAAAAAACATTATCGATCATAAGTCTCGTTCTTCTTCTCACCATCCTTATCGTAGGCGCGGTTTTAGGCTATAAGCATCTCTCAAGCAAAAACGGCGGCTTCGAAGAAGAGATAAAGATAACTCAAAACGAAAAAAGTGACGAGCCGAAAGGTGATTATATCGATTTTACGGTATATACCGAATCCGGCAAAGAGGTAAAGCTTTCCGAAAAGGTTTCCGAAGATAAGCCGATAATAATCAACTTTTGGGCAACCTGGTGCACTTACTGCAAAATGGAAATGCCCGATTTTAACGAATGCTATGCAGAATACGGTGACCAAATTGAATTTATGATGATAGATATCTGCGGTTCGGGTCAAGACGACAGAGCTGCCGCTTCAAAATACGTTGAAGATGAAGGCTTCTCCTTCCCTGTATTCTACGACGATGACCTTTCTGCAATGGCTGCATATCCTACAACAGGCTTCCCTACGACAATTGTTATAGATTCAAACAAAAACGTCGTTTATAACAGCTCGGGAGCGCTTTCAAAGACCCAGCTTTTAAGCATTATTGAGCAGGTAATCGACTAACGGAAAAAAGTTGTAAATTACGGTTGTTTGATAAGTTTATTTTTAATAAACCGTATTTTGAAAACGAAAAACTCGCCCCCACCGCCTTCTCCGCTAAGAAAAAGGGGAAGGCTTTATTCTGCCTTTCGCCCGCTCAACAATTCTCTTACTTAAAATCTATAAAAAAGGGTTCCCTTCATGGGAACCCTTTTGATATTATTCTGTTCGTAACGCCACAACAGGATCCTTCTTTGCCGCAGAACGTGAGGGTATGATACCCGAAATAAGGGTGAGAAGCACGCTTATAGCAATTAGTATAAGCGCCGCAGGCAAAGGAAGGTGCGCTTTGAGATTTGTAATATCGGTCAATGCATAAAGAATAGCGTTTATCGGTATGCAAAGGATGTAGGTCACAAGCACGCCCGTAAGTCCGGAGGCAAATCCGATTATCATGGTCTCCGCATTGAACATTTGTGAAACGTTCTTCTTTGACGCACCTATAGCACGAAGAATACCTATCTCCTTGGTTCTCTCCTGTACCGAGATAAGGGTGATAACACCGATCATAATAGATGAAACGATGAGAGAGATAGAAACGAATGCAACGAGAACGTAGGTTATCGCATTTATAATTGTAGTTACCGATGAAAGCATGATACCGATATAGTCGGTATATCCGATATCCTTTTCATCATCAACCTTTTTATTATACTCTGCTATGGCATCGGTGATAACGTCCTTATTTTCAAAGGAGGACGCATAGATATTGATAGCCGCAGGCTTGTCAAGATCAACGTAACCCATCATTGCAAGGTTCTCATCATAGGTCTTTTCAGAGAAGGAGATAACGTTATCATAGTATGCCGCAAGCTCCTGCTCGGTATATTCATTTACAGCGGCGTCAAGAGCGTAACCAAGACCCATGATATCCTCAGCGGTAAGCGAAGACATAATGTTTTCAACGGTTGTGGGAATACTTGCCAAAGCATAGGATCTTATCATAGCCATAAGCTCATCGTCCGACATGGAATCGATAGTTTCGGTAAGCTCCGCTTCGCTCATGCCGTATTGGGTAAGCATGGAGGCATACTGTGTCATTATAGTTTGCACTATCTCCTCACGATTAAAGTTTTCGGGTGTGGGGAACTGCGAAATCATCTGGTTATAAACGTTGATACCCTGGAATATCTCTGCCTTTACTCGCATACCGCTCTCGCCCTCAAGCATAGAAACGTACTCCTTAAAGTCACGAGCCTTAGAGCTTATATCGTCATCCTCATAAGAGCCTTCAAAGGGCTTGCCCGAAATAACGTCATACTTCGGGGATGCTGTCTGTGCCTTTATGATATCGGCATCGGCGGAGTTCTTTATCATATATTCGGTAAGATCGGCTGTATAACAGATACCTCCTGTGAGCATGGGAGCATCTACGTCCTCGGCAGGTCTTATAATACCCGTAACCTTTAAGGGCATACCCTTATTATAGAGCTCACGAACAACTATCTTCTTGTTCTGCTCATCCTCGGCGCCCTCAAGCTTATCGTAGTAGAGACCGTCGCCCTTCGTGCCGAATCTGTCGGCATTGAATACAACACGGTATTCACGGCTGCATATATCCTCATATGACCATTTCTGCTCCTTGAATTCGATGTTTTCGCCCTTGAAGGTGGCATCAAAGAGGGTCTTCATTTCGCTCTCGTTAAGAAAACCGAGGGCATAGAGGGTCATATCGTCTATCTCATTGTTAGAATCAAGCACGACCACAACCTCGTCATAGGAGGAGGGCCATTCACCGTAAACAACGTCATATTGATCCTTTAAAAGAGGATTTACGGCACCGCCGTCATTCGCAGGCAAAAGTTCCTGCCAAAGACCGCTTGATGCCATGGTCATGCTCATTCCCATAGAGGACATACTTGTTCTCGATTCCATCGAGGAAAGCATGCTCTGGCTCATTTCCTTGGGAACGTACTTTTTCATAAGCTCGATAAGAAGGTCGTTCGTATCAGAGGAAATGATGACCTCTTCGTCTCTTTCACCCGTATCGTTTATAGATTTGGTATATATCTGAAGATCAAGGTTATAGGAATACTGAATACCGTTTATTGCCTTGGAAAGCTCGGAGCCCTCCTTTTTCATTTCCGCTCTGATATAGTTATCAAAGGACTTCAGGTCATTTTCCTTGACCTCGTTCATGGTATTAACGAAGGCATTGATTATATTGGAAACAGATTCTTTTCTGTAAACCGCGTCCTTAGAGTGTTCGGCGGTGTCAGCGGTAGCGCTCATGAAGTTCTCCATGAGTGCGGTCAGGTCAACGTTCTGTGACTGAAGGGTAAGAGGATATGACGAAAGAGCCTCCTCCTGAACGGAATCGATATACGCGGTGGTACCCTGGGAAACCGCCAATATAAGCGCAATACCTATAATACCGATAGAGCCGGCAAAGGAGGTAAGCACGGTTCTGCCCTTCTTAGTAAAGAGGTTACGAAGAGAAAGCATAAAGGCTGTACCGAAGGAAAGGCTGGGCTTCTTTTCACGCTTCCCGGTCTTTGACTCTTCTATACGTGAATTATCCTCTTTTCTTAATTCTTCTGTCTCCGCTTCGCTCAAAGGGTTGGAATCATCGATTATATTACCGTCAAGCATTCTTATTATTCTCGAGGAATAGCTCTCTGCTATATCGGGATTATGGGTAACCATTATAATAAGACGTTCCTTGGATATCTCCTTTAAGATATCCATAACAGCAACGCTTGTTTCGGTATCGAGAGCACCGGTAGGCTCGTCGGCAAGAATGATATCGGGATCATTCACAAGAGCACGGGCAATGGCAACTCTCTGCATCTGACCACCCGACATCTGATTAGGTCTTTTCTTGAGCTGATCTCCGAGACCCACCTTTTCAAGAGCCGACTTTGCTCTCTTACGTCTTTCCTGCTTTGACACACCCGAAAGAGAAAGGGCAAGCTCAACGTTTGCAAGTACGGTCTGATGGGGGATAAGATTATAGCTCTGGAATACAAAGCCTATCTTATGGTTACGGTACGAGTCCCAGTCCCTGTCCTTATACTGCTTTGTGGATATACCGTCTATCGAAAGATCTCCCGTTGTATATTGGTCAAGTCCGCCGATGATGTTAAGAAGCGTAGTCTTACCGCATCCCGAGGGGCCGAGTATTGAAACGAATTCATTTTTGCGGAAGCAAAGATCAATACCCTTAAGAGCCTTTACGGTCTCGGAAAGCGTTTCGTAATTTTTGGTTATACCTTTTAATTCAAGCATACTTTAACCTTTCGTAATTTGTTTTAAAAATGTTACCATATTTTCCCCGTCAAGTCAATGGCGGATAATAAAAATTAATAATATATATCATTATACAAAATTTGGTGTATCAGTCATTATATACATCAAAATAAACGTAATATCAACAAAAGGGTGTTCTACTCACCCTTATTGTTTCTGTCATAGATGATCATACCCACAACGGCGAAAACAAGCTGAGAGCCGTGGGTGAAGAGTGCCGCGAACGAAGCGGAAAGAATGTCGTAAAGACACCAGAGACACATATTTACCAATGTCCAGAAACGGTATTTAGAGCCAACCTTCTGCCCTATGCAAAGAATAAAGGTAAGGGATGCAGCAATTGCAATAAAGGTAAGATAATTTATACCGCCGAGAAGGTTAAGAGCAACAAACGCCAAGGCATAAATCACAATAAGCCACTTCGGCAGCGGCTTCCTTTTTCGGTCGAAGAAATAGTTTATAATAGTCTGAGCCGCACCGATATAACAGGATATAGCACCGTTTATACCGTTACCCGCAAGAAGATAGCTTGTTGCAACAAGAACGCTTCCCGTAAACACGAAAAGCAGGATCGTCTTCATGTTTTTGCCCTTGATAAGCGATGCTATTATCATTGACAAAAGACCGCCGAGGCTTAAAATATAAGATAATATTACCATGATACCCTCAATTTACGATATTTTTCATTAAAAGTATATCATATCGTGAAAAAGATATCAATTAATCATAGCACTAAACTTTTTATGTAAAAATACGTCTTTGTTGTTCGTTTTAACTACCGCCCGAGGTAAGTTTATTAACAAAGGATGTCAAGGGCGGTATTTTTAAAATCGTATATATAAGATATGCGCCCAAGGTATTAAGTATAACGTCATCAACGTCGAAGCTGCCGCATGAGAATAGAAGCTGTGCCGATTCAATAATGAAAACGGTTGATGCTACACCTGCGACAAGTAAAAGAGGACTGTTCATTTTCTTGAAAATGAGAGGATAAAAGAATCCCAGGGGCGCAAAAGCAAGAAGATTGCCAAGTATATTCACTATAAATCTGTAAAATGAAAAATCTCTGAAAAAGGAGATGATTGTAGCAAAAGGAATGATATTCATGTTATCCTTAAGCAGTTCCTTAAAGGAAAAGCTTCCGCTGAAGATCCCCTGCCCTTCACGGTTACGGCCGAAATAGGAATCAAAGAAAAGCATATCAAGGAGAAATACAATATAAATCAAAAAGAAAAAGATAAATGTATATTTCATAATTTTAACTGCTTTATCCTTATTCTTTTTACAAAGCGATACCGAATAAAGGTAGATAAAAAGACAGCCGGACAACAGAATGCACATTCTGAAAACACCCGAAATACCCTCAGATGCAATGAAACTGATATACGTATAGAACGAAAAAAGCATAACACCCGGTATTAAAAACAATATACTCATAAAATATCCTCCAGCGCCGCCCGGCGCACCGAATACCGTTCCCCTCGCGGCTATTTTTACGAAAGCATAAGCTTTCGGGACATTGACATATTAAAAATATGCTATCACAAGGATAGCATATTTTTATCAAAATGTCAAAGTGTAATAGTTATAGCTTTCATCGTCATACTGAACGCAGAAGGTATATATTCCCTGCTTCAAACTGACGCTTATCTTACCGTCAACTATCTTTTTCGGGGTAAGGGCAACGCTTCCCTCGGCATTCTTTATTGCAGAGGAGCTGTCATATTCACCCATTGCGTAACGGATGACCTTCAAGCCGTCAAGACCTGAGAAGGTAACTGTGTTACCGTTTTGTTCAACTACGGGGGATTTCTTAACTATATCGTAATGATAGATAACGTTATATCCGTTTTCATAGCATACCGCAACGGTGACCATACCGTTTGAACGGTACTGTATCATATATTCATCAGAAGGAATATACTTTTTCGAGAACGATCTCTGACCCTCGGCGCGCTTTACCTCACCGGGAGTATCATATTCGCCGTAGGCTGTACGAAGCACCTTTATACCCTCAAGATTCTTTATAGTCACCTGAAGACCGTTAGTGCTGAACTCAGGCTCTGTCACCGTAAGGGTGGTATAGAGGATAACGGCATCCTTTGCAGCATCGGGATATCTGATATAAACGGTATAATCCCCGGGCTTGCTGAGAATATAGGTATATGAGTTTGCACCCATAAGCTTGTTCTGTGTAAGCTGTACCACAAGATTATCCTTTACCTGACGGTAGGTGGTATGAGTTCCCTTTGCGATAAAGATATCGTTTACACCTCTTATTCCGTCAAGGGTAAGGGTGACTCCGTTCGCACTAAGCGAGGGTGTAGGATCGCATTGTGCTATCTTCATACCGTTAAACTTAAAGAACACGTCGGAGGATCCTGAGTCACCTTGAGAAACAATAAAGGCAAGAACGTTTCCTTTTTCCTTCAAGCCGCAGGCTTCAAGAAGCTCTCCGCTTACGGTAAATTCACCCTCGTCACCGTTAAAGGATGCGAGATATGAAGAATACCCTGCCCCGTTTACGATTTTTGCGGTATTATAGCTCTCTACCTGCACACCGTTTACAAACACCGCGCAGGCATCATCAAACATAAAGGAACCGTGAAGCACACGAACAAGCTCGGGATCCTCAAGATCAAACTCATGGCGGAAGAAATAGTTCGGTATCGTCTTACCCGCATTTTCATGACCCGAGGGATAGCTGTAATTAAGAAGAGTCTTGGCGCTTACACCGTTATGACTGCCGAGGCTTCCGCTAAGCGAGCCGAAGGGGGAGCTGCCGCTCTTCCAGGAGGAGGAGTCAAAATTATCGGTTGCCCACGAGGTTATATCACCGCCGTTATAGGGTGTTGTGCCGTCATCAAGAAAATCGAAGCTGACGTTTTCGGAAATTTCTTCCGAATATGCATAATGCTCGGGAGCGCACCTTGCGAATTTAAGACTTTCAAAGAGGAAGAATACGTCAGAGGAGGTTGCGTTTGACTGATAGACCGCAACTGCCAATACGTTGCCGCTTTCCTTAAGACCGAGTGATTCGATAAACGCCTTGTCCTTTAGAGTAAACTCGGCAAGATCTGCGGCAGAAGCGCTTGTATTTGAACAATAGCCCGCACCGTTACTTACCTTAGCGGAATTAAAGGCGTCCACCTGCACACCGTTAATAAATACGTTGCAGGCATCATCGTAACGAAGCTTTCCCTTGATCATAGAAACAAGCTCGGGAGAATTGAGATCAAATTCATATCTGAAGAAGAAGTGGGGTATGTTATCTCCCGCACTTTCATGATCTGCGGGATAATACTGATTAAGCAGAGTCTTCGCTCTGTGAGTATTATGCTTTCCGAGCTTTCCTCCGTTCGCACCGAAGGGCGAAATCGCGGTTTTCCATTGCGAATCGTCAAAGGACGAGGTTGCCCATGAAGTAAGATCGCTTCCGTTATAGGGGGTTGAGCCGTCATCGATATAGCTCCAGAAGGTGTCGCCGTTTATCGATTCGGTATATGTATAGGGGATGAACCTTCTTGTCTTTTCTATAGAGTTACCCGATGAGTCACTTGCAGTATATGTAAGTGTAAACTCCTTTGAAAGGTCTATTTCACCTTCATATGTTATCATATCGGTAACGTCACCCTCAACGTTATCATATGCGCTGACACCATCCATCGGGTCGAAGCCCTCAACAGTATCAAAATAAGTTTCGGCAGGAAGCTTTAATGCGGGTGCATAGAAGTCGCCGTCCGTCTCCTTGTGTATAGCGAAGAAGTCAAGAATATCATCGGCTGTGTTTTCATCCGTTACTCTGTGGGTGGTAAACGTTATAGAATCCCAGGTAACGTCTATCTTGGTAAGAGTAGGAGTATGCTCCTTACTTGAAACGCAGGTAAAAGGCATGACGTTGGCATTAAGATTATAATACTTACTGCCCGAGCCCGAATTTGCCGTAAGATAGAAAACGTCACCGTCATCAGGATAGTAATAGCTTCCGTAGGGATCACCGTTAACGGGAGTATAAAGGGATGCATCATCCTTCACGTTTATACCGTTCATCATATAGGCTCTCGTGTAAACGTGATCGTGACCTGTCAAAACAACGTCAACACCGAGCTCGCTTAAAACAGGCGCCAACTCGTTTCTTTGAGCTATGGTGAACTCGTATTCCGCACGGGTGCCCTGCGAATATATAGGCTGATGGAATACGGCGATTATCCAGGTAGGCTCACCGTAATAGTCGGTATAATTCTTAATTGTTTTCTGCATAAAATCCTTATGAGCCGCTATACTGTAGTTGTTGAAGTTCAGCGACATAATAAGAGCGCAGTCATAGGCAAACCAATAGTCACCGCCCTGCGAGCCGCCATAGGTAACGGTGGCAGAGTCAACGTCGGAATAGGTGTAATAGTCGCTGTAGGGGGCTCCGTCATCATGGTTACCTACGGTAGTTACCGTGGGAATAGAACGAAGCCAGGGATTACTCATGAAGCCCTCGTACTGATTATGCGTGGTATTCGTATTTACCTGGTCGCCCGCAGTCATAAGAAATTCTATTTCATCGCCGAACCATTCACGGGCATTGTTGAGAGAAGTATTCCAATTATCGGTATCAAACTGATTTGCGGTAGCACCTATCTGGGGATCGCCCGAAAGAAGGAAGGAAAAGGCACCGTCAAGATCGGAGGTCTTAAAAGTATAAATATCCGACCAACCCGCGCTGTCACTTCCCACACGGTAACAATACTCGGTACCCTCAATAAGATTCTTTACAGAAGCTCTTGCGGTATATCCGCGGCTGCTTGACACAACAGAAGCCGCAACCTGCTTACTGCCGGAGGGCATAGTATCATCTGTACGGCTTGAATTGACCGCATACTGAAGATATTCAGCAGAAGAGGAAGCCGCCTCCCAGGTAAAATTAAAGGACTGCCCATCCTTGCCGAAGGAGAATATAACACCCTTCGTATTATCCCCCAAAAGGGATGCCTCGGCAGTATCGTTAAGAACAGTATTCGATTCTCTTTGCGCATACATGCCGTTACAGGCAAAAAGCGAAAGCAAAAAGGAAATACTTAAGACAAAAGATAATATTTTTTTCATTTCCTCACCCTTATAATTTAATTATTATATATTATAACGTAAAATTAACAATATGTCAACAAATCACGGGGAAATAGCACTCACCTCATTCCGACCCGACAATTATTGATCAACCGATCCTTCGATCTCGCGAGGCACAGCAATTACCTATAAATTAAAATAAAGCGGCATAAGGATCTTATACCGCTTTATTTTTTGATTCATTATGCGGGAAGCCATTCGCGGGGAGGCTTGGAGGGATCGAAGAATACACCTCTGTCGCTTTCCGCCCATACTACCTTAAAAGCCTTGACCTCATCATAGAAGAGATTTGCCCTGTCAACGTACTCAGCCTTTGCCGCAGGATCATCACCGCAGTAATCACGGGTATAGAGGGCTGTAAGCATCATATACGTCCAGGAGATTCGCGAGCGCTGAACGTTTTCAAGCTGTTCTTCATTCGCCGCATATGCCTCTGCCGCATCCCAATATGCTTCGAAATCATCCATATAAAGGAGAATATCCTCATAGTCGATCACTGAATCGGGGGATGCATGATAACCGAAATGATTCTTTTCGGAAAGAAGCTCGGTCATATCGATATACCTTCTGATATATTCTCCGCCGGGACCGTAATAGGCTTCAAGGAACAGGTCTATCCTTTCGTTATACTCATCTTCGGACATTGAAGGATCCCATTGCAATTCTCCGATAAGATATGAAACGAGGGGGCCGAATTCACCCGTAATACCCGTAATGGCATTATTGAATTCACCCTTTACGCCAAGCTCGTAAAACCATTCCCTGTTGTCACGAAGTGATTCAAGCAAAGGAAGAGGAGCAAAGGAATAAGTGAAGTTTGCGGAATAGTCCCATACCCAGATCCTGTTACAAACCTCGCTCCAGCCCGTCATATTGTTCAACAGCGAAGCGTTCAGAGGACAGGTGGGATCGTTATAGTCATGGCTTGCACAGTTTTCAATGGTACAGTAATAAATAATAACGTTATCGTGAAGCTTGCTTCTGACGGGATGCGTGGTGTGGAGATAGGCAAGAGTGAGGATGGCGCAATCGGGATATTCATCCTCTATAGCTTCAGCTATAGCGTCGCAAAGGAGCATGATCGTTGCACCGCGGCTTCCCTCTCTGCGGTAAACCTCCATACATCTGTCGCATACACAGCATTCGGGAGAGTCGTTTTGCGAAACCCATACCATCTCAAGATCGGGCTTCTTTTCCAGATAAGACCTTACGGTATTTATAGAATGCTCTATAATATCGGGGTCCGTGAGACAGGGTTCAACACCGCTCACACCGGTTATATCGGGCAGATTATGTACGAATCCTTGGGTTTTAAAGGGATTTCCGCTTCTTTTTTCATCGGCGGTACCGCTCCAATATACAACACGGCTTTCAAAGCCGGGGCCGTCCTCAAAGAAGTAGCCGTCGGGAATATCAACAGAGTCCTGCTTTTCGACAGTATAAAGCTCCTCTCTGTAGAAATTAAAGCCGAGCTTTTCTATTGCAAGACCCACAACACCGAAATACGAGCCCTCGTGCTCCTCATACTTACCTGCTATAAGAAGGTAATTACCCTTTACTCTTATCTCAAAGGAGCACTTATCCTCTCCGTCACGCTCTGCCCTGATCAAAGAGGGCTCGCGGTTTGTCTTGCCAATAAGTATCTCGTATTCACCGATATCGGATGCGTCGGTTGCCATGGGAAGGCTGACACCTGCAGAACGCTCAACGTAATCAACAAGCGCTTCTGCCGCATTCTTGCTTTCCTTGTTATCGGCATAGATAACGGTATATTTATCTATAGGATTTCCGTTTATGGTAAGGGATGCTATCTTAGGCTCGTCTGCCTCTCTGAAATTGATGAAATTAAGGATAAGCTGTGCGGCCTGCGCTCTTGTTGCGGTGTTCTTGGGTGAAAGAATAAGGGAGGTTCCCTCGTTTCCCGTACCCGATATCACACCGTTTGCCAATGCCCA
>SVQZ01000017.1 GCA_015065105.1 Oscillospiraceae bacterium | reverse complement strand
GCGTTTGAATGCTTATTGCGCTTTATTGGGAGTGGTAATTCTTAATATCTTATATCGGTATGACGCAGAGTAGTACTTAATTAATAATTACTTTCACACGTCCGACCGACTTTTTCGACAGTCTGAAGTCCTCAGGCATCTGCCTGAGGACTTCTTAATATACAAAAAACCGCTCCATTTTATTCAGTAAGTTTTTACTATAGAGTAGATTAAGTTGAGTACGGTACGAGCGTACGGGTCCCCTCGGGGGTTCCCCCGAAAACGAAGTTTTTGGGGGCTTAGTGTATGAACATCGCATCTCCGATACTTACGGGATATAAGATTTTCCATTTCAATAAAATACCGTAAAAACCGGGGACATGCGCCACGGTTTTTACACCTTGCAGACCCGCGCACGGTGAGTGCGGCGCGAGCGTACGGGTCCCCTCGGGGGCTCCCCCGAAAACAAAGTTTTTGGGGGCTTAGTGTATGAACATCGCATCTCCGAAGTTTACGGGATATGAGAAGAATTAATACAATAAATTTTCGTAAAAACCGGGGACATGTGCCACGGTTTTTACACCTTGCAGACCCGCGCACGGTGAGTGCGGCGCGAGCGTACGGGTCGAATCGGGGGCTCCCCCGAAAACGAAGTTTTTGGGGGCTTAGTGTATAAACATCGCATCTCCGATACTTACGGGATATAAGATTTTCCATTTCAATAAAATACCGTAAAAACCGGGGACATGCGCCACGGTTTTTACACCTTGCAGACCCGCGCACGGTGAGTGCGGCGCGAGCGTACGGGTCCCCTCGGGGGCTCCCCCGAAAACAAAGTTTTTGGGGGCTTAGTGTATGAACATCGCATCGCCGAAGGAGAAGAAACGGTAGTCATTCTTGATCGCTTCGTTGTATGCGTTAAGCATTATCTCACGGGAGGAAAATGCAGAAACAAGCATCAAAAGTGTACTTTCGGGAAGATGGAAATTTGTTATAAGAGCTTCTACCGCCTTGAATTTATAGCCGGGGTAAATGAATATTCCCGTATCTCCCGATATTGGCTGAACCACTCCGTTATCGTCGGCGGCACTCTCTATTGTACGGCATGAGGTAGTGCCTACACAGATAAGTCTGCCCTTACGGTTATTGATGATATCCGCGCTTTCCTTTGAAACAGAGATAAACTCGCTGTGCATAATATGGTCGGTAAGCTTATCCTCCTTTACGGGACGGAAGGTGCCAAGACCCACGTGAAGCATTACCGGGGCTATTTTCACGCCTTTTTCTTTGATTCTTTCAAGTAATTCGGGAGTAAAATGAAGACCTGCGGTTGGAGCTGCAGCAGAGCCCTCCTCCCTTGCATAAACGGTTTGATATCTGTTTTTATCCTCTAATTTTTCGGTAATATAGGGAGGAAGGGGCATATGACCTATCCGATCAAAGATCGAATAGAGATTTTCTCCTTCGTATTCAAAGCGAACGATTCTGTTTCCGTCCTCAATAACATCGGTAACTATGGCACGAAGAAGTCCGTTACCGAATATAATGGTAGTACCCGGCTTTGCACGTCTTCCGGGACGGCAGAGCACCTCCCATGTGTCAAGACCGCGTGCGCGGAGCAAAAGTACTTCCATATCTATTCCGCTATCCTCTTTTACACCGTAAAGACGGGCGGGAATGACTTTAGAATCGTTGATAACCAGCACATCCCCCTCGTTCAAGTAATCGATAATATCATGGAATATCTTGTGCTCTATCGCCCCTGTTTTACGGTCAACTGCCATGAGCTTTGAGGAATCGCGTTGCTTCAAAGGGGTCTGAGCAATACGGTCCTCCGGGAGATCGTAGTAAAAGTCTTGCTTTGTAAGGTTGGTTTCGGGCATTTCGTTTCTAATCATTTCAGTCTCCAAAATAATACATAAGGAATAAATTATGAGTAAAAAATTTCTTTTCAAGGGCGCGGCAACTGCCGTTGTGACACCCTTTACAGATTCGGGCGAGGTGAATTACAAGGAGCTTACCCGAATACTTGAATTTCAGATAAATGAGGGTATTGACGCCATAGTTCTCTGCGGAACCACCGGAGAGGCTCCGACCCTTTCGGATACTGAGCATCAAAGGATGATATCTCATGCAGCAGAGGTAATAAACAAAAGAGTTCCCTTGATCTGCGGAACCGGATCAAACGATACCGCCCACGCAGTAATGATGTCCAAATCTGCTGTGGCGAACGGGGCAGACGGGCTTTTACTTGTAACCCCATATTACAACCGCGCAAATTCCAAGGGTCTAATAAAAAGCTTTTCCTCCATTGCCGATTCGGCAGATATACCGATGATAATATATAACGTCCCTTCAAGAACCACCGTGGATATACCCATAGAGGTTTACCGCGCTCTTTCCTCGCATCCGAATATAGTTGGTATAAAGGAAGCGGGAGGGAGTATAGGAAAATTTGCCCGTCTCGTGTACGAGATGGGGGATAAATATTACGTCTATACGGGTAACGACGACAACCTTATCTCCACCCTTGCGGTGGGAGGTATGGGAGTAATATCTGTCACGTCAAATATAATCCCGGGATATTTACATGAAATATGCGACAATTGGTTTAAAAAGGAATATGACACCGCATATCGTATGCATATAAAATTATGCGAATTAAATTCTCTTCTTTTCAGCGATATAAACCCCATTCCCGTAAAGGCGGCAATGAGGATGCTCGGATATAATTGCGGAGCTCCCCGACTGCCCTTGGTTGAAATGAGCGACGAGGGTCAGCGGCTTTTGAAAAACGAACTCAAGCGCCTTAATATTATTTAAGGGTCTCCTTGTAGATATCGTTTTTAGGCACACCGCGGTCCTTCGCAGTCTGCTTTATGGCATCCATCTTTTTCATTCCTTGGGTAACGTAAAAATCAATATGCTCGGGTACGGTCATTTCCTGCCAAAAGGCGGATGTGACCGTATTTTTTGTACCTTCAAGGACTAAAACGTATTCCCCTCTCGGGTCATTTTCGGTATAATATTTTAAGGCCTCGGAAATTGTAACTCGCATTACCTCCTCGTTGAGCTTTGTAAGCTCACGGCAGAGGGCGATATTACGGTCTCCGAAATACTCCAAAAGATCCTCAAGGGTAGTCTTTAATTTATGGGGGGCTTCATAGAGTATAAGAGTTCTTTTTTCAAGAGCCAATTCGGAAAGTGCTTCCTTACGTTCTTTCCCTTTAACCGGCAAAAAGCCCTCAAAGGTAAACTTTCTTGTATCCATACCCGAAAGCGTAAGGGCGACGATAACGGCACAGGCTCCGGGGAGGCTCGTTACCTTAATATTCTCCTTTATACATTCGCGAACTATATCCTCACCGGGATCACTTATGGCGGGAGTTCCCGCGTCTGTGACGAGAGCACAGCTCTCCCCCGACTTCAAACGTCGGATAATAGACTCGCCGCTTGATTTTTTATTATGCTCGTAATAAGAGGTCATCGATTTCGAGATACCGAGGGCGGAAAGCAATTTTCCTGTATTTCGGGTGTCCTCTGCCGCTACGAAATCAACCTCGGAGAGCACCTTTACCGCTCTTTCACTTATATCCGAAAGATTTCCTATAGGGGTAGCCACAAGATAAAGGCAACCCTTTTCGACCCTATTCTTTTCATCGTTTACAGAAACGCTCACCGAACTCACCTCTTTCGTAAATATATTTAACGTCTTCACTTTCCCCTTTCTCGTTATTGAGTATAAGGGGCTTTGTTAATACTACAGAGGGCTTTGCCCCCTTTTTTCCTTCGATAAGCACCATTGAAGGCTCGTGCTCTTCGGTTGCATGAACGAAGGTCATTCTTTTGGGCTCGATGCCGCTTTCACGCATGGAGCATATAAGATCGCATAGCCTGTCGGGACGGTAAACGCAGTAAAAGAGTCCTCCGAATTTGAGTATTCTTGACGCTGCCTCGGTAAAATCGAATATACCGCCGAATATCTCGTGTCTTGCAATATTTTTAGCAGAGCTTTCGTTTGATCTTCCGCTGTCCGAGCGCATATAAGGGGGATTCGTAAAAACAACGTCCGCTTCAAGCCTGAGCTCTCTTACGTCAGAATGTACTATCTCCACATTGTCAAGGGAGTTTGCCTCGGCGTTACGCTTTGCCACCGAGCAGAATTCCTCTTGAATGTCAACGGCGTATATCTTTTTAAATTTACCCTTTGAGGCACACAAAAGGGATATTATGCCCGTTCCGCATCCGAGATCAACGGCAACAGAGCTTTTCTGTGCCTTCATATAGGCATATAGCAGGTAGGCATCGGTGCCGAAGGTAAGACCCTGCTTTTTTTGTATTAGATTTAAGTTTTCGTTGACCCTTGTTAAGGTCTCATCTTCATATAATTCAATCATATCCCAAACAACACAACAAAAGGCAGCAAGCGCTGCACCCAATTCCGCCTTAACTATATTTATACCTATTCTCAATTGCACGAGGTGGTAAATCCGTCGTATCATAACAAAAGGCAGGTAGAACCTGCCTTTTGTTTTTTACAATAAGTAATTATTCAGCTGCAATAGCCTCTACAGGGCAAGTACCTGCACAAGTACCGCAATCTACGCAAGCATCTGCGTCGATAACGTACTTATCGCCGCCGTCGGTAATGCACTCAACGGGGCAAGCCTCAGAACAAGCACCGCAAGCGATGCAAGCGTCTCCGATAACGTATGCCATTACAAAATACCTCCATGTTGTTTTTTGTTGTGCCTATTATAACACATTGATTTACAAAATGCAAGTTTTTTTCAAGATTTACAATGAATATATTTTTCCACCTCGCGCCAGGGCACTAAAAAGCCTGCTCCTTTGGCACAAAATACCGAATCTGCGGTATTTTCAAGGTCTCTTTCGGGGTCATAGGCATATCTTTCTACGACTTTGGCTTCGTTATGACAGTCGTCATAACCGCAAAATGTCATATTGAGCCGTCCATTACCCTTGGTATATGAAGCAAATTCACTTTGATATTCGGAAATTTCCGAAACGGGTATCCTTGCGGTTATAACAGAATATTCTCCCGAATTTTCTGTCGTTGCATCCTTACCGCACATTTTCGTGATATCGGAAAGCACCCTTCCGCAAAGGCTTATATCAACGGCAAAACGGCATTTATAATATGGCTCAAGAAGCTTACTTTTTCCTCTCATAAGACCGTGACGGACGGCGCGGTAGGTTGACTCGCGGAAGTCACCGCCCTCGGTATGCTTTTCATGGGCAGCACCGACAAGGAGGGTGATCCTGACGTCTGTCAGGGGCGAACCCGTAAGCACCCCCTTATGTTCTCTTTCAAAAACGTGGGTACGGATAAGATTCTGATAATTTGAGGTAAGAGTATTCAGCGGGCACTCGCTTTTAAAGGATATACCGCTTCCCCGCTTTGCGGGCTCTATTCGTAAATGCACCTCGCTGTAATGGCGCAGGGGCTCGTAATGACCGTAACCAACCGTACTTTCACACAGCGTTTCCTTGTATATGGGCTCACACGAGCCGAAATCGCAATCAAGAGAAAACCTCTCCGATATCCTCTGCTTTAATATTTCAAGCTCTATCTTTCCCATAACGCAAACAGATATTTCCCCGGTCTGACGTATATGCTCAACAGACAAGGTCGGCTCCTCATCCTCAAGTATCTTCATTTTTGAGATCATATCGGAGGATGAGACGTTTTCGGGATAGACAAGTCTTGCCGTTAAGGCAGGAACACTCTTGAATTCTGAAGCGTCCTTACCTATACGTTCCCCCGCGTAATAGTTATATATCCCGCATATCTCTACCGTATCCCCGGCAATCACCTTAGGTGTATTGGTGCTTTTTGAGGAATCAAATACTCTTATCTCTGATACTCTTTCACCATTAGGTAATTCATCCCTTACCGAAAGAGAACCGCTTCTGATATGACAGAGCATAACACGTTTGTCCTTCTCGTTTCGTACCTTAAATATTTCTGCAGTTAAGGGTGCATTTTCGTCATAATCCGTACGGCAGACCTCGTCAAGAGCAGCCATAAGCTCATATATACCCTCGTTTGAAAGCGCGGAACCATAAAGCACAGGGAAAAGTTTTCTTTGCATGAAAAGCTCGGACGCCTTTTCGTTCCTTTCGACATCCGAAAGCTGACCCTTAAAAAATTTCTCCATCAAAGCCTCATCACTTACCGCTATCGCTTCGGTATATTCTTCGCTGTCAAAGAAATATATATCCTCGGAAAAACGCTTTTTCAACTCATTAAAGGCTCTTTTTGTATCTGCAATATCACGATCGCATTTATTGATAAAAATGATAACGGGAACAGCGTATTCGCAAAGAAGCTCCCAAAGAAGTTCGGTATTACTCTCCACTCCCTCCACTCCCGAAACGCAAAGTACGGCACAGTCAAGAGCTGCCATACATCGCTCTGTATCCGGAAGAAAATCAGTATGACCCGGAGTGTCTATGAGATAGTAATCGTTATTATTAAATTTAAATCCGGCTGCCCCGGAAAAACAGGTTATTCCTCTCTGCCTTTCCACTGCGGCTGTATCCATTACCGTATCACCCGTATCAACTCTTCCCTTTTTATGTATCGCGCCGTTATTATAAAGCAACGCTTCGCAAAGAGTGGTCTTACCTGCATCAACGTGGGCAAATATGCCAATAGTTTTTTTCATATTTTTATCCTCGGAATTTGATAAAACAATTATATCATCCATGGGATAAAGTGTCAACAGGATTTGAAGTCAGGCTATAAACAAAACAGAGAATCCGACATACATAGCTGTAGGTTAGACTCTCTGTTATTATTGAAGTTAAATCACTTTACTTCTTAAGGGAAGATCACCCGATATTCAAGTTGCCAACCGCTTACCATCTGTTGGGCGCAACTGTCATATCAAGATTTTCGAGAAGATTGAGTGTTCCCTCTGTCCAGTGCAAACGGTAATCGAGAATGCAGTCAAGCAGATACTGGTTCTGTGCCACATATTCCGCACGCTCTTCCTCGGTTCCGTTTTCATAACGGCTTTCGTAGGAAGCACACTGACGAAGATATATCCATGAGGTCTCATGAATCAAAAGACGAGTAAGCGAATCTCCCACGGCGCTCTCCTTTGCCTTCTCCCAAAGGGTATCAACATAATCCGCCACCTCGCATACCTCAGCAAAGTCATAGTGACCGCTGGGCGGAGCATGGAAGGAATGATCCTTACTGTTACCAAGTTCCGAGATGATATCTATATATTCACGGATATACTTCCAACCGTCACCGTAGTTTGCCTTAAGACAAGCATTAAGTCTGTAGTAGAACTCCTCCTGAGACATGAATGGATCCATATAGATTATTGAGAGCATATATGCTCTTATGTTACCGAGGTCTGCGTGTACCTCGGGGGACTCACCGTTAGGAAGATCCTCACCGTAGAATACAGAGTTCATGAGCATTTCTCTTGCGTTTGCTTCGGCAAAGAAACGGACATTTGTAAGCAAGGAATCCCAGTCGGGCTGAGGTGTCATGAAGTATATGAAGCCGCCTGTGTGGTCCCATACAACGATCTCACCTGCAGCAATTTCGTCCCAGCCCTGAAGGTATTCGGCAACTGTCTTGTTGATCGAGCAGTTTGTATCCTCATAGGCATGTCCGCTGCAATTTGCTACCGTATAAAACTCTACCATAATATTATCATGCAGGGTAATTCCTACAGGGGGTGCCTGACAAACACCGTAAGCACCGATCTGGAACTTGACCTCGGGATATTCATCCTCCACCGCCTCACAAATTGCATTCACAAAAAGTACAAGGGTTGCAGACTTTGCCTTATACTGGCGGATCACCGCTCTGCAATTATCGCAGAGACATATACTGGGAGTATCGTTGATACCGATACCTATAACGCTTACCTGTCTGTATCTGTCACTTGAAAGGACCTTTCTTACATTTTCGATAACCGCCGCAAGGTTATTTTCATCGGTCATGCAGGGGGTCTGCACATGATAAAGATCCTCGTTTCCGAAATCACCTGTCAGCCATTCGCTGATATTACCGCCCTTAGACTTGGAATAACCGCCTGTTCCGTTAACAGAGCCCTGCATATAGAAGGTACGCATTCTGTACCATGTCATATCTTTAAAATAATATCCGTCTTCAAGAGAGATAACCGGATCGGGCTCGCAGAATACAAAGTCGTCATCATATACACCGCTGTATTCATAGAAGCCCAGCTCGTTCATACAGAAATTAAAAACAGCATTACGGGTACCTGCGATGTTTTTTCCGCTTCTGTCGTCATAGTTGTCGTAATCGGAATCGATACCTGTAATAACAAGTCGGTTGCCCTGAACAGACCAGATATATACCTGATCATCCTCAAAGGAGTCACGATCTACCGTAACAAGTCCGGAATCCTCGCGCGCGGTTCTGCCTACAAGGATCTCATAATCGTAGATCTCGGTATCCTTAACTATGGGAAGTTCTATACCGAGAGAGGTTTTGATTGCCGCCTGAAGATATTCTGCAGATTCAAGAGTGGGACCCTCGCTGCCCTCTTCATTTTCATTATATACTATTTTATAGAGAGAAAGATCATTGCCGTTTATCTCATAACGGGGCTCTATGTAAAGGAAGTTTGAAAGCATCTGGGAGCAAGCGGCTCTCGTCGCCTTGTTTAAAGGATTAAGATAAAGCGTTCCATTAACGTCGGCACCTGCGATAACTTTGTTTGATACCGCCCATGCCATACCGTCCTTTGCCCAGTCGGATACCTTTTCGGCATCGTCAAAGCCTGCAAATGCTACGTAGTCGCAACTTACGTCCATGCCCTTATATTCTGCGTATCTTCTGAGCATGGTTGCAAGCTGCTGACGGGTGATCACTGTGTCGGGAGAGAACTTACCGTTTCCCGTTCCCTCGGTCACCTTATTTCTGCTTGCCCACTCTATTGCGGGAGCATACCACTTGTTTTCATCAACATCGATAAAGGAAGATCCTTTATAGTCGTTTTTATCGAATCCGTCCGCATTTGCAAGAACCTGCGCCAACATCGCTCTTGTCATCTGCTTCGAGGGTTCAAAGGTGGTGGCTGAGGTTCCGTTAAAAAGCTTGTTTTCGTTACAGATACGTACCGCATCGTAATACCAGTCAGAGCTTTTTACGTCCTTAAAGGGATTTTCGTCCCACCATTTTGCGCTTACCGTCAAGGATAATGCGCATATCAGCATTACCGATACGGAGATAATGATAATTAAACGTTTTTTCATTTATTTCTCCTTTTGAAAAAATAATTTTTTCTTTTTTATAAAAATAACGCCTGCACTCGAAACACAGAGTACACCCAATGCAACTGCAATTCCTAAATCAACTGTCTGAGGTGAGGCTGAATTAGTTGAAGCTGAGCTGTTAGGCTTTGTCGGGCTCTGCTGGGGTTTCGAAGAATTGTTATTGGTATTCTGATTTCCGTTATTCTGATTATTTTCGGGGGATGCCGGTTCCTTTTGATCATTATTTGTATCGGTTGGTCCTTGATCCTTCGGATCAACCACGAAAAAGATTCCGTGTGCCTGAATAGTCCAGGGGGTTCCGACAACACCGGGAGTTCCGTCGGGAAATACCGTTGCAACGGTAACGTATCTTGAATGAGTTATTCTCTGCTCCGCCTCGGGATCGTAACGTCTGTCATAATATATAACGGAAGCACTTATAACGTTACCCTCCTTGATTATATCCTCGGGGGTGATCTGTACGAATCCGAAGGAGGTCTCATCCACGTCCTTACATATCGTATCCCAGGGAATAGCCGCCTCAAAAAGCCAGCCGCCCTCGGTGGTCTTGCCCTTCGCGGGAACGATATCGGTTATCTCCGCCTTGTTCACATGAGTACGGTATGTACGCACCTCACCGCCCTCGAAAAGTCCTATACAGTACCATGCGGCGGGATCTGTTCCGAAGCCCTCGTGAAGAAGAGACTGCAGTGGGTCGGTACTTAAAATGAATACGTCACCGTCCCAGCCGGGAAGGTCGCCCACGTCATCTCCCTCTATCCAGTCTTCTCCTTCGCAAAGAGAGTATTCGGGAATCTTAATATCTGCGGCGATATAAAAATACTCGGAATCATAAGCACGGTAGAGGTTTCCGCTGACATCAACGGTCTGTCCACCCCACGCTCCTTCGGTATTGGTCTTATCAAAATACTGTGCTTCGGACCAACCTTCGCCGGTATTTATAATACCATCTATCACAGGAGTTGCTTCAGGAAGAGTAATACGGCCGATTTCAGCCACAAAATCCTCTTCCCAGCTGTATTCGTTCGCAAAAGCGGGGGTCACGCTTAATGCAAGTGTAAGAATTGAAAAACAAATTATAAATAACTTCTTCATATTCAAACCTTTATTTCACCTTACGCCCAATTTGCAGGAGAAATATAAATGTTGAAATTAGGATCTCCGTGTTCTGAAAAGACGATATTACGAGACATAACTTCATCATAAATCTTCTGGCTTTCAACCATGTAAGCCGACTTTTGTTCATCGGTTCCTTTAGTATACAAGGAATCGTAGGTTACGCACTGCTTTAAATATCTCCAAGACAAATTGGTGATAAAAAGTCTATCCTTTTGTTCCGGGGTTTCAGCCTTTGCCATTGCATCTGCCCAGTAAGCATCAAAAGCATCAGCCTTTTCAAGCACCTCATCGTAATCATAATAACCGGAAACATCGGTATGGAATCCATGGCACTTTGTGTTACCTAACTCAGTCATCTCATCTATATATTTGCGTAACGACTGCCAACCCTCGCCATAATATGCTTTAAGAAAGCCGTTCATAAGGTAACTGTACTCTTCCTCGCTCATATAGGGATCACGGTAGAGACGGTTAAAGAGGAATGCACGAAGCTCGCAGAAGGTTGCCTGCTGTCCGCTATGACTGTTCAGAAATACACCTTCAACACCGTTATCGGCAAAATATGCCGCGTTTTGACGGATAGAGTCAAAATCGGGGAAGGGTGTCATTGCATCGGTAAAGCATCCCGTGTGCTCCCAAAGATACATATGTGAGGTTATCTCGCCCCACTTTTTGATAGTTTCCGCAGATTCTTTATTGAACTTACAAGTTACGTCAGAATATTCATGAGAAGGACAAAGATGCAAGGTATTGTAATAAAGAAGCATATTATCATGGAGCTTTGTTTCCTTAGGTGGTTCTATGCTCCAGTTATACGCCCAGGTTGCAAATTTAAGATTAGGTACCTCATCCTCAAAGGTTTCACATATCTCGTTGCAAAGACGGACAAGAGCTCCGCCGCGCGTTCCTTCCTCGCGATATGCCTTCATACAGTCTTCGCATCTGCAATATGCCTGGCTGTCATTTTGAATAAGACCGATAAGATTTAACGAAGGCTTTTTCGCAAGAAGCTCTCTGATGTTATCTTTAAGAGACTGAATATTATCAGGATCGGTAAGACAAGGGGTATCCCATGTGTTTTCATAGGTATATTTCCATTTTCCCGTCATAAGGTTACCAAGCTGATGAGGAAGTCCGCAACCCCATTCGCTGTAATAGCTACCCAGTTCGCAGCTACCGATTTCACTCGCATCTTTGATATAAAGTGTTCTTGCTTCCATGAAAGGACCGTCTATATATTCATATCCGTTCTCCAAAGATATAACGGGATCGGGCTCTGCCTTGATACCATCATCAAAATAGAAGGTAAGTCCGAATTCCTTTTCAAGAAAATAAAATACAGCACATTCGGTTCCATTTATATTATGGGTGGTTCTTGAGCCGTCATCGGTATCGGTATCACTGTCTATACCCGCAAGAACGAGATAGTTACCCTGAACCGAACAAAGAAAATCGGTATCGTTCTTAAAGGATGCTCTGTCAATGTTTACAAGATCCATTTCCTCGCGGTTCGTTTTGCCCACAAGTATCTCATACTCTCCAACAGCCGACTCGTCTGTTACCACAGGTAATTTAACGCCAATGCTGTATTCGATATAGGTAGAAAGGGCTGTTGCCGCATCCTTTACGTCATCAAAGCAGTCCTTGGGGCGTACTATGGTATAAAGAGAAAGGTCATTACCGTTAATTTCATAAACAGGCTTTATGTATAGGAAGTTTGAAAGCATCTGGGAACAAGCGGCTCTCGTCGCCTTGTTTAAAGGATTAAGATAAAGGGTTCCTTTAACGTCAGCTCCTGCGATAACTCCGGTAGATACCGCCCATTTCATCCCGTCACTTGCCCAGTCTGACACCTTATCGGCATCTGCAAAGGAATCGAAGGACACCTCTGCTACAGCTACGTCCATGCCCTTATATTCTGCGTATCTTCTGAGCATGGTTGCAAGCTGCTGACGGGTGATCACTGTGTCGGGAGAGAACTTACCGTTTCCCGTTCCCTCGGTCACCTTATTTCTGCTTGCCCACTCTATTGCGGGAGCATACCACTTGTTTTCATCAACATCGATAAAGGAAGATCCTTTATAGTCGTTTTTATCGAATCCGTCCGCATTTGCAAGAACCTGCGCCAACATTGCTCTTGTCATCTGCTTTGAAGGTTCAAAGGTAGTTGCGGAGGTACCGTTAAACAGCTCGTTTTCATTGCAGATACGTACTGCATCGTAATACCAGTCAGAGCTTTTTACGTCCTTAAAGGGATTTTCGTCCCACCATTTTGCGCTTACCGTCAAGGATAATGCGGAAATGAGCATCACCAATACGGCAAGGATAATAAACAAACGTTTTTTCATTTTGTGCTCCTTTACAAATTGTTTTAAAGTACGATTTAAGGATGAATAGGTTTCTCCTTTATTATAACTATTATATTATAACATATCATAACGATAATTGTCAAGTTGCACAAACATAAAAGCGAGCGCCGGTCCACAGCAATACCAGAGCATGAATCATCCGAAAGCTACTTTATTTCGTTACATGAAGAGAATCATTTTCCTATAAATTAAAAAATTCATAATTTCGCTGTTGACATACAAAGTTTTTCGTGTTAGAATACTGTTCGGCACACAGTGTGCTGCGGAGGGTGTCATGAAAGAAAGGCAACAAAAATATATCAATGATGAAATGTCACAAAGTATCATAGATACAGTTGAAAAGCTCGCCTCCGAGCAGGGAGCGGAATCTGTAACTGTCAGAATGGTTATGCGGGAGCTTAATATTACCAACCGTGTTTTTTATAATCGATTTCGTAATATAGACGAGGTACTTGAGATAATCTATGAAAACACAGTTCTTAAGATAAGGGAAAGCATTATCTCGGAGTTCGATCCCGAAAAGGATTTTTTCACTCAGGTAATAAACATCGTTGCAAATACTCTTGTTATGTCCTATGAAAATAAGATGAATCTTAATCACTATATTTTCGAAAACGATTCCACCTCTGAAGAAAACTATAATTGGTGGAAATCAAAGATAGAAGAGCTCATTGAATTCGGAAAGCAAAAGGGATTTATCGGCAATATAGACAGTAAAAAAATGAGCTATTCCATATGGTGCTTTATCAGAGGTTATAATGCCGATGCTTTGGGCAGGGGGCTTAAAAAAGAAGAGGCTCTGGAAAATTTCAAATACAGCTTCGGTATTCTTCTTGACGGTATGGCACATCCAACCAAATAATTATTATTAATTAAATAATCAAATTTTTACGGAAAGAAATTTCCGTAAAAAAATATTTAGCACACCGTGTGCTGAAACCGTTGAAAATTCATTCACTAAGGAGAGATTTATGAATAACCATATTATACATGAGAAAAAAAGCTTTGCAAATATGAGAGAACTTATCGAATGGGCAGGCAAGGAGCACGGCGAAAAAACCGCTTATTCCTACCGTAAAAAGCCAAATGACAAGCAGATAAAAAAGGTGAGTTTCCTTCGGTTTCGCGATGACGTCCGTCATCTTTCCTGCGCTCTTAATGTTATGGGCTGTACAGAAAAGCATTGCGCGGTAATAGGTAAGTTTTCCTATGATTGGGCGGTAATGTATTTTTCACTTCTTTCCATAGGAGCTGTTATTGTTCCTTTAGATAAGGAATGGCTCTCAAAGGACCTTTCGGATACCTGTAAAAAAGCAGATGTAAAATTCCTTTTTGCCGATGAGGATATAAAGGGAAAGGCTGATGATATTTCAAAGACCGTTTCACTTTCTCACGAAACTGTATATATGCTTTCAAAAGATGAGGAAATGAGTATTAAAAAGCTCACGAATAAGGGTAGAAAAATATATTCTGAAAACTCCTCCCTTTATTTCGATGCCGATATCGACCCCTTCAAGATGGCGCTTCTGGTATTTACCTCGGGTACAACGGGAAAGGGGAAGGGTGTCATGCTTTCACAGAATGCTATACTCTCCGACATAAACGATGCTATCCCCTATATCGATTATTCGGGCAAGACCGTTTCCCTGCTCCCTCCCCACCATACGTACGGCTCTACCGTAATGTTCGCGGGTCATACCGTCATCGGTGCAGAAATATATATTTCCTCAGGTCTTAAATATATCACAAAGGAAATGAAGGAACAAAAGCCGGGACATCTTGCTCTTGTTCCGCTATATCTTGAGACCTTCTACAGAAGGATCCTTCAGACAGTAAAGGACAAGGGAAAGGAAAAGCTTCTTTTCAGAATGATAAAAATAAGTAATTTCCTTCGTAGATTCGGAATAGATATAAGAAAGAAGCTCTTTTCATCTGTACGCGATGCCTTTGGCGGCGAGCTTAAAACCGTAATTTCGGGCGGTGCACCGATAAACCCTGAGATACTCGAATTTTTCGAGGCAATAGGCATATCCACCTTAAACGGCTACGGCATTACCGAATGTGCGCCCCTTATCGCCTTCAACCGCTCAAAAAACATCGTTCCCGGAAGTGTTGGTAATCCTATGGATATTGTCAGCATAAAAATAGACGATCCCAACGAGGAGGGCGAGGGCGAGATCCTTGTGAAGGGTCCAAATGTAATGCTTGGCTATTATAATGACGAAGATGCGACAAAAGAAGCTATGACTGCAGACGGGTATTTCAGAACGGGGGACTACGGAAGATTCGACAAAAACAAAATCCTATATATAACAGGAAGAAAGAAAAATCTCATTATTCTCTCTAACGGCAAAAACGTTTATCCCGAGGAGATAGAAAACGAATTTACCGCCATTCCCGGACTTCTTGAAATAATCGTTTACGAGGGGCAGAGCAAGAGAGCTCTCGAGTATAATGCCATTGTTGCAGAGATCTTTCCCGACAGAGAATACTTCAAGAAAAACGGCATTGAGGATATCTTTGGATACTTCAAAAAGTATATCGATAATCACAACAGAGAGACCGTAGTTTATAAAAAAATAGCAATTCTTAAGATAAGAGAAAATGAGTTTCCCAAAAATACACTGCGTAAAATAATTAGATATAAACTTGATATGACCATAGATTGATTTTCAGTTGATATTTTTTTCTTAAATATATTGACAAATCGTGTAATTTATTATAAAATCTTGTCATATTATTTTTTAGAAAGGAAATGTATCATGGAAAAGAAAACTTATAATTGGCTTACAGTTTTACTTCTCAACATAGTTACCTGCGGAATTTATTCCATCTATGTTTTCCACTGTATGTCCACCGCTAACAACGAAGAAGCTGCACGTTACGGAATCAAGCCCAGAATGACCTATCTCATAGCATTTCTTCTCGGCTTAGTTACTTGCGGAGTCGTTCCTCTCGTATGGTTCTTCCTCTTCAATATGCAGCAGGTTGAGCTCGCTCAGGCAAAGGGTGTTAAGGTTGCTCCCATAGACAACGGTATCGTTCTCGGATTACTTATGTTTATCCCCTTTTACAGCTTCTACGTAATTTGCGACAACTACAACCGCACCATCGTAGCATAATTCTATGCCTTATAATTCAAGAAAGCCGTCCTTTCGGATGGCTTTCTTTATTATATAACTTATTACAGTCATCGGATGAACCTATAACACGCTCAAACACTTTTGTTATTTGCGGCAGTTTGCCGTTTTTCATATTATAACATTAAAAATGCTGACGTTTCAACGGCGGTTGACAAAAATCTGCGGCTATGGTAGAATAAAACAAATTTTATATCAGAGGTATAAATATGTTAAAAAAGATATATGAATCGGACAAGTTCCTTTCTAATGTACTTGCAGGACTTATTGCCATTATACTTGTCATCTCGTTTATTTTATTCCTCATATTTGCTATTTCCGAGGGTTTTGCCGTAGGAGCGTCAATTCTGGGCTCGGGTATTGGCTTATCTATCGGTCTGTTTATCGATTATTACATAGCCGGATGCTTTGGTCTCGTTGCCGAGGATAAGGGTTATGACGCATCCTTTTTTATCCGTTTTTCTTTTATTTTTACAATGATAGGATATATTCTTGTTGCCGCACTTCCCGACAGAGGGGACAATGAACCGAATGAATAAAACACATTAAACGGCATAGATTCATTTTAGGGAGAAGAAAATGCATAAACTAACTTTTCGTTATGCCCAAAAAAGCGATTGCGCCTTGATCCTTCATTTTATCAAAGAGCTTGCTGCTTATGAAAAAATGCTTAATGAAGTAGTCGCAACAGAGGAACTTTTGCAAAAATGGATATTTGACAATAAAAAGGCAGAGGTCATTTTTGCTTGTGTAGAAGGCAAAGAAGTCGGATTTGCTTTATTTTTTCATAACTTTTCCACATTTCTCGGAAGATCGGGGATTTATCTGGAGGATCTCTACGTTATACCCGAGCACCGAAATAAAGGCTACGGCAAAGCGTTGTTGAAAAAGCTTGCACAGATAGCCTTGGAAAGAGGCTGCGGGAGATTGGAATGGTGGTGCCTTGATTGGAATCAACCGAGTATTGATTTTTATTTGTCCCTCGGTGCCGAGCCGATGAAGGATTGGACCGTTTACCGTATTGCCGGAGATACCCTGAAAGAGTTGTCACAATGATAATATGATTAAAGCACCGCATTTTAGAAAAGTGTGGTGCTTTAATCGTATCGAAAAAATCGGTCAAAGCTGTGATAATGATAATTAATTATGTATTTCCTCTGCGCCGGTTTCGGGTATTAATACAAAAGAGCCCAATTTTTCGGACTCTCTTTGGCAATGCAGAACAATAATGATGTAGTTTAGTTTTTAATGAAATATCTCACTTTGTTCGATATGAAATAATCCTGACGGATTATGAAATATTTTTCTTTTAGAAAAATGTGAAATAAAATTTGCCTTTTCATATTGCGTAGCAATATTTCATACACGAAGTGTATTTCATAGCGAAGCTATTTCACTTGCCAAAGGCAAATTTCATTGAAAAAGCGACTTGTCGAAACAAGTCGCTTTTTCTGGTCGAAGTGCGGAGATTCGAACTCCGGGCCTCCACGGCTTCGCCGCCTGCTTGCGGTACCCGAAATTCCTCGTTCGCTGTTCGCTTCACGGAATTTCGACCGCTACGCCAAAATCGCCTTACCTTTTTCCGCCACCGGCGGCGGCAAGGCTCTTTGCCCAAAACCGGCGCCAGTTTCGGGTATTAATACAAAAGAGTCCGATTTTTCGGACTCTCTTTGGTCGAAGTGCGGAGATTCGAACTCCGGGCCTCCAGTACCCGAAACTGGCGCGCTCCCAGCTGCGCTACACCTCGATAAACATCAGCGTTACGATATGGTATTATATCATAATTAAAAATTGTTGTCAAGAGAATAACCGGGTAAATTTAAAATTGACATTTAAATTAAAATATAGTATAATCTATTACGTTTGGAGGATTAAAAAAATGAAAAAGATCATTACTGTTTTACTTTGCATGGCATTGCTCTGCACCGCCCTTTCCTGCGGTAAAAAGGAGGATACCAAAAAAAACGAGGAAACCGTTGCACCCGCAGAGGATACTGCAGCTGAAGAAGAGCCCTATACTCTTATAAGCGAAGAGGATATACTGGGACAGTGGAGCGTGACCCTTGACCTTGAAAATTCACTTTCAATACTCGGATATACTACAGCCGATCTTTTCGGTGACAGCAGTCCCGAAGAAGTCGGATGCACAGCGGCTCTTGAGCTTATAATGAATTACGAAAAGGACGGTAAGGGTGTGCTCATCTTGACCGGCGAACAGATCGACAGCTTTTTCCTTAACGTTTACACTGCCTTCTACGGTTACCTTTCCGATTATTCGGTTGCGACCGAAATATACGATATGACAAAGGAAGAGCTTGACAAAAATGCCTGCGAGGAATATGAAGTATCGACCTGGCCCGAGGCAATGGAAAAGGAGCTGGAGTTCTTAAAGACTCAGGCATCGGTAAACCCTACCGAGGACAGCCTTTCAACATATACCTACACCATCGACAGAGAAAAGCTTACCGTTATATATGAAGCGGATTCCACCGTTGAAATTTATAATATGAAGGATTCAAAATTAGTATGCATCACGTCCGATAATACCAACGGAGATCCCGCGGTATATACCTACGAAAAGGTACAGTAACGATGAGTGCGGCTTACAGATCATTAATTGTGCTTATCGTCCTTGCCCTATGCCTTTCCCTTTTTGCCTGTACGGATAAAAAGAATGAAAAGAAGGCAGATAAGCAGACAGAGGCAACCGTGGAAGAGCCTTTGTACCCCGAGCTTACAAGAGATCACGTTCAGGGCAAATGGAGCGCGAGAGTCTATGCGGACGAGCTTCTTTCTTCAAGCGGACTGACCGTAGAAGAAGCTCTTAATGCCACCCTCTCCTCTTACGGTATAACCTTGGAGGATATCGGAATAGTGCCTAAGGAGGATATGGTACTGAAATACGTTATCAACTTCGAGGGGGATAAGGTTACACAGTCCGTTGAGAAAAACGGTACAAACGATTATTTCGAGTTCCTCAATGAATTTTATGCGGCAGTTGCCGAATATATAAGCACCCCCGAAATTTTCGCCTCGATATATTATGAAAACGGCATGGCAGATCTTGAGGAGGCTGCGGAAAATGCGGGAATGACGGTGGAGGAATTTCTCGTTGACGAGATCGAATACGTTGCCGACACCATGAACCGAACCCTTAACGAAATGAACTCTCAGTTTCCCGAGGCAACCTTTGAAATAAAGGAAAACACTCTTACCGTAAGATCCGATATCGATTCTGTAACGTATAATTATTCGGGCGGTATGCTCTTGACCGATGCAAACGGTCTCGCCCTTGCTTTTGCAAAGGAATAATATTGTTTACAAAAACCGGTTTGTATCTTATAATTAAATTATCTATAATACAACAAAGGAGAAAAAACATGAATAATCTCAAAAAACTTTCAGCACTTTTACTTTGTCTCGCAATGCTCTTCGTTATGTCGGCTTGCGGTAACACCGGCTCCGGTACAATAACCGCAGACGATGATAAGGATGACAAGAAGACAGAAGAAAAGAATCACGAAAAAGAAGAAGATAAAGAGCTTTCCGTTGATACACTTGAGGGTAAATGGATCTCTACAGTGGATATCAACGATCTATTCTACTTTATGAGCGGTATGTCCTTCAAGGATCAATTCGTAACTCAGATAGAATCTATGGGGCTTGACCTTTCCGGTTTCGAATCGAACGAAAAGTGCGATGCATACTTTATTCTTGAATTCGATGAAGACGAGGTGGATACTTCTGCCGAATGCGACGGATTCGGTGACTATATAATTTCATTACTTTCTGATTACGTAGAATACTACAGCGACCCCGAGGTGCTTTCAAATTTATTGGGAGTTTCTGTTGAAGAACTTGAAGAGCAGTTAGCAGCCGAAGGTACAACCATAGAAGATGTTGCAGATGCTATGTGGGCAGCTATGGGCTCCAAAGAAGAAATAGCGGAAGCATATCTCGAAGAATTCGACCTTTCTGATTTTGATGAAACTTTTGATTACGAAATCGACGATAACAAGGTCATCATGGACGAAGATGACGAGTATCCCCTCGTTTATGATGACGGCAAGCTCGTATTAAGCATCGAAGAGGAAGATATTGAATTCGTGTTCGAAAAAGAATAAAGCAGCGCCGTTACCTCCCCTTTCCTCAATGCAAACGTCTCACACGTAATAAAGCAGTTTACCATACACTAAAAACGGATTGCCGCAAGTCAAAAATTACCAGACTTGCGGCAACCCGTTTTTTATTCTAATAATACTATTTACTATGTATTGATATCCCTTATTCCTCGGCTGACTTCTTTTTTTTCTTTAATTTTTTAGGTATATTACGAATACCCGACCAAAGAATGATGATTATCTGACCGGGAACACCGATGGTATAAAGCAGACGCGTATCAACGCTGAATGCAGAAAAGGTAAAGAATATAACCGCCAAAAGAGACCACATCAAAAGTGAAATGATAACGTAATTATTTCGGGGATTAAACCATACCGAATTAAACACAAGTCCCACTATAGCACATACCGGAACGGCATATGCAAATATAAGCCAATTCCACGCAGCCCCGCCGGTTATAAGTCTTATTAAAACGAATACAAAGGTTGCGATAAAGCAAACCAAAAGCAGGCTGATAACCGTAATAAGCTTTCTGTTTTTAAGCTTTAAGCGCTTCATTTCCTCCGGCTCTTCTTCGATTTCGGTATGCTCCTTCGCAAGAAGATAATCAACGCTTACCTCAAAAATTTCAGAAATGTTTTTAAGTACGGTTATATCGGGAAGTGATTCTCCGCGCTCCCATTTTGAAACAGCCTTATCCGAATAATTCAGACGTTTCGCAAGCTCTGCCTGTGTTAACCCGTGAATATGTCTTAAATCAACGATATTATGAGCAATGATTTGTTTAAGCTCCATTATTTTTCTCCTCCTTTTTGCCTTGATCTTATTTTGAGGATGGCTATGGAAATATTTCTTATCTTTTACATTATATCACAAATAAAAAGCAAATGCAAGCCTTATTTTACAAGGGATTCTACTCACGGTAGAGAGGCTGTTTTTCTACTCTACCGCACCGTTTTTTAAAGTATATCCCGATACCCGTAAAGTTTAGTGACTATTCTTCATTTTTGTTGTAAAATAATATATATATTTCAAGGAGGAAATTAAATGAACAATTACGTATTATATACAGATTCCGCTTGTGACATGGAACTTTCCACTCTCAAGCAGTGGGAAGTAAAGCATTGCTCGTTAAGTCTCACCTTTGAGGGTGAAAGTAAGGTGTACAGAAACGACGAGGTAGATCCCGCCGAATTTTATAACAGAATGAGAGAGGGCGCCGTTGCAAAAACAGCGGCGGCAAATACCGAGGTCTTCAAAAGAGCATTTGAAAGAGAGCTTAAGAGCGGAAATGATATTCTTTATCTCGGCTTTTCAACAGGTCTCAGCACCACCTGCAATTCCGCAGCCATAGCCGCAGAGCAGTTAAAGGAAAAATATCCCGAAAGAAGAATGATCTGCATAGATACCCTTGCAGCTTCGGCGGGCTTCGGACTTCTTGTAAAGCTTGCGGTTGATAAAAAAAATGAGGGTGCTTCTATGGATGAGGTTGCAGAATATATCGAAGGTATTAAGCTCAATCTTTCCCATTGGTTCACCGTTGACGATCTCGTTTACTTAAAGCGCGGCGGAAGAGTAAGCCCTGCGGCAGCTTTCTTCGGAGGTGTATTGGGCATAAAGCCTGTTATGCACGTGGACAATGAAGGCCATCTTATCCCCGTTTCAAAGGCAAGGGGTAGAAAGGCATCCCTTCGTGCTATGTTTGATAAATACAATGAGACAGCGATCGATCCCAAGAGCGGTCCCGTATTTATCTGTCATGCAGACTGTAAGGAGGATGCCGATGCTTTAGCTCAGATGATAAAGGAAGCCCACGGTGTTGAGGTGGAAATGACGGTTTACACCGGTCCCGTTATCGGTGCACATTCGGGCCCCGGCACCTTAGCGTTGTTCTTCCTTGCAAATCAGAGATAATTATTTAGGAGACAGATAATGACTCAGGTAAAAAAGCTTGATGGAATAATATATGCAAAGATGCTTCACCGCGGTGCGCTTCGTCTGCACAAGCATAAGGAGGAAATAAATAATCTTAACGTATTCCCTATTCCCGATGGTGATACGGGGGATAATATGTTCCTCACCTTTATGGGCGGTGTTGAAGCCACAAAGGAGGAAAATTATTCTCTCGGAACGGTGGCAAGAAAAGCGGCAGACGGAATGCTCTTATGTGCAAGAGGTAACTCCGGAGTTATTCTTTCCCAATTCTTTGACGGTATTGCCAAAGGACTCGAGGGCGTTGATGAAGCGGATATTACAACTCTTCAAAAGGCACTTGATTCGGGTGTAAAGCACGCGTACAGCGCAGTAATGAAGCCTACCGAGGGTACAATACTTACCGTTGCAAGAGACGCTGTAGATTATGCTAACCAGCATCAGCCCAAAACGGTTGAGGGTCTATTTACCCTTGTGGTTGATGAGGCAAAAAGAGCTCTCGGCAGAACCCCCGATCTTTTGCCCACATTAAAGCAGGCGGGAGTTGTAGATTCGGGCGGTGCCGGTCTTATATATATTCTGCGCGGTATGAGAAGAACCCTTATAGACGGTGAAGAGGGCAGCGATATCCCCTTGACTCAGGCGGCGGAAAATACTATCAATCCCGATCTTTTCACCGAGGACAGTGTGCTTGAATACGGCTACTGCACAGAGCTTTTGGTTCGCTTGCAAAACGCAAAGACCGATATTGCGGCGTTTAACGTTAACACCATTACAGATTTTCTGACCTCTGTGGGTGATTCGGTGGCTGCAGTAAAGACAGGCAGTATGTTAAAGCTTCACGTTCACACAAAGACTCCCGACAAGGTACTTTGCTTCTGCCAGCAATTCGGAGAATTTCTTAAGATAAAGATAGAAAATATGTCACTTCAGCATAACAACACCATCGATTCAGGCGAGGCGGCAAAGCCTGCAAAGCAGGACCGCAAGCCCTACGGTGTGGTTGTTGCTGCTTGCGGAGCGGGAATACAAAGGACCTTTTGCGATATCGGTGCCGACGTTATAGTTGACGGCGGCCAGAGCATGAATCCCTCGTCTGAGGATTTCCTTTCTGCCTTTGACACGGTAAATGCAGAGGTAATATTCGTTTTCCCCAACAACTCCAATGTTATAATGGCGGCAAAGCAGGCGGCTCAGATGTATAAGGATGCCGACGTAAGAGTTATAGAAAGCAAAAATATCGGTGAAGGCTACGCGGCTCTTTCAATGCTTGACACCTCGTCAAATAATACCGACGCTATAGTTGAGGATCTTTATTTCTGCATGGAAGGTGTCGTTACCGCAGGTATTTCAAAATCCATACGCGATGCGGATATGGGTGTTGCGGTCCATGCCGGCGATTATATAGGATTTATCGGTAAGGATATCCTTTGCGCCGATGAGAGCAGAAAAAACGCCACCACCGCCTTGATAGACAATATGGACCTTTCCTCCCACGATATTCTCATATTTGTTTACGGCAAGGATACAGATACCGCTGAGGTTGAATTTATTCAGGATTATATCGAAAAAAAAGCTCCTTCAACAGAGCTTTATACCATCAACGGCGAGCAGGATATTTACAGTTATATTCTGATAGCGGAATAGCGGGTGCCGACCCGCCCGAACTCCGCCCGATTCTACGGTGCAAACAAGGTGCAGATGCCAAAGCCTTCCTCTTCAAGACAGGCAAGGTAGGATACCGTGAAACAGAACCCCGACACAGATTGCCGGGGTTCTTACTTTATATCATCAAGGAAACTATACTCACCACGGCGTTTAAGTGATTTTATTTTCAAGGCATCGAGATATTCATCGTCAGGCTCAACGTTTACACAATCATTACAAGCTCCTAAAATATTGATTTCCGGATTTATTATACACTTCTTATCCTTATTATAGATGCAAAAAATATATTCACAATTCATTATATTACCTCATTACTATTTGTTTCACCCATATTATAGCACAATTGTTGCACTTTTACAATACATATCACAAATATGTTTTGTAATACAATAATATTACAATTCGTATTGCGGAGGCTGCTATGAAAAAGTTTAAAATTCCCTCTATCCCACCTACAACAAATAAATCGATCCGTTTTCCCAATGATATAATTGAAGACGTTGAAAAAGCTATCCGCGGAAAGGAATGCACATTTTCGGCGTTTGTCATTGAAGCGGTACGTGTTGCTCTTGAGAATTTAGAGGAAGAAAATCAATAGTTCGGCAAAGACAAAAATCCACAACCGCGTGTTGTGGATTTTTGGTTTGTTGAAATTCAAAAAGCAATCGATTTAACAAAGCTCTGTTTCTATTTCTTTTTAAAATACTGATAATAATTACACTTTATCATACCGTTATACAGCTTACGGATCTTATCCGCCTTTTTGCCGTAAAACTTTTCGAAATAGGGGTGGGAAGTAATAATATAGATCTGCCAGGGTTCAAGAGTTTTAAAATGCTCACCCATTTGGCGGTAAAGTCTTTCGCAGCTCTGCTTATCCATAAGGCGTTCGCCGTAGGGGGGATTACAAACTATAGTACCGCGAAGATCCCCCTTCTCTATCTTAAGGGCATCACGCATAAAGCATTTAACATTGGGCTCCATCCCCGCGCGCTTGATATTTGCATTTGCTATCTCAATACATTTCGGGTCGATATCGCTTGCATAGGCAACGAATTCGCTCTTTACTATATTGTCCCTTGCTTCCTCGCGGGCTTTTGTCCATATATCCATCGGAAGTGTATAGAAATCCTCAGCCGCAAAGCTGCGGTTTATACCCGGTGCGGTATTTGTCATCTGCATTGCCGCCTCTATCGGGATCGTACCCGAGCCGCAGAAGGGGTCCCAGGTAACAACGTTTTCACGGGGACGGGAAAGCTTAACGAGAGCAGCCGCCAACGTCTCACGCAGGGGAGCGGCATTCGATTCGGTACGATAACCTCTTTTGAACAAGGGAGTACCGCTGGTATCTATCATGAGGGTAGCAATATCGTTTAAGATAAAGAATTCTATTCTTATCCTTGAGCCCTCCTCCGAGAAGCGCTCGATTCCGTAAACCGAGGAAAGACTGTCAACCACCGCTTTTTTAACTATCTTCTGACAGTCGGGGATAGAGGTAAGCTTACTCTTTACAGAATGTCCCGTAACGGGAAATTCGTCATCCTCAAGGATCCATTCGTCCCACAAAAGAGCCTTTGTACCTTCGAAAAGAGCGTCAAAGGTGGGGGCGGGAAAGGAACCGACGTGAATATACACTCTTTCCGCCACTCTTAAATTTATATTACAGCGGGCAATAGCATCAACAGGCCCTTCGAAGGTGACCCTGCCGTCGATAGTTTCAGTGCGCTTATATCCGAGAGCATCGATCTCTTCTCCCAAAAGCTTTTCGAGTCCGAACAGGCAGGTTGCCACAAATTTGTAAGTCTTCATAATACGCTTTCCTTTTATAATAACTTGACTTTTAGATTTATGTGTGATAGAATTATATTTGTGTTTATTAAATTGAAACCAATTGGGGGGAACGCAAATGTTCAAAAAGGGCTTTGACAATGATGCTTATATCAGGCTTCAGTCTGAAGAGATCTCAAAGCGTATCAATAAGTTCGGAGGTAAGCTGTACCTTGAATTCGGCGGAAAGCTTTTTGACGATTTTCACGCTTCCCGTGTTTTGCCCGGCTTCAGGCCTGACAGTAAGCTTCAGATGCTCCTTAAGATGAAGGATGACGCGGAAATAGTTATCGTTATCAATTCAGAGCATATCGAAAACAACAAGGTACGCGGTGATATCGGTATCACCTATGACGTTGACGTTCTCCGTCTTATCGATGCGTTCCGTGCCTGCGGTCTTTACGTTGGCAGTGTTTGTATTGCTCAGTACAGAGGCCAGGCAGGGGTAAAGAGCTTCAAGGATAAGCTTGAGGGCTTTGGATTAAAGGTATATCTCCACTATCCTATCGAGGGTTACCCCTATGACGTTAAGCATATCGTAAGCGACGAGGGCTTCGGCAAAAACGAGTATATCGAAACTGAGCGTCCGCTTGTTATCCTCACCGCACCCGGTCCCGGAAGCGGCAAGATGGCAACCTGTCTTTCCCAGCTCTATCACGAGCATAAAAGGGGAATTAAGGCAGGATATGCAAAGTTCGAGACCTTCCCTGTTTGGAATCTCCCCTTAAAGCATCCCGTTAACCTTGCGTATGAGGCGGCAACTGCCGACCTTGACGATATAAATATGATAGACCCCTATCACCTTGAGGCTTACGGAGTTACCACCGTAAATTACAACCGTGACGTTGAGGTATTCCCCGTTCTTAATGCTATCTTTGAGCAGATCTCGGGTGAAAGTCCTTATAAATCTCCCACCGATATGGGTGTAAATATGGCAGGCTTCTGTATCGTTGACGACGAGGCTGTCAGAAAAGCTTCCCATAATGAAATTATAAGAAGATATTTTAAGACCCTTTGTCAGAAAAAGAAGGGTATGTGTAATGAAACCGCGGTACAGAAGGTCGAGACCCTTATGCGTCAGGCGCAGATAACCGAGGAAGACCGTCCCGTTGTAAGCGCGGCTATTGAGCGCAGCGAGGGTACTGATAATCAGCCTGCGGTTGCCATAGAGCTTCCCGACGGAAGAATAGTGACCGGAAAGACCTCTGCCCTTTTGGGCGCGGCATCGGCGGCGCTTTTAAATGCAGTCAAGACCTATTCCGGACTCGATAAGCCGGTAAAGCTTATCGACCCTGCGATCATCGAGCCCGTTCAGGCTCTCAAGGTAAAGACTTTAGGCAACCACAATCCGAGACTTCATTCGGATGAAACGCTTATCGCCCTTTCGATCTCGGCTACAATGAACGAGAACGCAAAGTTAGCTTATGACAATCTTGAATGTCTTAAGGGCTGTGAGGCTCATTCCACGGTAATGCTTGCTCAGGTAGATGACGATATCTACAGAAAGCTTGGTATCAACCTTACCTGTGAGCCCACATACACAACCAAAAAGCTGTTCCATAAATAAGTTTTCAAAAGAATTGCAGAAATGCAATTCTTTTTTAATTTTATGGAAAATCACTGTCTTTCCATATAAGTTGTTTATACTGTAAAGATCGGAAGAACTCCGCTTTTATTTATCAAAGATGTCTTTTATTGCTTCATCAAGGGATATGTATATCTTTCTTCCCGTTGCCATAAGGGTCTGTACGCTCTGATGTCCCTTGGCAATAAGAATACATTCGCAACCCATTTTTTCGGCAACCTCCGAATCGTGGGTGGTATCCCCTATCATAAGAGGAACAGCACCCTTGTTATTTTTCATCCATTCGATGCCTATTTCAACCTTACTTTCGGCATGGATATTATCAAGACCTAAAAATTCGTCGAAATATTCGTAAACGCAAAGACCCTTTATATGGTTGATAAGCATATCTCTTTTAGTTGCGGAAAGAATTATCTGAGGGATGTTTTTTTCTTTGAAGAATTCGAGAGCCTCTCTTACCCCATCGTGTAGGGGAGCTTTTTTGATATTTTCCTCGTTTTGCTCTGTCCACTCTATCGCTATCTCCGAAAAGGGCTCCTTTTCAAAATCAAAGCCTAAATTTATATAGTATTTGGTTATCGGAAAGGTAAAAACCTCGTGATATCTTTCAAGGGTATCCACCGTCGGAAGCCCCCTTCTTTCAAGAAGGGTGTTTACGCTTTTAATTCCGGTTGCCACATCGTCTATTATAGTACCGTTAAAATCCCAAAGGATATGTGTGTATTTCATTGGCAAAGCTCCTTCATTTTAAGAGCAACTCCGTCATTTTCATTTGAGGCTATGACCTCGGTCGCCATTGCCTTTACCTCGGGCAGTGCGTTCTCCACCGCATAGGAAAAGTCGGCTTTTTCAAACATGGGAATATCGTTATCGTTATCACCGAAGCAATGTATCTCGTCGAATCCGTAGTTTTCGCGCAGATATCTTATTCCTCCCGCCTTTGAAGCGGTACTGCTGCATATTTCAAGATAATATACCGATTCGTCATAGATATCGCGGTAGTAGGAATAATAGAGATCGGGGTCGCCCAAAAGCTTTTTATAATAGGAATACACTATCTCCTTTTTCGCACATATAACGAAATAGAGCGCGCTTTCTGTCTCAAGCTCGTCAAAGCTTTTGAGCATAACGAAACGCTTACCGTATTTTTGTTTTCTTTCCTCCGCAAAAGCCTTTGCCGAAGGGGTATCCATCTGCTCACAGTAAACACAGAGCTCATTATCCTTTATGGTATAGATATAGGGGGATATATCCTTTGCGCCTCCCACAATATTGCAGAACCGCTTCAGCGAGCTTTGCTTTATGTAATTACAATGGACGTATTCCCTTTTATTCATATCGTAAATACATACCCCCGTCATAAGCACGGCGGGTGCGGTGATATCAAGACCGTCCAATATATGTTCCACGCTCATTATGGTTCTTGCGGTTGCCACACTAAAACAAACTCCCTTAGAGGTAAGGGAGTTTATTATCTGCTTTGTGTTTTCCGAAAGCTCGCATTTATTATTGAGCAGAGTGCCGTCAAGATCTGTTATAAATAATCTTTTCTTCATAAGCTCTACCCTTTATTTTATCTTCATTGAATCGAATTTTCCGGTTTTTTTCAGTTCAATACTTTCCGCTTTTTCCGAAATCATTTCGTTTATGCGTCTGTTCTGATAATAATAACGAAGAGTTTCGTAATTATCGTCGATATAGCCCTCGTCAAGAGGTAAACGCCATATTATATGGTAACCTACAGAGCTTTCAACAACGCCCTTATACACCTCGTCCTCCTTTAAGGAAAGAACGGCTTCTTCAAATTCGGATACCATCATACCCTTGGTAAAATATCTTCCGTATTCGGGATCAACGTCTCCGTCCTCGTTATATTCTGCCATAAGGGTATCAAAATCCTCACCCGAATCAAGCTTTGTATATATCTCGTCTGCCAAAGACTTTGCGTTATCGGTGCTCTTTAAAATGAGTATCTGCTTTGCCGCCATGAAGTTCTTTTCAATGTCGGCATCAAGGGTCTTATCGTCAGAAACGATAACATTATTATACTCATCGGTCATAAATTCCCTGAGCTTTTCCTCTAAACGCTTCTGCGAATAAAGGTGGCGGAAAAGATCTCCTGTTAAATTGTTTTCCTCAAGGTAAGAGTAATAGGCTTCCTCGCCGCCCTTTTCTTCTATAAGCGACTGTATATAGCTGTCAAGCTCTGCGATATCGTCATCGGTAAGCTTCACGTTATATTCCTTTGCCATTAAAGTCAGAGCAACGTCGCGTGAGATCGCTTCAAGAGCAAGCTCGTGGAGCTCCTTTGCCGAAGCATCGGTGTCACCCGCCTTATAATTATTATAGAAATAGAGGTAGGTATCCGCCGTTATCTTCTGTCCTTTGGCCTTCAATACTACGCTATCGTTTTTTGAGCCTCCGCCGATGCTCTGCTTTTCGCATGAAGCAAGGGAGAAAAGTAATGTAAGTGCCAAAAGAAAAGTTATAAATCTTTTAAGTTGCTTCACCTGTGATCTCTCCTCCCGAAGCAAGAGTTTTTGTATCCAAGAGTATTCTTTCTATACGGTCGCGGAGTACATAAAACTCTCCTTCACCGTTAATGGTATAATAGCAATGTCCCGAGGTGGTGGAATAGAAGATATACTCCATTTCCTCATCTGCATCGGTAACGATATTCAGAGTCATCAATACGTCGTCGGTAGCTTTACTTTCGGTATAATCCTGAAGAGCTATTTCAAGGAGCTTCTTATAGAAGCGTCTGAAATCCATAGCGGAATCCCCGCTGAACTTACGGCCGCTGCTTTTACATACGATATTGAGTCCCTCGTCGCTTCCCGCAACGGTAAATTCCTCATCTACACCGTCACCCTTTATGGCGATGGTCTGAATATTGTTAATATTGGTGTGGGCAAGAACGGGACGGTCGATATAGTTGAGCAGATCCCATGAAAGGAACTCAAGAGTAAGAGGGCTTACCTTTGCAACAAGGTTAAATGCTACGGAATAAGCGTAGTAGAAGCTTTCACCCGTCTCCTCATCGGTCTGAAGCTCGCTTACCCAGACGTTGTTCTTTGCACCCGAGTATTTATAATAAATACTGTATTTGGGCTTATCAAGACCGTATTGTGCAAGAGTTTCCATAGGAAGAACCTCATCAGACTTTCCGAAAGCAACGGTCTCTGTACCCTGGAAGCCTGTAAACTTCTTTAAGATAGTATCGTAATTGGTTGAATTAACAGGATAATCGGCAGGAGTGAGCATTTCATAATAGCTGTTGGTCGCCTTATTTATCCTTTCAAGCTCGGAAAGATATTTTATTTCCATGAATTTCTCACCGTCAACCTCAAGAATAAATTCCTCGGTCATATAATACTCGGTGGAATCGGTAGGATACGAAAGTATGGGAAGAACGTAGGATTCCGCGCTGCGGAGAAGGTAGTTTACCTCAGTGTCCGCAATATAGATGGCATCCACGCCGTCAACCATAACGTAATATCTGTCCTCGGTGGGTGCAAGGTCTCCTATGGTAACCTTATAGCTGTTTCCCTTCTTATCGGTAAGCTCATACCATGCGGGAGAGCTGTCCTTATCAAGACCGTATTTTTCAAGATCAGAGATATCCTCTGTCATTCTTGAATAAACAACGGGATGTCTTGCCGCTACCATGAGATAGGTAAAGGCATTATTGTCATAGGGGGTACCCTTACGGTCCTTAAGATAGAAATTACCCTTTTCATCCTGATAGAATCCAAATTCACCGTTCTCGTTATTAACGGTAAGCTCGGATATATCCTCAAGCTCCACGGTAGGAAACATAAGATGGGTAAAGGCGGAGGCACTCTCTACACCCTTGGGAAGCTCGTATTCCTTATTGGTTCTGATATTTATCCATTTTTCGTCACCATTTTTATCCTTGGTAACGCGGATAAGATCGCTTCCTACGTTGTAGCATTCCATACCGATATTTTCAGTAAGCTTTATATCGGGCTTCTTATTGAGCATGGGGGCTACAACTGCAAAATATACAACGGTAAGAGCAACGATGACCACAAGACATACTATGATCAACGCTTTTTGCTTTTTTATCATAAGTGTCTCCTTCTTGCCCATACCACAAGACCTGCGGCAAGGAATACAGAGGGCAATACTGCGGTAAATATTACTGTCCATGTGTTGGACTGCTTTAAGGTAACGTCAAGTGCTTCGTTATCAAATACCTTGAAATCAAGGTCAACGGGAACCATTTCCTTACCGAAGGCACGCATTACCTCGTAGATGATATCGGTGTTGCCGTAAACGTTACCGTTAAGGTACTTTTCGTCAACAAAGCTGGAGGTACCTGCACAAAGCACGTAGTTATAGTACTTTTCACTGTTGTCCTCGCTTAAGGTCATCTTGGTCGATACAGTCATAACGTCCATTTCTCCCTTGTCAACAACCTTGTTTTCCTCTGCTGTAGAATAAGCAACAGCGGTATCATGGGTGGAAAGAACGCTTGATACTGTTATAAAGTCATGGGTCTCCTGCCATCTTATCTCGATGGGGGTAACATCCTTACAGATGGTTTTGGGAGGATTCTCCATGTTGCGGAATTTCTTTGTGAAGCCTGCACCTGCTCCGCTGTCCTCTGCGGGATATTTGGCAACTATTGTACGATGGTCGGAGGTGGTGGAGTTTTCCGCAGATTCCTCAACGTAAGCAGGCTGGAAGCGTATGCCCCAGTCCCATAAAAGCTCGTTTAAGTTTGTGAGGTTCTCTGAGTTTTCCGCGGAAGAAAATACCATGAGGTTGCCAAGGGTCTTTTCGTTATTTACGAATTTTCTTACCTTGTCTATCTCGTTAATATCATCCTTTAAGCCCGCAAAATCGTTTACGGGATCGTTAATGATAAGAACTCTTGCTTCCTCGGGGATATCCTCCTTCATTAAGTCTATCTCCTTTACGTCAAAGCCTGCTTCTTCAAAGAGAGTCATCATATAGGAGGTGGAGGTGCTCTCGCCGTGGCCTACGGTAAAGCAGGCGAGCATACTTTCATAGGTTAACTGCATGAAGGCAGTAGCAAATCTGTATTCACCGTTGAAGGCAAATATAGAATTGGTCTCGGAGTCGATGGTAAAGAACTTGTCTATAGAATACTTTCTGAAATCCTTACCGTTCGAAATTGCAACGTCGGTAAGCGAGACCTTTGAAACACCGGGAAGTCTGTTTTCAAGCTCGGTGGGGTTTTCGATAACGTCGATATAATCCACCTTTATGAAATCGTATTTTTCCTTAAGCTTGTTTGCGTATTCGTAAACCAACTTCTGGGTCTTGTTATTGAGCATTACGTCAAATTCGGTAAAGAAGATAATCTCTATCTCCTTTGTTCCGAGAGTTGAATAGATAGCGTCTGCCTCTTTTGAAATAGAGTAAAGCTGTTCCTTTGTCATATCCACGTATAAGGACTGCTTCTGGGCAACCGAAGCGAATATAAAGTTGGCAAGAATAAGCACAGCCAATACACAAACGGTAAATGCAACAGCTAAGGAGCCGTATTTAAGTCTTTTGTTTTTCATATCCGGTTACCTCCTCTCTTATTCCCATCTGCGCTTTTCGTACACGCGTACCGTGAGGAAAAGGAAAGCAAAGCAAATGGAAAAATAATATGCAAGCGCTGCAAAGTCAAAGAGACCGTAGGTGAAATTTGAAAATCTGGAATATACGGATATCCAGCTTAATACAGTACGGATAACCGCAGAATCTATAAATGAATTGAGCATACTTGCCGCTATCATTATCATAAGAACAGCTATGGTACCTACCGCCGCGATAAGCTGATTTTCTGTAAGAGATGAAATGAATATACCTACAGCGGTAAAGGCGGCACCTAAAAGAAGGATGCCTATAAAATATCCGAAGATTATCGAATAGGTGGGCTCGCCGAATTTGGAAATAACGAGGAAATACACGCTTGTTACGGTAAGAGTTCCTGCAAAAACGGTATAAGCCGCAAAGAACTTTGCACATACCATCGCGGTAAGCGAAATAGGCGAGGTCAGGATAAGCTGCTCTGTTTTAAGCTTTTTATCCTCTGAAAATGATTTCATGGTCAAAAGGGGAAGAAGCACCACCATTGCCAATATCACTATCAAAAAGTACATGGGGAGATCCATCTTGTTTCCGCCCACCGAATACTGCATGGTGAACATAGAAAAGCTGAATCCTGTTATTGCAAGGAATACGGCACAAAAAACGTAGCCTATACCTGTTGTGAAATATGCGCGTAATTCGCGTTTATATATAGCTGACACAGTTATCTTCTCCTTTCTCAGTCATTCTTTTCCTTTACGCTGTAACCAAGCGTCTTTTTAGCGTTACTGCCCTTGGAGCCCTTAGAGCCCGAGCTCTTCTTCGCGGGAGCCTTTGTGGGGTCATTTGTGAGCGAGATAAATATATCCTCAAGATTCATACCGAGTGAGGTAAGACCTACCAAAGGCATATTCTTTGATGCAAGCATATTGAAAAGCGGCTTTCTTATATCAACTCCGGGCGCGCTTTCGATAACGAAGGTGGTGGCATCAAGGTCATGCTCAGCCAAAGCATCAGCTCTTGTAATACCCTGAAGCGAACGCAATGCGTTGAGAACCTCCTTTGAGTTGCCGCAGATCTTTGCCTCAAGACGGCGGGTGCCTGTGTATATCTCACCTATCTCATCGGTAGGCTTGTCCGCTACAACTCTTCCCTTGTTGATGATCACTATTCTGTCGCATACCGCCTGAACCTCGGAGAGGATATGGGTGCTTAAGATAACGGAATGATCGCGGCCGAGAGTTCTTATAAGGTTTCTTACCTCAACTATCTGCTTCGGGTCAAGGCCTATGGTTGGCTCGTCAAGGATTATTACCTTGGGATTACCGATAAGTGCCTGGGCAATACCCACACGCTGACGGTAGCCTCTTGAAAGGTTTCTTATAAGACGGTTGTAAACGTCCTCTATCTTAACTACGTTAAGTATCTCCTGTATATGCTTCACACGGTTAAGCTTACAGCCCTTTAAGTCATAAACGAAATTAAGGTATTCCTTTACCGTCATATCCATATAAAGAGGGGGAATTTCGGGCAGATAGCCTACCGAGCTCTTTGCCTTGTTGGAATCCTCCAAAATATCATGACCGTCTATCTCACAGGTTCCGGAGGTAGAGGAAAGATATCCCGTTAATATATTCATGGTTGTGGATTTTCCTGCACCGTTCGGACCGAGAAAACCTACGATCTCACGGTCACCTACGGTAAAGGAAACGTCATTAACAGCATATTTATTGCCGTATTTCTTCACCAGATTTTCAACCTTGATCATCTTTTTTGTTGCAATTCCGAAAAGAAATTGCTCCTTTCTTAAGTATTATAAAAATCGTACCTTTTATTATAATATATCATTGTGTATATTTCATGAATTAAAGACAAATAAATGCCGACATTACCCCTCTTTTTCCCTTGGAGGCACGGTGTGAAAAATAGAGCTCGCTGTTACAACAGGTGCAGTCGAGGGAGGCTGTGATGTTCTCATCTCTTATTCCTGCCGAGATAAGCATCTCCTTGTTGAGAGACACGAGATCGCAATATACCCTGTCCCCTCTTTTTTCTATATGTCTTAAAGCAAGCTCTCTGCCCAAAAGCTCATAGAGAGAGTCGCAGAAGTCTCCGCCTACCTCATAACAGCATTTATGGATACAGGCACCTATGGCAGCCTTTATCTCCTTCGGGTCCGCCCCGAGCCTTACCATTTCATTTACAGCGTTGATCTGTATAGAATTTGCAGTACCTCTCCAGCCTGCATGAACCGCTGCCGCACATTTTTCACAATACAGCAGTATCGGGACACAGTCGGCTGTACGTACCGCTAAAACAACACCCTTTTTATCGCTTACAAGTCCGTCGCAGTCATAGGTATTTCCTATATCCGCTTCGGTAACGTATTTTACGGTATTTGAGTGTATCTGATTAGTAAATACAACATTATTTTCGTCAAATCCTATGGCCTTGGCTATTCTTCTGTAATTCTCCTCAACGCTTTCGGGATCGTCCCCGAGATTTTTACCCAAATTCATTTCGGAAAGATGAGGTGCTTTTGACACTCCTCCGAGTCTTGTGGAAAAGCCGTGAACGGCAGTAATATCCGGGGAACGGAAATATACCGTTCCCCCTTTGTTTTCTCTTATAAGCTCTTTATTCATCATCATTCTCCCTGTATATAGGCAATTCGACAAAGAAGAGACTTCCCTCTCCCACAGCGCTTGAAACGCCGTAGCGTCCGCCGCTTTGTTCAATAATATTACGTACTATCGAAAGACCGAGACCGCTTCCCACGGCAGAGCGCTTATGAACCGCATCCACTTTATAGTATCTTTCCCATATATCGGGGAGCTTTTCGGGTTCAATGCCCCCTCCGAAATCCTCGACCTCTATACGTACCGAAGATTTCTCGGATATCTGACGCACGATCACCCTTTTATTTTCACCCGTATGGGTAAGCGCATTACCCACAAGATTATATATGACCTGGCCTATCCTTGCTTCATCGGCATATACATATACCTCTCTGTCACAGAAAAATTCTATATCGTAGCCGTCTCTTTCGCAAAGCTTGGCAAAGCGGCTCAATATATTCTGCACGTTTTTTGTAAGGTTAAAGGGGCGGGCTTCAAGCAAAGCATTGCCCGATTCAAGCTTTGAGATATCAAGAACGTCATTTACAAGGGAGGTAAGACGCTTTGTCTCATCGATTATGACCTGAACGTTCTCAGGCGTATTCTCTCCGGGAATATCACGCATTACCTCACTGTAGCCTCCTATCATGGTAAGGGGTGTACGAAGATCGTGAGATATATTCGCAATAAGCTCGCGGCGAAGAGTATCAACACGGGAAAGCTCGTATTCCGCATAGTTCAGGGTATTGGCAAGCTCGGATATCTCCTTGTAGCCCTCCTCATCAAAGCGTACTGTGTAATTTCCCCCGGCAAGCTCCTTTGCCGCACGGGTAAGCTTTCTTATCGGCCCTGTTACTCTGTGGGAGATAAGTCCGGCAAGTATAAGGGCAAGAGCTATCAAAAGCACGGTAACGAACACAAGCACCTTGTTTATTGTGGAAACTGTAGCATCCAAGGGAGAGATCTCGCTGTTGATAAGTATGAAAATATTCTCACCATTTGAATTTTTTGCCGTCACCGAATATATTATACTCTCAGGCAGTCGCTCATTATGTTCATCTCTTGGCACCTGATCAAAAAGATCTCCTTCAATACCGATATATCTTCTGTTTTTTACGTCAAAGAGAAAACGCTGAGTATTCGACCCGCCGTTTTTTAACGCACTATGATAAAGGGATATAACGTTTTCCTCCGCAATACTGTGTACAACGCAGGTGTTAAAGGAATGATAATTATATTTTGGTTCGATCCCCCTATTTGTTATGGCAAGAACACTTACACAGCTGTTGTGAGCAATTGCGGATTCCTCGATAACAGAGCCGAGATCCCCGGAATCAAGATTTCTTGTTATTTTAACCGCATCCTTTTTTATCTCGCGTATCTTCACAGCCTTATAAATCCTGTCAAGAAAAACCACCTGACAGAGCCATAACACCAAGGCTATCACTAACGCAAAAATGAGAAGATATAAAAATACCTTCCATTTTATGCTCAGTCTTATTTTATTTTTTTGAGTGTTATGCTTTCTTTCAGCATTCAAAACGGTAACCTACCCCTCTTAAAGTAACGATAAATTTACTGTATTCCCCCAAGGAACGGCGAAGAAGCTTTATATGGGTATCAAGTGTTCTGTCATCGCCGTAAAAATCATATCCCCATACGTCGGTTATAAGCTTTTCGCGGGTGAGGGCAATATTCCTGTTCAAAAGCATATAGAAAAAGAGATCGTATTCCTTCGGGGACATATCAATTCTTTCGCCGTTCACCGCAACCGTTCTTGCAGTAACGTCGGCTACAAGACCTTCGATGGTTATGACCTCGTTTTCCCTTTCGCTCTTTTTCGTTCTTCTCATGACCGCCTCGATACGGAGCATAAGCTCTTTGGGCGAAAAGGGCTTCACAACGTAATCGTCAATACCTAATTCAAAGCCGTTTATCTTATCGTATTCCTCGCCCCGTGCAGATAGCATGATTATCGGTACAGAAGAGCTCTTTCTTATTTCTCTGCAGGCGGAAAAGCCATCCAGCTCGGGCATCATGATATCCATTATAACTATATCGAATTCATTTTGTCTGCAGAGCATCACAGCCTCCATGCCGTTAGCCGCCTCCTGAGTCTTATGCCCTTCAAATTCCGCATATTTTTTGATAAGCTTTCTTATCATCAATTCGTCATCGCAAATAAGAATGTTGTACATATCTTTTCCTCAATAAAACGGGCGGCCTTCGCCGCCCATTGATTTACTCCTCTTTTTCGGGGACGTTTTCTATAAGTGTTACGTCAACCTCTACCATTTTACGGCGTCCCTTATCGCTGTTGACTCTTGAAACGGTAACCACTACCTCGTCTCCTACCGAATAATCGTTAAGAAGAGAGAGAATTTCCGCTCTTGTGGAGACCTCGTTTCCGTCTATGGCGATGATCTTATCACCGTAAAGGAAGTCACCGTTCTGCCCCTCCTGATATCCTACGAAATAAACACCTGAGCCGTAGATATAATCGTAAAGGGCGGGATCCACCTGAACAGTGGAATCAGTTATTTCATAAACGTTGATGCCGAGATATACTCTGCCGCCAACGTATCCCTGAGACACAAGATCGCTTGCAACTTCAAGAGCTTTATTTATCGGGATCGCAAAGCCAAGGCCCTCGATGGTGGTTTCTCCCGAGCTTCCTCCCGACTTTGCATTTACAATACCAATAAGGTTACCTGCAACGTCAAAAAGTCCGCCGCCCGAGTTACCGGGATTTATAGATGCATCTATCTGAAGAAGATTATACTCCTGTCCGTCGATGGTAATATCACGGTCAAGCGCACTTACGATACCGCTGGATACAGATCCGCCGAGAGTGCCGAGGGGGTTACCGATAGCAATAGCTGTCTGGCCTACCACCAATTTATCCGAATCGTACGTTGCCGCCGCAACGAGATTTTCTGCGTCGATCTTGATAACCGCAATATCGGTCTGTGTGTCACTTCCTATGACCTCTGCATTATATCCCTCACCGTTACGCAGGGTAACTGTTACGGTGGAAGCGCCTTCGATAACGTGAGCACAGGTTATGATATAACCGTTTTCCGCATCTGTTATAACTCCGCTTCCCGCGCCGCTCTGTACGTATTCGCCGTAGAAGAAGCTGGTGGAAACGGTTTCTGTTTTGATCTCAACAACAGAGTCGGCAGCAACGTTTACAGCCGCCGCTATACCCTCTGCGTTCTGGTCAACAACTACCTTTGATTCGGAGGAATTCAAGGGAGCGTTGGGCTCTTTTTCGCTCTTTGAAGAAACGATACTTCCGTTTTCTGAAATGTTATTGATAACATTTCCTACGGTGTAGAATGCCGCCGTCCAGATGCCGGAAAATACAAGGCTCATTACAAGCATAAGAGCAACCATGCCGAAGGTGATCCTCTTCTGCTTTTTCTTCTTTTTCATCGGTACAGAAGCTTCGCTTTTCGGATACGAATAACCCGTTGCGGGGTTGGTTCCCTCGGAAGACGCGGTATAAGGGGAACGGGTATGGGGATACGCTGTGTTACCCAAAGCCGTTCTGTGTTCGTCGTTGGTGTAAGAATAAGATGTGCTTTGTCTCGGAGGCATCTGTGCAGGTCCCGAAACGTAAGTAGTTCTTACACCCGGAGTTGTTTCGGGGTCATTTGCCCTTACGGTTTCGTCGGGATCCTTGGCTTTCGCCAATCCTTCATCCTTTGATTCAAATTCCGCAGTCTCTTCTTTTACGGTTGTTTCTTCGTTTAACTCCTTTGCTTCGGGAGCCGTGTTTATCTCTTTTTCTTCGTTGTTATTGTCTTCGGGAAAAAGACCGTTGTTAAATTCTTTATCCATAATATTCCCTTTCTGTGAAATCTGCTTTGTTTTTATGAATTTAGTTTACACAAGAAATGTGATGATTATATGATGAAATTCAAAAAAACGGTTGATTATCAAACAAAATAGAAAGAATACTTTGTTGTAGTTCTGTAGGTCTCGCCTGCACGAAGAACTGTGTTTGTGAAATTCTCGTGGTTGGGAGAATCGGGCCAGCACTGGGTCTCAAGGCAGAATGCGTGGTGAGGCTCGGACTTAACGCCTCTCTTATAGAGGATATCGCCGCCCATAAAGCCGCCTGTATAGAGCTGAACACCGGGAAGGTCGGTATAAACCTTCATACCTCTGCCGGATACGGTATCAACAACGTCAACTATCTGTCTGAAGCCTTCGCCGTTAAGACAGAAGTTATCATCATAATATTCTGTAAGCATTGTGGGCTTACGGAGGTCAAACTTTGTACCTTCAACGCTGGGGAGATCACCTGTGGGGATAAGCTCAGAGTCGGTCTCGGTATATCTGTCTGCATCTATCATGATCTTATGGTTGCAGATATCACCGCCGTTGAAGCCTGCAAGGTTAAAGTATGCATGGTTTGTAAGGTTACAGAGTGTGTCCTTGTCTGTAGTTGCGGTGTAGTCGATGGTAAGCTCGTTTTCTTCGTTGAAGGTATATACTACGGTAACGTCAAGGTTACCGGGGTAGTTTTCATCACCGTCGGGAGAATGGAGAGTAAGGGTAAGCTTGTCATAGCCTTCGCATTCCTCGCATTCGCTTGCCCAAACGCGGGTTCCGAAGCCTGTGGGGCCGCCGTGAAGGTGGTTGTTACCGTCATTTAAGTTAAGCTGAATTTCTTCGCCGTTAAGAGTGAACTTACCCTTGCCGATACGGTTACCGTAACGTCCGATAAGCGCTCCCTGGTTCTGATCGCCCTTGATGTAATCTTCAAGAGTTTCGTAACCGCAGGTAACGTCGGCAAAATCGCCGTTTTTATCGGGAACGTAGATATCAATGATGATTCCGCCGTATTCCATTATCTTAACGGAAGCTCCGCTTGTGTTGGTCATTGTATAAGCAAAAATAGCCTTACCATCGGGCATTGTGCCAAACTGTTTTCTTGAAATCATTTTAATTACCTCGTAGTTAATTATTTATAATATAGATTATATATAATAATATCTATTTTGTCAAGCACCGTGGATAGCGCCGGTAGCACCGAATTCCATTCCTTTCCGCCGAACAAACAATTCACATGAAACGTAACAATCTGATATATTGTAAAAGCATATGTAAAGAGATAACAAAAATATTTATCAGTATTGTTTTTTTATTGTTTTCATTTTAACAATTGACAAAGTGGGTAGAATAGTAGTATAATGTAAGGGATAATGTAAAAATTATAATTATATATATTCAGGAGGATAATATGGAACAGGCAAAATTGACAATGCTTAAAGAGCATGCCAACAATATCAGACTCGGCGCTCTTGAAGCAGTACACAGTGCAGCATCCGGTCATCCCGGCGGCTCACTTTCAATAGCTGATATTCTTTCATATCTCTACTTTGCGGAAATGAACGTTGACGCAAACAACCCCAATTGGGAGGACAGAGACCGTTTTGTTCTTTCTAAAGGTCACACCGCTCCCGCACTTTACGGCGCATTGGCAGAAAAAGGCTTTTTCCCAAAGGAAGACCTTAAAACATTCCGTCATGTTGACAGTTATCTCCAGGGCCACCCCGATATGAAGGGTACTCCTGGTGTAGATATGTCTTCCGGTTCTCTCGGTCTTGGTATCTCCGCAGCTTGCGGTATGGCTCTTGCGGCAAAGATCAAGAACAAGGATTACAGAGTATTCACCGTTCTCGGTGACGGTGAGCTCGGCGAAGGTCAGGTTTGGGAAGCTGCTATGTTTGCAGGCCACTATGACCTTGACAACCTTTGTGCATTTGTAGACTGGAACGGTCTCCAGATCGACGGTCCTATTGCAGAGGTTATGGACTCTACTCCTATTGATAAGAAGTTTGAAGCATTTGGCTGGAACGTTGTTATGATAGACGGCCACAACTTTGACGAGATCGAAGCTGCAGTTGAAAACTTTAAGGCTACAAGCGGCAAGCCCACTTGCGTTGTTTGCAAGACCACCAAGGGTAAGGGCGTTTCCTTTATGGAAAACCAGGTTGGCTGGCACGGCTCCGCTCCCAACAAAGAACAGTATGACCAGGCAGTAGCAGAGCTTACTGCAAATAACTAAGGAGGTACCGGATAATGGCAGATAAGATAGCAACCAGAGAAGCGTACGGTAATGCGCTTGCTGAATTTGGCGAAAAATATGATTTTGTAGTTCTTGATGCTGACCTTGCAGCGGCTACAAAGACCGGTGTTTTCAAGAAGAAATTCCCCGATAGACATTTTGAATGCGGTATCGCAGAAGGTAACATGGCAGTTGTAGCGGCAGGTATTGCTTCTACCGGTATGGTTCCCTTTATTTCCACCTTTGCAATGTTCGCCGCAGGCAGAGCATTTGAACAGGTTAGAAACATGATCGGTTACCCCCACCTTAACGTTAAGATCGGCGCTACCCATGCAGGTATCTCCGTTGGTGAAGACGGCGCGACCCATCAGTGTAACGAAGATATTGCTACAATGCGTACCATCCCCGGTATGACAATTATCAACCCTGCTGATGCTGTTGAAGCAAGAGCTTGCGTTGAAGCGGCTATCAACTACTACGGCCCCGTTTATATGCGTTTCGGCCGTCTCGCTATCCCCACCCTTTACGATCCCGCAACCTATAAGTTTGAGCTTGGTAAGGGCGTTATGATGAGCGAGGGTAAGGACGTTACCATCGTTGCTACAGGTCTTATGGTTCATAAGGCTCTTGAGGCTAAGGAGCTTCTTAAGAACGAAGGTATCGATGCTGAAGTTATCAACATCCACACCATCAAGCCCCTTGACCGTGACATGGTTATCGCTTCCGCTCAGAAGACCGGTTGCGTTGTAACAGCTGAAGAGCACAACATCATCGGCGGTCTCGGTTCTGCTGTTGCAGAGACTCTCTGCGAGGCTTGTCCCGTTCCTATGCTCCGCGTTGGTGTTGAAGACCAGTTCGGACGTTCCGGTAAGGTTCCTCCTCTTCTTGAGCTCTACGGACTTACCGCAGAAAATATCGCAGCTAAGGCTAAGGCTGCAATAGCTCTTAAGGGCTAAGCACCTGCGGTGCGGCTATGCTTCGGGTATGAAGCTTGATCAAATTCAATACTTAATGCCCGAAATAATATAAAGCTAATAATTAAACCGACAGATTTTTTGATCTGTCGGTTTTTTACTGTATAGAAATTTACTCAACTTTTAAAACATTCCGTCTTTAATATTTCGCCTGGAGCGCGAGGTTTCCATCACACAAGTATGTCCCTTGCGAAAGAAAGGCAAAGGCTCGCATCCTTCAGCTATTAAAGACATATACTTTCAGCAAGCTTTAACTTAGTGAATAGTTGGAGATTCTCGCCCAAAGCGAAAATCCTCCAAATCTCCTACTTCCTACCTAAAAAGCACCCTTGCGGGTGCTTTTTTAGGCTTTCATATTAATTCCTTTAGCGGCAAGCTTTGCAATTATATCGTCAACTACAGGCTGGATATCGGTTCTGGCAAGTGTCTTTTCCTTGGAGGAAAAGTAGAATCGAATGCTTATACTCTTAACGCTGCCGTCATCGTAGTTGTCAACAACGGATGCACCGGTAAGGTATTCGTAGGAGGCATTCTGCCATACACAAGCAAGGTCGCTGTACTTTGTATCCTTACCGATAACGAAGGAAAGGTCGATATCCATTGAAGGATACTTAGAAGGCTCGTTATAGTTGATAGCAGCCTTCTTATTTTCTGCAAAATCATCCATATCGATCTCACCGAATACAACGCACGCCTTCTTTGCAACCTTGGAAGCAACTGTAGGATGAGCGGTTGCCATTTCACCGATCTTCACACCGTCAAGCTTGATGGCAACGGTATTCTTGGGATGCTGCCAATTGTGTACGGGAGCGATATTTTCAAAGCTAAGCTCCTTATGCTTGATATCGGAGGCAAGGTTAGCAAAGATATCACGAAGCTCGAAGAAGAGCTCTTTTTCTGTCTTTGTCTGTGAGAAGAGGAGCACACCGAGGGTCTTACGCTCGTTCGCTTCGCCGTTCTCGCGCTTGCCCTTAACTATTCTGCCTATTTCAAAGAGACCGTAGGAGGGGGCATAGCCTCTGTTTTCGTGTGCCATGCAAACGAGAGTGGGAACCATGGAGTTACGGAGTACCGTATGCTCAACTGTCATAGCGTTTATAACTCTAACGTTATCCTCAACGTCCATACCGAGGTTTTCAAACTTTTTGGAATCGCACCAGATATAGGAATGGACCTCGTGAAGCTTGAACTTCTTAACAAGGATATCCTTTGCCTGATTATCGTTATTTCTGCCCGCCGATTCCTCTACAGGATAGAGTGCCGCCTTTGTGGTTTCGATCTTGAAGTTATCATAGCCGTAGATACGGGTGATCTCTTCGATAATATCTGCGGGAATGGTAACGTCCTTTGTTGCTCTCCAGGAAGGAACTACAACAGAGAAGTTATCTCCGTCATTGGTTACATCAAAGCCCAGGGAGGTAAGAGTTTTTACAATGCGATCGTTGGTAATATCAATACCTGTGTAACGGTCAACATATCTCTTATCAAAATCAAGCTTGATAGTATCGTACTTTGTCGGATAGCAGTCGGTAAGACGGGAAACTACCTTAGCCTCGGGATCTACCTTAAACATAAGCTCAAGGAATCTCTGAATTGCAATAACGGTAATTTCGGGATCAAGCATCTTCTCGTATCTTGCGCTTGCGTCGGTACGAAGACCAAGCTTTGTAGAGGTCTTACGGATAGAAACGCCGTTGAAGGTCGCGGATTCAAGAAGAAGAGTTTCGGTATCGTCAAAAATGGAGGAATCGAGACCGCCCATAACACCTGCAACAGCAACGGGCTTATCGTTTGATGTTATCATAAGCATGGAGGGGTCGATTGTTCTCTCTACTTCATCAAGGGTGGTAAACTTGAACTCCTCGGAGAAACGCTGAACCTCGATCTTATCAACTCTGCGCTTATCAAAGGCGTGCATGGGCTGACCTAACTCAAGCATGATGTAGTTTGTAAGGTCTGCCAAGAAGTTGATGGCACGGGAACCGCAGTAGAAAAGACGGATGCGCATTTCCATGGGGCTGCGGTTTACCTTGATATTCTCTACCTTGATGGAGGAATATCTGTATGCATTTTCTGTATCCTTAATGTCAATAGAAACCGCATCAAGGTTATCATACTGCTTTGTATCGTGAAGCACGTGGGGCTTTAAGGGTCTGTCGGCAAGGGCGGCAAACTCTCTTGCGATACCGTAGTGACCCCAGAGGTCGGGACGGTTGGTAAGAGACTTATTATCTACCTCGAAGATAACGTCATCGATAGGATAAAGCTCCTTGATATCTGTACCGAGAGCTACGTCCTCAGTGATATCCATAATACCCGAATGATCTGCGGAAATACCAAGCTCAACCTCGGAACAGCACATACCGTAGGACATATAGCCGCCCACCTTACGCGCCTCCATGGTCATTCCGCCTGCCTTACCGCCTTCCTTTGCAAAAGCGGTAAGCATTCCCTCTCTTACGTTGGGAGCACCGCAAACAACGTCCCAGATCTTATCACCTGTATCGACCTTTAAAAGGTGAAGCTTTTTTGAATCGGGATGATTTTCAACATAAACTATCTTTGCAACTACAACGTTTTCAACGTCTGCACCCTTATGGATGATATCCTCTACCTCTGCTGTAGATAAGGTGAAGCGGTGAATAAGCTCTTCAAGGTCAAGACCTTCAAGATCAACAAAGTCTTTTATCCAATTCATTGATAATAACATTTTACCGCACCTCCTTATATATTCTTAAACTGGTCAAGGACCTTAAGATTTCCGCTGTTAAGATCGCGGATGTCCTTGATGCCGTATCTCATCATTGCAAGTCTTGTAAGACCGAGACCGAACGCAAAGCCCGTATATTTATCGGTATCAATACCGCCTGCCTTAAGTACGTTGGGATGGATCATACCGCAGGGGCAAAGCTCAAGCCAACCTGAGTTCTTACAGGAGGGACAGCCCTCGCCGCCGCAGATAAGACAGCTTATATCAAGCTCAAAGCCGGGCTCCACGAAGGGGAAGAAGCCGGGACGGAGTCTTACCTTGATATCCTGCTTGAACACCTCGGAAAGCATGGTCTTCATAAAGTAGATAAGGTTGGAGATAGAGATGTTCTCGTCTATCATCATACCTTCCATCTGGAAGAAGGTGTTTTCATGGCAAGCGTCGGTATTTTCGTTACGGAAGCAACGTCCGGGGAATACCGCACGAAGGGGTGCACCGTATTTTCTCATAATTGCGTTTTGAGCTGCTGAGGTATGAGTCTTTAAAAGCTGACCGTTATCAAGATAGTAGGTATCCTGCATATCTCTTGCGGGGTGATGCTTAGGAATATTAAGAGCTTCAAAGCACTTATAGTCATCAACTATTTCAAGGTAGTCCTCAATGGTAAAGCCCATGGAGGCAAAAACCTCTTCAACCTCGCGCTGAACAAGGGTGATGGGGTGATATGAGCCCTCGCCCGTAAAATCAACGGGCATGGTGATATCATACTGCTCTGCAGAATTAACAAGCTCTTCCTCTGCCTTCTTTGCAATAGCCGCAATAGTTTCCTTGATCTTGTCCTCCGCTTCCTTTTTGATAACGTTGATCTTCTGACCGTATTCCTTCTTTTGATCGCCCGGAACGTCCTTGAGTTCCTTCATAAGATCGGTCACAAGACCCTTTTTACCGAGGTACTGTACTCTTATTGCCTCGATATCCGAAGGGTTCTTTGCTTCGGCAATTGCCGCATCAAGCTGCGCGCGTATGCCGGAAATCTTTTCTTCTAACATTGTTTCCTCCAATTTATTTGAGTTAATATTATTTTTGTTAAATATAAAAACGCCCTATGCAAAAATGCATAGGACGATATTATCGCGGTACCACCTAATTTGCAAACGGACAGCATCCGTTCACCACTCAAAAGTCTTTAATGCAGACAATACATTCCGCCATTTCCTGCGGAAGGCTCAGGTAAGAGAAATTCGACATCTTATAAGTGTTAAATCTGCTCGCAGCCAAAGGCAGACTCTCTCTGATAAATTATAAGATGCTACTGTACAAACCGTCATAGCTTTTTACAATATTTAATATATTTTATCATAAATATTTCATTTTGTCAATTGTTTAACTCTTCTTTCTTATAATAAAATAAGATATCCAATATACCGCTATAAGTAAAAACACAGAAAGTGAAATCCACATAGCAATTTGATGCATATTCAAAAAAGAAAGAACTATAACCGCCACGCAAAGCAGCAGTGTGTAAACAATGAAGCTCACGCTCCTTGCTTTATTTACTATAAATATATTTCTTTCATCCGTTTCCAGTATCTCCTGCTTTTTGATACGTTCCTCGCTTCTTGTTATTATTACGTAGTTTCTTAAACGCACCAACCCTACGACTGCCAAAGCAATGCCGAAGGATGATATAAACTCATTATCCGGTTTCATTATAAATGATGCTGCGATCATTATGCAGCCGAGTATGATATAGCTTATTGCCAAGTACAGTCTTGTTCTTAACTTCTTTTTAAAATCCATTTTTATTCCTCCTCAAAAATAAATATTTCTTCAATACTCATACCAAAGTATTTTGCAATGCTATGGGCAAGGATAAGGGAAGCATTATACTTTCCGTTTTCAAGCGATATTATCGTTTGACGGGTCACTCCCACAGCCATAGCCAGATCATCCTGGGTGATCTTTTTTTCTTTACGCAGATCTCTGATTCTGTTATCCAAGGGGTTCACCTCCAAATAGTAAAGTTTGCTTTACATTTTGAGTATAACACACATTCCGCAAAATGTCAAGTGTATTTTACATTTTAGTGTAAAAACAGGCATTTACCTGCTCCGGATCTCTCTCCAAAGTTTAAAATTTAATTACACGAGGTTAAGCGACTTCAAAAATAAAAACAATCGCAGAACGTTCTCATATTTTTCCTCCTTCCGCACATAACAAAACGACCGCATCTCCGAGATCATTCCCGGTGATACGGTCGTTTCTTTGTTTTTAGTTGTCTGTTTCGGTTTTGTTTTTATACGTGGCATAATGCTGCACCTCCTTGTAGCACAACACTATACCGTCATATCCTCGAAAAGTCCGGTATAAAAATTGATAAATATTCATTGACAAAGCAGGGGAAAAATTATATACTTAAATCAGCAAATCACTTATCCGAAAAGGAGAAAGATCATGAATAGAACAAAGAAAAACACCTTTTTATACCTTACGGTGTTCGTGCTGATTTTTTCCATGCTTTTGCCGACGTCGGTGTCTGCCGGATCCCTTCTTGACCCCAAGGGCAGGAACGGTGAACACGTTATAGTCAACGTGGGCAGGGATGAAAAAAGCTATAATCTGACCTGGCATTCCGAGGATGAGGGGGCACAGGTGGTGCAGTGGGCAAAGGCCTCTGAGGCCAAGGACGGAAATATGCCCGCAGACTGTTTCTCTTCCACAGCCAAAAAGAGAAACGGCGCATACCGTGGAGTTATCACAGACCTTGAGTCTGACACCGATTATCTCTACCGTGTGGGCAGTGATGCCTACGGCTGGTCAAAGCTCTACACACTTTCCACAGGCAGATTTGGCGATAACAGTTTTTCCTTTATTGCCGCAGGCGACCCCCAGATAGATTCCAAGTATGATACTCATAACTGGGATATCACACTTAACCACGTTCGCAACTGGTTCGGTAATGACGTTGAGTTCATGCTGACTTTAGGCGATCACGTAAATTACTGCTACGACCGTTCCGAGTACGAGGAATTTATAAAGCCTACAGTACTTCGCGGTCTGCCTATTATGGGTGTCCTTGGCAACCACGATGACGGCGACACCCTTTACAGCGAATACTTTACATATACCGACGTTTATCCCGAAAGCCTGACCGAAGCAGGTGATCAGGGCGGTAACTATTGGGTCGCGCACGACGGCGTCCTCTTTATCAATCTCAATATGAACAACGACGATATCGACCTCCACGTACCCTATATGGAAAACGTGATCGAAGAGTACACCGCCACCTATGGTGAACCCCTCTGGACCATAGTTTCCTTCCACCACTCCTTCTACGCAGGAGGCGAATCTTATTCAAGCTCATGGAGAAGACTTCGTGAGGCATACGGAGTGAAATTCTCGGAAATGGGTGTTGATGCTGTACTTGCGGGACACGATCATATCTATACCAGAACCTACATGATCAACGGCGCAACCATAATAGATGACCCCGATCTTTACACTCCCGTAGGTGACGACCCCTACGGAAGCTATACCCTTAAGGGTGAGGGAGATATCTGCTACATAACTCAAAACCCCGCCGCAGGCTTTTCCTTTGATGAAATGAACGACAGCGAGCTGGGATATGACGCCTTCTTAAAGCAGGAAGAGATCCCCTATGTTACAAAGGTGGACGTAACTCCCGATTCGCTTACCTTTACCGTACACCGCGTCACCCCCACAAGTGACGTCAACGATATTGCAGACTTCTTTGTTATCCGCCGTGATACAGAGAAGGACACCGCTGCTCCGCAGCTTACCGTACCCGAAGAGGTATATTATTATGCCGACGAGGATGTTGACCTGCTTTACAACACCCGTGCTTATGATATAAACGACGGCAACCTTACCGACAAAATTAAAGTAAGCGGCAGCCTTGACCCCACAAGAGAAAGCGTTATCACCTACAGCGTTACCGATGCCGTGGGCAACAAAGCCGAAAAGAAGGCAAGATTTATACCCTATATTGTTGACGGTCAGGTGAACGGTGACAATGTCTGGACATATCTTGAAGACGGAACTCTTGACGATACCTTTGTCAACGGAACACACGAATGGGCACAGGCAGAGTTTGATACCACCGGCTGGAAGGAGGCAAAGGGACCCTTTGGCGCCATCAACGGCGAGCTTGGCAACCATCACGGCATCATCCCCGAAACACTCCTCAGTCAATACTATCCCGTAGGCAGTGACGAGGAAGGATATAACGTCTCCAACTTCTTCTTCCGCAGCAGCTTTGACGTAAAGGACCCCGCAAACGTTGAACGCATAGTCCTTGAAATGACCATAGACGATGGGGCAAGTATCTTTATAAACGGAGTTGAGCTTACAACAGTGGGCACTATGCTTCCTGAGGGCTTTTACATAGGCTATTGCAACGGTTCGCATAAGGGAATTTACAGCGAAAACGGTGCATACTACAATATCGTAATAGATGATCCCGAGGTTATTTCTGCACTTAACTTAAAGGAAAGCGGGAACATTATTGCGGTTGAAATTTATCAGGAGGGATATTACTCCGACGATATCCTCTTTGCACTTCACGAAATGACCTTCAGCCATAAGGCTGTGGCAAAGCCTCTTCCCTTTACCGACGTAAAGCCTGCACACTGGTTCTATGACAGCATTTACAATGCCTATAACAAGGGACTGTTTGTAGGAACAAGCGAGGACAAGTTCTCACCCAACGGTACAATGACCAGAGCCATGGCTTGGGCGGTGCTTGCAAGAATTGCAGGATCAAGCGCCGACAATGGCGAAAAGCTTTGGTACAGCGAATATCAAGCTTGGGCAATGGAGTCGGGAGTATCTGACGGCACGTATCCCACCAAAAACATCACCAGAGAACAGCTTGTTTCGATGCTCTACAGGATGCAAAACTCTCCCGAAGCAACCGTAAGCCTTGACTCCTTCAGTGATGCCGCAAAGGTTTCGCCTTGGGCAAAGGATGCAATGGCATGGGCAGTTGAAACAGAACTTATCGTCGGCAGAGGTGATAAGCTTGCACCCCGTGACAACGCCACCAGAGCCGAGGCATGTGTTCTGCTTTTAAAATACCTCGAATTGAAATAACAAAAAAGAACGTCGCATAGAGGCACACTCCGTAAGGAAGTGTGCCTCACAGCTTGTCGATAAACTTATCGACAAGCTGGCAGACTTTGAAAAGCGAAGGTATGTGAACCCCCAAAACTCGGCAAGCTCGTTTCGGGGAACCCCATAGTTTTCGTCAAATCTTCTCGTCGGCGTACTTGGTACGGTAGGGTGAGCATTCAAACCCGAACACCGTTTTGGAAAGGCGGATTCTCGCTCATCCATCGTTAAAATACTCGGAAATACATAAAGTATTTCCTGCGTTTTTGCCTCGACTGAACAAAAATCCGCTCTTCCTAAAATCTTTGACCGCAAAGCGATGAGATTTT
>SVQZ01000016.1 GCA_015065105.1 Oscillospiraceae bacterium | reverse complement strand
CGTCGGTATATGTATGGCTTGCGTCATGTGTACAGGTATAAACGTCATAGCCGTCCTCTGTACAGCTCTCGTCCTTATGGTCTGTTACAACATAGTTATGACCGTGGGCATCAACTACCTCCTGTGCAACGAGAACTGTGCCGCATCTTTCACAGTGCTTACCCTCGGTAAGACCTGTTTCTTCGCACTTGGGTGCTGCTGCCGCGTCTGTTACCTCGATATGACCGAGACTTTCGATAGCTTCGGTATAGCTGTCTCCGCAGTTTGCACAAACATAGGTCATCTCACCGTCTTCTGTACATGAGGGTGATTCGGTAACAGTACCCGCATAATTATGCTCACTGTAAACGGTAACGGTAACCTCGGTGGAATTACCCGCCTTATCGGTTACGGTAACGGTGTATTCGGTACCCTCGGGAGTTCCCTCGAGAACGTATTCGCTTACCTCTTCACCGTTCACATATACCTTGTCGATATACTTTTCATCAACGGTAAAGCTTATCTCTTCCTCACCGCAATAAATCTCGCCGTCAACGATACCGCCGATCACGGGAGCGGTCTTGTCGATAACTATTGTATCTGTTACAACTTCGGTTTCGTTGCCTGCATTATCTACAGCCTTTGCGGTTACGGTGTATTCACCCTCTTCGGAAAGAACAGGCTTGCTTTCGGGATCGTAAATACCCTCCTCAACTACCTTTGTGTCCTCATCGGTGATAATGTAATAGATCTCATCAATGCCTGTTTCGTTATCAAAGGCTTCAATTGTGATCTCAACGTCTGTGTTGGAATAATCGGTCTCACCGTCGGTAACGTCAAATTCGGGATCTGTTGTTACGGTAACGGCGGGAGGAGTGTTATCCTTGAGCATAGGAATAGCTCTTTCCTCTGTTGCATCACCTCTCTGACAATCTCTTCTTTCAAGACCGTCAGCAAAGTATGTAGCCTCCTCAACGGTGTACCACTCGCCCCAGAGATGATCAAGAGCCGCAGTGGAATCATCGGTATATGTATCGCCGCAACGCTCACAAACATAGGTCGTGTAGCCTGCCTCTGTACAGGTAGGAGGTGTCAGAGATGCCTTATAGCTATGGTCAAGAGCATCTGTTTCTCTTGTTTCATAGTAGGTACATCCGCAGGCTGTATTCTGACAGTCGCTTCTTTCAAGACCCTTGGTAAGACAACCGGGAGCGCTCACCTCGTACCAATCGCCCATATTATGTCCTGTAGCGGGTATCTCGGAATAGGATGTATAATCACATCTTGAACAGGTCTGATATGCATCCCAGCCCTTTTCAAGACAGCTTACCTGCTTAGCCTCATGATCTATATAATCATGACCGAGAGCCGGAACGGTAACCGGAGTTCTTGTACACTCCTTGCCGCACTGGGAAAGAGTACAGTACGTAACCTCATCATAGCTGCCCGAAACCGTACAGGTAGGAGCTGTGTAATGCTCGATCACCGCTTCACCGGGTGTACAAACATGAGCGCTTACCTTTTCCCATTTAGCATAAACCGTAAACTTAGCCGTATAAGCCTTTCCGTCTATAGTGTACTGACCGTCGATCATGGGTACCTCTGTACCTGCGGTTGCCGCTTTAGAGGTGTACCATCCGAGGAAATAATAATCTGTACGTACAGGTACGGGAATTATTGTGTCCTGATCGTAGGTATGAGTAGAGGGTGCCAGACCGTTGGGGAAATATGATGCAGTATTTATACTTCCGCTGGTCGTATTAAAGTTAAGATATGTTATCGCGTAGGAATTGGGTGTCCATTTTGCATAGAGCTTAACATCATGTGCGTAGGTATTCTTAGCGAGAGCAGTTACCTTATTGGTACATTCGGGATCGGTAAACCAACCGCCGAAGGTATATCCCGTCTTTGTTCCGTTAACGAGCGTTTTAGCCGTATCATAAACAAAGGTAGCCGGTAACGATCCAAGGTTTTCTCCCGAATACATGGCTCCGCCTTCATCGTAATACTCAATGTTATATGTGTTTACCACAATACGGGTATAAAGCTTGATAGCGGCAGTATATCCGTCGCCTGCAAGCTCATTCAGTCCCTGTGCAGGTGTAGTACAAGCAGAATTGGTAAACCACTTACCGCCCCACGTCCAGCCTGTTCTTGTAACCGTAGGAAGCTCGGTTATCTGATCGTAGGTATGGGTGGTAGCATAATTTTCGGAAAGCCATCCCTTCTCTGCTGCCGTGTCAAATGCATTAGCTGATCCGCCTGTTGCCGCAGGAAGATAATAATAGGTTATAGTATAGCTGTTAGGTGTCCAAAGTGCGTAAAGAGTCTGGGGACCGTCTGTAGTAGCCGCCCCGAACTTTGTTATCTTTGTACCCGAGCAGTCTTCATCGGCAAACCAGCCGCCGAAGGTGTAGCCGGTCTTTGTAACTGTGGGGAAGGTTATACCGTCATCATAGGTATAGCTGAGCTTAGCATCGGCAATTACCGTATCACCCGAATAGGGCTCACCGTTTTTATCAAGATAGGTGATGGGATAATAATCCTCGGTAAACTTAGCATAAAGCTTAATATTCGCAGTATATCCCTCACCGTCAAGAACGCTGAGTGCGCCCTCTGCAGGAGTAGTAAAGGAGGAATTGGTGTACCATCCTTCAAAGGTCCAGCCTCTCTTATAAGCATCTATAAGAACGGTATCGGTTCCGTAGCTGTGACCTGTTGCGGGAAGACCGTCAGGGAAATATGCTGTCTTGGTGGTAATATTTGTACTTCCGTGATAATATGTGATAGTATAATCAACGGGGATCCACTTTGCATAGATCTTATAGCTTTCATCAAGGCTTGACTTGAAATCTGTTGCTTCTATGGTAGTGATCGCAGTTGTACATTCGGGATCGCTGTACCAACCGCCAAAGGTGTACATACCTGTCTTATTGGCAGCATTTACAAGCTTCGTCTGAGTTCCGAATGTATGTGCGGTAGGAGCATTGGCACCGTGAGTTCCGGAGAAAGCAGCTCCTCCTTCATCATAATACTCTATATCATACGTATTATTTCTGGTTTCAAAATAATCACAGCCATCGCGCTCACAATCGCTTCTGCTGGTTCCGTCCTTTTGATCGATCCATTCACCCATATCATGACCTAACGCTGTAAGTACAGTTCCGTCAGGCTCATGATAATTATTTATGAAATCCTTATATTCGCTGTTAGCCTGACATGTCAAGCATACCTGACCGTCAAAGCCATCAGTGAGACAGGTGGGAGCAATATAAACATCCTCAAAATTATCAGCATTACATTCCCAATAACCGTCAAAGGTAGCACTCTTGGTAAGTGCCCACGTTTCGGATACGGTACCGCCGTAATGATTACCGTCTGCCCAAGGTCTTCCGAGCTCATCGCTGGGCTTTAATGACCAATAATAATCTGTGAGTGTCCAGCTTACAAAGGTAAAGCCCTCAGCCTCTGCGTGAGGAACGTCACCCGCCTCAAGATCGTGGAGCATTGCATTATAATACTCAACGCCCTGGTCGCCGCCGCCCGAAATATCGTAAGCAACGTCGTAAGTCTCGCTGCCCTTGGTTATGGTACCCATCTTGGCATCGAATCCCATTGTATATTCCTTGGCTATCCAGATAGCAGTGAAATATACGTTACCGCAGGAGCCGGTATTGTTACGGAAATAAGTATAGTAGATATCCATGGGCTTCTTACCCTCAAGGCTGGGCTGCCAGCCGTTACTCGGGATAGAACCGCTTGAATTCGTATATACCCAACCGGTAAATACATATCCGTTTCTTAAAATAATCTGTTCCTCCCAGGGGATAGCGTCATAGATGCTTACTCCGTAGGGGATGTCATAAATTCTGTTCTGCGATACTCCGCCCTGAGTACAGTATTCGCTTGTACCCTCATTGACGAACTTACCGCTGTTAAGTCTAAGGGTGATCCTATAAGTATCGTCCGCCGCCTCAGACCTAACCGACAATGCCGGGATCATCATACCCAAAAGCATTGTGAGAAGAATGAATACCGCAAGCAAACGCTTCGATATTCCAAAGGTTCTCTGTTCTTTCATCTTTCTTTCCTTTCTTTAAATAAAATAATTTATTTAAGTATATGCTTTTCGGATAATATTCTTTGTAAAGAAATTTAAAAACATTCTGATTTTAGGGTAATATCTCCGAATATACTCATTGTTATAATAATACCATGTTGTACACAATTTAGCAATAGTTTTTGCGAAATTTATTCAATTATTTTACATTTTTTGAAAATTAAAAAACCGCTTGCCAAAACAAGCGGTTCAAATACTTATATTTTACTCAACGTAAAGGGTCTCTACAGTAAGCTGTCCGTGACCGTTTAACGTACCTACTGCAGTAACCTTGGTTCCTGCCTCGGGAAGAACGTTATTGGCAACGTGGAAGGACCACAAAGGCTTGGTCTCACCGTTGCTTTCCTTATCGTTTACCGAATTGATAATAAGATTTTCTCCTACCTCACCGTAAAGAGCTACCTTATCATCGCTGAAAAGATCGGTATTGTTCGCAAGATAGAATACCTGAACCTGCTCTGCAAGAGTGGGACTCATGGTGGTAAGGTCATACTTACAAAGGGCATCGTTATATTCGGAAACTACGGTAACAAAAGCGTTTTCGATCCATTTCTTATCAAGAGCAGAGTCGTTTGCAACAAATTTACCTGTTACCGTTATCTCGGAGCCTACCTTGGGAAGCTGTGTGCCCTCTGCTACAGAAAATTCCCACTGCCAGCCGGTCTTTGCTTCATCATTATCATAACCCCAAACGTAGAGACGGTCAACGTTATAGAATTTGTCATATACTATTGTGAATATACCTGTTTTTGTAACGTCGGTATTATCGTATGAGCTGTCCTTATCAAAGAAGACTGCCTTGTACTGTGCAGCTTCTTCTGCGCTGACTACCTTATTAACCTTAAGGGCAGGCTCTTCAACGATCTCATAATCGGGCTCCGCGGGAGCTTCCTGCTTTGTTGCGGGATCGGTCTCGCCGGAAGTTTTCTTGCCGCTCTTATCATCGGACTTATTACCGCAGGCTGCGGCGGTTAAAAGACAGCTTAAGCATAATGCCAATAATATAATTCTTTTCATTTTTGTTCTCCTGTATCTTTTTTTATTTCATTATACATTTAATTGCAAATATTGTCAAGTGTTTAATAAAAAGCGCCGCCCGGCGCACCGAATTCCGCTCCATTCCTTAGTGCAAACAACTCACACGAAATGAAGCAATTTCCTATACATTGAAAAAAGGTTGAAATTCGATATTTCAACCCTTTTTTAGTACTTATTCATCTATATCGATGCTTTCAACAACGATCTTTGAGTTTTCTGTGGTCGTACCGCTGAAAACACCGTTTATTGTAACGTACGTACCTGCCGCAGGAAGCGCATCCTTTGATTCAAGGGGTACAGACCAGGAATTATCGTAATAGGGATGCTGTATCATATTTCCCGCCATTATTCTTCCGTAAACAGCTATCTTTTCCTCATTTACCTCCTCGGGAAAGTTCATAATATTTACAAGCTGAACTCTCGCAAGGGTGGGAGACATGGTGGTAAGATCGTAATTACCGCCGTTTTGGGTATAATTGGTCATTACAGCTACCTCGCCCTCGGTAAACCAATGTCCGTCAAGAGCATCGTCGGAGGCGGTAAGCGTACCCGTCACCTTGATCTTTGAGCCGGGCTCGGGAAGCACGCTTATATCCTTGGGAACAAACTCCCACTGCCAATCACAGCAGAGAGTGTTATCGGAATAACCCCAAACGTAATAACGGAGCTTATCACTGAATTTATCCTGAATAACTGCAAAAATACCTTCCTTGGTAACGGTGACACCCTCATAGTCGGCTGCCATATCGTTATAGAATATATTCTGGTAAAGAGTATATTCCATGGGATTCAGTACAGTTTCCACAATATCGGTATCAGTTACCTTTCCGGGGGTCTCGGCATCTGATTTTTGCGAATCCTTTTCACCGCAGGACACCAAAGATATAATAAGCAGTGCCGACAATAATATCAATAAACACTTTTTCATTTTTATCTCCTTATTTTACCTGCAACGAAGAATACCGCAAATACCGCAAGGTTTGCCGCAACTATAGTTGAGCCGATGGGTGTAGTGGTAATAAGATGCAGGATTATACCCGCCGCCGCGCATATTACAGAGGTAACGGCAGAGCAGATTATAACAGATCTGAAGCTTTTGAAAACTCTCATGGCGGAAAGCGCCGGGAATATTATCAGCGCAGAGGTAAGAAGCGAGCCCACAAGATTCATTGCAACAACGATTATCACCGCAACGATTATTGCAACCAGAATATTATAAAGCCCTGCCCTTATTCCCGTTGCCCTGGCAAAGCTTTCGTCAAAGGTAACCGAAAATATCTTATTATAAAAGAATATAAAGAATACAATTACCGCAACCGAAAGAAGAAGGCTGAGAGCGACGTCGGTTTTTGTAAGAGTAAGTATGGACGTTGAACCGAAAAGCGTGGAGCATACGTCTCCCGAAACGTTGCTTGAGGTCGGGAATACATTCATAAGCATATAGCCTAAGCCCAGAGAGCTTACCGATATCATGGCGACTGCCGCGTCTCCTTTTATCTTGGCATTCTGGCCGAGACTCAGAAGTATGACCGCACAAAGCACGGTAAGGGGCAGGATTATAAGCATATTATTCGTAAATTTAAGCACCGCCGCTATAGCCATAGCTCCGAAGGCAACGTGAGAAAGACCGTCACCTATAAAGGAGAAGCGTTTCAGCACGAGAGTCGCGCCGAAGAGCGAGGAGCAAAGAGCGATAAGTACGCCTACAATAAGGGCGTTTCTCACGAAATCGTACTGAAAATACATTGAAAGCTTTTCCGCAACACTCATTTTTCATCCTCCTTCGCGATAAAAATTTTTGCAACGTCACTCTGCAGATACCCTTCCTTTGTACCGAAATACAGGGCCTCACGGCTTACGTGAAGAATATGGGTAGCATAGGTCATTGCCGCCGAAATATCGTGGGATACCATAATAATAGTCGTCTCACCGTTTTTATTGATATCCTTTATAAGCTCGTACATTTCGGCAGTTGCCTTGGGATCGAGTCCCGCCACAGGCTCGTCGAGCACAAGGAGCTTCCTTGTGGCACAAATGGCTCTTGCCAGAAGGACTCTCTGCTGCTGACCTCCCGAAAGCTCACGGTAGCAACGGTTCGCAAGCGCGGTGATACCGAGACTTTCCATCGCTTTTTTTGCAAGCTCCTTTTCCTTCCTTGTATAGAAGGGACTCAATCCTGTTTTGTTGAGAGCGCCCGAAAGAACTATCTCCTTTACCGATGCGGGAAAATCCTTTTGCACCATAGTCTGCTGGGGGAGGTAACCTATTTCATTCGCCTTCAGCGAATCACCCAGCTCTATACTTCCCTTCAAGGGCGATCTCAAGCCTAAAATAGTTTTGATAAGGGTACTTTTACCTGCGCCGTTTTCGCCCACTACGCAAAGGTAATCTCCCTTATTTACGGTAAAATTCAAATTATTCACTATGGCGTTTCCGTCGTAACCGAGAGAAACGTCCTTACATACCATCTGTGACATAATTACCTCATCAATTCAATGCATCGTTCAATGCATCAAGATTCTTTTCCATTAATTCGATATAATCAGCACCCTTTTCAATATCAACTATCGTAACAGACTGCAGAGAATTGAGCACAATGATATCCTGATCCTTATCCCTGCTTCCCTTTATAACAGTTTCGGCTATCTCCTTATCCGAGCCCTCAAGCACTATTACGGAATCGAGATCCCATTCGTTAAGCTTGCTTATCAAGGTATCTATAGTCTCGCTTGTAGCATTACTTTCGGTAGAACATCCCGAAAATGCCGCGTGATATTCAAGACCGTAATCATCTACCATATAAGCAAAGGGGAATCTGTCGGCAAAAAGAAGCTTGTTGGTCTTTGCGTTTTCAACGGTGTCGTGATATTTTTCATCAAGAGCATTTATCTTATTTATATATTTTTCAGAATTTGCTCTGTATATCTCTTCGTTATCCTTATCTATCTCACATATCGAATCACAGATCACATCGCACAAAAGCTCAGCGTTATGAAGAGAGAGCCATACGTGCTCATCATGATGCTCATGCTCTTCCTCTTCCTCTTCATGCTCGTGCTCATGCTCATGACCGTGGTCATGCTCGTGCTCGCTCATAATAGCATCGTCACCGAGAGTTTCGAGCATATTGATGACCGTACCGACATTTTCCGACTGACCGAGAACGTCATCCACCCATTCGTCAGACTCACCGCCCACGTGAATGAACAGATCGCTGCGGTCAATTATTATTATATCCTCCGCAGTAGGCTCAAAGCTGTGAAGATCGGTACCTGTCTGCATGAGAAGCTCAACGTTCCATTCCTTAGCTTCTTCACCCAATATCTCCATTACCCAATCATACTGAGGAAACATTGTACATACTATTCTTTTATCATTATTCTTTTTATCTCCCGAGCATCCCGCAAAAGCAAGAGCAACAAGGAGCAGCGCGCATATTACCGATATTGTTTTTTTCATACTTTACACTCCGAACATATTCCGTATATTACGGTTTGATTTTTATCAACGTTAAAATTATTGTCCTTAAGAATTACGTTATGCAATTCTCTTGAGGCCTCGTGACTCATATGGATAAGACTTCCGCATTCGATACACTTAAGGTGAAGATGAAAATGCTCCTTGCAATTTGCTATCTGGTATCGGCTGGTATGGGATGCTTGGTCAGCAAAACGGATAACGGCTCCTTCCCTTTTCAGCTTAAGCATGGTACGGTAAAAGGTGCTTCTTGAAGGTACCTTTTCTAAAGAAAGCTCTTCAAGCATCTTTTCCCTCCACTTATCCACCGACAGTGAAAGCCCGCTGTACCTTTGCATAAACTCGATAAGCTGTCTTCGTTGCTCCGTTATATATTCCGCCATTTTTTCACCCCTTTCAATTTGACACTATGTATCATATTTATTATAAACTCCTTTTTACGATTTGTCAATAGTTTTGTAACAGGGTGAAGGACCAAAAATTTTTAGCATTTTTGCTCCTCGCTCTATCTTGGTTTTGCCGATGTTCTGGATACATTTTGGATACGTTTTGATGACGGTTCGGATACGTTTTGTGTAAGTCTCGGATACGTTTTGGATACGTTTTGGATACGTTTTGTGTACAGTTTGGATACACAGTATAGGTTAGGTTAGATTAGGATAGTTTAGGTTAGGTTAGTATATATATATTTACGGCGCGTAACGCAGGGTGTACACGCCTTATGTCCGAAAGGGGCAGATCTGTGCAGGTCTGAAAAATATGTCGAACGATTTTTAGGGGGGGTACCCTACCGAAAGGCAAAAACCTGTGTTATAATGATATCGGCGGTAAAAAGCGGGAGGCGGCCCGCAGCGGTGATAGGACGAAAAGAGCTTGAGGATAAAAGCGCCGGCGGGCGCATAGAATCCCGCTCTTTTCCTTGGTGCAAACAATACACACGAAATAGAGTAATAATACAAAAATAAAGCAGAGAACGAAATATGACTATCGTTCTCTGCCTTGATTCGGTTTAATTTGTTAAGCGGAGGATGAAAACTACGTTTTCGATTTCGGGCTCCGCATTATTCTGCAACTACCGTAAAGTAGTTGTAGCTTTCGTCATCATACTGTACGCAGAAGGTATATGTGCCTGCAGTCTTAAGAGTTACGGAGATCTTGCCGTCAACTACAGATTTAGCGGTTATCGCTCTGCTTCCCTCTGCATTCTTGATCTGGGTGGACGTAGCATATTCGCCCATAGCATATCTTACGACCTTAAGTCCGTCAAGATTACCGAAGGTAACAGTATTACCCTCCTGTGTGAATGTGGGAACCTTCTGAACTATTTCGAACTGCATGAATACATTATAGCCGTTTTCATAGCATACTGCAACGGTATATGTTCCGTTCTCCCTGTACTGGATCATGTAGGAGCTCTTATCGGGAATATACTTAGCTGTGAATGCTCTGTGGCTCGCTTCCTTCTTCATGGTAGAAGCGGACTTATGATCGCCTGCAGCAGTACGAACTACCTTGATGCCCTCAAGGTTGGTGATCGTGATCTGAAGACCGTTGACCGAGAAGCCGGGCTCAACTACTTCAACAGAAGGATAGTGGAATTCCAGGGTACCGTCATTGTATCTTACGCATACCGTGTAATTACCGTTACCGGGAACAACGTAGGAATATTCGGTTGCAGTGCCGATCTTTGACGCTGTGATACGAACGAGCTTGTTTGCATTAACGAGCTGATAGGTGGAATATACACCCTTTGCTATAAAGAAGTCCTTTACGTCTGTAAGACCGCCGACGGTAAAGGTAACAGCGTCAACAGTAACAGAGGATCTTACCTCGGGTTCATCGGGCTCCTCGGGTGTAACGGTCTCTTCTTCGATAGTTGCAACGAGGAAGTATTCATTTCCGTCGCTCATAAGAGCATAGAAGGTATATGTGCCGGCCTCAAGCTCAATATTGAATATGCCGTTATTGCTATGACTTGCGATATAAGCAGCACCGAAGAACGTGCAGTCATCTGCGTTCTCAAGCTCTGCATAAGAATCGTAATTACCTGTAGCAAATGCAAGCTCTGTAATATCGTCTGCACTTGTGATGCTTACTATCTTATTCTCAACAGAGAGTACGGGAGGAGTGATAACTACCTCAAGCTTGGGGATCTCGCGGGACTGATACTTGGTACAGCCATCGTTGGTGCAATAGCTTCTCTCCTCGCCTGCGGACTCGGTGGTAGCGGGCTTGTATTCTGTCCAACCGCCGTACTTATGACCTGTAGCCGCAACGGTATAATGAGTTTTGGAAAGCTCTGCATTACATCTGCCGCAGAATACTGCCATATCGTAGCCGCCGTCATTTTCACAGGTAGGTACAAGGTTGTTTACCTTGATAGCTTCTGTGTACTGATGTCCGAGAGCATCGATGGAAACTGTATATGTATGTGCCGAATTATTTGAACAAGTATAGGTTCTTACACCCTTTACAGTACAAGTAGGCTGCTTGGTAATAACACCGCTGTTGTAATTATGTCCTGTTGCGGGGATAACGTCTGTCTTTACTGCGCCGCACTTGGAGCAGGTATATGCGGTATAACCGTCAACGTCGCAGGATGCCGCAACGTAGCCTGACTGATAGTAGCTGTGGCTGCAGTTTTCGATCCACTGTGCAACGAGAGTTACGTCATGACCGAAGGTATAGGGCTGTGAACCGAAAGATTCTGTCCAATGATGGTCATAGGGCCAGTCCTCACGCATCCAGCCGTTGAAGGTAGCACCGGGCTTAGTGGGTTCGGGGAAGCCTCCGATAACGTCAACGAATTTCTCGTTAAGTCTGAAGGAATACTGTGTCTTATATCCTTCAGGCATTGTACCGCCGTTAGGATCAAGAGTCATAATAAAGGTACTGTTGGGATCAACCTCTTCCCACTGTGCCTTGAAGGTAACATTGGTCTCATAGGTGAAGATATCATTGAGATCAAGAATGTAATCCGTGCCGGAGCAACGCCAGCCAACGAACTTATAGCCGTCGCGCACTACCTTGGGGAGAGTGATAACAGCCTTGTAGGTCTGACCTACGTAGATACTGAAGCTCTGGGTACCTGCTATTACACCGCCGTTTGAATTAAAGGTTACGGTGAAAGGTGTAGAGGGAGGAACGTAGTTGGGATCCTTTGACCAGAGCGCTGTAAGTGTAGCATCCTTACCGTAGGTATAGATATCATCACCGAAGGAATTTGTCCATACCACCGAGTTGTCAAGAGAAAGCTGCCAGCCGTCGAAGAGATAGCCTGTTCTGGTAGGTACGGGGAATCCGCCGATGCCTTCAGCGAGCTTCTGGTTATCCATTACCACATAGGTAGTATTGAAGCCTGCGGGCATTGTACCGCCGTTTACGTTAAAGGTAACGTTACGGGGTTCGGGCGGAGGAACGTAGTTGGGATCCTTTGTCCAAAGAGCGATAAGATTGATATCGGTTCCGTAGGTAAGAGCAGAGTCACCGAAGGAATCTGTCCATACTACAGAGGAATCCTGCTGAAGCTTCCAGCCGTTAAAGATAAAGCCTGTTCTTGTGGGTACGGGGAATCCGCCGATGGCTTCAGCGAGCTTCTGATCATCCATTACCACATACGTAGTAACAAAGCCCTCGGGCATTGTACCGCCGTTTACTATAAAGGTTACGTTACGGGGCTCGGGAGGAGGAATATAGTTAGGATCCTTTTCCCAAACCGCTATAAGTGTTATATCCGTACCGTAGGTATATGTCTGGCTGCCGAAGGAATCGGTCCATACAGCAAGAGCGCTTGTTGAATCAAGCTTCCAGCCCTTGAAGAAATAGCCTGTCTTTTCGGGTACGGGGAATCCGCCGATAATTGTATTGAAGCTCTGACCCTCCTGGAAGGTATAGGAGCTCTTATAACCTGCAGGCATGGTTCCGCCGTCGGTATTGAAGGTGAGCTTGTAGGTAGGAATCGCAGCCTCCCACTGTGCAACGAAGGTGATGTCTTCCTTAACGCTCATTACATCATTGGGATTGAGCCAATAGTTATACTTTTCACAGTACCAGCCCTTGAATTCATAGCCCGAACGCATGGGAGTGGGAACGTTGATACCCATAGCATCGCCATAGGTCTGACCGTATTCGATCTGGTAGGACGAGCCTGCCATCATGAAGCCGCCGTTCACGTCAAAGGTCATGGTATATTTTTCTGCGGGCTTAACGTATGAGCCGTCAGACCACTGTGCGTAAAGAACGATGGGATCGGAGTCGGAGCGCTGTCCGCCGAGGTTTGAACCGGGAGAAACAGAGATACCTGTACCGTCGGGCTTGGTATTCCAGCCCTTGAAGGATGCACCCGATCTTGAGAAGGAGTTATTATCTACGTAATAACTGTTATAATAATGGAGAGGGCCCCAGTCCCATTCAAGATACTCGCTGTATGCGTTACCCGAGCCTGTATTGGGATGATATGTAACAGAGGGCTCCCAGATAGCATAGAACTCTACTGCAGTATTACCGTGAGCGCTGGTGGTGGTATGGAATACCGACCAGGGAAGCTTGCCGCCTGTGGGAGGAATGGTAAGATTCTGCTCAGCGGTCTCGGTAGTAAAGAAGCTCATGTCAGCATTAAGAAGTCCGTAGAAATCCGCACCGCTTGACATCTTTACTCTTCTGCAGCCTTCCTTTACAGGAGCGTTTGATCCCTGGGGAAGATCGAAGTTACCGTAGAGAGTCTTAGGATTCTGATAGTTATTATCGTCACAGTCAACAACATACTTCAAGAATATGCTGTTACCTGTAGAGGGGAATTTACCGCCGTCTGCGTTATACTGAATCTCAAAGCCCCAAACTGCGTAAAGGGTTACATCAGCATCAACGGTATAATAGTTACGGTAAGCCTTACCTACACCCTTACCGTTAGCATCGAGCTGTGTGTTCCATTCAATGAATACACGCTGCTGACCGAAGCCGCTTCCACCCGAGGAGGGAGCCATTCCGTAATAGTTGTAAATGTCAGCATTGGTTGATGAAAGATGCAAATTAGTGCCTGCTGTTTTGTAGATGACCTTATCGGAGCCGGTACCTTCAGGACCGGACTTCAAGGTAACCTTATAGGTTGTTGCCGCCTGCAAGCCGCTTAAGGGCAATACGGAGAACAACATAAAAGCTACAAGAAACAACGTCAGGACTTTTTTCATGGTGTTCATAACTTTCTCCTTGAAATATTTTAAGTATTTTGCCTCGCTTCAACTATTAATTATAATCCTCATTTGTAACCTTTTTTAGAAAAGTATTTAAATTATATATAAAGAATTGTGGTATTTTTACAAAAACACCACAAGTCTTTCACCTTATTTTTCCTTATCAATTACTTCGGAATCATCACAGACGAGCTTTTTTCCTACAGCACCCTTTTTATCAAGGCTGTCAACCGGCACGTTCGAAATATCCGCAATGCTCTGCGCCCTTTCCCAAACGTCGGGAATACGCTGAACGTAACCCGTTACGTCATTTACCGAGGCAACGGGATTTGTTAAAAACTCGTCCTTTGAATAATCGCAGGCATCCTGCTTCTTCTTATTTCTTTCCATAAAAAAATTCTCCTTTTTTGGTTATTATAAGGAGAATCTTTATTTTTATTCATGATAGCGTATAAGCTTTTTTACATCGGACAACGAAGCGCCTGCAGACAGAGCGGAATACATGGCCGCTCCCGAAGCTGCCTCCTCGTTGTTCTTCAAAAGCAAGAGCTTCATATTAAATTTATCCTCCAACACCCTTTGAAGGACCCTGTTCTTACGAACGCCGTTTCCCGAGACAACAAGTGTTTTTTTACCCCCGATATCCGACAAACGGTACATTTCATAAAGCTCCCGAGCCATTCCCTCTATTGTTCCGAGAATGACCCTGCCTGCGCTGAAATTATCTGACGAAAGACCGCTTATATCTCCCCGTATATCGGGTTGCTGTCTTGTACCCTTGAATAAAGGGTTCACGGTAACGGTGTTTTTACGGTGCTTTGAATACTCCTCCTCTGCAAGAGCATCCATCACCGCATACTGATTTCCTTCGATGCCCAGCGCCTCTGCATAGCTTTTGAAAAAGCCTTCAAGCAGCTCATAGGCATAGCCTCCGCAAAGCGCACATCCGCAGATAATATTTTTTCCGCCTATATAAGGACGAAGCTCAAGCGGCTCCTTTGCCGACCTTCTGTCGGTTATCACAGATACCTGACTGCCCGTTCCGTAATTAACAAGAACAGAGCTTTCCTCATCCGCAACAGAGCCGAACACACTTGCCTGATTATCGCCGAGAGCGGGGGTAACGTATGCGTTTTTGTATTTACCTAAAGGCAGGTCATCCTTGATAACGCGGGGTAAAAAGCACTTATTTATACCGAGCTTTTCAAGAGCCCCGCCGTCAAAATCATTTTTCGAATTATCAAAAAGACCGAAGCTCGCCGCAACCGATGGGTGGCAGAGAGGGATTCTACGGTCTGCAAGCTTCATGGCAATATAGTCCATAATACTGCAAAAGCTCTTGGCGGACGCGGGGACCAAAGAATTCTTGAGGTTATAATAATGGGTCGCAAGACCGTAGCCCGAAAACACGGTCATACCCGTGAGTCTCTTTATCTCATCGGCAACCTCTTCCCCTCTGCCGTCCTGCCAGGTGTAGAGAGGACTGCAGGCATCTGCATTTTCGTCGATATACAGAATACCGTGCATCTGTCCCGTTAATCCTACGGCAAGGATATCCGGATAAAGCTCAAACGCCTCCTCTGCAAGCTTTTGTGCCAGAAAAAGGATCTTATCGGCATCCTGTATCCTTTCAAAGGACAGCGGCGCAGTCATTGCCGACTTATGTTCAAGGGTGAACGATTTTAACTGTTCACCCTTTGTAATATTCAGTACTACCGCAGAAAGCGTAGTTGTTCCGATATCTATTCCTAAAGTCAGAATATTTTTCATTTTTTATCCTTTTCATTTTTACGTTTTGCAAACATTATTGCAAAAAGCACCGCAAGATATACGATAACGATACCAACCGAAATAAGCGCATTATATTCGCCTTTTGCCGCAAAACTTACAACCAAAAGCACGGGAGCGCCAAATATGATACCGAATGAGCTGCCGTAAACTAGATTATCCGATGCGGGAGTTTTCATTTCCGGATCTATTTCGCGAAGCAAAAGAACGCCCGAGCTTATGGTACCCGTAAGCATACCGTACATCGAGAAAAGTCCCTCATTTTCGTATCCGGGATAAAGCTTTTTACACATTGCCTTAAGATACAGGTAGGTAACTATGCCGCCTGCAACCGCCATAAGCGCAAATGGGAGCCAATAACCGGAAAGATCCTCAAATCTGATACCCGCAATACCTGCGACTATCATAAGGTCAAAGGCAAGACCCGAAATTCTGCTCAACAAATAGTTATTCTGATACTGATGGTTCATCAGCTTAAACTTACGCAGGTTCTTCATTATCGTTCTTACTACTATTGCAAGAGCAGAGCCTATAATGAAGTTAAAGCCCCAAAGAAGAGTTGAAACAGTGGAAGCAATTCCTTCGGAAATAAGACCGAGTAATGCAGTCAGACCCCACGTTACAAGGAATGTAAACAAATATATCATTGCCACGAGTGCTATCTGTACACTGAATTTATCTATAGATTCAGATATCGGTATTTCGTCTTTATCCTGAAACGTATCGATAGTAACCGAGCCTGAGATAAATTCCTTATCCTTGATCCTTTTAAGTTTTCCGCGGCGGTTGTAAATATTAAGAAATACTACACCTACTACACAAGCACAGAGATAACCTGCCGCTGCAAGGGAAAGACCAAAGCTTCTGCCGCCCTGCATTCCGAGAGCTTCATAGGTAGTACCGACGTTATTCGCCTGTCCGGGTCCCTGTCCGTATGCCATAGGAAGAAGGATACCGCTTGCCTTGAAAAGCTCGGGCATAAAGGTATATGCAAGAATCAAGGAAATTACGAGGCCCACGATAGCCTGTACGAGATACGTACTTACTATAAGTGCTCCGCTTTTTGCCGCAATACCCGGAGTTGATTCATTCTGCTTTTCGGGAATTCTCAGGCTAAGTGCTATAAAGCCCAGTGCCAATGCATGATAAGTTAACTTTTCAAGAAATATTTCGTCAATAAGTTCAGGGAAAAGATACTTCAATCCCAAAAGCATAAATCCCGCCAACACCGCAGTGGGAACGAGAGTATTCCTTACAAAAGAGATCTTTTTTCTTAAAACATTGGCAAGAAGAATAAATCCTGCTATTACACCTATCTGAATTATTACGTTCCATAATCCGGTATTTAACTGCGAATAATCCATGCTTTACACCCTCTCCTTTCGCTTTACGGCTTCTTTGTAATATATTAAAAACTTATACGCACTTATTCCTTCGGGGAAGATAAGCTCGTAATACTTTTTATTTGCTTCAAATACCAACGCGTGTTTTCCGTGTATTGCAAGATCGGTCAAAGTACCCCATTCAAAGGAGTTATCTCCAAAGCTTACAGAATCACCGGAGAAGACAAGCTTGCCCTCGAAAAGCAATTCGGAGCTTTCCTTTGTTATGGTTTGGCATCTGATATTTTCGCAAGTTATATCCTTGCCCTTTTCAATATATTCTTCTATAAGAGATCTCTGCCATTCGGAATACTCGTAAACCGTTTTGAAATCACAGCCTGACAGCATAGCGTATTTATCATACTCTATTTCTTTTTTACATTGGGTACATATGATCTTATTTCCCTTTGTTACAAGCTTATCCGCGCTTTTGCATTCAGGACAAGCCCAGAGAATATTCTCCAGACCGCTTGCAAGGCTCTTGCCCTTATATCTGTTCATTTCGGCAAGCTGGGTTTGATAGGCATCCTCATAAAGATCCTTTGTTATCACAGCCTCTATCTCATCATATGACATTTCTGCAAGCTGTTCCTTTGTATAGACATTTTCGACCCCGCCGTGCCATTTTCCGCGGCGCAGACCCTTACCCCAGGCAGGACTTACGAAATAACCGCCCTTAAGCTTGAAGGTCACAAGCGCACAACCGGATTTTTTGATCATCTGGGCCGTTGCGGGAAACATAGGACAGGTAACACCATCCCAGCTCTTTACTCCCTCCGCGAACATACAAACGCGTTCACCCTTGCGTACCTTACGGAGTATATCGAGCACCGTTGAGGTGGCAACGGTAGCCTTATATCTGATAATGGGCTCAAAAGCATATTTCAAAAGCTTATAAGGGAAGCCCCAGCGGGTAATATGCTCGCTTGCCACAAGGTACATCTGCTTTTTAAAGGCAAGACCCACAAGCACCGGGTCAAAATCGGTGGTGTGGTTTGAAAGAACTATGTAGTTTTCGGGTAAGTTTTTTGCAAGCTTGTATCTGTATCCGAAGAATACACGCATAACAAGACCAACGGGGGGACGCAAAAAACTCCAAATAAACCTATGCTTTTTACTCATGGTTACACCTTTTCCATCTTAATCTAAATAAGTTTAACACAAAAATCCCTCCTTGTCAAATACAAAAAACGAAAAAATCCCGAAACTTATGCTTTCGGGCATAAATTACGGGATTTTTGAATCATTCTCAGTATAGCATTGTTACCGTTGCTCTGTCAGAGCTGACGTAAATGATCTGCCCGCTGTCCGGGCTGTCCTTTTCGGAATAATCTACCTTCCATACGTCCTCAAATTTATCATAGGCAACCGTTACCGTATCATAATTCACGGTTGCGTATTTTGCTGCTTCAACAATTGCCTCTGCGGCATCGGCTATATGCGGCTGAGTACTGTGGTAGTCGATGTTTTTTACTTCAACCCTTCCGTCATATTCCCTTATCTCCTTGGAATAGGAAAACTCATTCGCGCTCTGTCCGTACAGATATCCGATATTTACTCCTCTGTCATATAGACAGGCATGACCGTTTTCCAATACTATATCAAGCTCATATATTTTACCTTCCGTTGTCTTAACCTTTATATATAGCCCTGTGTCTTCCCTTTCCTCAAAGGAAAAATCACCGTGATGATAGCTGTAAAGATCCTTGTATTCCTCTTTTCCGTCTTCAAATATACTCAGATAAAAGGTAAATATACCGTATGTGGGGCCATAGCTCAGCGAGAGCCTTTCCTCTTTTCCGTCATTATCGATATCGTAATCGGCATAAACGAATTCGCCGGGAGTATCGTGTCTGTCAAAAACGAATCTTGCCTTATCGGGAACACAGGCCTCCTCTTCCCCTTCAGACCAATACTTATACTTCGGAACGGGAGAAGAATTCTTTTCGTCAAATACGTAGGCACCGTCCTCTATATTAAAGCGGTACTCGGTGTCGCTTCCGTCACAGCGCAGATACAAAACGTCTCTCTTTATCTCATATTCGCCTATGGCGATAAAGCTGCTGTAGATACTGTAGCTGAAGCTGAAGCGTTTGTCGATATTCGAAAGTCTGAGAGTAGGCTCCATAGGGTCGGGGGAATCGTGATAAACGTATATATTTGCATTTTCGGGATATATCGAAAGAGTCTCTTCGTTTAACAGGGTCACCGATATTACACCGGGAAGTGTGACGGGATACGTTTCCTGAATCTTGCCGTCATATTCAACTGCTATTCTGTCATCCTCCTTCAAATAGGGAAAATCCTTATTCTCGGTCGAGAAAAACACCTTGTCGCCCAAAGTTTTTCTGTAGGCCTCGTCAACCTTTACCAGAACCGAATCATCATATGCGCTGAACACAACGCCCTCAAAATAATTCTCTGCGGGCTTCTCTTTTTTATCCTTCGGGTCTGTCAAAAAGAACACTCCCGCCGCAACACACAATACAAGCGCTGTGATTATTATCCAGAAGGCAGGCTTTTTGTAATTCAAAACAGACTTGATCCTGCTCTTTACACCCACCTCTCCGAAGGCAACGGGACAGGCGCTGACAAGCCTTTGGCGGCTGCTGCAGTTTATCAGCGCATTTGAATAAGCCTTCTTTGACAGCTCGTCCATATCCCGTATTACCCTTTCATCACAGGCAAGCTCTATATCGCGGCACAAGAGTATATATGCAGTCCAGAGAACGGGATTGAACCAATATATGCACAGAAGCGTAAAGCCCAACGGCTTCCATATATGGTCAAAGCGTTTTATATGCGCCCTTTCGTGTGCCGTTACATATTTTATATCGGCTTCATTCATGGATGAGGGAATTATGATCCTCGGCTTTATCATACCGAAGATAAAAGGTGACGACACTCTGTCGCACAAATAGATACCCGTATCGGTTTTAAGAGATTCTCTTATTTTAAAATATATTCCGAGATAGCTTATTACCGCGTATAAAAGCATTATGATAACTCCTGCAAGCCATACCTGAGAGGCTATCGCCATCGCTATCTGCATGGGATTGGCACTGTATTCGGGAGTAGCCGCCATGCTCGAGGAAAGCACGGGATTTATCGTTGAATTAAGAACGGGGACACCGCTTTGGATCATAGGCTCCTTTGCATAAACTATATCCTTTGGAAGAGTTTGTGTGCTCGGTATAAGGCTCAGTACACTTTTTACCGAAAAGGGTAAAAGAAGTCTTATTGCTACCATTCCCCAGAGAAGGCAGTTTATCCATTTGGGTGCCTTTTTAAGAAAAAGACGTAATATTATTACCGCTAATGCTATCCAGGAGGCGGTAATGCTCATATTCAATAATTTAATGAAAATATCGGTCATTTCACTTCACCTCGTATTCATCGACCATGCGGCGAAGCTCGGCTACCTCCTCGGGCTTCAGGCTTTTACGCTTTGTAAATGCCGCAAGAAAGGCGGGCAGAGATCCCTCAAAGGTCTCGTCAACGAATTTTTCGCTTTGCATAGAATAAAAATCCTCGCGGGATATAACTGAAGTAACGCTTCCCTTCTCGTTTTTAAATATCCCCTTATCGCAAAGCCTTTTAAGCACGGTGTATGACGTGGTCTTTTTCCAATTAAGCTCCGAAAAAGCCAATTCGGCAAGTCTTGCGGAAGAAACAGGCTCATTCGACCAGATCATATCCGCAAATTTTGATTCTACCGTGCCCATCTGAACGTCACTCATTATCTTTTCCTCCATTCTACACGTTGTAGTACAGTACCATTCTACACCATGTAGAACGATTTGTCAAGAGTAAAATTAAAACTCGCAGAAAAAACTGCGAGCTTTTAATTTATATTACAGATGACCGCTTCGCTCCGGGCATTCAAACCGAGGGGGTTCTCAGTGCGTGCCGACGTACGCTTTTATCTGTTTTTTGAAATATATCTTGCAACGTGAACACCGCTTGCCGAGGCATGGGAAAGCGAATGAGTTATACCGCTGCAGTCTCCTATTACGAAAAGACCCTTATGGAGAGTTTCAAGATGCTCGTCCAGGGATACCTCCATATTATAGAACTTGACCTCTACACCGTATAGAAGAGTGTCGTCGTTTGCGGTACCGGGAGCTATCTTGTCAAGGGTATATATCATTTCTATAATGCCGTCAAGGATCCTTTTGGGCATTACAAGACTCAGGTCACCCGGAGTTGCCGCAAGGGTGGGGGTGGTAAAGGATTCCTGTATTCTCGAATGAGTGGAGCGCTTACCCGCCACAAGGTCGCCGAAGCGCTGAACTATAACTCCGCCGCCAAGCATATTCGAAAGCCTTGCAATGCTTTCACCGTAGCCGTTAGAATCCTCGAAGGGGTCGGAAAAATGCTTTGCCACAAGAAGAGCAAAGTTTGTGTTCTCTGTCTGGAGCGCGGGGTCCTCGTAGCTGTGTCCGTTTACCGTAACGATACCGTTGGTGTTTTCGTTGACCACAGCACCCTTCGGATTCATACAGAAGGTACGCACAAGGTCGTTATACTTTTCGGTACGGTATATTATCTTACTTTCGTAAAGCTCGTCGGTCAAATGTGAAAATACCTCCGCAGGAAGCTCAACACGCACACCTATGTCAACTCTGTTGCTCTTGGTGGGTATGTTGAGATCGCGGCAAACGCTTTCCATCCATTTGCTTCCGCTTCGTCCTCCCGAAATTATGCACTTTTCAGCCTCGTAAACGTCTCCCTTTTCGGTAGTAACCCTATAGCCTTCATCGGTTTTTTCAACCTTTTGTGCGGGGGTGTTAAATATGAAATCGACCTTATCCTTTAAATGATCATAAAGGTTTTCAAGAACGATATAGTTTATATCTGTACCGAGATGGCGCACAGAGGCATCGAGAAGATGCAGGCGGTTTTGCAGACAAAGCTTTTTGATCTGTGAATTTGCGGTGGTATAAAGCTTTGTTCCCTCTCCTCCGTAATCGAGGTTGATCTTATCAACGTAGTGCATAAGCTCAAGGGCCTCTGTCTTGCCGATATATTCATACAAGGTCCCGCCGAACTGATTCGTTATATTATATTTACCGTCGGAAAATGCACCTGCACCGCCGAAGCCGTTCATTATCGAACAGGGCTTACAGCCGATACAGCTTTTAACCTTTTTTCCGTCTATAGGACATTTACGCTTGTGTAAGGGGTTGCCCGCCTCAAGAACGGTAATTTTTATGCCGGGGCAAAGCTTAACTAATTCATAGGCGGAAAATATACCGCCCGGCCCTGCGCCGATTATCAATATATCACTTTTCATTGGTCTGTCCTTTCGTTTTGATAATAAATGACACCGATATATTATATCACAAAGCTTTTGTTTTGTAAAGTTGAATTTATTTCGTTTTCTACTTGATTTATTGAAATAATTTTGATATACTAAAGTATAATTTTGTATATTAGGAGTATTTTATGGGATTTTTACAGGGAAAAACCGCTATAATCACAGGCGCAGGACGCGCTACACTTTCTGACGGCCGCTGCGGATCTATCGGTTACGGTATAGCTACCGCTTACGCAAAGGAAGGTGCAAATCTCGTTATTACAGGAAGAAACGTAAAAAAATTAGAGGATGCAAAGGAAGAGCTTGAACGTCTTTACGGAATCAAGGTGCTTATCCTTGCCGCTGACATAAATGCAGGCGCTGACAATGAAAGCATTGCAAAAACGGTTGCAGAGAAAGCAATGGAGGAGTTTGGCAGAATAGACGTGCTTATAAATAATGCACAGGCATCCGCATCCGGAGTTACCTTGGCTGACCATACAACAGAGCAGTTCGACCTTGCGGTATATTCGGGTCTTTATGCTACCTTCTATTATATGAAGGCTTGTTACCCCTATCTCAAGGAGACCAAGGGTGCTGTTATCAACTTCGCTTCCGGTGCGGGTCTTTTCGGTAACTACGGTCAGTGTGCATATGCCGCCGCAAAGGAGGGTATCCGCGGTCTTACCCGTGTTGCCGCAACCGAATGGGCTGCCGACGGCGTCAACGTTAACATTATCTGCCCCATCGCGTGGACCTCACAGCTTGAAAACTTTGAAAAAGCTTATCCCGAAGCATTCAAGGCAAACGTTAAGATGCCTCCCGCAGGTCACTTCGGCGATCCCGAAACCGAAATAGGCAGAGTTTGCGTTCAGCTCGCTCATCCCGATTTCAAGTATCTTACAGGCGAGACTCTCACCCTTGAAGGCGGTATGGGACTTCGTCCTTAAAAAATACCGATATAGCTAAAAGCGCCGACGGGCGCACAGAATTTCGCCTTTTCTGCGAGCAAACAGCTCACACGAAACAGAGCAATTATCTATAATATTAAAAAGACAAGCTTTTTTAAAAAGGCTTGTCTTTTTCCTTTATCCTACAATATATCTTTTTTGGTATATTTGATATAGGCAATAATTATTCCCGCAAAAAAGAATACCGAACCGATAAGAAGACAAACAGGATCGATCGTCTTATCGTTAATAACAGAGGAGGGGTCGGTATATCCGTAGGGGGTGATATACTTCAAAAACTCTGTTTTCTCTGTAAGATTCGCTATGATATTCATAAAATAGAATGCAAAGGTAATGCCGAGTCCTATCGCCGTACCGCCCTTGGATATAAATGCCGAGATACCAAAGGTAAGCGCAGAGATCTCAAGCTCCAAAAGAAGATAGGAAAGCATCATCAGCAAAAATAAGCTTATATCTATCTTTTCGCCAATTGCGAGAATCGAAAGCAGGGTAATTACCGTAATACAGATATTAAGTATAAACACCTGTGTAAAAACAGCCAAGAGCTTGCTTGTAATTATCCTTATTCTTGATACGGGAAGTGTGAGCAAAAGCTCTGCTGTTTTGTCTCTCTGTTCCTTTGCAAGAGCGGATATACCTGTTACCGCCGCAAACAAAGCGCCTCCGAGTCCGAGGGTATTTCCGCATTCTATACCGAAATAATCGATAAACTCACCGAAATTAAGCTCGTCCATGCCGAATGCCGCGGAAAAACTGCCCATATCAGAAAACATTTCGCTCATTTCGTTCATTTGTCCCGACATTTCGGGATAGATAAGAACGCACACCGCAAGCATAAAGGAGATAACCGCTGTCCAGAGCATCAACGGCATCCTGCTTCTTTTAAGCTCGTGAAGGTAAAGAGTCATATCAGTTTTCCTCCTTAACATAATAGTGCATGAATATCTCGTCAAGCTCGGGATCTGTGATATTTATATCCTCAAAGGATATACTGTTTAACCTTAAAAGAAGCTCCTTTATTTCCCCGCTGTACAGGAAATTAAGGGTTTCGTTTTCATATTTGATATCCCTTGCGTTTTCTATTTCAAGCTCTTGCTTTATGCCGCGAAGAACAACTCTTTTAACTCCTGTGTGGGCTAAATTTTCAATACTGTCCGAAAGGAGAATAGTGCCCCTTCGTATCACAGCCGCGTTCTTACAGTAACGGCTTACCTCTGAAAGAATGTGGGAGGAGAGAAAGACGGTCGCTCCCTTTTCGTTACGTTCCTTAAGTATCTCGTAGAACTCTCTCTGCATCAAGGGGTCAAGACCGCTTGTGGGCTCGTCTAAAATATAAAGCCTCGGAGAATGCTGCAGAGCACACACTATACCTACCTTTTTGCGGTTTCCGAACGAAAGCTGTTCTATCCTTTTATCAGGATCGAGTTCAAGTCTTTCGCAAAGCTCCACGGCATCTGCACTGCAATCCTTATTTCTCATCCTCGCGGCAAAGTCAAGCATTTCCTTAACTTTCATACCCGAATAAAAGGAGGTCTCCGAAGGAAGATATCCGATATCGGACAGCAGCTCGGTCTTATGCTTCTCAATATCCTTACCGAATATTTCGGCCTTGCCCGAATCCTTGTTTATAAGACCTAAAAGCAGTCTTATGGTGGTTGACTTCCCTGCCCCGTTAGGGCCGATAAATCCATAGAAATCACCTTCTTTTATATTAAGATCGACCCTTTCTATTCCTCTTGATCTTCCGTAAAACTTAGTAAGTCCCTGTGTTTTGATAACGTTCATATAAAATACCTTTCTTAAATTAGGCTTTTCAAGAATATTTCAATACCTATAAATATTAATATGATACCGCCCAAGACAGAGCTTTTCCCCGCAAGCTTTGTACCTATGACCTTACCGAGGACAAGACCGCCCATACATATGATAAAGGTTACGACAGCAATGATAAGAGATGAAGCAAGCGCCGTTACAGCATTGTAATCCGCAATGGTGAAACCGACGGATAGAGCGTCGATAGAGGTTGCCAGCCCCTGTACCATCAATGCAGAAAAGCATACTGCCTTGTTTTCGCAGTCCGTTTCTTCTCCCTTTATTCCGTCTATAAGCATTTTACCGCCTATAAAAAGAAGAAGTCCGAGAGCTATATAAGGAATAAGCCTTTCAAATTCGGAAAAGAGCTTCGCTAAATTGTGTACACAAAACCAGCCGATGACCGGCATAATAAACTGAAAGAAGGCAAAGGTTCCCGCAATAAGAAGCTGTCTTCTTTTTTTCATACAGGGCTCGTTCAAGCCGTTGGCAAGGGATACCGAAAAAGCATCCATGGCAAGTCCCACACCCAAAAGTACCGAATTTATGATAAAAGAAATTTGAAAAAACATATTCACCCTCAACACACAAAGCGGACAGCGGTCCGCTGCGAATTCCAATAAAGGAAAAATCCCAAGCATCTGATGTACTTGGGATGATACAGATAAATTTTTCCCACGTACAGCTCCTGCAATACGTGAGTCTCGTAAATTAAAGCAAGCCAGGCATTAATGCCGCGATTGTTGACTTGCTCCGTTACAAACGGATACTACTCCCTCACGGAACAAAGAAAATTATAGCATTCTTTTACGGCTCTGTCAAGATTTAAAAAGTAAATCTATATGCTTTTTCGCATTCCTGATGATTTCTTCGGCATCATAGCCCGGCATATCAAGTTTCTCGGCATATATACAGCTACAGTCCTTAATACCGTAAAAATCATTTGCCAAACGCTTTATATAGTCGTAGCCGTAATCGGGAACAAAGACTCCTCCCGACGTGGATACGTAATAAAGCTTTTTTGCCTTACAGCATCCCACAGGAAAACCGTTTTCATAGTAAAAGGTAACTCCCAAAACGTTTATACGCTCGATATAATCCTTCAAGAGCGCGGGAAAGCTGTAATCCCAGAAGGGTGCCGCAATAACAATGATATCGGCTTCGGCGAACTGCCTTGCGTACTTGATATCGATAGTATTCTCGGGGAGAGCTTCTCTTTGGCACAGAGAAATTTTATCCAAAGCACGGATTTCGGTATCTTCAAGAACAAGCTCGGTAACGTCACCTTCAAGGCAGGATATTAAATAGTCGGTAAGAAGCTTCGTTCTTGAATTTTCTCTTACGGCTGCGTTGATATAAAGAATTTTCATTTATTTCCTCTGATTTTTTTAATCTTTATTTTTCACAAAAAAGAAAAGCTTTTCCGTTATTAAATAAACAGAAATATATATTACGTAACAATTATAGCACTTTTGTCAAAAAATATCAATAGCTTATATTTGACAGTATATTTTCTGCAGCATATGATATAGTGATCCCCATTGAAAGGAGGATTTTCATGAGTAGATACAGATATTATCAAAATGACCGTAACAGATCTGACTTCGATTCCTGCTCCTGCGGATGCGAAGAACAGAGAAACCGTTGCTGTGATATATGTCCGCCCGGACCCCCCGGACCTCCCGGTCCGCAAGGGCCGTTCGGTCCTCAGGGACCTGCGGGAGAAACAGGTCCGCGCGGTCCGATAGGTCTCACCGGCCCTGCGGGGCCTCAGGGTCCGCAGGGTGAAACGGGACCTGTAGGTCCTCAGGGTCCTATAGGTGCTACAGGTCCTGCCGGCCCTCAGGGTGAGGTCGGTCCTCAGGGTCCTATAGGTGCTACAGGTCCTGCCGGCCCTCAGGGTGAGACCGGTCCTCAGGGTCCTACGGGTGCTACAGGTCCTGCCGGTCCTCAGGGTGAGACCGGTCCTCAGGGTCCTACGGGTGCTACAGGTCCTGCCGGTCCTCAGGGTGAGACCGGTCCTCAGGGTCCTGCAGGTGCTACAGGTCCTGCCGGCCCTCAGGGTGAGACCGGTCCTCAGGGTCCTGCAGGTGCTACAGGTCCTGCCGGCCCTCAGGGTGAGACCGGTCCTCAGGGTCCTGCAGGTACGGTTTTGGCTTTTGCGGATTTTTACGCACTTATGCCCCCGGATAATCCCGATCCTATAGCTCCGGGCGAAGACGTTAGCTTACCGAATGACGGTCCTGCAAGCGCAACCTCTATTATCAGAACAAGCGATACAAGTTTTACACTGACAGAAGCCGGTGTATATCAGGTGTCCTTTAACGCGGTAACAGACGGTGCTTCTCAGTTAGTATTAACGCTGAACGGCGAAGAACTGCCCTACACCGTTTCGGGAAAAGATAACGGCACAAATGAGATCACGATCAATGCTCTTGTTGAAACCGCAGCGGCAAATTCCGTTTTAACCGTAAGGAATCCGGAAGGTACGGGAAATCCCGTTACTCTTACTCCCGGTGCAGGCGGAACAGAGCCTGTTTCGGCACATCTCGTTATAACACAGCTTCAGTAGAAAAAAGGCAAGCGGAAAAACCGCTTGCCTTTCAATTTATTCAGCCTATTTACGTGCAGAGATCTCCGCTTTCTTTTCTCTGCAGCCTGCAAGGATAAGCTTTTTCGTTTCCATCGCACCGCGTTCAACATCCTCAAGGGGGTATTTTAAAGCAAACGCCGCAGATATATTTACCTCCTTATCCGTAGGTACGGGTCATCAGTACCGATAACGGTTCATCACAACGTATGGCTGCATTATAAAAGTCTTGTGAAAGATAGAGAGAGTCGTTCTCATCAGAAATAAGCATACAAAAACTTCTTTGGTCATCAGTATCGGGATATAACCTCAGCATACAAACGCCCTCTTCTGTTATCAGTTTATAGGGGGCCTCCAACAAATCTTCGTTCCATTGGATATATGCTGTATTTTCAGAAAAGCTTATATCATATATTGATAATTCGCCGTTTCTTACCAGCCACCCTGAGCTCCAAGAGGTATCAGCAATATCTGCCTCCAAAGGCAGATTCCAGGAATAGCTCTGAAGTTCAGCGTATTCGCGGCTCAGTATCTCGGAATACGGAGTAAGATCATATACGCTTAGGTCTGAATACTGAGTGAGATAAGACATATCGTTGAGCTTGGGAGCGTAACTAAGTTCATTTCCGTCACTGTCAACTATATTTATCTCCGTATCCAAGCTGTCTGCCGAATTGCTTGCATAAACAAGTATGGGATCACCGTAATCACAGCGATAGAGCACCTCTGCAACCTCTCCGTTTTCGTCAATACGGTTTACGGCTACCGAGGCATTTTCATCACAGGGTACAACGAGATACAAGCTTAAGTATCTGTCACCTATGATATGGGATTCGTCTATCTCGGTTATAAAAGGCAAATCATCGGTAAATCCGGGGAGGATTTTCTTTACCCAATTTACGGTATCCGAAGTTTCGGCAGAATCTGCGGTACCGAGATAAGCCACCGCAACCATGGCGGGGGTACCTATCATACTCTGACGCACCCCCATAAGAGATGCGGCAATTTCATCCTCACCGTTCAAAGCTTCCGTTATATCTGTTTCGCCTTCTTCTGTATCAACTGTTTCCTCTGTATCCGAGAATTCATTTTTTTCAACAGGCTCTTGCTTCATATCCTTTGTACAACCTACAAGCAGGCTCATACAAACAATCAAAGCCAATATGCCCGATAATACTTTTTTCATTTTAGTTATTTAATATCCCTTTCGTCAAATATATCTCCGCACTCAGGACAGAACTCAGGAGGATCAATGGGCTCCTCGGGTTCCCAACCGCATTTATCGCAACGGCAGAACGGTGAGCCCCCGGGCTTCTTTGCTCCGCATCCTCCGTTCGGTTAATCTTCTGCATATCCTCGGGGGTAAGGGTAACGGGGTTGATAGCAACGCTTTCAGCACTTATACCGCGTCCTTTGCTCCGCTCTGTCCTGAGAGCTTCGTTAAGAGCCGCTTTGAGCTCGTTTGTGAGCGGGGATCTCTGCAGGATAAGCGCCAAAGCCGACAACTGCGCCTATTCCTGCATTAATAAGTCCCAATTTTAATACTTGTTTATAATATTGTCAATAAAGCTCTGCCAAAAACAGAGCTTTATTGTTATTTTTTTCAATACGCTGAGATCAATAACCTTTTACTATAAAGGCAACCAGCTCTTCGGCAGAGCTGTCTGCACGTTCTTCTGTCATAACGGTAATAATACTACCGTCAGAAAGCATATCGGAAGCGCAGAACCAAGGATAGCTTGTACCGAAAAGATCGGTATCGTCTATCTCGTCAACAAAGCCGCCGTTACTGTCCCAAAGATTGACCGTTCTCAAATTGCCGTCAAAGGCTATATAGCCGTTTGCGGTTTTTGCGATATAGGTGATGCTTCCCATTCCCTCTCCCAGAGCGTCGCAGAGAGTTTTTTGGAGCACGCCGCTTGTGTTATAGATAAATACCTTGTGTCCGCTTTCGTCTGCCGCATTTCCGCACACATAAATGGAATCGTTTTCGACTTTAATATAGGAAACCATATCAAGCTCGGCAAAGGTTATATCGCTAACGTTTGCAGTACCGCCGCTGAAGGTCACCTTTTTGCAAGCGTTTGAGGTAAAGTAACTGATACCCCAGCTGCCGTCGGGAGATACGGCTACGGAATTAAGACCTGTATAGGTTTGGGTAACTGCACCGTCCTTAACACAAACAAGATCACCCATAGATCCGCAGATCCAAAGAGTACCGTCAGTTGTTTTATTGATAGTATCGAAATCATCGTCGGGAAGCTCGATATCCTTTTCATAATTCAAGGCTTCACCGTCAAATGCATACTGCTTGAGAGTACCTTCGGTAAGAATATAAACGGTATCATCTACCGCCGCAACCGCATGGTTAAAGGTTTCAAAGGTGCTTATGTATTCCTTGATAGGTAACCACTTGGTTTCTACGTTAACGCTGCCGTTGCTGTAAACTGCATCCTCTGCTTTGAAGGGTTCACCCTCCCATTCCCAAGGGCCGTCAACGTTACCTGTATCTTCAAGGGTAAACTTAACTGACTTAACAAGCTCATCGATACGGCTGTCGTCTGTATCCGTTCCATATACCGTAACCTCAACCGTTGCGCCTGCGCCTTCGTTTCTGCCCATATATTTAATCATGGTTTCGCCCCAGCTCTCGCCCTCGTACATAATACAGTCAACACCGCCGATATTCACGAGATCGTAGGAGTTGTTTTCGGCATATTCATACTGGTCAAATCCGTAATATACAAGATCCTCACGGAAGTCATAGGGCTCGGTAACATTTGCCATAACATCGACACTGAAAAGATAATTGTCGGAATCCTCGGGGTCGGGTATTTTGAAATTTGCAAAGCAGTAGCTTTCTTCATCATAAACTTCTTCTTCGTCAAGAGTCCATACCTCATCGTCATATACAACGCTGAAAAGCTCTGTTTCAAAGCTCTCACCCGTTATTTCTTCCGTCTTTTCGGGGCTTTTCGTATCCTTTGCAGGCTCCGATTTTTTACCGCCGCAGCTTGTCATCGAAATAAGCATAAGCGCCGCAATTAATAAAGCAATAAATTTTTTCATTGTTTCAGTTCCTTTCTTTTTTTAATTTATTATGCCCACGGATCGCTTTCCAAGGGAAGGCGAATATCCGAAAGACATTGAATTTCATTTAAAAACCATTGACCGGTTGAGGGCTTTTGGCGAAGCTTGATCCCTCTTGGCGAATCTGCACCCGAGCTTTTCACGTATAAGGTTGCCCAATTTTCACAGCTAAAGGAATAGGGGTTATCAACGACCGATATCGAATAAGGCTCTGAAGGAGTGTATGAATTTTCCGGGGCGGCTCCCGAAAAATAGGAATAAACCTTATAGATCTTGCCCTTCAGCCTTTCTTTAATGAACTGCTTTTCATATTCGCTGACAGTTTCGGGACCTTTAAGAAAATCAAGCATTTCAAAGGTGGCATCGGGGTCCTTTTCAAAATTACACAGCACCGCAAGAGTAAGCGCCGCTGTTTTAAAGGGTGAGTTGAGATCAGCTTCCGGCAAAGCCTTCAGCTCACCGAGAGTACGGGGTAACAACGTAAAAACAAAATCCATAATTAACCTCCCATAACAATTATTTATACAGAACTCGGTATGATCCTATATAAGTTAAATTTAAATACAAGTTAATTATAATAGTTTGTTCACACTTTGTCACCACACTTTTAACATTTTACGGGGTGGGAAATGCCCGATTTTGACCGTTACGGGTAGTAAAACGGGTGGGATATCCGTAAATCCGTCCGCACCGATGATCGGGCTTGAACCTTACATAAGCTTCCTTCATCGGTACCCGAAGCACAGCAATTTCCTATATATTAAAAACGGAGAGCATTTCGCTCTGCGTTCAGCTTGTCGATAAGTTTATCGACAAGCTGTCAGGCTTCGAAAAAGGAAGCGTAGGTTTTCGTGAAAAGGGGACGTCGGCGTACTATGTACGGTAGAGCCCCTTTTCGCGGAAAAGTGTGAAATAGCGGTGTGAACTCGACGTTTACACCGCTATTGAATAGTTATTCAACTTTATTAGGAGTTGTGAAGCTTGTTTTCTAATTAATTTATTGGGCGTCTTAAACTTAAAAAAAGAATTTCTTCACACGTCCGACCGACTTTTTCGACAGTCTGAACGGAGAGCATTTCGCTCTCCGTTCAACCTATTATTTTCTTTTAGCTTTAGTTTCCCTATAACCTGCCATAATGACCTTTTTCGCTTCCATTGCACCGCGGACCGACATAGGTTCAACATCCGCAAGAGGGTATTTTAAACCAAGCTCGCGGTATTTTGAAACTCCCATGGTATGATAAGGCAAAACGTCAAGCGCCTTTACGTTCGTCAGCGTACCTATATACCTGCCGAGCTCAAGAAGTGCTTCCTTCTTATCTGTAATACCCGGAACGACCACGTGTCTTATCCATACGGGAACACCCATAGTATCAAGATAACGGGCAAAAGCAAGTATCTTATAGTTATTGCTTCCCGTCAGCTCCTTATGGGCGGCGCTGTCGATATGCTTGAGGTCAAGCATAATAAGATCGGTATATTTTATAAGCTCGTCAAATTTCGGATCATTCTCTCTGTAGGTAATACCCGAGGTGTCAAGACAGGTATGGATGCCCTCTGCCTTTGCCATACGGAAAAGCTCTGTTACAAAATCTATCTGCAAAAGAGGTTCTCCGCCGGTTACGGTAATACCTCCGTTCGAATAGAAGGAACGGTTTTTCTTAAAGAGAGCTATTATCTCCTCGGTCTGCTTTGTTTCCCCCTGCCCCATCTTCCAGGTATCGGGGTTATGACAGTATTTACAGCGCAGAGGACAGCCCTGCATAAATACAACAAGGCGTATTCCCGGTCCGTCAACAGTACCGAAGGACTCTATCGAATGAACGTTTCCCTTCATCAGAACTGATCGTGGAAGGTTCTGGAGATTATCTCGTCCTGCTGTTCCTTTGTAAGTTTGATAAAGTTTACTGCATATCCGCTTACACGGACGGTAAGCTGAGGATATTTTTCGGGATGAGCCTGTGCGTCAAGAAGTGTTTCCTTGGAGAAAACGTTAACGTTAAGGTGGTGGCCGCCCTTCTGTACGTAACCGTCAAGAAGAGCTACAAGATTATCTATCTGATTCTGTGTTGCATTCATAATATTTACCTCTTATTCGTCTATATCAAGACTTTCAAAAAGTGTGGGTGAGAAGCAAGCGCCGCCGCAGCATTCAATATCTACGTCGATATCGCCTGCAAATATCTTATCTTCCTTACCGAGTGCACCGGGAATAATTGAGAAGGTGTTGGAAATACCGTCCTGTGCATCCTTAAAGGGGAGCTTGGAAACAGAAGCAAGGGATGCTATAGCGCCGTGGGTATCTCTTCTGTGCATGGGGTTAGCGCCGGGAGCAAATGCCTCGCCCGCCTTACGGCCGTCAGGGGTGGCACCCGTTGCCTTGCCGTAAACAACGTTGGAGGTGATGGTAAGGATCGATGTGGTAGGAATACTGTTACGGTAGGTATGATTCTTTCTTACGTGCTCCATGAACCGATGAACGATATCTGACGCGATAGAATCGACTCTGTCATCGTCGTTACCGTACTTGGGAAATTCGCCGTCAACTTCATAATCTACAGCCAAGCCTGTTTCGTCACGGATAACCTTAACCTTTGCATATTTGATAGCGGAAAGGGAGTCGGCTACTACAGAAAGACCCGCTATACCTGTTGCAAACCAACGGGTAACGTTCTTATCGTGAAGAGCCATCTGGATCTTTTCGTAGCAATATTTATCATGCATATAGTGAATAACGTTGAGAGTGTTTACGTAAACCTCTGCAAGCCATCTCATCATAGCATCGAATTTCTTCATTACTTCATCGTAATCAAGGTACTCGCTTGTGATAGGCATAAATTCGGGCCCTACCTGCTTACGGGAGATCTCATCCACACCGCCGTTGATGGCATAAAGAAGACATTTTGCAAGGTTTGCTCTTGCTCCGAAGAACTGCATTTCCTTGCCGATACGCATGGAGGATACACAGCAGGCTATTGCATAGTCGTCACCGTGGGTGAAACGCATAAGGTCATCGTTCTCGTATTGGATGGACGAGGACTCTATAGAAACCTTTGCACAGTAGTTCTTAAAGTTCTTGGGAAGATTTACAGACCAGAGAACGGTGAGGTTGGGCTCGGGGGAGGGGCCGAGGTTCTTTAAGGTATGGAGATATCTGTAAGACATCTTGGTAACCATGTGGCGGCCGTCGATAGCAACGCCTCCGATAGCCTCGGTTACCCACTGGGGGTCACCGGAAAAGAGTGCGTTATACTCGGGAGTACGCGCGAACTTAACCAGACGGAGCTTCATAACGAAATGGTCAACCATTTCCTGTATCTCACGCTCGGTATATCTGCCTTCCTTTAAGTCACGCTCTGCGTATATATCAAGGAAGGTGGAGGTACGTCCGAGGGACATAGCCGCACCGTTCTGCTCCTTTATAGCCGCAAGGTAACCGAAGTAGAGCCACTGAATAGCCTCCTTGATATCGTTTGCGGGCTTGGATATATCGAAACCGTATGAAAGAGCCATTTCCTTAAGCTGTCCGAGTGCTCTGATCTGCTCGGAAAGCTCTTCTCTTTCACGAATAATATGAGAATACATTGCAGAACGGGTGGTTTCCTTCTGCTCTAACTTATCCTCGATAAGTCTGTCAACACCGTAGAGCGCTACACGGCGGTAGTCACCGATTATTCTGCCTCTGCCGTATGCATCGGGAAGACCTGTAATGATATGGCTGGAACGGCAGGCTCTCATTTCGGGGGTATATACGTCAAATACACCTGCATTGTGAGTCTTACGGTGTACGGTAAAGAATTCCTTTATTTTGGGATCGATAAAAAGACCTCTGTCTGCCACAGCCTTTTCTGCGGTACGGATACCGCCGTAGGGCTGGAACGCTCTTTTAAAGGGCTTGTCTGTCTGGAAGCCTACTATCTTTTCGATATCCTTATTGAGATAACCGGGGCCGTGGGAGGTTATGGTAGAAATAACGTCGGTGTCCATTTCAAGAACACCGCCTGCCTCTATCTCCTTACGGGAAAGCTCGGATACCTGCTTCCAAAGTGTAAGGGTATCCTCTGTTGCATCTTCGAGAAATCCATCATCGCCGTCATAGGGTGAATAGTTGTGGCGGATAAAGCTTCTGACGTTGATCTCCTTTGTCCAGGTACCATATTCAAAGCCTCTCCACGCTTCATATTTATAATCCATAATCATTTCCTTTCCATAGGGTACTATGATTGTAATTCATTCGTTTGTTAATATTATAACATGCGAATTATGATTTTTTCAATAGATAGTAATGACTAAATTTAAAACAATTATTAATCATAATAAAGCAAATTAAACAAAGTTATCCCAGTCAGGATTCGCTTCAAATGAAACGGTCTTTCTTTTGTATGGGAAGGTAAGCTTATACGACCAAAGCATAGGTGCTGAAAAGTCATCTTTTGCACCGTATTTATGATCGCCGAAAAGCATATATCCGCGGCTTGCGAACTGCACTCTTATCTGATGGCTTCTTCCTGTATGCAGACGGATACGAACGTCAGAGCATTCGCCTGCGTTCAGACGTGTAAATTCAAGTCTTGCTCTCTTAACTCCCTTACGCTCCCGATCTACAACATAGACCTTGTTTTTCTTTGAGTCCTTCCATAAAAGATCCTCCCAATCTCCGCTTTCGGGAGGGATACCGTGAACTCTTGCGATATATTCCTTTATCATACCGCCATTCCGTATTAGACGTGAAAATTCAGCCGCAGTCCTTTTGTTTCTGGCATATACCATAACTCCGCCGACATTCTGATCAAGACGGTGCAGGGTAAATATTTCTCCCTTAAAGTCTTTTTTCAGCTCCTCGGGCATTCCCTTTTCAGAATCTGTGCCCACAGGCTTTATACATACTATTATATCGTTATCTGAATAAAGTATCTTCATATTTTACCACTCAAAAGTTTTTTATATTACAGAAAAGCGCTTCGGTTCGGGAATCAAGATAAATCGGTCTTTTGAAGCTTCATTTCCGATCTTCGCTCAGGCCATACGCCCGCTTTTTATTATATCATTAATCTCAAAATAATTCAAGATATGGCAATATAGTTTCCGTTTAAAAACAACAGTATATTTTCAGTCCCCTCGAATATACTTTATATGAGTACATCCGGAGGTATTATTATGAAAAGAAACATAGCTTATTGGCAGCTTTTCGGTTTTCTGTTTACCGGAATATCGGGAGTTCTTTTACACTTTCTTTATGAATGGTCAAATGAAAGCAAGCTTTCGGCTTTGATCTCGGGAGTAAACGAATCAACCTGGGAGCATATGAAGCTCCTGTTCTTTCCGATGCTTGCATATACTTTTATCGAAGGTATGTTTTTAAAAGATGGATTCAAAAATTTCTACTGTATAAAGCTTAGGGGGACCCTGCTCGGAATTATCCTTATTCCCTCAATATTCTATACCTTAAACGGTGTTTTCGGAAAAACTCCCGATTGGATGAATATTACAATATTCTTCATTTCAGCCGCCGCCGCTTACGTTCATGAAGCAAAGCTCTTTAAAAAAGCTCCCCTTTTCTGCTTCGGCGAAGGTGTTTCTCTTTATATTCTGCTGATATGGGCATTACTCTTTACGGTCTTCACCTTTACTCCTCCGAAATTACCGATATTCCGCGACCCTGTTACAATGACATACGGGGTATATTAAAAAGCTGTCCGTACATATACGGACAGCTTTCAGACTGTCGAAAAAGTCGGTCGGACGTGTAACAAATCATTTTTTTAAAAGTTTAATGCCCCCAATAAATTAATTGGTAATTAAGCTTCACGATTCCAAATATAGTTGAATAACTATTCAATAGCGGTGTAAACATCGAGTTCACACCGCTATTTCACACTTTTCCGTGAAAAGGGGCTCTACCGTACATAGTACGCCTACGTCCCCTTTTCACGAAAACCTACACTTCCTTTTTCGAAGCCTGACAGCTTGTCGATAAGTTTATCGACAAGCTGAAAAAAGCTGTCCGTACATATACGGACAGCTTTTTTGATTTAATTCTGCTTATAATAAGAAAGGAAATCTCCCAATTTACCCATTGCGTCCTCCAGCACCTCTACTCTGGGAAGATATACAACACGGAAGTGGTCGGGCTCGCTCCAATTGAAGCCTCTGCCGTTGATAAGAAGTATCTTCTTATCTCTCAGAAGGTCAAGGGCGAATCTTTCGTCATCAACTATATTAAAACGCTTGGTATCTATCTTGGGGAAGATATAGAATGCCGCCTTGGGCTTAACTGCGGTTATACCGGGAATATCATTCAATGCCTTATATATATAATCTCTCTGCTCATATACTCTGCCGCCGGGAACGATATAGTTCTTAACGCTCTGGTATCCGCCCAACGCAGTCTGAACGATCGACTGTGCGGGAACGTTGGAGCAAAGACGCATATTTGTTAGCATATTAAGTCCCTGGATATAATCCTTTGCGACGTTCTTATTACCGCTTAATATCATCCAACCGACTCTGAAGCCTGCGATCATGTGGGATTTGGAAAGTCCGCTGTAGGTAACACAGAAAAGGTCGGGGGCAAGGGATGCGATAGAGATATGCTCCTCGTCATCCATAACAAGACGGTCATATATCTCATCGGAGAATATCATGAGCTGATTCTCTCTTGCCACCTGTACTATCTGCTCAAGAACCTCCTTGGGATAAAGCGCACCCGTAGGATTATTGGGGTTGATTATAACTATTGCCTTAGTATTTGAATTTACCTTTTTTCTTATATCATTGATATCGGGATACCATTCCGAGCTTTCATCACATATGTAATGAACAGCTTTACCGCCGGCAAGGGTAACGCAGGCAGTCCATAACGGATAGTCGGGAGCGGGAACGAGGACCTCATCCCCCGAATCAAGAAGCGCGGACATACAAAGATTTATAAGCTCGCTTACACCGTTACCGGTATAAATATCGTCTATAGAAACGTTAGGAATATTCTTCAACTGAGCATACTGCATTATAGCCTTTCTTGCCGAGAAAAGACCCTTGGAATCGGAATAGCCCTCACATTCGGTAAGCTGACGGCGCATATCGTATATTACCTCATCAGGGGTACGGAAGCCGAAGGGAGCGGGATTGCCTATATTCAGCTTAAGCACCTGGGTACCCTCGCTTTCCATTCTCGCAGCCTCTTCTACGACCGGACCGCGAACGTCGTATAAAACGTTATCCAATTTTGCAGATTTTTTGAAACTTCTCATAGCATTATCCGAACCTTTCTTGATCTCACACTCTTCCTCTCCCGCAAGCCATGCCGCATCTACAAAAAGACTTTCTGCCAAAAATGCAAGCATCTCCTTTCTCGGAGCGGATTTGCCCGAAACGTATTGGGATATCTGGCTTTTACCCAATTTTATTCCCTTTTCATTTGCCAAATTTATTAAATCGATCTGTTTTATATTCCTTTCCTTTAAGACCGAACCGAATCTTTGCGAAAAAATTGAACTTTGCATATTTTCACCCCCAAAACAACCGTATTTTTTATTATTATATACATTTTTGTTATTATTTTCAATAGTTTCAGGCAAAAATTCACATATAGTTCAATTTGTTTTTGCCAAGTTCAATTTTAAGTTCATTTTAGATCGTTGTACGTTTCACTTGCGGTATATTACTGATATAAAAGCTCGGTTATCCATAAAGTTCATGCGATATTCTCATCCGAATCACAAATTTCTATAACCGAATTTGTTATTCCGTGCTCCTTCAGCTTTTCCCTTACCTTACCTTTGACCCCTTCGAGATTCTCGGTTATTATATACATTGATGCGAAATGTATATTACCGTCAAGCGTCCATATATGAAAACGTTTAATGCAGCTTACACCCTCTATATTTAAGAGCTGTTCTGTTATTTCTTCAATATCAACCTCTTCAGGTACCTTTTCAAGAAATATGTCAAACATATTTTTCATATTTTTGATGCAGTTAAAAATGATAAAGCAGGCTACCGCCAAGGACATTATAGGATCTATAATTTTGATATCGGTAAAACGCATAATAACAGCGCCGAAAAGCACTGCAGCCCAACCTAAAACATCTTCGAGCATGTGGAGATTCACCGCTCTCTGATTCAACGAATGACCGCCGTGGGTAAAATATGCGGCAGCAAAATTTACCGTTACTCCAACAAGTGCAAATATTATCATACCGTTATAGTCTATCCCGACAGGATCGATAATTCGGATCACCGCGTTGTATATAACCGCACAAGAGCCGAGTATCAATACGGCGCTCGTTATAAGTCCTCCCAAAACCGAATATCTCGCATAACCAAAGGTGTGTTTTTTATCTGCTCCCTTTTCGCTTTTTCTTTCAAGAAAATAAGATATCCCTATAGATGCCGCATCTCCCAGATCATGTAAAGAATCGGAAAGTACAGCCACGCTCCCCGTAAATATACCTCCGAAAAATTCAAAAACCGAAAATAAGAGATTAAGTATAAATGCCAATAAAATTCTTTTTTTACTTTTCATAATTCCTCCGTTGACTAAAGTCTTAAGTTGTAGTATAATATATCTTATACCGAACATATCGTTCGGTAATATGATATGCCGCAGACGGGATATTTGCAACATATAAAATTACAGAAAGGTTCAAAACCGAACATTTCGGAATAATTGTACACAGAGAGAGAGAGAGTATGGACAGACGACAAAGAAAAACAAGAGAAGCGATATTTAAGGCATTTACCGAGCTTTTGTCAAAAAAGAACTTCAACAATATAACGGTAGGCGAGATAATCGAAAAAGCCGACGTAGGCAGAGCTACCTTCTATGCACATTTTGAAACAAAGGACTTTCTTTTAAAGGAGATGTGCCGTGAGCTTTTCTGTCACATTTTCGATTCCGAATCAGGTGAAAGCACACACAGGCATATATTTGAATGCGATGCGCCCGATTCGGTATTTCTTCATCTTTTTATGCATTTTCAAAAGAATGACAACCATATACTCGACCTTTTATCCTCGGATAACAACGGACTTTTTCTCGGTTATTTCAAGGAGGAATTAAAGGCTCTTATAGAAAGCCGCGACGAGCTGTTTCGCGGTGAAAAGGCAGAGCTTGTACCCAGAAGCTATCTTGTTAACCATATTGCTTCAAGCTTTGTAGAAACGCTGAAATGGTGGGTGGATAACAAATCGGCTTTGAGTCCCCAAAAGGTATGCGAATACTTTTTGGCTGTAATATAATATGAGCCTGTTGAAATATTAATACAAACATGGTATAATATTCCGCAATAAAAATCCGGAGAAGCAAATGAGAAATACTGTTGACATGACGGTGGGAAGTCCCACCAAGCATATTTTGAAATTCGCTCTGCCCCTTATCCTAACAAATTTGGGGCAGCAGCTATATATGGTAGCCGATGCGGCGATAGTGGGCAGAGGCGTAGGCGTCAAGGCCTTGGCAGCGGTAGGTGCTACCGACTGGGTAAACCTTATGTTTATCTGGATAGCCATAGGCTTTACCCAAGCGTTTTCAAGCTTTATTTCGCGATATTACGGCGAAAAGAATTATGAGAAAATGAACAAGACGATTGCTATATCTACCCTTCTCTGCGTAGTTATCGGCATAGTGCTTGCCGTATCGGGAATGCTTTCGGCAGGACCGTTGCTAAAGATCTTGAAAACTCCCGGGGATATAAAAGACGGCGCCGTAACCTATCTTACCATAATGACGGGCGGTATGCTTATAGTTACCGCATATAATATGGCGGCATCGGTGCTTCGTTCCTTCGGTAACGGCAGAGCACCTCTTATAGCAATGCTGATATCGGCTGTTCTCAACGTCGGTCTTGACTGTCTGTTCGTATTCGTGTTCGGCTGGGGTATTGTCGGTGCGGCTGTTGCCTCCCTTACGGCACAGCTCTTTTCCTTTTTATACTGTCTTGCAGAAATCAGAAGGATAACAATAATAAAGCTCACAAGGGAGTCGTGGAGGCTTGACCTAAAGCTTATAAAGGAGCTTCTGCTCTTTGGAGTACCGATAGTAATGCAGTTCATTGCCATAGCTTTGGGCGGTATAATACTCCAATCCTCTGTAAATAACGAGGGCAGTATCTTCGGTGCGGCTTATACCGCAACGAACAAGGTATATGCACTTCTTGAAAGCTCGGCTATTTCAATAGGTCTTGCCTGCTCCACCTATCTTGCGCAAAATTACGGTGCAGGAGAGATAAAGCGCTTCAAAAAGGGTGTTGTTACCGGAGAGCTTATCGTTTTTGTTTTAGCGGTTATTGTAATGGTACTGACCTTTATTTTACGAGAACCCATTATGAGGCTCTTTGTTGACGTAAACGAGCCGGGAGGCTCGGAAGCTCTTGGCATAAGCATTCATTTTCTCAATATACTTTTGGTTTGTCTGACCATTCTTTATTCTATACATATATTCAGAAATGCTCTTGTAGCAATGGGGGTATCCTTCTGGCCGATGATCTCGGGGATATCCGAATGCGTATGCCGAGTGATCATGGGTAAGATCGCCATACGTTCCATGGGAAGCGACGCTCTTTTTATTGCCGAGCCCCTTTCATGGATCGCCGCACTGCTTTTCGTTATTATTCCCTACTTTTTCTACAGGCAAAAAGTTCTTAACAAATAATGACGATTAGGTAAAAACCTGTCGTTTTTGTTGACTATTTCGTGAAATCATTGTATAATTAAACAATGAATATTACGTATATATAATTTATCGAGGTGAAAAGTGAGTTACCGAGTTTCAAACATCACGCCCAAACTTAAGATATTGACAAAGGTAATAATATTTTTACTTATATTTGTCATAGGTATTTCCTATATAACCGACCTTTTTCTAAAGCACGACAGTATGGGTTACCAGAATATAAAATCATTTTACCAAGAGCACGAAAACACGCTTGATGCAGTCTATATCGGATCGAGCAATTGCTTCGTATTCTGGAATTCCCTTGCGGCATGGGAGGAATACGGTATAACCGTTTTTCCCTATGCGTGTAACGCGAATCTCTTTTATTCAACAGAATATATAATCAAGGAGGCGCGCAAGACCCAGCCCGACGCTTTATATATAGTAAACATAAATTCATTGAGCGAGGGAAGTGTCAGCGTGCCCCAGATAAGAAACCTTATCGACTGTATGCCCTTTTCGATGAACAAGCTCGAGCTTATAAAGCATTTGTCGGATATCGGAGATTATTCACTAAAGGACAGAATGGAGTTTTATCTTCCAATTCTCCGTTATCATTCCCGTTGGAGTGAGCTGGCGGGAGATACCGCAGCTCCCGAGCTCAACGGATATAAGGGAGCAAGCACCTATCCGCCATATCTTGCAAGAACAACAGATATTTCGGAAAAATACATCCTTACAGACAAGGAGGCGGAGCTTTCAAAGGATCTTATATCCTCAACCGAAAGCCTTCTTGCCTACTGTGAAAAGGAAAAGGTAAAGGTGCTTTTTGTAACGGTACCCCAGGCCAAGCCTAAGGAAAAGCAGCTTGCTCAATACAACGCGTTTAATTCCTTCCTTGAGGAAAGAGGCTATGACGTGCTTGATCTTTCAAAGCGTCTTGATGAAATGGATATCAGTCTTTCCACCGATTTTTATAACGAAGCACACACCAACATTCACGGATCTCTTAAGTTTACCTATTATCTTTCCGAATATCTGACAGATAATTACGATTTCGATGACAAACGTTCCTTCCCCGCTTACGAAGCTTGGAACAGGGCTTACGAGCGTTACAGTAAGGTATTGTCTGCATATACCCTTGACTTTGAATGGGACAAAGGCACTATGACGGACAAGCTCGATGCACCCGAGTTAAGCTGGGAGCCCGGGGAAAAAGACGGACTTCTTTCATGGACCGAGGTTGACGGGGCGCAGGGTTATCTGATTTATAAAAAGGAGGGGGAGACCCTTCCCTGGCAGACTATAGCCGAGACGGATGTGCTCTTATATTCCGCAGAGCTTCCAAAGGAAGGCGAATCTCATTTTTACACGGTAGTGCCCTATTATGAGGAAAACGGCGTAAGATACTACGGTGATTTCAGTTACGGAGGAGTGCAGACCTGGTTATGAGTTATCAATCATTATTCTTTCTGATCTTTACTGCTGCAGCTCTGCTCGTCTATTACGCAGTTCCCTATAAGGTACAGCCCTGGGTACTTACCGCCGCAAGTATTTTATTCTATCTTTCGGCAGGAGCAAAATATCTTCCCTTTATTGCAGTTACGCTTATCTGTACCTATCTATGCGGACTTATTATAGGACGTATATACGAAAGATCGGATATCCTTCTCTCGCAATGTCAGGATACGGCGCAGAAAAAGGAGATAAGAAATACCGCAAAGAAAAAAGCAAAGCGTTTTCTTATTCTTTCGCTTATTATTTCTATCGGAATTTTAGCGGTATGCAAATATACGGTATTCTCGATAAATAATATAAATAAGCTTTTAGTACTTGTAAAGCTGCCCGAGATAACCGTTTTCAAGATGATACTTCCTTTAGGTATATCCTTCTATACCTTCATGGCTATAAGCTACGTTCTTGACATATATTGGAAGAGATACAAGGCAGAAAAAAATCTCCTTTTCTACTCGGCATTTCTCCTGTATTTCCCGCACGTGGTACAGGGGCCCATCGACAGATACAACGAATTCAAGGATCAGATCAAAAACGGAGTACCGATAAGCTATAAAAACCTCACACACGGCGCACAGCTTGCTCTCTGGGGATTCTTTAAAAAGCTGGTTATAGCCGACAGACTCGCTATCTTTGTGAACAAGATATTTGACGAGCCTGATAAATTTAACGCAAGCGCGCTTATACTTGCATTGGCGGTATATTCAATACAGATCTATGCTGATTTTTCGGGTTGCATCGATATAGTAAGCGGTGTTTCCGAAGCCTTCGGTATAAAGCTGCGTAAAAACTTCAACCATCCCTATTTTTCACGTACAATGGCAGAATTCTGGAGGAGATGGCATATCTCTCTGCAGGAGTTTTTCAAGGACTACGTATATTTTCCCGTTTCAGCCTCCGCTTTCACCAAAAAGGTAAAAAAGAAGCTTAAAGCAAAGGGTCTGAAACGTCTTGAAGAGCTTTTTACCTCCTGTTTTCCCATACTTATCGTATGGCTTATTACGGGCATATGGCACGGTGCGGCGTGGACCTTTGTTATCTGGGGATTATTCCATGCGGCATTGCTTATAGGCTCTCAGATCTTCGAGCCTCTGTTTGCCAAGCTTACAAAGCTCTTTAAGATAAATACGGAAAACTTCGGCTGGTATTTCTTACAGATGTCAAGGACCTATATCCTTTGCTGTATAGGAAGAATATTCTTCAGATCCCAGGGTATCGCTTCAGCCTTCGGTATTATCAAAAAAATACTTAACGACACATCTTTAAGTGCTTTGGTCAGGTACAAAGCCTCTGATTTCGGCTTGACGGTCAACGACGTACGCATTATGGTCATATCGGTTATCGTTCTGCTCATAGCAGATATCCTTCAGGAAAAAATGCCTCTTCGTGAGACCCTTGCAAAGCAGAACATCATTTTCAGATGGATAATTATTTTTGCAGGCTTGTTTGCAGTCATCATATTCGGAGTATATGGCCCGGGCTATGATGCAAGCAGCTTTATATATGAAAAATTTTAAGGAGTTAAATTATGGAACAGTTAAAAGAAATGTTAGAAGAAAAATATCCTGATATCGATTTCGATAACGAAACAAAGCTTGTCAGCGACGGTATTCTTGACTCTATCGAGGTAGTAAGCATTATTTCCGAGATCGAAGATATGTTTGATATTTCCGTTACAATGGAATATATCCAGCCCGCATATTTCGAATCGGTTGAAGCAATGTGGAACATGATAGAGGAGCTCTCATGAAGAAAAAGAATAATTTGATCTTAATATTTATCGGCCCGTTGCTTTTTGCCCTTTGTTATCTCTTGATACCCGCATCGGTATTCGGTTCCCGTGAGGGCTGTGCCGCTGTAGGCGCGGTTGCATGGATGGCATTCTGGTGGATAACAGGAGCGGTTGACTATGCCGTAACAGCCTTTTTACCCATTGCTCTCAATGCGTTATTCTGTATTACCGATATGTCTGCGGTCATCGCAAACTATGCATCCGAAACGATCCTGCTCTTATTGGGAGCCTCAATTCTTACCGCCTCCTGGGAGGAGACCGGTCTTGACAGAAGAATTGCCGCAAAGTTTCTTTCCCTTGTGGGAAGTAAGCTTCGCCGTCAGATAGTATTCTGGTTCGTGCTTTGTACCATTCTTTCAGCAGTTTTACCCAATGCCGTGGTTTGTGCGGCTATGACTCCCATTGCCGTTTCAATGCTCCGTTACGTTGGAGAAAAGGATATATCAAAGAGCCGTATGGGCTCGCTTATACTCCTTACCATTGCTTACGCCACCGGTGTCGGCGGTCTTGCTTCACCGCTGGGCGGTGCTATGAATCTTGTGACCGTTGATTATCTTGAGCAGGTAACGGGAGAGGAATTCATGTATATTGAATGGGTTATAAGATTCCTTCCCATAATGGTCATTTTGGTGATAAGCAATATTATCATGCTTCTTATCGGCTGTAAAAAGACGGACGAGCTTGGCGGCTCAAGAGAATACTTCAAGCAGCAGTATGCTTCCATGCCCAAGATGTCAAAGGAAGAAAAGTGGTCGTTATTCCTCTTTTTACTCGCTACCCTTCTTTCCTTTACCCGTCAGTTCTATCAAGAGCTTCTCCCCGGACTTAAGCCCGCATATGTATTTATTATTTGTGCAATCCTATCTTTCTTTATAACCAAATCGAACGGAGAGCGCCTTATGCGCTGGGGTACTACTCAGAAAAAGATCGTATGGGATCTAATTTACGTTTTCGCAGGCGGTCTTGCCCTCGGTACGCTTATTAACGGAAGCGGTGCTGCAAAAGCTATCGGCAATATGGTCGCAAATGCCGATTTTTCGGGAGGCTTCGTTTTAATTCTTGTTATCGTAGCCCTCACCCTCCTTCTTTCCGACGTAACGAGTAATACCGCAACAGCGGCAGTTGCAATGCCTATAGTACTGAGTATAGTAAACGGAATAGGAGAAAATCCCGTTCCCTATATCTATATAGCATCTATCGGTGTTAACCTTTCTTATATGCTTCCTACCTCTATCCGTGCCATTCCCGTCGGCTACGGCTTAGAGCCGAAATATATGCTGAAAAAGGGTATGCCCATAACTGTAGTTGTAATAGCTCTCATGAGTGTTACCGCTTACGTTATGCTTAAGTTCTGGCCTTTATTCAGTACGACTTAGGGTGAAAATTCAAGCCCGAACCCGCCGCAAAGCGTGATATTTTGTGCTTTTCGCTTTACTCGCGCTTGCAAGTCGGCAAGCATTACTTCGCACGATCAAAACAAAAATCCCTCAAAATCTCATCGCTTTGCGGTCGAAGATTTTAGGAAGAGCGGATTTTTGTTCAGTCGAGGCAAAAACGCAGGAAATACTTTATGTATTTCCGAGTATTTTAACAATGGATAAGCGGAAATACGCCTTCCCAAAACGGAGTTTGGGTTTGAATGCTTATCCTAAGGAGACCAAAATGTTTGATTCTGTTTTATCGGCTGTCCTTTATTATGCCGATATCACCCCTGACAAGCTCTGTATTGCAGACGACAGATCAGCTCTTACCTATTCGGAATATGCAGATACGGTAAAAAAATATGCATCATGCCTTGCCGAAAGGGGTATAAAAAAGGGCGATTACGTTGTTACAGAAGCTTGCCAGAGCATTGAATATCTGGCAATAGAGCTGGCACTTCAGCTTATCGGCGCAATATTCGTTCCCGTTGAGCATAACTGCGGCTCTTCAAAGATCGGTCTTTTTGCAAAGAAGACAAATGCAAAAATGATCATCTCGGTAAAGGACCCCTTGCTTTCCGATTTTACCTGCATTACATACGAAGGACTTCTTGAATGCTTTAATGCTGCCCGACCTATGGAGGTAACCGGGCTTCCCGGCTCTGACGATGTAAGCGAGATACTTTTCAGTACAGGTACAACAGGCAAGGAAAAGGGTATAATTCTTACCCACAAAAACGATATTGCATTGGCGCAAAACGTTATGTACGGTGTTGAAATGGAAAAGGATAACGTGGAGATGATACCCTCCCCCATGAACCATTCCCACGGTCTGCGCCGTTATTATGCAAATATGTATAACGGCTGTTCGGTAGTAATTCTCGGAAGCGTTATGAATATGAAGCTTTTCTTCGATAATATGGACAGATACGGTGTCACCGCCATAGACCTTGTGCCTGCGGCGGCATCGGTTGTTATAAAGCTTTCAAAAAACAAGCTTGCCGATTACAAGGATAAGCTGCGCTATATACAGTTCGGAGCCGCTCCCATGCCCGAGCAGGATAAAGCAAGACTTTCCGAGCTTTTACCCAATACGCGACTCTACAATTTCTACGGCAGTACAGAAAGCGGTTGTACCTGTTTATATAATTTCAATACCGTTACACCCAAAGCAGGTTGTATAGGTAAGCCTACCTGTAATACTGAATTTATTATAGTAAACGACGACCGTGAGCCGATATCTTCCTCCGAAGCAAATACAGGCATTATAGCAACAAAGGGCGATATGAATATGCTCGGGTATTGGCAGGATAAGGAAGAAACCGAATCAGTTCTTGAAAACGGCATAATCTATTCCAACGATATAGGTTATATTGACGAAGATGGCGAGGTTATCCTTCTCGGCCGTAAGGGTGACGTTATAAACGTCGGCGGTAATAAGGTATCTCCCGAAGAGATCGAAAGTACCGCAAAGCTCTTCCCTTCTATAGCGGACTGCGGGTGCATTCCCGTTGAGGACAGTGCAAAGGGCTTTGTGCCTAAGCTATTCGTTCAAATGAAGCGGGGAGAGGAGTTCGATTCTATAAAGATTCGTTCTTTTATCGCATCAAGGCTGGAGCCTTATAAAGTCCCTGTGTATATTGTTGAAACAGAGAAGATACCGAGAAGCTATAACGGTAAGCTGTTACGCAAGGAACTCAAATAAAGTAACTCCGAGTGTAAATACACTCGGAGTTTTATTCTATTTAATCGAAAATATGCCAACGGCTTTTTCCATTCTTTGTATTACCTTGACCCCAAAGGGACAACGGCTTTCACAGATTCCGCATTTAATACAGTGTTGGGCGGTATTCTTAAGAGCAAAATAATGCTCTCTTACACTCTCTGCCGGTCTTTTATCAAGCTCTACAAGATCCAGATATTTGTTTACAGCGGCAATATCTATTTTCGAAGGACAAGGCAGACAATGATTACAGTACATACATCTGCCGGATGCATTAAACATTCCGAGAGATCCCAATACCCGGCTGTGATCCTTTTCATCTTCGGGAAGTGAATAATATTCAACAGCACTTTTCACCTCACTCGGGGTTTGCATACCCACCATTACCGCCGCAACTGCGGGACGGGTAAGAGCGTAATTTATACATTGAGCCTCGGTCATGGCAACACCTAAGGGTGAACGTTTTTCAGAAAGCAGAGTACCCATTGCGAGAGCTTTCATTACCGTTATGGCAACACCCTTTTCCTCGCAGGCACGGTAAAGCTCGGCACGGGCGTTTTCAAGTGTGAGATTTGAATAATCCTGTTTTTTACCCTCTATGACCTCATTGAATATCTCGGTCATATCTCTCCCCTTAGGTACAAGATCGTAGGCGGGGTTAAGAGAAAACATCAGGACGTCGATCATTCCCGTTTCAACAGCCTTTTTTGCCGTTACGGGATCATGGGAGCTCATACCTATAGCACGGATCACTCCGTTCTCCTTTAAGGAGAGCACGTACTTCATCATTTCGCTTTCCAAAAGAGTGTCCCAATCGGTCTCTTTATCAACAAAATGTATAAATCCAACGTCTATATAATCGGTCTGCAGGCGTGCCAGAAGATCCTCAAAGGCCTTGGTGCATTCAGTTATATCACGGCTCACCTTATACTGTCCGCCGACCCAGCAGGCTCCTATATGTCCCTGGATCGCAACCCCTTCACGGCGGCCTTCAAGCGCCCTTCCGATATTTGTCCGCACATTCGGCTCGCTCATAAAAACGTCAAGGAAATTTATACCCTCTTCTATCGCTGTGTCTATGACGCTTTTAACGGTTTCATAGTCCTTTCCCTGCAGATGCTCGCAACCGAGGGATATCTCGCTTACCGTTATACCCGTCCTGCCTAATTTTCTGTATTCCATAATATTCTCCGAATAGATTTGTTGACTCATTTTAGCATATTTTCACTATAAAAGCAAGAAATCCTGCAGATTTGCAGGATTTCCTTAATCAACCGTTATCTTTATATCACCCGTATCGGTGGAAATCTCACATTTACCTCCGGTTACGGTTTTAGGAACCTCTATCCTTCCCGTATCGGTATTTACTATATAAACTTTGTCGGAAAGAAGACTTCCTTTAACGTTACCCGTTGTGGTCTCAACGTTTATTTCGGAAGCGTCGCAGGACTCAAATTTAACGTCACCGGTGTTCCTTACGATATTAAAAATACCCTCTGCAACAACGTTTTCCATAATAAGATCACCGGTTGTACCTTTTGAGGTAAGATCATTACATTTAAGATCTGTAAGATTTGTTTTCCCTGTACTGACCTTAAGCTCTACATCCTCCTTACAGTCAACCGAATCAACTGTTATTTTACCTGTAGAGGTCTTAATGTCAAGCGAAGTGCAGGATGTCTTTTTAACGAACACTTTGCCTGTGCTTGCAGTTAACTTAACATTCTTTTCGGCACTGGCATAGTTTTTTATATCACCTGTACTTACCTTAACGTTGATATCTTTAAAGCTAAACTCCTCGGGAATATCAATATCTCCCGTATCTGCTTTAACCGAAAGTTCACCGTATTCCTTTACCGGTAAATATACCGTGATCTTAGCAGAAGCGAAATTTATACCGATATTATGATACCATTTTTTCTTATCGACCAATTTTATATTAAGAACAGAATCCTTAGTCCAAACAGAATGCTTTTCATTTGTCTCTTCATAACAAATAACTTTAGCGGTTTCATTATCAGAAGGCATAAAAACAACGTCTGCGGTATCGGTTTCAACCTGAATCTCCTTAAATTCATCGGCTATTTCATAAGTATTCGTTTCGTATTTGACTGTACTTAACTTTTTAAAATTCCAATCAAGCTTCATCATTACTCCTCCAAACATTATACAGCCTATCAATATAAGAGAGGCTCCGATAATAAACCATATTTTCATTTTGCCGTTCATTACGCTTCCTCCTTTTTAACAAATGCTTTTTTAATTCCCAACACGGTCTTTTTTGCAAGCACTACACTTCCCTTTGTTAACGCCTTACATCCAAAGAAGAAAAATACGGATAAGCCAAGGCATACCAAAGCCGCGGCTATAAGAGCAATACCCGAAGGGACTTCACCGCCGACAACAAGTATTCCTCCACCAATAATACCTCCAAAGCCGCTTGCAACAACAGATCCAAATGCTGCCCACAATGAAACTGCCACGGCCCAGAGCGAAACGTAAAGAGAAAAGATGACGGCAAAGGCTGCAATCAACAGAGACAGCCAAAGAGGGGAGCCAACTGCTAAAAGAACGATCTCCCAAGCCTTAAGCTTTCTTTTGGGTTTCATTTTCTCCTTTGCAATTTTTGTAAGGGGGATTTCGTCTATGATCTGCCATACAACCTCGTCAACCGTTCCAAGATCGGACACAGCCTCTTCCTCGGAAATCCCCTCTTCTATTCTGTCATCTATCATTTCACCGTAAAAATTAAGCCTTTCTTCTCTTTCTTCCTTTGGTATTCCCGAAAGAGCTTCTTCTAACTCACAAAGAAATTCTTTTTTAGTCATTTATCCCATCCTCCTTTGTTACAAATTGATATATAGACATTACTTCCTTCCATTCTTCCTTGAATTCTTCTATACGCTCTGTTCCTTCTACGGTAATATGATAATACTTTCGGAGCCTGCCGCCGTGCTCTGCGGTACGTACCGTCAGCATATCTGCCGCTTCGAGACGTTTTAATATCGTATATAAGGTTGATTCGGAAAGCTCGATATAAGGTTTCAGATCTTTTATTATCTTGTATCCGTACGAATCCTCATTCTTTATGGCAGCTAAAACGCATACGTCAAGAATGCCTCTTTTTAATTGAACGTCCATATAATACCTCCTCTCATGTAATACATCATATCACGAGGTATCGTTTTTGTCAAGTAGAAAATGAAAAAATCCCGCAAATTGCGGGATCCTCATTCTTTTTAATGCTTTCAAATATCAAATTTACCGTTACAAGCTCTATAAAAAACTCATCTTTGATACCTATACCCATTATACCTCAAAAATATCACCATAGAGACAATAAATACAGGTATAGTAACAGAAACTGATTTTCGTCAGATCAATTATTTTCAACTACCGAAGGAGCTTCAAAGAGTTCAATTATATCATAGCCCATAGCTTCTTTTGCAAAATCCGACGTCTCATCGCATAGAATAGTAGCTATAACCATAGCCACGCTTTCAATTTCGTTCTCACAAATCACTCTAATTATTCGTGTATCTTCAGGATTGGAATAATTTACACATTTTCTTAATTCTTCAACGGTTATATCCAGATTATTTTCATCTTTTATTCTTTCAGATACCTTTTGCAGGAAAGAATTTGATGTAAAAAGATGTTTCAAATCCTTTATAATAACGTCAAACTTTTGCTCGTCATCTGCAGAATCACGATCTTTTAAAACGTATAACGTTGCTTCAACTATGACCTTATCTTCCTTTTTCACAAGATTCGAAACCTTCAAACAGCTGCAAAACGAAAGAATCAATATAGCGGAAAGTAAAATCAGAACTGTTCTTTTAAGCATTTTGTTCTCCTAAAGCATTATTTAATCTAATATATACGGTGTTGGGGTATCGTTTTATAAAATTCGGTCTTTACAAAAGCTCTTCATTATAAACCGCTCTGATACCGCCGATGAATTTCGGACGTGTACGGGCGGCAACGACTAAAGCCTCTCCGATCCTGTTATTCTCCAAACGCAAGGGTACCGCTACCCTTTTAAGATGCATACCAATAAGGGTAAAACCGATATCCATTCCCGCGTCCGCCTTGATCTCTTCAAGAACCACAGGCTCTTCAAAGCCTTCATATGCTTTGGTCGCAAGAGAGCCTCCTGCCTTGGGCATGGGAATAACGTTGACCGTTTCAGAAAAAGGAACTGCCTTGCGCTCGGTAACTATAGCGCGGTTAAGGTGCTCACAGCACTGTATTGAAAGGAAGATCCCTTTGCTTTTTGTATAGTCATCAAGGGCCTTGAATATCTCTCCTGCTACATCAGGGTTCGAATCTGTTCCTATCCTTGCGCCTACTACCTCACTTGTGGAACAGCCTACAACAACCATACTCCCTTTCGTAAGCTTAGCCTTATCACAAAGCTCGGAGATTGCTGATTTTGTTTGCTCATAAATTGAAGCCATCATAATATCTCCTTAAAATATTATAATACTCTTTCCGAAATCATTTTGCATATTTCAGAAACGTTAGCCTTGCTAACAAATTCAAACCTTACTTTTCCTAAACCCGAAAACCATATTTCAAGTTCGCTGTCCAAATCAAAAACCCCTGCAGTTTCAACGGAAAATGCCTGTATCTTGCTATAAGGTAAAAAGGTAAAGTCCTTTTTGGCACCTGTTAATCCCTGTACATTTATAGCAATAATTCTTTTGTTTGTAAAAACAACACCGTCTCTTACACCTTTAAATGTTGCAATTATGTTTTCGTCACTCACAAACATAGGTGTGAGTATGCTTGAATAAGTGTTAGCATCTACAGGCTTTAGTTTGAAAAAGCTTCCATTTTTAAAATCGATCATTTTTTACTCCTTTATACTGTTTATATGAAAATATTGTTGTAACAGAATTATACCATTTTTCTTTTGCAAAAGCAATATGCCCTTTACGAAATAAATCGTAAAAGGCATATTTTTTATTATTTGAAAGAATATTAAATTTTGTTCTTTTTAGAATAAATGGGGTATTCGGGGATATTTGGTATTATTCCCACTCGGCAAAGTTTTTCTAATACTAAACAAATTTGTTTAGTATTTTATGGAAATATTCAAATTTTTTCTCTCAAATCTCCATATTCTTTTGCTTTGTTTAATTTTTTAGTATCAAAATAGTAT
>SVQZ01000052.1 GCA_015065105.1 Oscillospiraceae bacterium | reverse complement strand
TGAACTCAATGTTTACGGTGCTTTTGAATACTTATTCAGCTATATGCGGAGAATAAAATGTAAATTTTAGTATTTATAAAGTGGAGCAAACAACTATTATAAAATATTATTTCACACGTCCGACCGACTTTTTCGACAGTCTGAAATGCCTCCCGATTCGGGAGGCATTTTATATCGTTATTTCGGGCAATTTAATATTAAATCACCTGTGTTTGCCACACCCGAAGCTTGGGTGCAGCATCATGCTGCTTAAAGTCCCTTCTTGGATCTTGCGATCTTCTCAAGGTCGCTTACATCATGAGTGGAAACATGGCCGGGAATGGGCATGATCTTTTCATGAATAGCGTCGATGATGGTATCAGCCTGAGGGAAGAAGTACTTTTCGAGCTCGTATGCGGGAGTGATCCAGTTTCTGGAGCCAAGCGCTATAGCGGGAGCGTCGAGGTAATCGAAGCAGAACTCATTGATGTTAGCTGCCATATCCTTCATTACGGAGCCGCGTTCGCAAGCGTCACCAACGATGATGATCTTACCGGTCTTCTTAACAGACTCAACAACCTTATCGTAGTTGAAAGGAACGATGGAACGGCTGTCGATAACTTCTGCAGAGATACCGTACTTATCCTGGAGTTCCTTAGCTGCGTCGAGTGCTCTGTAGAGAGTAGCACCAACGGTGAGGATCGTGATATCCTTACCTTCGCGCTTAACGTCGGGATCGCCCATTTCAACCTCGAAGTACTCGGTGGGAACGCCGCCTTCGTGGAACATTTCGCCGAAGTCGTAAACTCTCTGAGACTCGAAGAATACAACAGGGTCGGTACCGTTAAGAGCTGCATTCATAAGACCCTTAGCATCGTAAGGAGTGGAGGGGAATACAACCTTCAAGCCGGGGATATGAGCAGTAAGAGCTGTCCAGTCCTGGCTATGCTGAGCACCATACTTGGAACCAACGGATACACGGATAACGATAGGCATCTTAAGGATACCTGCAGACATGGACTGCCACTTAGCAACCTGGTTGAAGATCTCGTCGCCTGCACAACCGATAAAGTCAGCGTACATAAGCTCAACGATAACACGACCGCCGCTCATTGCATAACCAACTGCAGAACCAACGATAGCTGCTTCGGAAATGGGTGAGTTGAAGAATCTGTGATAAGGAATAACCTCGGTCAAACCTCTGTAAACTGCGTATGCGCCGCCCCAGTCACGGTTGTCTTCACCGTATGCGATAAGGGTGGGGTCTTCGTAGAACTTATCAACGATAGCCTCGAAGAGACCGTCACGAACCTGGTAAACCTTTGCCTTAGCTACGGGCTTGCCGTTTGCATCGTAGTGAGTTCTTACCTTATTCTTGATAGCCTTAACTCTGGGGCTCTCTTCCTTGGGAGCGAGAACCTCGGGCTCTCTGGTCTCATCCATGGACTTAACGTGCTGATTGGAGAACATGATGTTAGCAATAGCATCGGGATCCTTGTCCATATCCATTCTGGGAGAGATCTCGTCATTGATAGCGAGCTTGCAGATCTCGGTCATACGCTTAACAATAACGTCGTCGATAGCTGCGAAGTCGTTTTCTGTTGCCATCTTACCCTTGATAAGTTTTGCCTTGTATGCTGCGATAGGATCTGCTGCCTTCCAAGCGTCGATCTCTTCCTGTGTTCTGTAGGTAGAGGAGTCGGAAGGAGAGTGACCTGTTGTTCTGTAGGTTACAACGTCGAGAAGCGCAGGACCGTCACCGTTGATAAGAAGCTCCTTCTTTCTGGTAACTGCGTCGATAACTGCGAGAGGATCGTAACCGTTTACTCTTTCTGCGTGCATCTGCTGGGGGTTAACACCTGCACCGAGACGTGCAACCATATCGTAACCCATTGTTTCGCCGCGGGTCTGACCGCCCATGCCGTAGAAGTTATTGAATACGTTGAAGAGGATGGGAAGACCGCCGTCACCGTTAACGCCGTCCTTGCCCCAAAGCTGCTTGATCTGGTCCATGGAAGCCATGTTGAATGCTTCAAGAACAGGACCTCTGCCGCAAGCACCGTCACCGAAGTTTGCAACAACGATACCCTTCTTCTTGTTTGCTCTCTTATAAAGAGCCGCACCGAGTGCAACGGGAGCCGCACCGCCAACGATCGCGTTGTTGGGCATGATACCGAAGGGAATGAAGAATGCGTGCATGGAACCGCCCAGACCTCTGTTGAAGCCTGTGGTTCTTGCAAATACTTCTGCAAGTGCACCGTAGAGAAGGAAGTCAATAGCAAGCTCCTTAATGCTTTCATGAGCTGCCATCTTGCCTTCAACAACATTAAGAACGGAACCGCCGAGGAATTCCTTCATGATGTCATAAAGCTCTTCATCGTCGAGCTTGTGGATAGAGGAGAGACCCTTTGCAAGGATTTCACCGTGAGAACGGTGAGAACCGAAGGTAAGGTCGTTGATATCAAGAGCGTAAGCTTCACCAACTGCAGAAGCTTCCTGACCGAGAGAAAGGTGAGCAGGGCCGGGGTTGTTATATTCAACACCGTTGTAAGCAGACTTTGTCTTGATTTCGTTAAGCATGGTCTCGAATTCACGGATAATTCTCATATCGCGGTAAATTCTGAGCATATCGTCCTTTGTATAAAGCTTCTTTTCCTCAGCAAAAGTCTTCTTATACTGGTTTACGGGAATATCCTGGAAAGTAATAAAACCGGGCTCAAAGACCTTATTGGGATCTACATATTGACTCTTAGGCATAGTAAATACTCCTTATTTTAATTTATTTCTTTTAAATTTTATTCTGATATTATTTCGGGCACAAGGTTATAAATTTCATCCAACTTCATACCCGAGCATTCGCTGCGGACCGGGTCCGCCGCCGATTAGATCTGGAAGAGACCTTCACGGATAACTTCGCAAACCGAAGGATGCGGGAATACCATCTTCTGAACGTTTTCAACTCTCATCTGCTTTTCAACCATCATTGCCGCACCGTAGATGATCTCGGATGCATAGTTACCGATCATATGAACGCCGAGGATATTTCTGTGCTCCTTGCCGATAATGATCTTAACGATACCGTCGCCGCCCTCGTTTTCGGCAATATATCTGCCGCTGTACTTAAGGGTAAAGCTCTGTACCTTAGCATCAAGACCCTTCGCCTTGATGGTCTCTTCTGTTTCACCGACAGAAGCAACCTCGGGGTTGGTATATATAACTGCGGGGATGGAGTTGTAGTGCATAATATCCTTCTTGCCAACCATGTTGTTAACTGCAACTTCACCTTCACGGTAAGCAGTGTGAGCAAGCATGGACTTGCCGTTTACGTCACCTGCCGCCCAAACACCGGCTACGTTTGTTCTCATCTGGTCATCGGTAACGATAGCACCGCGCTCTGTGATAACACCGATGTTTTCAAGACCGATACCCTGTGTCATGGCACGGCGGCCGATGGAAACGAGCACGCAATCGGCGGGAACGGTGAATTCCTTGCCGTCCTTTTCATAGGTTACGCTGTCTGTACCAACAGATTTAACTGCACAGCCCAAAAGGAACTCTACGCCCTTCTTCTTGTAGTTCTTCTGAAGGATATTGGAAATTTCGCGGTCGGTGGGACCTGCGATATGATCGAGCATTTCGATCACGGTCACCTTGGAACCGATGGAATTGAAATAGGAAGCCATTTCAAGACCGATAACACCGCCGCCGATAACTACGAATTTTTCGGGAACCTTGGTCATATCAAGGATCTCGCGGTTGGTTACCGCAAAGCCGCTTGCAACGGCTTCACGGAGTCCGGGAATGGGGGGAACTGCTGCGGTAGAGCCTGTACAGATAAGAAGCTTCTTACCAACGTACTCCTTGTCGCCTGCTTTAACGGTGAAGCCTTCAGCGCTTCTGCCCTGAATAACACCGTTTTCCATAACAACATCAACGCCGGCCTTCTTTAAGGTTGCGCCGATACCGCCAACGAGCATCTTAACGACTCTTCCCTTTCTTTCGATAACCTTTTCGTGATCGATGGTTGCGCCTGCAAAGTTTACGCCGTATTCAGCGCCGTGCTTTGCATAATCAAATATCTTTGCTGAATAAAGAAGTGTCTTGGTAGGAACACAGCCTTCATTCAGGCAAACTCCGCCGAGGCTTCTGCCCTCGATACAGAGAGTCTTAAGTCCTGCATGAGCAGCTTTTTCTGCGGCATTATAGCCTGCAGGGCCGCCGCCCAATACGATAAGATCGTAACTCATTGAATATTCCTCCTATTACTTAGCCAACAAGAGATTGAAGTTCTCGAGGTTGTTGCAGAGTTCCTTTAAGAACTTAGCTGCAGGAGCACCGTCAAGAGCTCTGTGGTCGAAGGTGAGAGAGAGACCCATTGCATCGTAGAATACGTCGTTTCCGCCAACGTTCTTTACGCGGCGCATGATAGTACCAACACCGAGAATACCGGTCTGGGGAGGATTAACAACGGGTGTAAAGCTTTCAATACCCATAGCACCGAGATTTGTAACGGTGAAGGATGCGCCCTTAAGCTTGTCGGGGCTGATAGAACCGTTCTTTGCATCGCCGATAACAGCCTTGGAAGCCGCTGCGAGCTCGTTAAGAGAAAGCTTGTTTGCATTGAATACTGTGGGAACAAGAAGTCCTCTGGGAGTATCGCAAGCGATACCGAGATGAACGTCTGTGAAGAATCTCATCTTATCCTCAGCATCAAGATAGTGAGCATTGAGATCTCTGTGGTTCTTTAAGGTCTTTGCAACCGCAAAGAGAACCATATCGTTCAATGTAATATTGTTCATACCGAGCTTTTCTGCATTAGCCTTGAGAGATGCACGGAATGCCATGATCTGGGTAGCATCAAAGGATGTGTTAAGAGTAAGCTGAGCCATACCGGAAAGAGATGCATGCATGGATTTAGCAATAACCTTACGGATGTTGGAGAGCTTTTCATCAACATATTCGGGAGCGGGTGCTGCTTCTGCCGCTGCGGGAGCTGCAGCTGCTTCTTCTGCAGGAGCGGTACCGATAAGGTAGCCCTTATCAAGAAGTGTATTAACGTCTCGCTCTATAATTCTGCCCATGGGGCCGGTGGGAACTGCTCTTGAAAGATCAGCATCGGTCTGCTCTGCAAGGTGGCGAGCTCTGGGAGATATACGGATGAAGCCGTCCTTGTTTTCGGTAGCCTGCGCCTCTGCAACGGGAGCTGCGGTAGGTGCGGGAGCTGCCTTTTCTTCAACTGCAGCAGGTGCTTCGGGAGCTGCTGCCTCCTCCTTCTTGGGTACAAGGTCAGAGAAATCCTCGCCTTCGTTACCGATAACGCATACCGGATCGAGGCAGGGTACGTCGTCGCCGTCTTCGCAGAAAACTGCCAAAAGTGTACCTTCAACCTGTGCGGCCTCTTCAAAGCTGGACTTGTCGGTCTCGTAAGAGAAAAGAGTGTCTCCTACATTAACCTTATCGCCAACCTTCTTCACCCACTCGGTGATGACACAGCTTTCAACGCTCTGTCCCTGTCTTGGCATAATAACTAATGTTGCCATTTGTTTTCCTCCTAAGATTTATTGTGTTATTATTATTTCTGTTTTGCCGTTATTTAAACGCTGCGCCATATCGGCAGGCGGTTTTCTGTCCGTTATGAGAACGTCAACGTCATCCAACGAACAAACGTTATAAGGAAGTATCTTATTCATCTTTGAAAGGTTGATAAGAGCCACTACCTTGTGTGCCTTTTCTATAACCTTCTTTTTGATCTCGCATTCGGTATAATTACCGCCTGTAAGCCCGTCCGCAGATACTCCTGACGGAACGATAAACGCAATGTCAATATTGATAGAATCAATAAACTCGGTCGCCTTATTTCCAACAACCGAAATATTGTCACGGTTCAGCATACCGCCTACAATATTTACAATAGGCTTACGTTTTTTGATGATCTCAAGAGCAACATTCGGTCCCGTTGTTATAACGGTAAATCTCTCATCGGGCAAAAGGGATGCAAGAGTTAGCATCGTAGTTCCCGAATCAAGAAACACCGAGCGCCCCGTTTCAATCAATTTCACAGCCTCCATAGCAAGGTTTTCCTTGGTATATATGTTTTCGTGCAAACGCTTGAAAAAGGAATCCTCCATAGAGGTAGTAATAAATTTCATTGAACGCGCTCCGCCCCTGACCTTTATCGCTTCGCCCTGCTTTTCAAAATACTCGATATCACGGCGAAGTGTCATCTGCGAAACCTCGGGGAATGCCGCCGTCAACTCTTCAAGTGAGATAAACGGTTTTGTACCCAAAAGAGTACGTATAACCTCTCTCCTCGAGGAAACATTCATTGTTTAAACCACCTTTTTGATGATATTTTAAAATGTGAAAACTCACATTTCTTCAGGATATATAATACCACTATATTAAGATAAAGTCAAGGTGGATTATCGATATTTTTGTTAATTTTAACACCAATATCACATATTTTCACATTTATTTTACATACGTCTTTTCTTGATAACCAACTAACCTTTCTCTCTAAAGAGAAAGCGCCGCCGGGCGCACCGGATCCCGCTCCATTCCTTGGTGCAAACAGCTTACACGAAATGAAGCAATTTCCTATAAAATAAAAAAATGAGACTGCCGGTCAGACAGCCTCATTCTTTTTTCTTTTAATCTTAATAACTATTCCGGTTGTAACCAAAGCAACGAGAACGGCGGCACTGGCGATTATTATATAATCGATATTACCCTTCACAAAAGGAGCAAAGCCTCCCTGAGTCTCATTGTTATTTTCACCGTAGTTTTCTTTGATCTTTGCAATAAAATTAGCGGCAGTATAAATCTCACCCGATTTTGCCCATTTGGGATTTTCGGTATAAAAATAGGGATAAACGTATTCTTCGTTGCCTGAGGTGAAATATATAAGCTTAAAGTCGTATTTTGAATTACATCTTATAACACGTATGCTGTCAAAGTCGGTATCGGGATACCTATCGAATATAACGTCGATATTATTCTTAATATCGAGATTCGACATATTACTGTGATTTTCAAGCTTATCGCCTTTTCTTATCTTCCAGCCGTATTCGCTGTTCTCGATAGGAGCTACCTCTACCTCGCTGTTTTTATCAAAGCAAGGTACTATCCACACGTAATTATCGGAAATAATATCAGAAAAACTGCCATTTGCTTTATAGGCTTCGACGATATCGTTGTTGTACAGATCGTAGCATTGATACATCAGATCAAAGTCGATACACGCGGGATCGTCTCCGAGATATTTTTCCCACAAGCTATAGCCATCCTCAACTGCAAGCTTTACTGCCTCCTGCTCATTCTTATAATCTTCTGTCATTTTCTGCAGATACTCTTTGCCGTTTGCAGAACACACTGTAACTGTCATAGCTATAAGGAGCGTAAAGCTTAATATTGCCGAAATTAGTTTTCGCATTATGCACCTCATTATATTCAAACATTATTGAATTTTGATTTATATTTTGTTCATGAAATCGTAATTATTATAGCATTGCTCTTAATTTTTGTCAATAGAATTTTGAAACTTTTAATTGTTTTTATTATTTCAATAATTTTTTTACTCTTAATAATTATAATTCGGTTGACTTTGACAATAAAATAAAGTATTATAATATTATTAACCTAAACTCGGGGGAATTAAAATGACAAACGAAAAATATTTACTTTGGTGTGAAAAAGCCACAGAAGATAACGATCTGATCGAAGAATTGAAGGCTATAAAGGGAGATGAAGAAAAGATCTCCGAAGCATTCTACAAGGACCTTGAATTCGGTACGGGAGGACTGCGCGGAGTTATAGGTACCGGAACGAACAGAATGAACATTTATACAGTCGGCAAAGCGACTCAGGGAATCGCGGAATACGTGCTTTCACAGAACAGCTCACCCTCTGTTGCAATAGCATATGACAGCCGTATAAAGTCTGACGTTTTTGCAAAGAGAGCGGCATCCATTCTTGCCGCAAACGGAGTGCACGTATATATATATTCAGAGCTAATGCCTACTCCAATGCTTTCCTTTGCGGTACGCGAGCTAAAGTGTGACGCGGGTATCGTTATAACCGCAAGTCATAATCCCGCAAAGTATAACGGCTATAAGGCATACGGTCCCGACGGATGTCAGCTTTGCCTTGAAGCGGCTGAATACGTTCTTTCTATAATGGATAAGGTAGATATTTTCGACGGGGTCAAAAATACCGATTACGACAAGGCTGTAAGCGACGGTATGATCGAGTATATAGACGGCGGCGTTATAGAAGCATATCTTTCAAAGGTCGAAGAGCAGAGGGTATCAAAGACTCTTGACGTAAGCGATCTTAAAGTAATATACACTCCGCTTCACGGCAGCGGTAACAAGCCTGTTCGTGTTATATTAAAGAAAATAGGCATCGACACTGTTACGGTAGTACCCGAGCAGGAAAAGCCTGACGGTAACTTCCCTACCGCGCCCTATCCCAATCCCGAGATAAGACAGGCGTTTGAATGCGCTCTTAAGTTAGCGGACGAGATCAAGCCCGACCTTCTTCTTGCAACCGACCCCGACTGCGACCGTGTGGGAATTGCCGCTCCCGTAAACGGTGACTACAGACTCTTTACCGGTAACGAGGTAGGCGCTCTGCTCTTGTATTATATTTTAAAAATCAAGAAGGAAAGTTCATCTCTTCCCGAAGGAGCAATCGCAATAAAGACCATAGTAACCACAGAGCTTGCACAAAAAATTGCCGATGATTTCGGAATCGAGCTTATCAGCGTACTGACCGGCTTCAAGTTTATAGGTGAGCAGATAGCTATTCTCGAAGAAAAGGGCGAGGAAAACAAATTCCTCTTCGGATTTGAGGAAAGCTACGGTTATCTTGCCGGATCCTACGTACGCGATAAGGATGCGGTAGTAGCCTCTATGCTTATCTGCGAAATGGCAGCTTACTACAAATCAATAGGTAAGACTCTGTACGAAGCACTTATTGAGCTTTATGATAAATACGGATGTTACGTTTGTTCTCAGGTAAGCTTTACCTGCGAGGGTCAGAGCGGTATGCAGAGAATATCGGATATAATGAAGGATCTGCGTTATAACGAGCGAAAGGATATCTACGGAATGCCTGTTGCAAAGATAAGCGACTATGAAGCTTCGCTCACCTCGGTGATCGAATCAGGCGAAAAGAAAAACATTGATCTTCCCAAATCAAACGTTATAGGCTTTGAGCTTAACGACGGCAGTTCGATAATAGTCCGTCCTTCCGGTACAGAGCCCAAGATCAAGATGTATTTAAGCGCTGTCGGTGTAAATGAAGCCTCGGCAAAATTAAGATTATCAGAGCTTGAATCAGCAGGTACAAAGCTTCTTGGTTTTTAATCAAATAATATTAAACGGCTGTCATTTTGACAGCCGTTTTTATATATAAAGCGGGCGACAATCCGCACCGATGATCGGGCTTGAATCTTAGATAAGCTTGTTTCTTAAGGTTCTATACTAAATGTTGGGGTGAAACCTAACAGATAGGCAAAAAAAGATGAGCATATCTGAAAAAATCTGATAGAATGAAGTTGACAGACAAACATTCATCGGAGGTTTCGGATATGCTCA
>SVQZ01000051.1 GCA_015065105.1 Oscillospiraceae bacterium | reverse complement strand
TTGAGCATATCCGAAACCTCCGATGAATGTTTGTCTGTCAACTTCATTCTATCAGATTTTTTCAGATATGCTCATCTTTTTTTGCCTATCTGTTAGGTTTCACCCCAACATTTAGTATAGAACCGTTTTTATTTCTTTCCTTTTATTTTTTTGTTAACCACTAATTGTCGGGGAGGAATTGGGTGCGGCAACTTACCGCATTTATAATGTATAGGAATTTGCTCCGCTTCGGGTACTGAAGAAACAAGCTTATGTAAGGTTCACGCCCGATCATCGGTGCGGGCCGCCGCCCGCTTTTTTAATAAGAGATTAACAAATTATAATTATATATTTTTGAAAAAATGTAGAGTTTTTTATTTAACTGTAAAATAAAAGTAAATAGTGTTAAGAGCGGTACAAATGGCGGTATTATAAGTTGACAAATAATAAGTTAGATATTATAATTGAATAAGTATAAGGGTAAATTAGATAAATTATACAAATATATAGAGAGGGGGCGTTTTATGCCAAAGGTGAGTATTATTACACCTGCTTATAATGCAAGTAAAACATTGGTTGAAACGGTAAGATCCGCCCTTTCCCAGACCTTTGATGATTTCGAGATGATAATCGTTGACGATTGCTCCAAGGATGATACTTATAAAATTGCGTCCGATCTATCCGAAAAGGACCCGAGGATAAAGGTATTCAAAAACGAAAAAAATCTCGGTGTTTCCAAAACAAGAAATTTTGCTTTATCTAAGGCGATAGGAGAATACGTTGCATTTCTTGACAGCGACGATCTCTGGAGGGAGGACAAGCTTGAAAGACAGTATGCCCTTGCCTGCGAGACAGATGCTGATATCATTTATTGTTCATACGGTATAATTTCAGAAAACGGCATAAGAAAATGTAAAGATTTTATTGTTGAGAAGCAGACCGATTTTAATAAAATGCTTTTAAAGAGCGTAGTAAGCTGTTCTACGGCATTTATTAAGAGGCATCATTTTGATAAATACAGCTTTTCTTCCGAATATGCACATGAGGATTATGTTTTATGGATGAGTATGTTCAAGGACGGGTTGACTGCAGTAGGCGATCAAAAGGTTCTTGCCGAATACAGAGTTTATCCCGGAACACGCTCCTTTGATAAATTCAAAGCTGCAAAAAACAGATATATTATTTACAGAAAAGCTCTTAAGCTTTCTCCCTGTAAAAGTATTAAATGTATTTTTAAATATATGCTGCTTGGTTTAAAAAAGTATAAACATATATAAATTTCAAAAGGAAGCATTGATTATGAATGTTACTCACGATATTAGAAAGCTTCAGCTTGAACAGCTCAACATGCTTTTTGAGGTTGATCGAATATGCAAAAAATACGGACTCAAGTATATGCTTTTTGCAGGGACCTGTCTTGGTGCGGTCAGACACAAGGGATTTATTCCATGGGATGACGACCTTGACGTTATAATGCTCCGCGAGGATTATGATAAATTCCTTGATGCGGCAGAAAGAGAGCTTGATACAGATACCTATTATATGCAAAAGGAATATTCAGAGCATTGGATGGGGTGTTTTTCAAAGATCAGAAAGAATAATACCGCTTTTATGGAAAAGGTCATTCCGAAGGACAGCGAACAGCACCAGGGAATATATATTGATATCTTTCCGTGTGATAATCTTTCTGACAGCAAGCTTGTTGCAAGGCTGCAGTTCCTTGCATCCAAGATAGTTATAGCAAAATGCCTAACAAAAAAAGGTTATATCACTTACAGTTCAATTAAAAAAGTGTTTATGGCTTTATGCAAGCTTTTACCCTTTGAGCTCTTCAAAAAGCTTGCTATGAAAAGGAAGGCCGCAAATTCAAAATACGTTCATTCCTTCTTTGCGGCTTCAAGAAGCTTCAGAAAGAGCGTCTATCCGAGAGAATGGTTTACAGAAACAAAGCAGCTTTCCTTTGAAGGTGCAGATTATCCTGTTTCGGCATATTATGACGATCTTTTAAAGGTCTTATACGGAGATTATATGACTTTGCCCTCGGCAGAGGACAGAAAATGTAAGATACACGCAGTTCTTGTTGATTTTGATAATTCTTATGAAAGATATATCGGTATTCAGAAGGATATGGATTTCGAGGAATTGACGAAAAGCATCAGATAAGATAACGGGTTGTAATTATGATTAAAAGAAAGCTCGGTGCTTTGATATATTATGCCTTTGCTAAAAAACTGCCGCCCTCATATTCGGGTCTTAAGTTAGGACAAACTGCGATCAGAAGATTTTGCGGTAAGCTGATGCTTAAGGAATGCGGAAAAAAGGTTAATATTGAAAAAAACGCATCCTTTTCATATAAGGTTTCGCTTGGTGATTATTCGGGGCTCGGCGTTAATTCCAAGATATACGGCTCCTGTGCTATCGGTCATCACGTTATGATGGGTGAGGACGTTACCGTTATAACGAGAAACCATAAATTTGACAGAGTAGATATTCCGATGATGGATCAGGGCTTTGAGCAGGAACGTCCCGTGACCATCGGAAATGACGTTTGGATCGGTGACCGTGTTATCATCCTCGGCGGAGTTGAAATCGGCGACGGCTCGGTGATCGGCGCCGGCTCGGTCGTTACTAAATCGATCCCACCCTACAGTATTGCAGCAGGGGTCCCCTGTAAAGTAATAAAAACAAGAAAATAATTTAAAAAGGAGATAAATCATGCAGTTTAAAAGGTTTTTGGCATTGTTTTTGTTAATTGCAACAATTATGACCGTGATCCCCTTCAGCGCTTTTGCTTCTGAATGTGACACACTCGGTCATGACCTGCTTTTTAACGAAGGTAAGAGACCCACTTACACAGAAGAAGGTTGGGCAGATTATTATACCTGCTCCAGATGCGATTACACGACGTTTACCGTTCTTCCTGCTTTAGGAGAACCGGTTATAAACGATTACGCTACCTTCGTACAGAATGTTGCCCTTCTTGAAGAGCTTGCTTCTATGTACGTAAAAGAGAATCCCGGTAAGGATCCTGCGGCACTTGTTATCAAGTATATCCGTACAGGTGTTGAAAAATATACCTCCGGTTCCTGGGGTATCATGGCAGGCTATGAAGATACAGGCTTTGCTAACTACGTAAGAAAAATGGAGGATATGATCAACGCAGAGGTTCCCGAAGGCGAGCCTTTGCTTGCGGTTTCCGGTCTTAAGAACCTCGAGGATATGATCATTCCCAACGGAGATAATATGGATATTGCTCATATTATCGGTACAATGGACATTACGTATAACAACAAGGACAGCCGTAATCACGCAGACGTTGCAGGCTGGGCAGGCGACCTCGTTGACCTTGTTACATATATTGACCGTATAGGTCTTGACCTTACTCTCAAGTTTGAGGATCAGATATCATACGTTCGTGAGAACGGTGTAGCCATCGATTACGCTGACAGCGGCTTTGATATTCAGGACGTAAGAGGCGACTTCGACGCTATTGCTATTATGGATAAGTTCTATAATACCGAGTATGAAAGCGGAGTAATTGCTAATATATTCGCTGAATATTATACCGAGGATCTTTCTGACGCTCAGCGTGCAGATTTCTTCCTTCGCAACCGTCTTGACGGCAAGTCAACACGTATAGATATCCGTAATGCCGTTCTTGATGCATATCTTAAGAACAGCGTTGTAACTACCCTTGAATCTACCGAGGAGATCAACTCCATCGACGTTGCTAACCTCAGAAAGGTTTGCTGCTATGCGTTTGCTGACTATGTATGCGCTTTGGCAGGTGACTATGTTGATGCAATAGAGAATGACTTCTATGACGTATTCTCAACTACATATTCCAACCTTGCCCCCGGTATAACGATGAAGAGATATTTTGCTACCTCTGCCGACGGCAAGCAGATGTCCTATTACACCGCTACCGCAGATATTACCAGAGACGACGTTGACGTATATGCAAACTACAACGACACTTATCCCGAGCACGGTTGGGCAATGGCAAGAGTTCTTGACCAGGCAAATGCCGCTCAGGAAAGATACGGTAATCCCGAGAGCCCCGATTATATTGAAAACTACAACGTTATTGTAAGTACAAACGGTGCAGGCTTCAATATGCAGACAGGTGAGCCCGGCGGTCTTCTTGTTATGAACGGTACCGAATACCACGGTATCAACAGTAACGGCTTCTTCGGTATTCTTAAGGACGGTACTCCCGTTATTGCTACTACAAAGGAATATAACGAAATTTATAAGGGCCAGGTTCGTGACGGTATCGCGGGCTTCGGTACAACTCTTATCAAGGACGGTAAGATCTGTATTACCGCTTCCTCCAACTACTATATCAACCGTGCATCCAGAACTGCTGTTGGTATTACAAGAACAGGTAAGGTAGTTCTTATGGTACTTGACGGACGTCAGGAGCCCTTCTCCTGCGGCGGTTCTATGGAAGAAATCGCACAGATCCTCTTTGACGAAGGCTGTGTAGAAGCTATCAACCTCGACGGCGGCGGATCTACCACCTTTGTTGCACGTAAGGAGGGTGACGATGAGCTTTCGCTTGTCAGCAGCCCCTCTGACGGTATCATGCGTTCGGTTTCCACCACACTTATGATGGTTTCCACCGCACCCAGCTCTACTGCATTTGACCATGCGGTTCTTGAGACTCCCACAAATTATATTACGGTAGGCTCCTCGATGCAGGTAACTGCTTCCGGCGTATCTGCTACCGGTAACGCGACCGATATTCCCGAGGGTGCAACCTTTGCACTTTCCAATTCTAACTGGGGTTCTATTACCGAGGACGGTTTATTTACACCCTCAAGAAACGGCAGCGTTGAGATCAATCTCGTTCTTGACGGTCAGATCATCGGTTCTAAGACTGTTTATATCATAGTTCCCGATCAGATCTACTTTAAGAAAACAAATATTCCTGCAGTTTACGGCTCAACAGTAGATCTTCCTCTTGTTGCTCTCTATGAGGGTAAGCAGGTTACGATCAACGAAGGTGATATTTCTTACACCTTGAGTAATGCGGCAGCAGGTACTGCAAGCGGCTTCAGCTTTACAGCGGCTCCCGATTCAGCTCTTAAGGGTGTAACGATTGTTGCATCCGTTGTTGCCGATCCCTCTGTAACTGCAAGCATCAGCGTAAGCCTTTATAATCAGGGTGAAGCATCCTTTGACTTTGATTCAGCTATCGGCGGTGACCGTCAGCTTGCATGGGACAGAACCGTAAGCAACTCCACAACAAGCGATGACGTTGTTTATACTATAGTTGATCCCGATGATCCCATGGTTACAAATTATATTGTTGCTATGGATATGACTCAGCTTTCTATCCCTCCCAGACTTGCCGACCTTACTTCTATGCTTCCCGGTGCTGACCTTGAGGGAGCTTCTGCATGGACGTTCCTTCTTGGACTTGCAGAGCGTATAAGTGTTCTCACCGAGGTTAAAGCTACTCTCCAGCTTGACCCCAAATTTGATGTTGATTACTCTGATCTTAAGCTTGTAAATGATTATTTCGAGCTTTCTAAGGTAGAGCACGATCCTGATACAAATATTCTTACAGTAACACTTAACTGGATAGATCAGACAGCTGCTATCGACCCTGATACTGCTGAATCTACATGTATCGTAAGCGGTATCAAGCTTACTCCCAAGCCCGGTATCGATTGGGGCTCCACCAACAGAATTACAGCAGTTAACACAGGTACTATCAGCTACGATATCTATCTTCGTGCAAGTGCTCTTTACAGCTTCGCTCAGAAGCCCGAAAACCAGACTATCTATGGTCTTTATCCTTTCGTTAACCCCAATCTTGAAAGCGAAAAGGGCGGACATTTCAGCGATGTTTACAGATCCTTCCATGACACCTATACTCTCGTTGCTACCGTTAAGAACGGATGGCTTATCGAGGACGGCGGTTATGCATACTATGTAAACGGAGATAGAACCTACGGTATATCAAAGGTTGAAGGCTATTATTATGACTTCGGCGAAACCGGTATCAACGAAGGTCAGACAAAATATACGGGTATCGTTATCGTTGACGGTAAGAAGTGCTATTCTTCGTTTGGTGCGCTTGTTTCGGGATGGCAGGTTATTGACGGAAATAACTATTACTTCAATAAGAATGATTATTCTATGGTAACAGGTAAATATACCGTAGATAAGCTCGAATACGTATTTGATGAAAACGGCGTACTTGTACGCGGTGCCTTCGTTAAGTACTCCGGAGGTATCAGATACTTCTGGGCAGGCAGACATCTTGTATCAAGATGGTTTGAACTTGAAGAAGGTACGCTTTGGGCAAACGAGGACGGTTATGTATGCTACGGCATCGCTCCTGTTATATACACATCCTCTCCGCCTATCTGGTATCACTTCGATGAGGAAACAGGTGCGGTTCTCGGTCTTTGTGACGGTTTTATCGAGTATCAGGGCGAGACCTATTGGTGTGACGAAAAGGGTGAAACCGTTTATGGTGTTGTTACCCTTGATGACGGAAGAAAGATCTTCTGTGCAACCTTGGGTAAGGTAACAAAGAATGCAAGCTGTTACGTTGGCGACTCGCTTGATTCAAAGGGCGGTCTTGAAGACGGCGCTTATTGGTGTGACAGCGACGGTTACATAGTATCCGACGGCTTTATTACAATCGGCGATAATATGTATTATCTTACAAATTACGTTAAGTCCAAGGGACTTGCGAAGATAGACGGTAAGTATTATTTTTTCAATGCAGCAAACGGAAACCTCAGACGCGATGCAGATGTTTATGTCAGCGCAAACTCTCTCGGACTTCCCGCAGGCTATTATTATGCTCAGGCTGACGGCTCGCTTCTTTTACCCGATACCGAAAACGGTGTAAAGAAGATAATTACAGAAAACGGTAAGCTTTATTTCACCATTGACGGTGTTAAGATGAAGGGCGGTCTTTATGAGCTTGACGGCGATTACTACTATGCAAGCTCCTCCGGTCCTCTTCTTTGCGACAAGGTTCAGTGGGTCGGCACTAATGATTATATCAATTCCGGTAACTACAGATTCGGTCCTGACGGTAAGCTTGTAAAGACCGGCTTTGTAACAATATCATCAGGCTATACTTATTATTACAAGGATCTTGTTCTTGTTAAAGGCTTGACAATGATTGACGGTGATATCTATTTCTTTAACACCGGCAGCGGTGCGATGGTAACCAACACCACACGTTGGATAAGCACTAACACTCTCGGTCTTACTCCCGGATACTATGATTTCGGTGCTGACGGTAAGATGATATACGATCATGCAACTGTATTCGTTGACGGTACGGAGATCAAAGTTGAAGGTCTTAATGCGATCAGAGACTGCTGGATCTCAAGAGGCGAATATACAACCTATGAGGACGTAAAAGCAAACGTTGTTGTTCGTGTTACAAAGGACAGCTACAGAATTACTCCCGAAGGCAGATTCACATATGACGTTAAGCTTGACGGTAAATATACAGTTTACGTAAGATACGAAAACGGCGGTGTATTCTGTCATACCGTTGAATGTGATACTACTACAACCGTAAATAAGAACATTATCACGGTAACAGATATTGATGATTCCGTAAGAGATATTACCGTTGCTAAGGGTATATACGAGGTTTATGCCGACGTTAAGGCTAACAAGGTATTCGGTCTTAAGAGCGACAGCTACAGAATCGTTGACGGTACATGGAAGTATATGGTTACAGAAAACGGTAACTATACTGTTCTTGTTCGTTATAATGACGGTACCAGCAAGTACTATTACGTTGAATGTAACAGAGGTGACGTTGCGACCTGCACAAAGGATGGAAATACCATTACCTTCTCTAACCTCGATAATCTCGTAGTACTTCGCTACATCAGCGGTGAATATACCTCCTCCTCCGATATGAAGAAGGCAGGATGCAGTAATATTCAGCCCAACAAGGTAGTTGACGGCAAGTGGTCTGTAACTCTTAACAGAAAGGGTGTTTACACCTTTATGACCCAGTTCGCTGACGGAAACCAGGTATTCTATACCGTAACAATTGACTGATAAGGAAAAATGGAAAACCCCGTTATCGGGGTTTTCCTGCAAATTATAATGAAAATTGAAACTTTAGTTGTAACTGTAGATCAAAAGGACCGTTCTTTAGCAGAAAAAATGAATATTCAGACCGATGCGGTCATATGTAATCAAAGCGACAGATGCTGTGACGAATGCTTTGAGCATAACGGTAACAAAATTAAATTTATTACCAGAGACGACCGCGGGGTGGGGAAGAACAGAAACCGCAGCATTGAAAATTCAAGCGGCGATATACTTGTTCTTGCCGATGATGATATGCGCTTTGAGGATGGTTATACAGATACTGTTATAAAGTGCTTTTCCGAGCTTCCCGATGCAGACGTGCTTATATTCAATCTTATAGAGAAAATGCCGAGAAGATACGTCATCAAGGAAACGGAAAAGGCAGGGAAGCATAATTATGCTAAATTCGGTGCGGCACGTATTGCTCTTAAGCGAAAGAGTATTATTGATTCAGGTATAAGATTCAGCCTTCAGTTTGGCGGCGGAGCAAAATATTCAGCCGGTGAGGATACGATATTTTTAAACGATTGCCTTCGCAAAAAGCTGAATATATATTGTGTTCCCTATGCTCTGGCAGAAATAGACCAGAGTGCGGAATCTACCTGGTTTAAGGGTTATAACGAAAAGTTTTATTATGATAAGGGTGCGGCATATAAAGCATTGGGAAACAGCTTTACCGCCTCCCTGTATTGCTTCAGATATCTTCTGAAGTACAGAAAGCAATATAAAGGTAATTATAAATTCCTTTATCTCTACAGGCTTATGCTTCGGGGTATAAAGGAATATAAGGATGAATAGGAGTTTGATATGAAAAAATTTATCGTTCTGCTTTTGGCATTGCTTCTTCTTATATCTGCTTCAGCTTGTTCAAATAAGAAAAATACTAAGGATAACAAAGATACTTCGGCAAAGGAAACTGTAATTTCTGATAGCGATAATGATCCGGATACCGAAAACAATGATCCAAAGCCTTCCGACAGCGAGGAATCAAGGAATGACGCATTTGTTAACCCTGAGGATGTTGAGGAATATATCCCCAATGCTGAAATCGAGACCCCTCACGTTGAGTTCAAGTATTATGATGAGTGGAATGAAAACGTCAGATTTGAAACTGTTGAGGCGGATAACGGCAATTACGAGGTCAGATGCTACGGTGTGAATGCTATTAAGGATATTCATTGCTTCAGTATAATCTTCGGTAATTCGGAAGAGGAAGCCGACCATTATAATATCGGTACCCTTACCAAGGATGGTAACACCGTAAACGTATATACCTATGTTAATCAGAATTTTGAACAGTTAAGCGAAGAGCAGATCAGCATAATCAATGATACTGTCCTCACTTATTACATGAACGATCTTACATATCAGCTTAAGGACGTTGACGGTTTTGCGGTTTCAAGATAAATACGTTATATAAACAGCAGGGAACAGATAGTTCATCTGCTGTTTTATTTAGGTTCTATACTAAATGTTGGGGTGAAACCTAACAGATAGGAAAAAAAGATGAGCATATCTGAAAAAATCTGATAGAATGAAGTTGACAGACAAACATTCATCGGAGGTTTCGGATATGCTCAATTCATATTATACAGAAAACATCATAGGATTGCAAGATGTAATTG
>SVQZ01000015.1 GCA_015065105.1 Oscillospiraceae bacterium | reverse complement strand
CAGTTTTATGATTGATTTTATCTTTGTTCGATGTGAGGGTGTCCGTAATGCTTCTTGCCGAGGTCAAGTTGGACACGTTATCCATCAAGAATTGAGAAATACGATCCATCAGAGCGGGATTTTTGATATTATACTTTTGACGTATATCTCTTAAAATCAACGTATCAAAGACAGTTTCAATGTAATCGTATTTATCCTCTTGCTCTTTATACAAATAAGAGCCGGACATACCGCCCTCAAGCATATAGTTATCAAAAGCGGTATAATTATCTGTTAATCCGAAGTAATGCACATATTCGGCAAAGGAGAACGGATACACCTTGATTTCAAATGTTCTGCCGGTAAACAGTGTCGCCAAGTCCGAACTGAGCAGAAAAGCGTTAGAACCCGTGATATAAATATCGTACATCTCAGTTGCGTGGAGATTGTTTATGCACAGCTCAAAATTATCGCACATTTGAATCTCGTCAATTAAAACGAAATTCTCCTTGCCCTCTGCATAATTGCTTTCGATATATTCGTTAAGAGCTTTATATTCCTTAAGAGTGTCATACTTAGACAGGTTAAAGTTGATATGAATAATATTAGCGTTAGCAATGTTCTTTTGCACATAGGCTTTGAAGGCTTCGAGCAACTTTGATTTACCCGAACGTCTCACACCTGTCAAGACTTTAATATCGGGAGTTCCGATAACACCTATCATTTTATCTAAGTATTGTTTTCTTTCGATCAGTTTCATAGAAAATCACCTCGCAAAGTTATTATATCACATTTGTTTCCCAAAATCAATATATTTTCAATATTGGGAAATAAGAAAGCTGAGCTTGCTATTTTAATTGTGATCTGCAGGAACAAAAGTTTTACAGATAAGGAAGAATACAAAAAAGGAATTTTGTATATATAAATAATCAGGTACCGGTCCGTACCGCATCCTGCCCCAATTTCAAAAACGAACTCGAATTATTATTGCATAAAACAAAGCAATTTCCCATACGTTAAAAAAGGTGTAACCCATTTTACCGAGGTTACACCGCGTTTTCAAAAATACTATCTTGCCGACATTCGGCGAAAGGTCAGCATTTTTTATAACGATCATATTAAACTATTCTTACCAAAGAGAGTGGTTGAAAAAAGTTAATTATTTTTGTCCCTTTTTTAATATATTAAGAGTATTGATAAATGCATTTACCGCGGTCAGCTCACGGATACGGTCTCTCGATTGATTCTCACCGAATTTATATTTCATGACCTCCGTCTTCTTGTTATAACATACCGCAATATAAACAAGTCCCACCGGCTTTTTTGCAGTTCCGCCGCCGGGTCCTGCAAGACCGGTTACTCCTATACCAACGTCTGAGTCCATAAGACGGCGAACTCCCTCTGCCATCTGTATGGCAACTCTGTGGTCATAGGGGCCGTGACGGTCGAGCAGAGAGCTTGAAACGCCCAAAGCCTTATACTTTACCGAATTTGAATAGGAGATCATACCGCCCTCAAGAACAGCGGAGGCTCCGGGAACGTCGGTTATCATCTTTGCGATAAGACCGCCGGTACAGCTTTCCGCCGTTGCTATCTTAAGTCCCCTTTTGGTAAGCTCTTTTACCACAGCCTCGGCTATATCTGTATCTATACCGTAAATATAATTATTTATCTTGGTATTTTTTATCTTTTCAATTACATCGTCGCACATCTTCTGTGCTTCCTCTTTTGTTTTTGCGGAAGCAGTAATACGAAGACGGGTCTCCCCCGTTTTACAATAGGGAGCAATTGTGGGATTGACTGAGTTCTTCATCATTTCGTCAAGCTCGCTTGCAACCGCTGCCTCACCCATGCCGACTATATTTACATTTTTTGAAACAAATACCTTATCACAATATTTTTCTATTTCGGGTCTTGCGTAATTCTTCCACATAGGCATAAGCTCGGAGGGAGGTCCGGGCAGAAGTATAATGATCTTTTCGCCTGTATTGCAAAGAATACCCGGTGCTGTACCCATATCGTTTTTCAGAACCTTCGAGCCCTCTATAACATATGCCTGTTTACGGTTGTTTTCGGTCATAGTTCTGTCGCGCTTATCGAAATATGCCTTTATACCGTCGAATATCTCCCGATCGAATACAAGCTCTTTTCCTAAAACCGATGCCACCGTTTCCTTTGTGATATCGTCATAGGTAGGCCCGAGTCCGCCCGTCATTACAAGAAGATCGCAGTTGTTAAGAGTATCCTTTACGGTCTGCGCCAGTCTTTCGCTGTTATCGCCTATAACTGCCTGATGATACTGTGAGATACCGAGCGCGGAAAGCTCCTTTGAGAGCCACGCCGCATTGGTATTTACTATATCACCTATAAGTATTTCAGTACCTACGCACAATATTTCCGCTTTTTTTATCATCATTTCCATCACCTCGGGATTGTAAAATAAAAACATGGTGACCCATGTTCTTATTTTAACTCATATCGGACAAATTATTAATATCTGCGGTACATATTAGGATTTACGATCTCTCTCCATGCAAGGTCGCCGCGTTCAAGACCGTTGATAAGCACCTCGGCTGTCGCAAGGTTTGTGGCAACGGGAACGTTGTGTATATCACAGAGACGGAGAAGATTATCCTGAACCTCTTTTTGTTCGGGAGACTGATATGCATCGGGGTCTCTCATAAAGATAAGCATATCTATCTCATCATATGCAATACGGGAAAGGATCTGCTGTCCGCCGCCCTGTGAACCGGGGAGAAGCTTTTCAATATTAAGTCCCGTTGCATCGTTAACGTATTTACCTGTTATGCTTGTTGCGTAAAGATAATGCTTGCTGAGTATTCCGCAGTAAGCTATGCAAAACTGTGCCAAAAGCTCTTTTTTCTTGTCATCTGCCATTATTGCTATATGCACTGTATTCACCTCTTTATTATATATGAAAATGTATTGCTTATTTTATTTCATAGGTTATTTCATAATAACCTTTCTGTCTCTTTTTTTGAAGCCCTCCATAAGGGGAACGGTCTCGCCCATGATACGAAGCGAGATGTTACGGAATGCCGTTACCGTGTCTCCTTTTCTGAAATCATCGATAAGCAGACCCTTTCTCTGTGCTATTATGAAGGTAGGGTCGTTGGGGATTACTCCTATCAGCTTGATACAGGTAGAATCGATGATGTTAATTATACCGGGAAGACGGCTTTTTATAACGTTACGCTTTTCAAAGCAGTTTATTATAAGTCTTGTTTTTCTTACGCCGAGAGAGGTAAGATAAGCATTTGTCTGCTCCGCCGCACGAAGAGACGCACTCTGGTGAGTCGCCACAATAAGCGCGAAATCACATACCGATGCGCCCAGCTTTATCTCTTCACCGTTACCTCCGTGGGTATCAATGATGATATAATCAAGATCAAGAGCACTTGATACGCTTTTGATAAACTTACAGAAATCCTTTTCGGTGATATCCCCTTCATATTTATATGGGGCTGCAAGAAAATAGAGATTATCGTTTCTTTCGTCTCTTATTATTGCTTTATCGTAGCTTATATGACGAAGGATTACGTCAGCGAGATCGTACATACACTTATCCTCAAGACCCATAACAAGGTCGAGACAGCGCATTCCGAAATCGCAGTCCAAAAGCAAGGTACGTTTACCCAAAAGCGCCATTGCCATTCCTAAATTAGCAGCAACGGTGGTCTTACCCACACCGCCCTTGCAGGAGGTTATCATTATTACATTACAATCGTTCACAACATACCCCCCGATAAGAATACATTCCGGTTTATTATACCATACTTACCCGGTCAAGTCAATAAAATATATCCAATTTTATATATAATTACAAATAAACTTATACCTGTTTTTTGCAATACTTACAAAAATTCCCCATGATCTCAGATCTGCTTTGCGGTCAGCTTGATGATCTTCATGATATCATCGGGCTGAACCTTTGCTTCATGAGCTGCCTTATTTCTTTTTATCGCTCCGCATTTCGTACAGCGGTGAATAATGATGTACCCCTTTTTAGGGTCTGTAACCGCAGAAACAGGCTCCATCTGTCCGCGGCATTCGTTTGCTCTGTCACCGGGATTTTCATCCACGTGAAGCGACCATAAGCATATTGGGCAATGGTTACGTGAAGTATAACCGAGAGGCTTTACCTCTGCTCCGCAGTGGGCGCATATAAAGCCGTCATCATTCTTTGAAAATCTTTTTGTCTCCATTTTTACTCCTATTTATACAATGTCATACTTTGTTATAATTTTTGTAATATCCCGTTCATAAATGTTTGATATCCTTTATAAATGATATTATAACGTTAAGGAAAGGACCCTATATAATGAAAAAGCTTGCAGTATTATTTACTTTAATTACTGTTATCGCAGTAATGACAAGCATGATGCTTGTACCCGCATACGCAGATGAAACAACCGGTACCGATACCACCGTTGAGGAGACCACCGACGTTGAAGAAACCACTGCTCCCGAAGAATCCGAAGATCCCGCGGACAGCGATACTCTTCCTACAAACGGTTCCGAATCCGACACCGAAAAGGTTAAAGAGCCTTTAACCTGGTCTAATTTAACCGAAGGTGCACGCGGCTATATCGCAATCGCAATTGCAGTTGTTCTTTTAGTTGGTACAGTAACTGCTATAGTTCTTCTTGCACCCAAAAAGGGCGGTAAGCAGAAATAATTAAATACTGAAATTTGATAAAACCGCTTCGGCGGTTTTATTTTTTTATAAGGTATGAGATATTCCCATACCTCTTTTTAATCATTTAATTACTGTGTAAACGAGGATCTCAAAATCCACTTCACAAAAAAGGCGGTCAAGACCTTTCAATTTTTCAATATCCCTTTGTGAAGTTTTATGATAATAGGGTGTCATCGAAAAGAGATTCATTATATCCTCATTCGATTCCAGGCTTATATCGTATCTGATACGGTCCTTTGAAAGAAGCTCAAAGCCGTGAAGAGAATAATCACAGGGCTCATTCTTATAGGGGGTATCGTAAACCGACCTTTTGAGTGACCAGAGATGATCCTCTGCACCTATAGCCATAATAAAGATTCCGTTATCCTTTAAAACTCTTCTGTATTCCTCTCTCGCAAGGGGAGAAAATATATTTATTACGGTATCTACCGAGGAATCGGCAATAGGCATGGCATAAACGCTGGCGGCGGCAAGGGAGCATCCGGGAAACCTTTTTGCACCGAAATTTACCGCATCCTTTGAAACGTCGATGCCCGTAAATACGGCTTTCCTGCCGTTTTTGATAAAATGTGAAGCTATTCTCTCGGTATAATAGCATTCTCCGCAGCCTGCATCAAGCAAAACACCATTGTCGGGAGTATATTCAAAAGCAAGTTTGCTTATCTTATCCGAAAGGGGCAGATAAAAGCCCTTTTCAAGAAAATTCCTGCGGCTCTGTATCATTTCCTTCGGATCTCCGTGATTTCCGCCCTTCCCCGAAAGAAGATTGACGTATCCGCTTTTCGCCCTGTCAAAGCAATGGTTATTGGGGCATCTTAAGCTTTTTTCTCCCTCAAGAGGAAGCGAGCATATGGGACATACAAAAAAACTCATTACTTTTTCTTTTCCTTTTTTTCTTTTTTTGATTCCTTAGGCTCTTCATTAGGCAGATGATCTTTAAGAAGATTTCTTGCATAAAGCATATTAGCATAGGCAAGAGTTATACTGCGTACTATTTCATAAGCCTCGGGATCCTCGCATTTTATCTTATGAACCTTTGTTCCGGGAATAAAAACAAACTCAAGAGAGGATTCAAAGCTTTCACAGAAAAGATCGTACCCCTTTTCCCTGCCGAGCTTATCGGCTACCGTAGAAATAGCAATATTTATCTCCGATATCGACATTATCTGCTTCATCAGAGTAATTATAAAAAAGGATGCTATATGACCCTTGTTGTACTTTTTGTTTTTCGGGGGCTCAACAAGCTTCTGCTTCACATAGTTATTGATCATGGTCGAGGTTATACCGCCGCCGTCCTCCTTATCGATAAATAAGGCAAGGTATTTATCAAGCACCGATATTACCTGATCCATATAAAGCTCAAGATCGGGAAGCTCGTTCCAACGAGGTATTCTGTACGCCTTTGTATCATTCGAATAAATCATTTCCCTTTTACCTTTCAAGTTTTAATAAAGCCCTTTACATTTTTACGATTTTATGTTACCATAATCTTATTAAAAGGTCAACAGATTTAGATTTTCAAGGCTCAAAGTTTACAAACAGTACATTAAATCATTCTGAACCCTTTGTATAATAGTATTGAATACAAGGTCACAAAGAAGGTCAAACGATATTATGGCAATTTTAAGGAGAAAAAAACAAGAAAATAAGCCGCTTGAATTCGAAAGCTTTTCCGAGCTTCTCATAGGCTTAAAGGTAAGCTGCGGTAACAAGACAGCCTTTCGTTTCAAGGAGAAAAACGGCACAAGGGATATAACCTATGCCGAGTTTTGCCATGACGTTTTTTCTCTGCGTCAGAGTCTTGAACTGCTGGGTATCGCGAAGTGCCATATAGCCTGCGTTGCAGATAATTCCTACGAATGGATAAACACATATTTTACCGTACTCTGCTCCTCCGGGGTCTTCGTTCCGATAGATACCGAAATATACCGTACCGATATAACCGACCAGATAATTCACAGCGGCTGCTCTGTTGTTTTCTATTCAAGGGAATACGAATATATCTTCAGAGATAACGAGGAAAAGCTCTCAAATGTAAAATATTTCATCGGGATAGACCGAAATGAGGACGATGGAAAATTCTTAAGCTTTGAAAAGCTCAGAATCAGGGGAGAGCTTGAAAAATTCAGAAATACAGCCGAAAACAGTATCAAACGGAGCGAAAACGAGCCCGCTATGCTTATATATACCTCCGGAACTACTGGAGAATCAAAGGGAGTTCTGCTTTCAGAAAAAAATCTCATCTCCTGCATCCATTACGGGCTTGAGCTTTCCGGAGGCTTCAATATCAGCCTTTCCCTGCCCCCTTATTATAATTCATATCAGGCGATCTGCTGTATTTTAGGCAACGTTGCCTCGGGAGCTGCCCTTTGCACCAACGATAACGTTAAAAACTTCTTTAACGATCTTCGTCTCTATCACCCCGATACAGTCTTTCTCGTTCCCTCTTATACCGAGCTTATCTACAAGCGGATGGTCTCCGATTTTAAGAAAAACCATATAAGTCAGGTAATCAACGGAGCTATAAGAGTAGGTAATATAGTCAAAAAGAGCGGTATTAATATAAGAAAGGTGTCCTTTGAGCTGATCCACAGCCGTCTCGGAGGAAATCTTAAGAGAATAATATGCGGCGGTGCGCCCCTGTCCCCCGAGGCGGGAGACTTTTTCGAGGGTATAGGCATTCCGATCTATAACGGCTACGGAATAACAGAGTGTACAGGTCTTATATCCTTAAACACAAAAAAGCTCAATAACCACCGCACCGTTGGTGTACCGCTTTCCTGTCTTGATATAATAATTAAGGATCCCGATGAGGACGGAAACGGCGAAATTGCCGTAAAGGGCGACACCGTAATGACGGGATATTACAAAAACGAGGAGCTTACCGCAAAGGCATTTGACGAAAACGGTTATTTCCTTACCGGCGACTACGGACATTTCGACGATAAAGAAAGAATAGTGATAACCGGACGAAAGAATTACGTTATAGTTCTTCCCAACGGCAAGAATATATACCCTGAGGAGATCGAAAGCTGTATCCGTCGTATTCCCTACGTTGAGGAAACGGTGGTATATGCAAGAAAGAACAAAAAGGGCAGAGAGATCGCACTTATAGCCGAGGTATATCTCGGAAGCGAGATAACCAACGGCTTCGATTTCTCCTCCTACACCCAAAGGGTAGCCCATGACGTTGCAAAGGTATGCAAAAAGCTTCCCGTATATAAGCAGGTAAGCGACGTTGTAGTACGCGCTCAGGACTTCCCCAAAACCGCAACAAACAAAATTAAACGAAATAAGGTAGGCTTTTAAATGGAATATATACTTCATTCGGGAAGACCCGAAACAAATGACGGCAGAATTGAAAAGGAGATAAGGACCTATGACCTTTTAGACAGTCTCGGAATAGAATATGTACGTGTTGACCATGAGGTCCTGCCCACGATCGAAGCCTGTCAGGAGGTTGACAAGACCCTGGGAATTCATATCTGCAAGAATCTTCTGCTCTGTAACCGTCAGAAAACAGATTTTTATATTCTCCTTATGCCCGGAGATAAAAAATTCAACACCAAGGACCTTTCCGCACAGTTAGGTACCGCAAGGCTGTCCTTTGCCGACGGCTGCTATATGGAGGAATTTCTTGATATCACCCCCGGTTCGCTCTCTGTTTTCGGACTTATGAACGATAAGGAGAACCGTGTACGTCTTATCATAGACAGGGATATCACAAAACAAGAATATTTTGCGGCACATCCCTGCATAAATACCTCCTCTCTAAAGATAAGATTTTCAGACCTTAAAGAAAAATTCCTTCCTGCCGTTAAGCATGAAGCAACGATAGTTGAATTATAGGAGCAAGTATGGAATATATCATCAAAAAATTACCTGTCATTGACTGGAATAAAGCAGATATCGCAAATATAGATATACATCCCTGGAGACGTGATTATATGCCCAAGGCATATGCCCGCCTCCTTGCGGTAAATGACGTTCTCTATATAAAAATGACCTGCCATGAAAGAGACCCCAAGGCTGTTTATACCAAATTCTATGAAGAGGTATGGCTCGATTCCACAATGGAGGCATTTTTCGGTTATGAAATGGGCGGATGCTACATCAACTGCGAAATGAACTCTATCGGCAACAGCCTTATCGGTGTCGGCGCAGGACGTGATGACCGCCGCCGTATCGACGAATTCTGCCCTATTCCGAAGGTATATGCAGAAAAGGAGGAGGAAAAATGGAGTGTAACCGCTGAATTCCCCCTCGAAAGCTTAAAAAAGATATTCCCGTCGGCTTCTCTTTCGGAGGGTACCGTATTGTACGGTAATCTTTATAAGGTAGGCGAGCATACCCATACCCCTCATTACGGTATGTGGAGCGAGATCACCTGGGATATCCCCGACTTCCACCGCCCCGAATTTTTCGGTAAATTCATCATCAAAGGAGAATAAAGGTGCTTTCTACCGTATATACCGCCGCAACCTCAGGCATAGAGGGCTTTGAGGTAACGGTCGAGTGTAATATCCATTACGGAATCGACAAATTTGATATCATAGGACTTCCCGACACCTCTGTAAAGGAGGCAAAGGAAAGGATAAAGAGCGCTATAAACAACAGCGGCTTTTATTTCGATGCACAAACGTTAGTCATAAATATGGCGCCTGCCGACAGAAGAAAGGAGGGCTCCTCCTTCGACCTTGCCATGCTCTGTGCCGTTCTTGCAAATCTGGGTGCCATAAAGCATTCTGTTGATCTTTCGGATAAATGCTTTATAGGTGAGCTTGCTCTGTCGGGGGAGATAAGACCTGTCAACGGAGCGCTCTGTATGTGTATTGCCGCAAGAGATGCAGGTAAAAAGCAGATATTTTTACCCGAGGCAAATCTTATGGAGGCATCCGTTGTTGACGGCATCGAGGTTTACGGTGTTGCAAACGTACGCCAGCTCGTATCCTTCCTGAACGGCGATATCTATCTTAAGCCTGCAGAATTCGATCATGCCGGCTTTGAAAAGGATGCAAACGAAACGATCCTCGATTTCTGCGACGTAAAGGGACAGTTCCTTGCCAAAAGAGCAATAGAGATAGCTGCTGCCGGTGGACATAATCTACTTATGATAGGACCCCCCGGTACAGGTAAAAGTATGCTTGCAAAAAGGATACCCGGAATTCTTCCGGGCATGAGCTTCAACGAGGCTCTTGAGACAACAAAGATATATTCGGTAGCAGGAGAATTAAACGAAAATTCCACCCTTATAACCAAAAGACCCTTCCGTTCCCCCCATCATACCGTTTCTCAGGTTGCAATGTCGGGCGGAGGCAAAAACCCCTCCCCGGGTGAGATATCCCTTGCCCATAACGGTGTATTATTCCTTGACGAGCTCCCCGAATTTCCAAAAGCTGTAACCGAGGTATTAAGACAGCCAATGGAGGATAAGAAGATAACTGTTACCCGTGCCGCAGGAAGAAGCACTTTTCCTGCATCCTTTATGCTGGTATGCGCCATGAATCCCTGCAAATGCGGTTATTACGGCCATGAAACAAGAAAATGCACCTGCCGACCCGCGGAACGTGAAAGATATATGTCCAAGATAAGCGGTCCTCTGCTCGACCGTATCGATATACACGTTGAAGTATCATCAATAAACTATTCCGAATTCAATCAGAAGGTCAAGGGTGAAAAAAGCGAGGTTATCCGTGAAAGGGTGAATGCCGCAAGAGCCTTTGCCAAGGAGCGCTTTTCCCGTGACGGCTTCAATATAAACTGCAATGCCGAAATGGAGGCAGTGCATTTAGAGAAATACTGTAAGCTCAATGAGGAGGCGGATAACGTTCTTCGTCTCGCCTATGAAAAGATGGGTATGTCGGCAAGAGCTCACGCAAGAATACTAAAGCTTGCAAGAACCATTGCCGATCTCGCTCAATCCGAAAGCATAAATGCCGCTCACGTAGCTGAGGCAATAAGGCTTCGTACCCTTGATAAAAAGTATTGGAACAAATAAGTTCTAATATATTAGAAACATGCTAATTTTATTTTATTCGTTTTTAATAATTCGTTCAATGAAATTGTACATAATGCACAAAACATAAGTGGGTATTTTGGATAAATACCCACTTACATTTTTTCTTGTTTTCTGCTAAAATATTATACATCAAAATATGTAAACTACGTGCAATTTACGGAGGTAATTAAAATGGCAAGTTTATCTTTTAAGCACATCTATAAGAAGTATCCCGGCGGTGTTACAGCCGTATCCGATTTCTGTCTCGAAGTTAAGGATAAGGAATTCCTTATTCTCGTTGGTCCTTCCGGTTGCGGTAAGACCACCACACTTCGTATGATCGCAGGTCTTGAAGAGATCACAGAAGGTGAGCTCTTCATCGGCGATATGCTCATCAATGACATCGCTCCCAAGGACAGAGATATCGCGATGGTGTTCCAGAACTACGCGCTCTATCCTCATATGACAGTATTTGATAACATGGCATTCGGTCTTAAGCTCAGAAAGACTCCCAAGGAAGAGATCAAGCGCCGTGTTGAAGAGGCTGCAAGAATCCTCGACATCACCCACCTTCTTGACCGTCGCCCCAAGGCGCTTTCCGGTGGTCAGAAGCAGAGAGTTGCGCTCGGCCGTGCTATCGTACGTGAGCCTAAGGTATTCCTTCTCGACGAGCCTCTCTCCAACCTCGACGCTAAGCTCCGTGCATCCATGAGAACCGAGCTTACAAAGATCCACAAGAAGGTTGGTACAACATTCGTTTACGTTACACACGACCAGGTAGAGGCTATGACAATGGCTACCCGTATCGTTGTTATGAAGGACGGTCTTATCCAGCAGGTTGACACTCCTCAGAACCTTTACGATTTCCCCTCCAACATCTTCGTTGCAGGCTTTATCGGCACACCTCAGATGAACTTCATCAACTCCACTCTCGAAAAGAGAGGCGAAGACGTTTACGTTGTATTCGGCGAGCACAGCCTCAAGCTTCCTAAGGAAAAGGCTACCAACCCCGCTATCGCTGATTATATCGGTAAGGACGTTATCGTTGGTGTTCGTCCCGAGTCTATCCATGAAGAGCAGAGATATATCGACGCTATGCCCGATGCAGTTATCGACACAACCGTTGATATCACCGAGCTTATGGGTGCCGAGATCCACCTCTACATCACCGTTAACGAGCAGGTTATCGTTGCAAGAGTATCCTCTCACTCCAAGTCCAGAGCAGGCGACAATATCAAGCTTGTATTCGATATGGAAAGAGTTCATATCTTCGACAAGGATACCGAGCGTTGCGTTCTCCATTAATTTTCCAAAAGAAATATATAGAGCAAGGAAGTTCAATTCTTCCTTGCTTTTTTCTTTTAAAAACCAAAAATATACATACAGCTTTCTACAATGTTTATTGGGAAATAATGGTATAATTCCTACACAAGAATTTTAAAATATGGGAGAAGGAAAAATGAAAACACTTACGGTAACCAACTGCAAAAGTATAACGGAAAGGATAGTGAAGCTTGATACACAAAGAATAGAGCCGAATATTCATCAGCCGAGAAAGACCTTTGAGGATGCGGGTCTTTTTTCTCTTGCCGACAGCATCCACCGACACGGAATACTTCAGCCATTATCGGTGAGAAAAAAGGAAAACGGAAATTACGAGCTTGTGGCAGGGGAGAGAAGACTTCGTGCCGCAAGACTTTTGAAAATGCCTGCAGTACCCTGCATTATAATCGATGCAGATGAAAAGACCTCGGCGGTAATGGCAATAGTAGAGAATATACAGAGAAAAGAGCTTAATTATTTTGAAGAAGCAATTGCTATAAAAGCATTAAAGGAATTATACGATATGACCCAGGAGCAGATAGCTCAAAGCCTGTCTGTAAGTCAGTCCTACGTTGGAAATAAGCTTCGTTTATTAAAGCTCAGCGAGGAAGAAAGGGAAGAGATAGAGGGGGCAGAGCTTACCGAAAGACATTGCAGAGCTCTGATAAGAATAAACGATATAAAAATGCGACATGAGGTATTGAAGCATATAACCAGATACAGCCTGAACGTTGCTTCAACCGAGGAATATGTTGAAAAGCTTCTTGAGAACAAGACTGATATCCGCCGTACAAAGCCGAAAGAATTAAAGGATATCCGTATTTTTTATAATTCTATAGATAAGGCTGTAGAAGCGGTTAGAAGATTCGGGATAGACGTCGAAAGCAAAAGAGAGGAAAAGGATAACTATACAGAAATTCTTTTAAAAATACCCAAAAGCTCCTGAAAAGTTTTTTCAGGAGCTTTTTGTTCCATGTGGAACAATGTGAAACACCGACGGTATTTCTGTTGTTTGTTGTAAAATAACATTGACATAATAATAATTATATTGTATAATATTATATTATAGTATCATGGAGGTGAGGAATTGGGCGTAACGTTAACCTTTGCAAATCAAAAGGGCGGTGTAGGTAAAACAACGTCTGCTGTAAATACCGCGGCGGCTATGGGCCATTTAGGCAAGAAGGTCCTTCTTTGTGACTGCGATCCCCAGGGTAATGCGACCAGTGGTGTAGGAATAAATAAAAGAGATATAATTAATTCCTCATATGACCTTCTTATAGGCAGAGCGGCAGCAAAGGACTGTATCGTTTCAACTGCTTTTAAAAATCTTGACGTGCTGCCTGCAAATATTGCACTTGCAGGTGCCGAATTTGAGTTAGTGGATCTTGAAAACCGCGAAAAAAGACTTCGTATGGGGTTAGAAAGCGTAAAAGCAGATTATGATTATATCATAGTTGACTGCCCTCCTTCTCTCGGAATACTTACCGTTAACTCTCTTGTGGCGGCCGACGGCATCATAATACCCATGCAATGTGAGTATTTTGCCCTCGAAGGTCTTTCTCAGCTCATGATTTCTATACGTCAGGTAAAAAAGCTATATAATCCGGATATAGAAATAACAGGCATACTGCTTACAATGTATAACGGAAGACTCAATCTTACAATGCAGGTAGTAAATGAGCTTAAAAAGTATTATGCAAGCAAGATAATTTCAACTCCGGTCGTAAGAAACGTGCGCTTGTCCGAAGCTCCAAGCCACGGCAAGCCGATAATTGCTTATGACAGATATTCAAAGGGAAGTATAGCTTATCTTGATATTGCAAAAGAAATAATGGAAAGGATCTGAGTCAGAAAGTTATTTTCTGATCAATATAAATATGGCATCAAAAAGCTTAGGGCTCGGAAAGGGACTCGATGCAATATTCGAGGATAATTTCCAGACAGGCTCAAAAAATACAACAATGCTCCGTATAAGCGATATAGAACCGAGAGCAAATCAGCCCCGTAAGGTTTTCGACGGCGAAGCTTTGGCAGAGCTTGCCGATTCGATAGCCACCCACGGCCTGATTCAGCCTGTGGCTGTAAGGGAAAACTCAAAGGGCTTTTACAGTATCGTAGCAGGGGAGAGAAGATGGAGAGCCGCAAAGATGGCAGGCCTCACAGAGGTTCCCGTTGTTATTCTTGATATTGATGATACAAAGGCTGCAGAGCTTGCTTTAGTTGAGAATCTTCAGAGAGAGGATCTTAACCCCATTGAAGAAGCTCTTGCATTTGAAACTCTTGCTAAAGAGTATTCAATGACACAGGAAGAAATTTCAAAAAAAATAGGGCGCTCACGTCCCTCAATAGCTAATTCCTTACGTTTGCTTGATCTGCCCGACGCGGTAAAGGAGCTTGTAGCAAACGGTGAATTAAGTACGGGTCATGCAAAGGTACTTCTTTCAATAAAGGATGTTGATAAGCTTATCGAAGCCGCAAACACCGTTATTTCAAAGGAATTGACGGTACGCGATGCCGAAAAGCTCGCTAAAAAACTTAATTCCGAAAAGAAATCCGAAGAACCCGAAGCTGAAAGCGGCGAATTGGTAATAGATTATACCAAAGAGCTTGAACGTAAAATGACCGCCCGTATGGGCAGACGTATTGCCATTAAAAATAAAGGCAAGGCAAAAAAGATAGAAATAGAATATCAGGATAACGAAGATCTCGAGCTTCTGATAAATCTTATCTGCGGTTCAAATATATTCGACGATTAACAAGGGTTTCACAAGGGTTTCACCCTTGACCCATCCTCTTCGTGCGTGAAGTTAAATTAAAACTTCCATACTTCATGCCCGATTTAATATTACGTTAAAACCTAACGTATCAAGTTTTGACCCTTCCTCTTCGTGTGTGAAGTTAAATTAAAACTTCCATACTTCATGCTCGATTTGATATTACGTTAAAACCTAACGTATCAAGTTTTGACCCTTCCTCTTCGTGTGTGAAGTTAAATTAAAACTTCCATACTTCATGCCCGATTTGATATTACGTTAAAACCTAACGTATCAAGTTTTGACCCTTTCTCTTCGTGTGTGAAGCTAAATTAAAACTTCCATACTTCATGCCCGATTTGATATTACGTTAAAACCTAACGTATCAAATTTTGGCCCTTCCTCTTCGTGCATGAAGTTATATTAAAACACCACTCTCTGTACCCGAAATTATATTTGTTCCACGTAGAACAATTGATGTGAATTGACACCGTATATAATATATATAATATATATAATATAAATATAAGAGATTATAAATTTTAGGAGATAAAAAAATGTTAGACATCAGACTTATCAAGGAAAATCCCGATGAAGTAAAAAGATTACTTTTAGCAAAGGAATACGATGCTTGCAAGGAGATCGACGAAATTCTTGCTCTTGACGTACAGCGCCGCGAGCTTATCGGTAAGACCGAAAGTTTAAAGGCAGAGCAGAACAAGGTTTCCAAGCAGATACCCATGATGAAGAAGGCAGGGGAGGACACCACTGCAATTTTTGCACAGATGAAGGAGCTTTCCGATACAGTTAAATCTATCGACGCAGAGCTTAAGGAGATCGAAGAAAAGTACAGAACACTTATGCTTTCTCTTCCCAATCTTCCCGATCCCGACCTCAAGCCCGGCGGAAAGGAAAACAATGAACCCGTAAAATACTTTGGCGATCCTCACGTTTTTGATTTTGAACCCAAGAACCACGTTGATCTTTGTACCGATCTCGGTCTTATAGACTATCCCCGCGGCACAAAGCTTTCGGGCAGCGGCTTCTGGATATACAGAGGTATGGGCGCAAGACTCGAATGGGCGCTTCTTAACTACTTTATCGATACACATCTTGCAGACGGCTACGAATTAGTCCTCGTACCCCATATGCTCGGTTACGAATGCGGACTTACCGCAGGTCAGTTCCCCAAGTTTGCAAATGACGTTTATTGGCTTGATACCGCAGAGGACAACCAGAGAAGATTTATGCTTCCCACAGCCGAAACAGCACTTGTATCCCTCCACCGTGACGAGATCTTAACAGAAGCAGATCTTCCCAGAAAGTATATCTCCTATACACCCTGCTTCCGCCGCGAGGCAGGCTCCTACAGAGCTGATGAAAGAGGTATGGTAAGAGGCCACCAGTTCAACAAGGTTGAAATGGTTCAATATACACGTCCCGATAATTCCGACGAAGCTTTTGAAGAGCTCGTAGGTAAGGCAGAGGCTCTCGTTAAGGGACTCGGATTCCACTTCAGAACAGTTAAGCTTGCAGCAGCCGACTGCTCTGCCTCCATGGCAAGAACCTATGATATTGAGATCCATATTCCTTCCATGAACGGCTATAAGGAGGTTTCCTCCGTATCTAACGCAAGAGATTATCAGGCTCGCCGCGGTAATATGCGTTACCGTAACGAAGCTACCGGTAAGACCGAGTACGTTCATACACTCAACGGCTCCGGCCTTGCAACAAGCCGTATCCTCCCCGCAGTTGTTGAGCAGAATCAGCTTGCTGACGGCAGCGTAAAGGTTCCCGAGGTTCTTCAGAAGTATCTCGGCTGTGAAGTTATTACAAAGGATATGATAAAATAATGGAATTTTTTGAAGCCATAAGCATTACAAGTCTGTGGACAGAGCACAACTCCACTCTTGTAAAGGTTATCTGGGCATTCTATATCGGTATCATAATCGCCTCAGTGGTTATGTGGTATAACCAGAAGATTATCGGAAGAGCCGTAAAGGTGCTTATGAAAAGAAGTATCTTTTCACCCGATAAGGCTCTTACCGTAAAGGATGCAGGTATTGACAGCTTTTTTATAAGATCGGCATTGAAAAAACAGTATTCTGCTCTGCGCAGAGTTATATACTGTACCGTTGACAAGCCAAGACTTAATAAAAACGATTTTATCGGTGCTAAATTTTATATTCCCGAGGAACAAAAATACCGCGCTGAGGTAAAATACCACGGCAAGAATACCTCATTCGTTATGATACTGATAACGGCAGTAGTTATGTTTTTCGTTGCCCTTTTGTGCATCGAATATATTCCTAAGCTTCTTGATATGTTTAATTTTAATAAGTAAGGTAAAAGGAATGGCAGAAAATAAAAAACCTAAGGTAAATAAACCTTCAGCAAAGCCTGTCGGTCAATCGCAGAGCCGCAAAAAGAAAAGGTTTTCGTTTATAGACCTCGCGAAGATATCGGCAATTGCCGCAGTAATTGCGGTAATTCTGGTCATCATTGCACTTCTTATTACGGGACTTCGCTTCTCTACCTCTGTTTCCGACAGCGGAGTAAAAGCAAAATTCTTCGGCTGGACTGAAAAAGGGGACTATTATAAGGGTACACTCTATTTTTCGGGCGAGGGTGACGGAACTGCAACTCTTAACGCAAAAAAGAAGACCATCGTATATTCTAACGGAGATAAATATACAGGAGAAATGTCCCGAGGATTTCCCAACGGCGAAGGTGTAATGGTATATGCCAACGGGGATAAATATACGGGCAGCTTCATCAACGGAGTTATAGACGGCAAGGGAAAGCTCACATATGCCAATAAATCAAGCTATGAGGGCGATTTTAAGGACGGCAAATACAACGGAAAGGGTATCCTTACCGAAAGTGACGGTACCGTTTGCGAATGTAATTTTACCGACAATAAAAAGAACGGTACCGCAACCGTAAAATATGCCGACGGCGGCGTTTTCAAGGGAACCTTCGTCAATGACGTAAAAAGCGGAGAGGGAACTTATACCGCTGCAGACGGCTCTGTTTACAAGGGCAATTTTGAAAACGATCTCTTCAACGGAAGCGGAGTTTATACCTGGTCCGACGGCTCATATTATACCGGAGAATTCAAGGATAACAATATAACCGGATACGGCACCCACACAAGAAGTGACGGAAGTATCCTGGTAGGTTACTTTGAAAACGGAAAATATATCCGTACCGAAACAGAAACTGAAAATACCGATAACGAATAGAAAAAGCTCCCGGAACCGGGAGCTTTTTCTGTTTACTTTTTGATCTTATTGATCTCTATCTTACCTGTACCGTTTATTTCGATAAATACACCGTTCTGATCGGGAAGCTCGGGTTTGAGAGGAACGTAAACCTCACCCTGGCCGATAAAGAATTCAGCTATCATTATATCGAATAAAGCTCTGATTTTTATCTTACCATCATAGGGAACACAGGGCACGTCGAACTCTACCTTATCTGGAGGAGTTATTGTAAGCATACTTGTTTCTTCGTTATATCTGAATTCGTAATCTCTTGCAAAAAGAGTAGATCCGACATTCATTTCGATCTCACAGTCAAAGCATTTTCCGCTGTCAAACTTAAGCTCGGGATTATCACCCTCAACCCTCTTTGTTTCGCGGTAATAGTTCTTTATTTCGTCAACAGGCATAGCACAGAGACGCAGACCGAGACCGCAGTTGCGAAGCTTTAACTCGCAGGGAATGGTCATTGCCTGATTAAAGGGCATACCGCAGATACTTGTATAGCGGATAGGATACCAGGCAATTCTTATTTTTCTGCCGTCGGGAGCACTGTCAAAATTCTGATGTGCATAGGTACCGAAACGGTCCCATTCATCATCATAGTTATAATTAACGTAGCTTCCGTTATATTTATTCGAGAAGGTCTTTGTTGCATTCATAACGTAAACGTACTTGTCAAGACGGTCGGGATCAATGGGATCGGGAATAAATTCATGACCGTTAAACTCACCTATCTGATAAGCACCGTCACCGCCGTTAAGTACCCACTTATATTCATTTGTACCCTCAATCTGATACTTGACCATCTCAGGGCATTCGCGGAAGCCCTCTATATCGCTTTCGTGCTGCCAATTTACAAGATCGGGAGAGGAGGCTATAGTGTAAGATGTAATATCTCTGAGGGTAATAGAGAAATACTTATTGAATTCATCAATAAAAAGGATCTTTGGATCACCGTTGCCTGCTGTATTAACAGATTTGAATTTATAATGATAACCGCCGTCATCACTTTCGAATATCATATAACCGTGGGTGATACAAGCCTTACCGTTCTCGCGGTTTATAAATCCCGTACCCGATGCAGCATGAGGATAACGGAGTATAGGCTCCGCCTCGGTCCATGTTATAAGGTCGCGGGACCATGCATGTCCCCAATGGTTGTTATCCCACATTGCATAGGGAGCACCGGGACAGTGCTGATAATAAAGATGATATACACCGTCATAATAAAGACATCCGTTAGGATCGTTTACCCAGCCTCTCTGTGTTGTAAAATGCACGTAGGGGCGGTATTTATTTGCATCAAATTCAGTTTCGTAGCTATCCTCGCAGCGGATATATTTATATCTGTCCTGTATCTTTTCTTCTGTAAGATATGCCTCGGGATATCTCTGCCATAATGAGGTACACTTTGTTACCTCGATTCGAAGATCCTTTCCGATATATTCCTGCATATCAACAAAGTATTTTACCTCACCCTCACCGAGATGGGTAAATACCTGCTCTATAAGCTCATCGCCGTCGTATATATTTACGTTAAGACAAGCATTGCCGGGGTTTGTTTCAAAGGTAAGATATCTGCTTGTAATTTTCATAAGATTCTCCTGTATAAGAAAATATCTGTTCTGTAAAGAACGTAACGTCCCTTACAGACTTATAATAATGCTTTTTATATCTTCGGATATCGGACCTTAAATTAAAGGGTCTGAATACCCGCGGATAATATTGAAGGGCAATACTCCTTTTACCAATAGATCTTTACTCCTGCATTCTGCGTGAAATCGTTCATTTCAGGCAATTTAGACTGCCATCCTCTGGGTTCTATATCATATTTCTGTAAAGCCTCGTAGAACGCCTTATTTTCAGCGATAAGGGCCTTCTTTCCTTCTTCATCCGCATTTTTCATACGCTCGTCGAAGGTATAGAGCAAATGAAGGTGTATATAACCCTGCATTGAACGGTGAACGTGAGCCTTTTCGAGATCGGTCTGTGCTAAAGCCTCACATTTTTTCCAGCACTCCATCATCTTGTCATCGTTTTTAAGCATATAATCAACGTCAACAAGCATTGTGGGATTTTGATAGCAATATACGTGACGCTCCTTACCTACAGCGGCCTCAAGAAGCTTCAGATATTCTTTTACGTACTTTCCGCCCATACCGTAATAGCCCAAAAGGAATTCGTCCATATGCTTTTCAAATTCAGCCTCGGTCATATTAGGCTCCCATAAGAGCTTGGAGAGAAGATATGCTCTTAATTCCACAAGGTCTGTCATATGATCGTCATAATAGTTGTCACCCTCGCAGAACATACCGTAAACGTTATGATTTACATAATAAGAAACGTTCTTGCGAAGCACGTGAAAATCGGGAAAATGAGGAACCGTAAAGGAAAAATTAGCACAATAATCCCAGATATATATTTTCTTTGCAATTCTTCCCCATGCACGGAAATCTGCAAGTATTTCACGGTTGACCTCGCAGTTCTGGTCGTCTGCCGAATGATTGTAGCAAAGGGTCATGGGAGCAAACTCGATTATAACGTTATCGCGGGGAACCGTTATCTTGGGACACTTGTTTGTGTGAAGGTAAGCAAGAGTCATTATTCTTACCTTGGGAAACTCGTCCTTTATCGCATCGGCAACAGCATTGACGAATCTGAGAAGACTGCCTGCATGGCTGCCCTCCTCTTCATCTATTTTACTGCACTTTTCACATTTACAATAACAGTCCGCTCCTATTTCGCAGTCATTCTGTGTAACAGAAATAACTCTTGCGTCTGGATAACCGCGAAGCAATTTTCTAACGTTCTCTATACACTTTTCAAGATTCTTTTCATCAGAAAAACAGGGCTGCTGCTGCTGGGGAACGTCCAAAAGGCTCTCCATGGTATGTACGAATCTTCCGGGATAAAGGAAGCTTCCGCCCATTTCCTCTGTGAAATCTCTTCTGTAGCTTGAATTGATCTTTCTCTTTACTGCGATATCACAGGGGAGATATGCAGGAATGCAAACGTCTCTCCATTCAAGCTTTGGTATCTGCTTATCGTAAAGACCCTCTTCAAGAAAAACGTCCTTTTCATGAAGGATCATTTCACAGTCGGAGGTAAAGAATCTCCAGCCGACGTACTTTTCAAGGAAGGTATAAACACCGTAAAGAGTACCTCTTTTATCGTTACCCGTAATAAACAGGCTTCCGTCGAATACGGTGATAACAAAGCCCTCCTCCCCAAGCTCGGAGAAATCTACCATCTTTGCGGTACGTAAGCATCTTCCGATATAAATTGAATGCTTACCTCCCGATTCACTTTCTCTTACGGTATTTAAACTGATATTTACCGTTTTTTCTATGTATTTTACCAGTTCCTTTGCGGAATATTCTTCATTCGGAATTGAATTATCGGGTATTACTACCTCGTATTCCGAAATCTTATTTCTGCCTATCCAAAATTCAATCATAACCCTACCTGCCTTAAGTTATATTTATCTATTATATAAGATAACAGATTTTTATCCTTTGTAGGGAATAAAAATTGTAAAAATTTTGTTAATTCATAGATAATATTAAATAATAATATTTATATTTAATAAATAATATATTATAATATATATAATTATATAAATATGAATAAGAAAATTTAGAAGAAAGGAAGTAAAAGAAGTATGCAGTCCTTTACAGAAGTATGGAATATAGTGACCGATGCAATGAAAGACGAATTTTCCGAAAGCTTTATAACCTTATGGTTCCGCAGCATCAAATTATTGTATTTAGACGAAAGCATTGCAGTATTTGCTGCAAAAAACGATTTTTACCGCGATATCATCGAAAACAAGCATAAGCAGAAGATAGCAAGATATTTAAAACTCACCCTCGACTATAACGTTGATATAATAATTGAATCCGAAGAAAACGGCCCTGTAGATATTTCAAAATATACAGGTGAGACCGTTATCGAAGAAAAGCCTGTTACCAATGATAAACCGGTTACCGCCGCACCTGCGGTCACAAACGAAAACGAATACAGTAACACCCAGAACTTTGAATATACATTTGAAAACTTTATCGTTGGCTCTTCTAACAGATTTGCCCATGCCGCATCCCTTGCAGTGGCAAAAAATCCCCACGATAACGATTATAATCCACTCTTTATCCACGGCGAAAGCGGTCTCGGTAAGACCCACCTTTTATATGCCATTATGCGTCATATAAAGGAAAACGATCCGTCAATGACTATCAAATACGTAAAGAGCGAGGATTTTACAAACAAGCTTATAGAAAGCATTGCAAACCATTCTACCGCAGAATTTCGTAACACCTTCAGAAACGTTAACGTCTTAATGGTAGATGACGTTCAGTTCATTGCAGGCAAGGAATCCACCGAAGAAGAGTTTTTCCATACCTTCAACGAGCTCTACGAGGACGGAAAGCAGATAATTTTGGCATCCGACCGTCCCCCGAGTGCAATGAAAACTCTTGAATCAAGACTCCGTACAAGATTCGAATGGGGTATAATAGCTGACATACAGCCTCCGAATCTTGAGCTGAGGATCGCTATCATGAAAAACAAGGCAGAGAAAAAGGGAGTTGATATTTCATATAAGATACTCCACTATCTTGCAGAAAACCTCACCTCAAACGTAAGACAGCTTGAAGGAGCTATAAACCGTATATGTGCTCAGAGCTTTCTTACAAATACGCCTCTCACCTTTGAGATGGCACAGAGCTGTGTTGCTGATATGATAACCAATAAGCCGGGAGCAAATATATCGGTAGGAAGAATATTAACTGTAGTATCTCAGAAAAAGGGAGTTACCATCGAGGATATCAAGAGCCGAAAGCGCACCGAAACCATAGCCTTTACCCGCCATATCTGTGTATATCTTATACATAAGCTTACCGATATGAGCTTCGGTAAGATAGGCGAGATCTTCAAGAGAGACAGAACAACAATGATGAATTCTGTCAAGGCAGTAGAGGATGAAATAAAGATCAATTCGCTCTATGAGGAAGAGATAAACGAGCTTATCCGTGAGATCAAAGGATAAGTTATCAACATAAAGTTATCCACTTATCCACATAGTTATCCCTCAAAATGATGGATAACTTTTATCCCGAAATAATCTTTAAGATTTATCCACAGCTTTTCCAATACCGATGTGGAAAAAATTTGACCCGGAAAGTATTGTAAAATAAGGATATTTCAACTTATCCTCAATATCAACACCCCCTACTACTACGGCTTCTTTTTATATATTTAATTTATTTTTCTTTTTTATTTATTTTTTAAAGAAAAAGCGCCGGCAAGCGCACCATATTCAGTCCGTTTCTATCGTGCAAACGATCAACACTAAATAAAGCAATTTCCTATAATACGAAAAAAAGGAGAACAAAATGAAGGTAATATTTGAAAAATCAGTGCTTTTAGGAGCAATACAGCCTGCACTTTCCTGTGTATCAGGTAAAAATACCATTCCTGCAATAGAGGGTATAAATCTTAACTGCTCGGAAGAAGGAAAATGCGTAATAACCTCTTATGATCTTGAAAAGGGATTTCGCTGCGAGATACCCTGCGATACACAGAGAACAGGTAATTACATACTTAATGCAAATAAGCTTACTCAGATAGTACGTGCAATGCCTTCAGGCTATATTACTCTCGAAATAGATGCAAACAACGTAACAAGAATATACAGCGGTAAGAGTGAATTTGAAATATACGCAATGAACGGTGATGATTTTCCCCAGCTTCCCGTTTTAACAGGTGATATGGGCTTTCATATCAAAAAGGGCGTATTAAAAAACATGATAACAAAAACACAGTTTGCTGTAGCACAGAACGATATGCGTCCCGAGCTTAACGGTGCATTCTTTAAAATTGAAGGCTCAAAGATAACGGTTGTTTCTTGCGACGGAAACAAAATGGCTATTAAGGAGCAGATAACCGATATCGAAAGAAACGATGAGGACGAAAGCTCTCTCGATATGAAGTTCATAATTCCCGGTAAGACCTTAAATGAGCTTCTCAAGTTCCTGTCGGATAATGATGATACGATCTCTATAAGACTTACAAGAAAATACGTTATCTTCCGTATAGATGACGTTATATTCTTCTCAAGACTTATCGAAAATGAATATATAGATTATAACAGATTCCTTCCCAAAGAATCAAAAACAACCGTAAAGATCAACTGTGAGGCATTTTTAGCGGCATTAGAGCGTGCTTCTCTTGTAACAGAGGATCAGACTATGGGACAGCTTAAAAGCTTCTTACGCTGTAATTTTGAAGGTAATATGCTTAAAATATCCTCAGTATCAGTATCAGGTAAGGTATATGATGAAATAATCACCGAAAAAGAGGGTGAGGATATAATGATAGGTTTTAAATGCCGTTACCTTTTGGATGCCCTTCGCGCCGCTGACAGCGAGATGCTGAAGCTTAGCCTTACAAGTGCGCGAATGGGAATGACCATAGAGCCTGCAGTAAATGAAGAAAATTCCAACTTTACGTTCCTTATATTACCTCTTAAGATAAAGGATTAAAATGCATTGTAAAAAAATAAGATTCAGAGATTTTCGAAATATTGAAAATGAAGAGCTTGAATTTTCTCCAGACGTAAACATATTTATAGGCAGTAATGCGCAAGGAAAAACTTCGGCTCTTGAGGGAATATATCTTTTTGCAAGAGGAAAAAGCTTCAGAACTCAAAGGGATGCCGAAATGATAAGATTCGGCTGCGATTACGCATCTGTAGATACAGAATTCAATAACGGAATAAGAGACCAGAAAATGAGGATAGCATACAGCCGTGACGGAAGAAGGCTTTGTAAGCGAAACGGTGTTGATATAAAAAAGCTTTCCGAAATGGTAGGTCAGTTCAGAGCCGTTATATTCTGTCCCTCTCATCTTTCACTTGTAAAGGACGGGCCGTCGGTGAGAAGAAGCTTTATCGATTCGGCTATCTCGCAGATAGAGCCCTCGTATATATCACATCTGCAGAAATATAATCTTATTCTTTCTCAAAGAAATGCATTGATAAAGAATGCTTTTCGTGACAGACGATCCTTTGATGCTACTGTTGAATACTGGTCGCAGCAACTTTCGGAGGAAGCTGAAATAATAAGCAGAAAAAGAGAAAAATACGTAAAGATATTAAGTGAATACTCAAATGAATTCATCGCAGACATGACCCTTGGTAAGGAAGAGCTTTCTCTTTTATACCGAAGTGTAAAAAGCAAAGAAGAATATATGCAGGAGCTTATGAGTAATCACGAAAGAGAGATAAAATACGGTTCAACGCTTTACGGTGTACACAAGGACGATATCGATATATCAATATGCGGTCACGAAGCAAGAAGCTATGCTTCTCAGGGACAGCAGCGCTCGATCGCTCTTGCCTTAAAGCTTTCCGAGGGAGAGATCTCAAAAAAGGAATGCGGTTCATATCCCGTATTTCTGCTTGATGACGTTTTAAGCGAACTCGATTCTAAAAGAAGAGAATACGTCCTGTCGGGAGTAAGACAAAGACAGACCTTTATAACGTCCTGTAATACCGACGATTTCAGCAATATAAAAAATATGACAGCATATAAAACAGAAAACGGCAGGTTTGAAAAATGTATATCCATTTAGGAAACAATGCAGTTTTGAAAAAGAAAAAAATAATAGGGATCTTTGATATGGATACCTCTACGAAGGGGACACAGACAAGAAGCTACTTAAGACGTGCCGAAAAAGAGCAAAGAACGGTACTTACCTCCTATGAGATCCCGAAAGCCTTTGTTGTAACAGAGGAAAACAAGATTTATTATTCACAGCTTTCGACCTCATCCCTGCATGGCAGACTAAACAAAAAGAATGAGGTTTAATAAGGTTTAAAAAATTATTATCATATATTCGGAAAAACGTTATTCCGGAGAAAGGGGCACAGAGCTTAGAATCTCTGAAAAAAACATGGAAGAAAAGAACGTAACTTACGGTGACGATCAAATTCAGGTACTTGAAGGTCTTGAAGCGGTAAGAGTAAGACCGGGTATGTATATCGGTACAACCTCAGAAAAGGGTCTTCATCATCTTATTTACGAAATAGTTGACAACTCGATAGACGAGGCACTGGCAGGCTATTGCGATAATATTATCGTAACACTTGAAAAGGATGGCTCGGTATCTGTACGCGATGACGGACGAGGCGTTCCCTCGGGTATTCATCCCACGCAGAATCTTCCCACCCTTGAGGTTATTTTTACCATACTTCACGCAGGCGGTAAATTCGGCGGCGGCGGTTATCAGATAGCCGGCGGTCTTCACGGTGTGGGTGCGTCTGTTGTTAATGCACTTTCAAAGCGTCTTGAGGCAAGGAACTGCCGTGACGGTTATGAATACACTATTGCCTTTGAAAGAGGTCATATCATTGAGCCCTTTAAGAAAGGCAATGCAACCGATGAGCATGGTCTTTACGTTCGTTTCTGGCCCGATCCCGAAATATTTGAAACCGTTACCTTTAACGATGAAATAGTAAGAAACCGTTTGCGCGAGCAGGCATTCCTTAATGCAGGTGTATCTCTTACCCTTATCGATGACAGAGGCGAGGAGCCTGTTGAGGAAAATTTCTGCTATGAGGGCGGTATCCGTTCCTTTGTTGAATATCTCAACAAAAAGCGCGGAGTTGAAGCAATACATCCCGACGTTATCTACGTTTCTGGAAATAAGGATACCTCTGTTGCCGAGGTTGCGCTTCAGTATAACGATTCCTATAACGAAACTATAATCTCCTTTGCAAACAATATGAATACCATTGAAGGCGGTATGCATGAAACAGGCTTTAAATCCGCAATTACCAAGGTAATAAACGATTACGGTAAAAAAGCGGGAGTTTTAAAGGAAGGAGATAAGCTTTCGGGCGAAGACGTTCGTGAGGGTCTTACTGCAGTTATCAGCGTAAAGCTTGAAAATGCTCAGTTTGAATCTCAAACCAAGGCTAAGCTGGGTAACTCTGCTATAAGAACCTTGGTTGACAATATGATGACCGAGAAGTTATCTATCTTCTTTGAAGAAAACCCCAAGATAGCAAAGATAATCCTTGAAAAGGGTACTGCGGCCGCCAGAGCAAGAGAAGCGGCTAAAAAGGCAAGAGAAATGACCCGCCGTAAGGGTGCGTTGGAATCCACATCCCTTCCCGGTAAGCTTTGGGACTGTGCAACAAGAAACGTTGAAGAATCAGAGCTTTTCCTTGTAGAGGGTAACTCTGCGGGAGGAAGCGCAAAGCTTGGCCGAGACAGCTATTTCCAGGCAATACTCCCCCTTCGCGGTAAGGTACTTAACGTTGAAAAATCAAGACTTGATAAGGTATATACAAACCCCTCTCTTACACCTATAATCCAGGCTCTTGGATGCGGTATCGGTGAGGATTTCGATAAATCAAAGCTCCGTTACGGTAAATTAGTGCTTATGGCGGATGCCGACGTTGACGGTTCGCATATCAGAATACTTCTTCTTACCTTCCTCTTCCGTCATATGAAGCAGCTCATTGAGGACGGCCACGTATATCTTGCACAGCCCCCTCTCTATAAGGTTTGGAAGGGTAAGCAGATAAGATATGCCTTCTCTGATGAGGAAAGAGACGAGAAGATCGCAGAGCTTGGAACAAACGGCGTTGAAACAAGCAGATATAAGGGTCTTGGTGAAATGAATCCCGATCAGTTAAAGGAAACAACAATGGACCCCGAAAAGAGAGTGCTGCTGCGTGTAACCATGGAAGACGCAATGGAATGTGACGAGATCTTCTCAGTTCTAATGGGTGATAAGGTCGAACCGAGAAAAGAATTTATAGAAGCAAACGCAAAGTTTGCCGAAAATCTTGATATATGATGAAGGCATCAACCCTGACCTTAAACCCCTGCCTTGATAAAACGATGTATTTTGATTCGGAATTCAGGGCGGGAGAGCTCAACAGAATGAGCTCATATATCCTTACCTTAGGCGGTAAGGGGGTAAACGTTTCGAGATTTTTCAAGATCCTCGGAACAGAAGCCGAAGCCTATGGCTTTTGCGGCGGTAATAACGGTAAAACAATGAAGGCTCTTCTTGATGAAGAGGGAGTAAAATATAACTTTACCGAGGTTAATGCCGAAACAAGAATGAATCTCAAAATGATAGATTCAAATAAGGTCTGTACCGAAGCTAATGAAAAGGGCGGACCGATAAGCGAGGATGAGTTAAAAAAACTCCTCTCCGATATAGAAGCTAACACCGAATGCGGACAGTATTTCTTCCTTGGAGGAAGTATTCCACACCCTGTGGATAACTCTGTGTATAACTCTATTATACAGGTGTTGAAAAGTAAGGGTGCAAGGGTGGTTTTAGACTGTGACGGCGAGGCATTAAAAAGAGGTCTCGAGGCCGGTCCGAGTCTTATTAAGCCTAATCTTTACGAGCTTTCCGGCTTGGTTGGAAAAGAGGTTAAGGGCTTGGAGGATGCTCTTAGGGAATGTAAGCGCTTATATGTGGAAAATGGTGTTGAGATCCTTTGTACAATGAGTGAACAAGGAGCTGTATTCTGCGGAAAAGAAGGACTTTTTTCGGTAAGTTCTCCATCTGTTGAGTTACGTGGATTCACAGGTGCGGGAGACAGCTTTCTTACTGCATTTATCTATGAAAGAGAAAAAAGCGGCAGCATAGAGCAAGCATTAAAATTTGCTTCATCCGCGGCAGCAGCAAAGGTAGAGCTTCCCGGAAGCACGCTTCCCACAAAAGAAGATATGAAAAAATATATTTCCTGCGTTACGGTACGCAGATATGAATAAGGAACAGGTAATTAGAATTGGAAAAGAAGGATTACACTTTTAAAGACCAGAAAATAGTTGACGTGGATATGGGTAAGGAGGTAAAGACCTCGTTTATCCAGTACGCAATGAGCGTTATCATGTCAAGAGCATTGCCCGACGTGCGCGACGGCTTAAAGCCTGTTCACCGCCGTATTCTTTATGCAATGTATGAGGACCACCTCACCTATGATAAGCCCTTCAGAAAATCGGCTACCACAGTTGGTAACGTGCTCGGTAGATACCATCCCCACGGTGACTCTGCGGTTTACGATTCAATGGTAAGATTGGCTCAGGATTTTTCATTGCGCCATACTCTTATTGAGGGTCAGGGTAACTTCGGTAATATTGACGGCGACCAGGCGGCGGCTTACCGTTATACCGAAGCCCGTATGTCAAAGATAGCAGACCTGATGCTTCAGGATATTGAAAAAGAAGTTGTTGACTTTGTTCCCAACTTTGATAACAAGTTAAAAGAGCCCACCGTTCTTCCCTCCCGTTTCCCCAATCTTTTGGTAAACGGTTCTGTTGGTATTGCTGTTGGTATGGCAACGAATATTCCCACCCATAACTTAGGCGAGGTAGTTGATGCAACCATATACTTTATGGACAATCCCGAGGCTACAGTTCCCGAGCTTATGGAATATATCAAGGGGCCCGACTTTCCTACAGGTGCAACTATCTACGGTCAGAGCGGTATCGTTGCGGCTTATACAACGGGTAAGGGCAGAGTTATGGTGCGCTCAAAGGCAGAGGTTGACGAGGAAAACCACCGTATTATCGTAAGCGAGATCCCCTACATGGTAAATAAGACCACAATGGTTGAGCAGATCGCTGCTCTCCATAAGGATAAGAGGGTCGAGGGTATCACGGGACTCCGCGATGAATCGGATATGAACGGTATCAAGGTTGTTATCGAATACCGCCGCGACTGTAACGGTCAGATAATCTTAAATCAGCTTTACAAATATACACAGCTTCAGGATACCTGCGCTATAAATATGCTTGCCCTTGTCGGCGGCGAGCCCAAAGTACTGAGCTTAAAGGAAATACTTACTCACTATATAAGACATCAGGAAGACGTTATTATCCGCCGTGTTAAGTTTGATCTTGCAAAGGCAGAAAAGGAAGCCCATATCCGTGAGGGCCAGAAAATAGCCCTTGACCATATCGAAGAGGTTATCAAAATAATCCGTTCCTCTGCATCGATTCCCGATGCAAAGGCTAAATTGATGGAAAACTTCGGTCTTACCGATATTCAGGCTCAGGCTATCGTTGAAATGACCTTGGGACGTCTTTCAGGACTTGAAAGAGATAAGATCGAACAGAGATTGGCAGAGCTTCATAAGATGATAGACGAATTCAAGGCTATACTTGCTGACGAAGGAAAGATAAGACAGATAATCAAGGACGAGCTTCTTGAAGCAAAGAAGAAGTACGCAAACGACAGAAAGACCGATATCGTTGCGGCTGAAGACGATATTCTTATCGAGGATCTTATCGAACGCCACACCTGTCTTATCACAATGTCTGAAGCAGGCTATATCAAGCGCTGTCCCAGCGACACCTATTCCGCACAGCGCCGAGGCGGTAAGGGTATTATAGGCATGACAACAAAGGAAGAAGACTTTGTTGAAAGAATGGTAGCTTGTAATTCTCACTCCATGCTTATGATGTTCACCAATAAGGGTAAGGTCCAGGTAAAGAAGGCTTACCAGATACCCGAGGCAGGCAGAACGGCTAAGGGTACGAATATCGTAAACATCCTTGAAATGGATGAGGGTGAGAAGGTTACGGCTATTCTTTCCATCACCGAATTCAAGGCGGGCGAATATCTTACCATGGTTACAAAGAACGGTATTATAAAGCGTACCGATCTTTCGGAATACGAATATCAGCGTAAGGGCGGTAAGCGGGCACTCAGCCTTGATGATGACGATGAGCTCGTATTCGTTGCTCACACCACGGGTGAAAATGAAATAATTATCGCAACAAACAAGGGCTTTGCCGCACGTTTCCATGAAAGTGCCGCAAGAGTAATGGGCAGAACAGCTCACGGTGTCCGCGGTATCAAGCTTACAAAGGGAGACTACGTAAAGGGAGTGGCAATCGTAGAAGAAAACAAGAAGCTTCTTACCATTACCGAAAAGGGCTTCGGAAAGAGATGCGAATTTGACGATTTCTCTGCACATAACAGAGGAACTAAGGGTGTTTGCTGTCATAAGCTTTCCGATAAAACAGGTGATCTTTGCGGTATCTGTGCTATTGATGAGGACGAGGATATCATGATGATCACAAGTGAGGGTACAATGATCCGTATTCCCGTATCCGATATACCAGTATATTCAAGAACAGCAGGCGGTGTTATCGTTATGAGAACGGCTGCCGAAACAAGAATAGTTAACTTTGCCAAGGTTGCAAAGGAAGAGGATGAGAATGCTTTTGAAGCTTCCGGATCCGAAGAAGCAACCGTTGAGGTTACAGAGGAAAGTACAGAAGTAAATGAAGAAGCCGATAGTTAAAAAAATATTGATAGCGGTTGCTATACTCCTTGTTGCCGCTCTTATAACGAGCGGTGTTATCCTCATTTTGAAGAATAAAAACAAGCTGAGCGATAACGAAGCCGAAAAGATACTTTCAGAGCTTCTGCCAAAGGCAGAAAAGGTGAATGAGATCATCTGGGGTGAGGGACTTCCCGTAGCCGAGGGTCAGGACGGTATCATTGAATCGGTAACAGGACCCCAGTACCGTTTGGTTGACAGCTCCTGCGGTTATTCGAATACCGAGGATATCGCAAAGGCGGTTGCAGAGGTTTACAGCACAAGCTATATTGAAAATGATCTTAATAAAATACTCTTTGAGGGAGACACCGAGGACGTACGCTTCATGCTCTATCAAAGATATAAAAACAATGACGACGGAAATCTTATCATAAATATCGTTCAGAAGGAAAACGAATACGTCGGTCAGAATAAGATCGATCCCTCTACCGTAAAGGTAACGGGAGTAAACTTTGATGAGGTATATCTTAGCGTTGAGCAGACCTTGTTTGACGGCAGTACCGCAGAGATAAAGCTTACCCTCGTTAAGGAGAAAAGCGGCTGGAGATTAAACGATCCGACTTATTAAATTAAATGTTTAAGGAGTAATATATATGGCAAAGGTTTCAAAGAAGCCGCAGTCAGTTGCGGCAATACAGGATGCTAAGGAACGTAAAAAAGCCTTAGAGAAAACCATTTCAGATATAACAAAAGAATTCGGACAGGGTTCAATAATGCGTTTGGGTGAAAACGTTGATATGAATGTAAGCGCTGTATCAACAGGCTCCTTCACCCTTGACATGGCATTAGGTATAGGGGGACTTCCCCGCGGCAGAATAATAGAGATATACGGTCCCGAATCCTCGGGTAAAACAACCGTTGCCCTTCACTGTGCCGCAGAGGTACAGAAGGCGGGCGGCTCAGCAGCCTTTATTGATGCGGAGCACGCTCTCGACCCTATTTACGCAAAGGCTCTGGGTGTTGATATAGACGACCTTCTTGTTTCCCAGCCTGACAGCGGTGAGCAGGCACTTGAAATTACCGATGCTCTTGTGAGAAGCGGTGCGATAGACGTTATCGTTGTTGACTCTGTTGCCGCACTTGTTCCCCAGGAGGAAATAGAGGGCACCATGGGTGCAAACCACGTTGGTAAGCAGGCGAGACTTATGTCGCAGGCTCTTCGTAAGCTTAACGGTTCTGTTGCCAAAACAAACTGTATTCTCATATTTATCAACCAGCTTCGTGAGAAGATAGGCGTTATGTACGGTAATCCCGAGACCACAACAGGAGGCCGTGCTCTTAAGTTCTATTCTTCGGTACGTATTGAGGTACGAAAGGCAGAGACCTTAAAGGAGGGTACCGAGATAAAGGGTAACCACGTTAAGTGTAAGGTAGTTAAGAACAAGGTTGCTCCTCCCTTCAAGGTTGCGGAATTCGATATTCTTTACGGTAAGGGAATCTGTAAATCGGGAGAGGTCATCGATCTTGCTCTCGAATTTGAAATAGTTGAAAAGAGCGGCTCATGGTTCTCTTATAACGGAGAACGCATCGGTCAGGGTAAGGAAAAGGTAAAGGCACTTTTCGAGTCTAACCCCGAGCTCATGGCAGAGCTTGAGGAAAAGGTAAGAGCGGCAATGCTGTCGGGTGCTGCCGCAGACGATGCTGCAGCTATCCTTGAGGATGATGATGAGGATTTCGAGATCACCCTTGCAGGAGATTTTAATTTAGATGGCTGAGGAGCTTACCAAAAGACAGCAAAAGGCGGTACGCTCTGCCCTTAATATGCTGGATTACGCTGACAATACCGAGAAAAGATTAAGAGAAAAGCTTTTTCATAAGGGCTACAGTACAGACGAGGTCGATTTTGCCATAGAGTATGCAAAGAAGATGGATTATCTCAACGAGAGCCGTTTTCTCGAGGCATTTATTTATTCTCTTGCCAATACAAAGCTTTACGGCAAAAGACGTATCATACAGGAGCTTTACGTTAAGGGCTTTAAGCGGGAAGTAATCTCAGAGGCTGATTTTTCAGAAATAGATTTTACTGCAAACTGCTTCAAGCGTTTGAGAATGACAAAGAATAATTATTCTGATACAAGAAAGCTCTATGCGGCATTACTGCGTTACGGCTACAGTCCGGATGAAATAAAAGAAGCATTCAGATTATATAAAGAAGCGCCGTAGGGCGCAGGAATTACGTCTTTTTGACAGTGATTCTCTATTTATAAAAGAAAGTGAAGAAAATGAGTAAAGCAAAGATAGGCTTTATATCCCTCGGATGTCCCAAAAATCAGGTCGATACCGAAATAATGCTCCGAGAGCTTGTGGAGGCTGGTTATCCCATAGTTGCCGAGGACATCGAGGCGGATATAATCATTATAAATACCTGCGCCTTTATTGAAAGCGCAAAAAAAGAAGCCATAGACAACATTCTTGACGTTGCATGGCTTAAGGAAAACAGAAATTTACAGGGTATCATTGTTACCGGATGTCTTGCACAGCGTTACCGCGAGGAGATATTAGAATCTCTTCCCGAGGTTGACGCACTTTTGGGTGTAAATTCGATACATGATATCGTTAAGTGTGTGCGCGCCGTTGAAAACAAGAGAAAGGTAAAGTTTACCTCCTTTAAAAACGAGGACGAGCTTACCTTGGGCGGAGACAGAGTTGTTACCACACAGAACTTTGCTTATCTTAAGATAGCCGAGGGCTGTGATAACCGCTGTACATACTGTGCTATCCCCGGAATCCGCGGATCATTCAGAAGCAGAAGGATGGAGGATATCATAAATGAAGCCAAGGACCTTGAAAAGCTTGATATTAAAGAGCTTGTTATAGTTGCTCAGGATACCACCCGTTACGGCGAGGATATCTACGGCGAATATAAATTAGCAGAACTTTTACACAGATTAGGGGAAGAGACGAGTATTCCTTGGATTCGTATTCTCTACTGTTACCCCGATAAGATAACAAACGAGCTTATACGTGAGATAGCTGAAAACGATAAGGTAGTAAAGTATATCGATATGCCTGTCCAGCATATCAATGACGACGTACTTCGCCGTATGAACCGTCACGGAGACTCTGCCGTAATAAAGGATGCAATCGAGCGTCTTCGCAAGGGTGTTCCCGGTATCATTATCCGTTCCACGGCAATTGCAGGCTTCCCCGGTGAGACCGAGGAGCAGTTTGAGGAGCTTTGTGAATTTATAGGAGAGGTAAAATTCGAGCGCTTCGGTGCCTTTGCCTACTCCCGTGAGGAGGATACCCCCGCATATGATCTTCCCTGCCAGATAGAGGAGCAGACCAAGATAGACAGAGCAGATATGCTTATGCGTAAGCAGGTAGAAATAAGCGCTGAGTTTAATCAGAAGCAGCTTGGTAATATACTTACAGTTATCTGCGAGGGCTTTGATCCCGTTTCCGAGACTCATTTCGGAAGAAGCTATATGGATGCTCCCGAAATTGACGGCAAGGTATATTTTACCTCTGATACGAAGATACCCGAGGGTAATTTCGTTAAGGTTGAAATAACAGATATTTTAGACTATGATTTGATAGGAGAGGCATTAGTATGAAATTAAATCTTCCCAATAAGCTTACACTTCTTCGTGTATGCATGATTCCCTTCTTTATGTTTTTTATAATTTTCCCTGTTTTCGGAGAGCTTATTTCTGCAATCGTTGCAACCGTGATCTTTATTCTCACCGCATTTACCGATATGCTTGACGGTAAGATAGCGCGTAAGTATAATCTTATTACCAATTTTGGTAAGTTCCTTGATCCCTTAGCGGATAAGGTAATGGTGCTCGGCGGATTTATCGCATTACTTGCAGTAGCATCCGCGCGCGGGGTGCTCTATACCAAGATATTTGCAATAAGCTTTTTCCTTATCCTTCTCCGTGAGCTTGCGGTAACCTCTATGAGACTCGTTGTTTCGGATGCAGGTAACGTTGTTATTGCGGCAAATTGGATGGGTAAGTGCAAAACAGTTCTTCAGATAATCACAATGGTAGTTCTTATCCTTGAGCCCGTAATTTTAGGGGAGCTTACAAATAATATCGTAAGCTACGTATTCCTCGGTGCATCGGTTATCCTTACCGTTTGGTCGGGTATCAACTATTTTATCGGCTATTGGCCTTACCTCGATCCCTCAAAATAAATCAAAAATCAGATCCCTCGTATGAGGGATCATTTTTTGTTGATATACAGTTGTAAATTAAAGTATATAATTTGAATTACCGAATATAAATAATATTACTTTTCAAAAGAAGGTGTAATAAAATGAACAAAATACAGGTATTACTGCTGATCTCGGGTTTACTTATGATAACGGGGGGAATACTCCTTGTCCTTTTTCCCGGGGTAATGAAATACGTATTTTCTGTTATGGGAATTTCCTTCGGTATCTTTCTTTTAACCTCAGTAATAAGAAAAAGATAAAAACGGCAAGTTGATATGATCCCCTTAGAGAAAGCTTCAAGAATTCTCCAAGGGGATCATAAACTTTTTAAATTTACAGGAAATTGCTCCATTTCGTGTGAGTTGTTTGCAGGGGGGATGGAGCGGGATCCGGTGCGCCCGGCGGCGCTTTTTAATTTACAGGAAATTGTTTTGTTTCCTGCGTGGATTTTCTGCTCAAACAAACAACATTCTCAACGTGACCGGTTCTTGGAAAAAGATCGAAGGGATAAACCTTTGAAAGCTGATAACCTTTCTCAATAAAGACAGCGCAGTCGCGGGCAAGGGTATCGGGGTTGCAGGAAACGTAAACTATCCTTTCGATATCTGCCTCTGCAAGCTCTGCTATAAGCTTTTCGGTAAGTCCCTTTCGGGGCGGGTCAACTATAACACAGCCGCATTTTTTAAGAGGCGCGTCGGACGCATCTCCGCAGATAAATGATGCATTTTCGATGCCGTTAAGTTCGGCATTTATCTTTGCGTTTTCAATGGCGTCGGGAATGATCTCAACTCCCGAAAGCTCTGCGGTTTTTGTTTTCTTTGCTATGCAAAGACCTATAGTTCCGCACCCGCAGTAAAGGTCAATAAAGCTCTCGCCCTCCTTAAGTCCGCAAAGCTCCGCGGCCTTGGAATATAAAAGCCCGGTCATAGAATGGTTTACCTGATAGAACGACATGGGGGAAATTCTGAAACGGCATCCCATAAGCTCGTCCTCAATATAAGGACGGCCTCTCAAAATATAGGTCTTTTCGCCCAAGATAACGTTAGTATCCTTGTCATTTACGTTAATGGCAAAACATTTAACCGCGTCAAATCTTTCGCATACCTCATTGCAGAGGGTTGATAAACCGTTAAAATCCTTTTTTTCGCTGACAAGACAGACCATTACCTCTCCGGTTGCCGCACCGCATCGAAGATATATATGGCGAAGGCATGAAACGGTATTTTCCTTTATGAAATCGGAAATAAACCTTTTGATATCATGTAGAACGGGCTCCTCTAAAAGACAGCTTTCGCATTCTATTATATCATGGGTCTTCGTGCGGTAATACCCAATTTCTCCGTTTTTACCAACGGGATACTGTACCTTATTTCTGTAACCTGTGATCTTATTGTCAGAGGTTACCCCGGCAATTTCAGCATCTATACCCGCTTTGCGAAAGGCCGACTCAACGTATCCTCTTTTAAGCTCTTTTTCATAATCGTAGCTGACATGACGGTAAACACAGCCGCCGCATTTAGGGAAAAGCGGGCATTCGGGATCGATTCTGTGCTCTGAGGGGAGAATAAGCTTTTCCATACGGGCAACACAATAGCTTTTTGTTACCTTTATAAGCTTTATTTGCGCCTCATCGCCTGTTACGGCGCCCGCAACGAAGGTAACGATACCCTCGACCCTGCAAACGCCGTAGCCTAAATTGTTTATATCGGTTATTTTTACAGTATATATACTGTTCTTTTTAAGCATAGAGTAATCTCCGTTATTTATAGAAATCGGTATAGACCTTTCCCTTTTGCAGCTCTATACCCCTTGCCTCGGCAAGCTCGCTTACCGTTACTATCTGATAGCCCTGGGATATCAGCCAGGGTACTATTATCTCGGTAGCGGAAGCGGTGGAGGAATATAATGAGTGCATAAGGATAACTGAACCGTCGGTAACGTTATTTTTTATTACCGAGGTAACATAGGACTCATTTCTGTATTTCCAGTCAAGTGTGTCGATAGACCAGAGGATTATAGGTGCGTTTACGTTGTTTCTTACGTTTGAACCGTTAGATCCGTAAGGAGGTCTCACAAGTGCAGGATAAATACCTGTAGCATTATATATGATATCGTTTGTTGTATTTATCTGATTAGATATCCCTCCCGCAGAAAGTGAGGCAAGATTAGGATGGCTGTAGCTGTGGTTACCTATCTCGCAGCCTATGTTGACTGCACGTCTGAGTATGTCACCGTTATTTTCACAGCGGTCTCCGAGTTCAAAGAAGGTTGCCGCGGAATTGTATTTCTCAAGGGTGTCAAGTATTCTTGCGGAATATGTACGGTGGGGACCGTCATCGTAGGTAAGGGCTACCATCGGCTTGTTGGGATCTATCTTTCTTCCCATGGAGGTAATAAGGGAGGTATCTATACTGCTCGCATAGGTATGATCGGTTGCCATACCGAGAGAAGGCTTATCCGATACGGTAATTTTACAATATGCCTTAAAACCTCCGTCACGGCTTGCAAGAGTGATCGTTACCTCGCCCTTTGACAATGCAGTAACAGATCCTTTTTCGCCGATCTTTACGATGCTGTTATCGGATGAAGAATAACGTATAAGGGGGTCTGTTGCATTTTCGGGATATACCCTGCCGTTTATATCGATACTCTGTCCTGTTTCAAGGGATGCCTCTGCCACCAAGGGATAAACAAGCTCAACGTGTGCAGAATCATCTGTATATGTCTTTCCCTCTCCTGTGAGATTAAGAATAAATGCGGCAAGCTCAGCTCTGCTGACCGTTGCATTTGGAACGAAGAATCCGTTATTACGGGGAGTCATTATTCCCTTTTCATACATTTTGGTAACGCTGTCTAAAGCCCATTCGGATACGTTGTGCATATCTGAATATTTGTCTTGCTCTGCATTTTTGTTTTCGATGCCGTATGCCTCGGCAAAACGGTCGATGAGGCAGGCAAGCTGTTCTCTTGTCAGAAGAAGAGAGGGGGAAAATTTATTTTTGGATGTACCGTTGGTTATTTCCTTGTCCTTTGCCCAGCAAACAGCTTCGGCATACCATGAATTCTCGGTAACGTCTGAAAATTCGGGATAATATTCGTATTTTTCTCCGCTTACCGTATAGAGCACCTGTACTGCTGCCGCGCGGGTCACTGCTTCATACGGAGAAAAGGTATCTTCAGAAGTACCCTTCATAAGACCGAGAGAGTATATTTCATTTACTGCATCGTAAAACCAGTCGTCGGTATCAATATCTTTAAAAGAGGTGCCGCCGACGTCTGTTTCGGGTATAATATTAGCTTCGGTAATGCTTGTACAGAAGAATAAAGTTAAAAGTAAGATTATAGAAACAATTTTTTTCATTTTTAAGTTTATTTCCTAATTATTCTCAACATTTGCATAATAATCTTCAAAATCGATTATTATACCTTTCTTTCTTGCTTCCTCGATAGCAAAGGTGATAACGTGATTATAATAGGACTGACGGATGGTGGGAACACTCTTTCCCTTGTAAGCATCATTCAATTCCTCGTAAATTGCCTGAACAAGACCGTCGTCGCCGCCGCCGTGGGCGCCTGTGATACAGCCGAGGTCGTTAAAGGGTATATCCTCATGCTGCTTTGTGACGAAATCGTAAAGGTGAATGACCTCGTCGCCTACGGTGGAAATTCTTATTTCACCCTTTGTCCCCATGATGTGCATATGCCTGCCTCCTTTATTGAAGGCATTCATGGTAAAGGTTACTGTAATGTCATCCTCAAAGAGCATATTAACGGTCTGGTGGTCAACAACGTCATTATCACACTTGAAAACACATTTACCGTATTGGGTCTCTCGGATAGCCTTTTCAACGTCGGCATCGGTAACCTCAAATACCCTTGAACAGGTAGAACGCATCCAATAGCTGTCGTCGGGAAGATAGAGCTTAACTGCATTATAAGGGCATTCGTCACCTACGGGACAGCCGTCGATACAGTAATCGGGTGAACCCTCGGGGGCATTGTCTCTCTTGAAATATGAGAGCATACCGTAGGACTGAACGCTCTTGCATTTTTTATCAATGAGCCATTGGATTATATCAATATCATGGCAGGATTTCTGTACAAGCATATCCGCACTCTTTGCAGAATTGCCCCAATTACCTCTGACGTAGCTGTGGGTCTGGTGAACATCACCCACACCCTCCTCGTGGTTGATGCTCATTACCTTGCCGATCCTGCCCGAGTCGATTATTTCCTTTAATTTTATAAAAAGTCCTGTGTAACGGAGAACGGTACAAATGATAACCTTAACTCCCTTTTCCTCTGCAGCGCGGGTTATCATCTTACATTCCTCAAGGGTGGAGGCAATAGGCTTTTCAAGCATAAGGTGATAGCCTAACTCGATCGCCTTCATGGCAGGGCCAATACGAAGACGGTCCATTGTGGTTATCATACAAAGATCGGCAACCTTACCCTTTTCAAGAAGCTCCTCCCATGTACGAAAGCACATATCTGGGGATATCTTATGACGGCGCATAAGAAATTCACGGCGGTTGTCGATAGGCTCAGCTACCGCTGTTATCTGATATTTATCGGGAATTTTTCTCATTATATCGCCATATACCTGGGCTCTGTTTCCGCCGCCGATTATTGCTACCGTTAATTTTTTCATGACATTCTCCTTGAAAGATTATATATAAATAGGATAACTCATTTTTAACGAAATGTCAATAAATGCGTAACAATTTTGTGTCTGTTTTTAGATGTAAAATTTAGCGGATAACGGTTGAATAAATTTTATTTTATGATATAATGAATATAATCATATTATTTTAGGAGAAGGCAATGAACAAGGATACAAAAAAATTACAGGATATGTTAGACTGTTGCGGAGACGTTTACGTTCATGACGGTCTTTATATAATAGACGAACCCCTTCGTATTCATGATAATACTCATCTCAGATGTGCTAAAAACGCAGTTATCCGTCTTGCAGACGGAGCAAATTGCGAGATACTCATAAATGATAAATGTGCAGTTGACTATAACGAGAATATCACCGTAGAGGGCGGTATATGGGACGGTAACAACTTAAATCAGCAGAGATACGAGCAGCCCCGCGACGAGTGGCCCGACCGTTTCTACCGCGAAAGATATTTCGGTGTATTTATGCGTTTTATCGGGGTACGGAACTTAAGAGTATGTAACCTTACGATAAAGGACCCCAATGCATACTGTATGCAGCTGGCAATGGTACACCATTTCACCGTTGAAAATATTTATTTTGATGAAAATATGGCATTCGGCTGGACCGACGGCGTCCACGTAAACGGCCCCGCAAAGGACGGACTTATACGCAATATCAGAGGTGCGACCAATGACGATATGATCGCCCTTAACTGCGATGACTGCTATGAAACAGAGATCTCCTCGGGCAATATAGAGGATGTTTGTATCGACGGTGTCTATGCTGAAAACGGTTATACAGGTGTCCGCCTTCTTTCCTGCGGACATACCCTGCATAACGTGCAGATAAGAAACGTTTTCGGTGATTTCCGTTACTACGGTATAGCATTTACTCATCATAACGTTCATCCGGGCGCAAAGAATCTTATAGATAACATAACAATAGACGGCGTGTTTATAAAGAAGACGAATCCCAGGGATACCTACCCCATTATCTATTTTGCCAAGGGGACTCACACCACCCGTGCCACCCTTCGTAATATCCACCGCGTCGAAGATCATTCCACCGAAGCAAGTAACGTCAAGATCGAAGCGGGCGCGGTTATCGACCGCCTTGTTATAGATGATATGACCCTTCGTTACAACGAGGGCAGCGGCCCCGATATGATAGTAAATGAGGGTGAAGTCAAAGAATTTAAAATGAGATAAATGTGCCTCCGGGCACTCCGAATCCCGCTCCCTTCTTTTGTGTGAACAAACCACACGAAATGAGAGACTACCGAAAGCTTCAAGTATTTTGCCGTGGAGCATTTCGGATCCTATCCTATCCTCAGTACAAACAACTTACATGAAACACAGCAATTTCCTATAGCAAAAAAAGTCTCTTTTGTCCAAAAGACAAAAGAGACTTTTTTCGTGGTGGGCCATCAAGGACTCGAACCTTGGACCTACCGGTTATGAGCCGGGTGCTCTAACCAACTGAGCTAATGGCCCGAAATATACTGTAATATTTCGCGTACAAAGAATTATATCACAGTATTTTCTGTTTGTCAAGAATTATTTTTAATTATTTTGATTTTTATACCGACATATTTTTGCGTATTTCTTTTCCTGCGTCTAAAAGGGCGGAAAGAATAGCGGGACGTTCATTTTCCTGTGCTTCCTTTGCCTGGCTGTGAGCCTCAAGAACACAGTCTCCGCAGTAGCCCGTCTTTTTTAACACTTGGGTAAACTCATTCCAATCCACGTTCCCTTTACCGGGGATATAGTGATCGTCATAATCGCCGTAATTGTCATGGATATGAAGTGAAAGGGGGACGATCTCGCATTTTGTAAGTATATCCGGCTTATACCCAAAGCAATTTGCGTGGCCTACGTCAAAGCACCAGCCGAAATTTTCAGAATCTATTTCGCGGACAAGCTCCGCTATATTTCGCGGATCAATGCTTGCCCCCGTATCAAGATTTTCCGAAAGAATTATTATATCATGCTTTACGGCTTCTTCGATCCAAGGCCTTGTATATTCTGCATTCAGCTTGATAAAGCGCTCGGGGTCGGTTATCTCACTCTGATCCTCTTCGCGGTACATGGGGTGAAGCACCATGTATCTTGCACCTAAAATGCTTGCCGCCTTTATCGTTCGTCCTATAATATCGCCGCTGTCCGCACCCCCGGGGCAATGAGAATGGGTATAAGGGATGCCCTGCTTTTCCGAAAGCTCCCTCAGCTCCTCTGCCCATTTTAAATAGTTGTCGGATAAAAACGGAGATTCCTTTGAATATACCCAGTAATCAAAAGCCATATCAAGGGCATCAAAGCCGATAGCCGAAAGAATCTCAATAGCTTTTTGCGCGGAATATCCCTTTGGAAATACCGAGGTCGTTGTAACTATTTTGGGCTCCATAAGATCTATGCCTCGGTCTTAATAAGCATTTCCTCAACGTAGGAGTCATAATCGGTCTGCTTATCATAGAAAGAGCCGGGAGTTACGTCGATAATTCTGTTTGCTACAGTTTGTGTAAACTGGTGGTCGTGAGAACAGAAGAGAATCGTTTCGGTAAAGTCGCAAAGCCCCTTATTGAGAGCCTGAATAGATTCAAGGTCAAGATGGTCGGTGGGCTCGTCCATAATAAGAACGTTTGCGGCCTCAAGCATCATCTTGCAGAGCATACATCTGACTCTTTCACCGCCGGAGAGAACCTTCGCACTCTTGTTTGCTTCGTCGCCCGAGAATAAAAGTCTGCCGAGCCAGCCGCGGACGTCTGCCTCGTAAACAAGGTCGCTGTAATTACGTACCCAGTCTATAAGCGAATCCTCGCAACCGTCAAAGTATTTGGAATTGTCGGTGGGGAAATAGGACTGGGAGGTGGTTACGCCCCACTTGATCTCACCCTCATCAGGCTCCATTTCGCCTGCAAGAATCGAGAAAAGTGTTGTTCTTGCAACGGGGTCGCTGCCAACAAAGGCAACCTTATCGTCGGGACGGATGATAAAGGAAACGTTATCGAGAACCTTTCTGTCACCAACGGTTTTTGAAAGGTTGGTAACGGTAAGCACCTCGTTACCGATCTCACGGGTGGGCTTAAATGCAATGTAGGGGAAACGGCGGGAGGAGACCTCTTCCGCTTCAAGGGTAATGTTATCAAGCAATTTCTTACGGCTTGTAGCCTGCTTATGCTTGGATGCGTTTGCGCTGAATCGGGAGATAAAGTCCTGTAATTCCTTGATCTTCTGCTCTGCCTTCTTGTTCTGCTCCTTGATCTGGCGCTGTCTTATCTGGGTATATTCAAACCAGAAGTCATAGTTACCGACAACGGTGGTGATCTTACCGAAGTCAACGTCAACGATATGTGTACAGATCTTATTTAAGAAGTGACGGTCATGGGATACAACGATAACCGTGTTGGGAAAGTCGATAAGGAAGTTCTCAAGCCATGCAATTGTCTCAAGATCAAGATGGTTTGTAGGCTCGTCCATTAAAAGGATATCGGGATTTCCGAAAAGTGCCTGGGCAAGAAGAACCTTAACCTTGATATCGGCAGATATTTCTCCCATAAGCATATAGTGGTATTCGGAATTGATGCCGAGACTGTTGAGAAGAATTTCCGCATCAGATTCTGCGGTCCAGCCGTCAATTTCCGCAAAGCGTTCCTCCAATTCACAAAGGATCATACCCTCTTCCTCGGTCATTTCCTCCTTGGAATAGTAATATTCCTTCTTTTCCATAATATCGCAGAGCTCGGTGTTACCCATAATAACCGTATGGAGAACGGTATGCTCGTCAAACATAAAGTGGTCCTGCTTTAAAACCGAGATTCTTTCCTTGGGGTCGCGGTTGACCTCACCGCTTGTCTGCTCGATTTCACCGGAAAGGATCTTTAAAAGTGTGGATTTACCCGCGCCGTTTGCACCGATAATACCGTAGCAGTTGCCGGGAGTAAAGCTTAAATTTGCATTTTTGAAAAGTGTTCTTCCTCCGTACTGGAGTGAAAGGTCGTTTGTTGATATCATTTATCTATTTTCCTTTATATGTTTTTAGTTATAATATTTCGGGCATTAAACGAAAAGTTTATACTATGCTTCACACCCGATTCTTGCCGGCGGGGGCTCCCCGCTATCTGAATATCTTCATATCTCTTGTGTAAACCTCCTTACGCACGATCCTGTGGTCTTCGCTTTGGCAAAGAGCAAGAAGATGCTCGGGGTTTACAAAGCGTTCGGTATCGGCGGAAAGTATCATATATATCTTTCCGTTATTTTCGCTTACCGAAACGATCCTATCCTTAACGTTGACAGTTGCTTCACCCTTTTTGGTACGCTTTACAATGTTTACCTCATCCTTTGATAAGGGGGATAGATCATAGCTTTGGTAAGGGGTAATTTCATATGTGGCATAGCCTATTTCCTGAAACTTCATTTCGGGAGCATAAACGTCAAGTATTGCCATATCCGGGGTAAGAGCGCCCGTTAATCTCTCTTTTATTTCATCAAAGGGCATATCCTCGGTTATTTTTATATCAACGTATTCGCATTCGCTCTCTGTTCCGATAGAAAGGGGGAGAGAGAATACCATTTTGGGATGGGGGTTGAAGCCCTCGGTGTACCAAACGGGAACACCTGCACGAAGAAGTGCCGATTTCATTGTACGGCAGAGGTCAAGGTGAGAGATGAATTTTAAAACGTTGACCTTCTGAAATTTAATTCTTATGCTTTGGGGCAGCATGAATTTTCACCTCCCAATTTATTTGCGCCGCATCCGGAGCATTTTTCAACACAGTTGGGTGTAACCTTTTCGGCATAAGCCGCCTTCTTTTCTCTGAGTAAGAATTCCTTTGTTACACCGATATCGATGATATCCCAGGGAAGGACCTCATCCTCGCCGTAGCTGCGGTTAGCATAGAACGAGGGGTCTATACCGCATTTTTCAAATACCTGCATCCATTTGTCATAGTTGAAGTATTCGTCCCAGCTGTCAAACATAAGTCCCTGCTTGTGTGCTTCAAGAATAGCCTTTGAAAGCTTACGGTTACCTCTTGCGAAAACACCCTCAAGACGGGAAACCTTTGCCTCGTGCCAATTGTATTTTATCTTACGGTTGGTTATCTTTGATCCTAAATACTTCTGCTTGTCAAGAAGGACCTGCAGCTTATCCTGCGGCTCCCACTGGAAAGCGGTAAAGGGCTTGGGAATAAAGCTTGCAACAGAGATCGTTACCTGAGGAGGACGGCTTCCCTTCTTACGGTCGGGGTTCTGATAATAAGCGTCTATCACGTGCTCAGCCATCTGTGCAATTCCTTCAAGGTCTTCAAGCTGTTCTGTGGGAAGACCCATCATAAAGTAAAGCTTGACCGAGCTTTTGCCTCCGTCATAGGCTATCTTTGCCGCCTTCATGAGATCCTCTTCACAGACACCCTTGTTTATAACGTTACGAAGGCGCTGGGTTCCTGCCTCGGGGGCAAAGGTAAGTCCCGAGGAACGTACCGAGGATATTCTTTCCATAAGCTCCTTTGAGAAGGAGTCGATACGGAGCGAAGGAAGTGAAAGACCTATCTTCTTGTCCTCTGTCCAGCATAACAGCTCGTCGCAGAGGGTCTCAAGATAAGGATAGTCGCTTATCGATAAGGATGTAAGCGAAATTTCATCATATCCGCAGTTTTTGAAAAGTGTTTTTGCCTGCTCGTTCAAGGTATCTGCAGATCTTCTGCGGACAGGTCTGAAAAGGTTTCCTGCCTGACAGAAACGGCATCCTCTGTAACAGCCGCGGCATACCTCGAGCATTATCCTGTCATGGACGGTTTCGATATAGGGCATGACTACCCTTTCGGGGAAATATGCCTCGTCCATATTTTGGACTATTCTCTTCTTTATCTTTACGGGAATATCCTCATATTTAGGCTTGTATTCCTTTATCGTGCCGTCCTCGTTATAGCTGACCTCGTAGAGGGAGGGAACGTAGAAGCCCTCAAGCTTTGCCGCCGCATGAAGAAAGCCTTCACGGGTATAGCTTCCGTTATCCTTCATTTCGATATAAAGACGGGATAATTCCGGCAGAGCCTCCTCGCCTTCACCGATAGAGAATATGTCAAAGAAATCCGCTACAGGCTCCGCGTTATACGCGCAGGGGCCGCCGCCGATTATAATGGGACAGCTTTCATCTCTGTCCCTTGCCATAAGAGGCAGGCCTGCAAGCTCAAGCATCAAAAGAACGTTAGTATAGCAGAGCTCATACTGTAACGTAAATGCCACGATATCAAATTCGGTTAAGGGGTCGCCGCTCTCGAGAGCCCAGAGAGGAATATTGTTCTCCCTCATTTCCTTCTGCATATCCTCCCAGGGAGCATAACATCGCTCACACCAGATATCACCATAGCTGTTAAGTGAGCCGTAAAGGATACGCATACCCAAATTACTCATGCCTATTTCATAGGTGTCGGGAAAACAGAATGCCCAGCGGCATTTAATATCCTTTTTATCCTTTAAGATCTGTCCGTATTCTCCGCCTATATATCTTCCGGGCTTTGAAACGCGCTTTAAAATTTTATCAGAGATCATAATTTTTCCTCGTTTATACATGGATAAATGGGCGAAAGGATTTCGCCCATTTTCGCTCATTTATTTTTTAATGTTGAAAAGTGTGATTATCCAGACGGGTATAAGCCAGAATATCTGGTAGCCTGCAATATAAAGACCTGCAAAGTCGGAGGAGGTCTGTCCCTTGATGACCGCGAAAAGGGTAAGGGCAAATGCAAGGAGGATAGAAAGTGCCTTGATGAGAAGAGAGGTTCTTGTTACCGAATTTACTCTGTCGCAGAGGGCGAGAGTTTTGAGAAGTGACTTGGGATTCTTCTTTGATACGATACCGCTGTCGCTTCTTTCCTCGGTTACAGTCTTTTCGCTTGTGTGATGGCACTTAAGGATCTTGACTGCATACTTTGAAAGGTTAATATGCTTTGCAAGAAGTGTATCATCGATATTGGGATCAAAGGACTTGATACCGATACACATTCCCGCATTATGAAGCTGCTTGGTGATAGATACGAAATCGGGATCCATCGAATAATGAACGTATATCTTTGCGGCAACCTCGTCGTTACATACAAGGTAGGAAATGCTCGCCTCTCCCGAGAACTCTATCTTTTCGTCGTCACGCTCGTAAACGGGCTCGAAATTGTTCTTGTGAAGATAGGACGCCTTACCGTAGAAGATATGCTTACCGCTGATAACAGCCTCGATACCGTCTGCGGAGATATCAACTATCTCAACGTCATCAGAGCACTCGAATTCCTTGGTAGCAATATTGAATACGTCGCAAAGAGGACCGCCGAGCACCTTGAAAAGACTTGCAACGTTAAAGATAACACGGTCGATACGGTTATTTCCGTATATCTTGATGCCTGTGACCTTAACCTTGTTTGAAGGGAATACGTCGCGGTCGTCAAAGGAGATAGCGCCTGCATTCGAATATTCCTCAAGGCTGGATTCGCCAACTATGGCGCTTCCGTTTTCAAAGGATACCTTTGCCGCACGGTACATGGGATAAGAGAACGTAACAAAGGCGGAAACGGGAGTTGTAATAAGTAATGCAATATAGGCATTGCGTACCGCAAGAGCCCAGTCATGCTGCATGAAGCCTGTAAATACAAGGAAGAAAGCGGAGATAACAAGACTGATGGCGATTATGATGCCAAGAACGCTCTTGTTGCCCGAATATTCCCTTGTTCTTCTGAAAAAGCCGTCAACAAAGCTTGCCTTGCTTACACGGAATATGGAGGAATCCTCGTCGATATATTCGTCGAATATCTCATGCTCCAATTCTGCCTGATCCTCCGGCATCTTTGCGATAACGTGCTTAACGCGCTTTGATGAAATTATATTAAAGGTGAATATATCCCTCTTTAAGGTAAAGAGCTCGGAGAGAACGGTAAAGATTATGCAGAGTACAAGAGGTACGTTACAGAATACCATTTCTCCGCCACGGTAAACGAAGCAGATAGCTATATGATAACAAACCGACAAAAGAAGTGCTACCGAAAGGAGACTTCCCGAGGTGGGCTTGCCCTTGAAGAGCGAACCGAAGCCCCTTAAAACAGGCTTTATAACGGGGATACACGCCAAAAGCAGAAGCTGGAGCGACACCATCGATGCTATTACCGGGAATACCTGGGGGTCAAGCCATGTGGGGAACTTACCGCCCAAAGCGGTGAAGTTTTCAAATATGAATACCGCAACGAGAGCCGCAAGGCTGCAATAAAATCTGATAAGTATATTACGGTACTGCTTTTTGTATATGTTGAATACCTCTTTTATCTGTGAGGAGGATTCAAATTCCATATTACGGTCGATCTCGGCGGGAGTTTCGTCCTTTCTCTTTGCCTGAGCAAAGGTCTGGGCATCCTTGTCAAGAGCTTCCTTTACCATCTGGGCACTCTCATCGCCTAACTTTTCCTCAAGCTCGTCCTGCATACCGAAGGCTATCATGAGGTTTACGTCGGTCTCGTCAAACTGCTCGTCTGCACCGCCTGCCGAAGAGAGGTCAAGCTCTGATATTACCTTCTGTGTTGCTGTTGCGGGCTCAGCGGGTCCGTCCTTTTCTATTTCGCTTTCAATACTGCTTACGTATTCCTCTGCCTCGGAGATATGAGCCGCAAAATCCTCGTCAATTGAATCGTTACGGGTACGGAGCACCTCTTCGTATTCGGCATCCGAAAGATACTTTTTCATCAAAGCATCTACCTCGGAATCGCTCAGCTTTTCCTCGGGGGTGAGATCAAGCTCTGCAGTATCGTATTCTGCGGTGGGAACGGGGGTGTCAACTGCGGAAAACTCCTTGGTGGAAACCACCTCGTTTTCCTTGGTATCTCCCATTTCGTCCTCTTTTACCTCGTCAGCCGCCTCGGGAGCCTCATTTTCTTCCGGCTCGGAGGAAGGCTTTTCGGTCTCGGCAGCCTTTTCGGTCACCTCTTCCTCCTCTTCCTCTTTTGCCCCGGTTACCTCTTCGGTAATTACGTCCATTTCTTCGGTCTCGCCGAAAACCTCCTCTGTGGGGAGCTTTGCGGCGGGCTTGGTATCGGGTTTTTCAATATCTGCAGGCAGCTCTATACTGTCGAATTCGATATTCGCCTTTAACTGCTCTAACAATTCTTCAGCAGAAATGTCATTTTGGTTCTTCTTCTTTTTTCCGAACATATTCCGCACTCCTTTCCCTGATTATATATAAATGTATCTGTTACTTGTTTAAAGCCTTTTGCTTTGCCGCCTCGCAGAGAAGAACGGCGCAGGCTGTGGAAACATTAAAGGAATTCACCTTTCCGTACATGGGTATTGAAATTATCTCATCGCACTTTTCACGGACAAGACGGGTTATACCCTTGCCCTCGCTTCCCATGACGATGGCGCAGGCACAGTTGAGGTCGGTATCGTAATAGTTCTGACCTCCCATATCTGCCGCAAATACCCACACACCCTTTTCCTTAAGCTCATCTACGGTACGTGCGATATTTGTTACCTTGGCGATATGCATATGCTCTATCGCTCCTGCGCTTGCTTTTGCAACAACACTTGTGAGTCCCACGCTTCTGTGCTTGGGAATTATAACACCGTGAACTCCCGCACCCTCGGCACATCTTATTATGGCACCGAGATTATGGGGGTCATTTATTTCATCTGCAATTACTATAAAGGGCTTTTCCCCTCTTGACTCTGCCTCGGCTAAAATATCCTCAACGGTGGAATAGCTTACAGAGGATGCATAAGCACATACGCCCTGATGAACGATGCCCTTTGCAACGGTATCCATTTTTTGCTTTGATATCTCGGTTACAACAATGCCGTTCTTCTTTGCAAGAGCGATAATTTCACCCAAGGAGCCGCCCTGCTGTCCCGAAACTACCAATACCTTATCAACGTCGCGGCCGCTGCGCAGTAATTCTCTTACCGCATTTCTGCCGGCTATGATATTTTCGTTTTTATTTTCCATACGATTTTCCTTACATATATAAACACTTAAATTAATTATATCACAAAATATTGTTTTTGTATATATTTTTTTTAATTTTATTATAAATAATGTAAGAAGAAAGGGTATTATTTTCAATAAAACGGGTTATTCATCTTATTTTCTTGAAATTATCATTTTGTCTTCACCCAAAAAACACAATGGATTATTATTATATAGTCAAGCGAGGCGCCGATAATGGCAGTAAGTCGGCGAATTGCTCGTGCTTCTCCTTTTATAGATTTTCTCGAGGGACCGTACACCGGCAAGGGGTAGTTTGCCGAATGGGTGCTGTTGTAAAGCATCTGTGTTGTACGGTCTTTCCCCATTTAAACGGGAAAAAGATATTCTTAATACCCAAAGCAAAAGCAACTTTCACGGAACAAAGCAATTTTCCATAATAAAAAACAACGCCGAAAAGAGTTTCCCATTCTCTTTTCAGCGTTGTTTTTTTGGTTAATATAGGCTTAGCCTATGTACTCACTTCTCTATTCCACTTTGTTTTTTGACCCGGAGATACCCCGATCGGTATCTGCAAAACAAGGTGGTTTTGAAAAATAAAGTGATATCCAAAAACCACAATATCTTGTGGATAAATCAATACCAATGACTATTATATAGAGGTCTAAATAGTTTGTCAACAGGCTTTTTGAAAAATCCCTTCGATTTTATAAAATTTATAAATCGTTCACAATTTAAACAGCCTTATGAGAAAATTTTCAATTTGTTAGCAACTATTTCGGTGTGATATGGTATTATGTTTTAATAAGGACCTTATCAACGGAGCTTTTGATGATCATAACGGTCACAGGCAGTAAAAGAATACCTAAAACTCCAAAAAATTTATACCCTGCGTACATCGAAACAAGGGTGAGAAGAGGGTGCATTCCGATACAGCTTCCGACTATCTTCGGTTCGATTATCTCCCTTGTAATGCTTATTACCGCAAAAACTATAAAAAGACCGATACCCCTTGCAGTATTTCCCGAAAGAAGACAGAATGCCGCCCAGGGTACCAGAACAGTTCCTGTGCCGATAACGGGGAGCATATCAAGAATCGCAATTACCGAGGCAAGAATAAGTGTATAATCCAATCCGATAATGATAAAGCCGATAAAAAGCTGTGCGAAGGTTATAAGCAGTATTATAGAATACGCCTTGATATACTGTAATCCCGCACTGCGAAGAGCTTCCTTGAATTCAGAAGCGCTCTTTTGCATAAAAGAGGGCAGATATCTCTTTATCTTTTCCTTAATAGTATAATAATCCATTGCAAAATAAAAGGATGCAATAACGAATACAGTGAAAAAGAGCAGTACTCCGGGAAGAGCTTTTATAAATCTTGCAAGAGCGGAGGCAAGCTCTGCGGTTGCGGCAGATATGATATTATTCGTTGCCTCGATCACAGTTCCCACGACCACCTCTTCGTCAAGTCTTTCGTAAATGAAGGGAAAGCGGTCCCCGATCCCTTCGAGAAATTCTGAAACAGTATCTATTATTTTTTCGCTGTTTTTACTCAGTATCTCAAAGATGTGGTTGGTTTCCGATATAAGCTGATTTACAATGAGAACGGTAACGAATCCGAGAAAGAGTATAAGTATAAGATTCAGAAAAAAGCCTATCAGACGGCGGGAAAGCTTGAGTCTTTTCTCAAGGGGATCAACGGCACCCTGCAGGAGTCTGCCTATACCGAGGGCGAGAACAAAGGGAGCTATTACCGCAAAGAGCTTTGAAAACAGAATATAAACCCCAAGTATTCCTATAATAATATAACACGCCGAAACAAGGATCCTTCCCCAAAGGCTTTTCGGTAAAGCGTTCATCATATCACCTCAAGGTATTATATAACAATTTATATATAATAATTCAAGATGAAAGGATTTTAGATAATGAAAAAGTTAATGGCATTGGTTTTGTCCCTTCTTCTCGCTTTTTCTTTAGTTTCCTGCGGTGACAAGGAAGTAAAAGAAAAAAGAAAGTCATCCGTGAAGGACGGAAATATCGCAGTTTTCGAAATAGAGGACTACGGAACCATTAAGATCGAGCTTTACTCGGATATTGCACCCATAACCGTTGAAAACTTCAAAAAGCTCGTACAGGACGGATTTTATGACGGTCTTACCATTCACAGAGTAAAACCCGGCTTTGTTATTCAGGGCGGTGACCCCAACGGTGACGGTACCGGCGGAAGCAAGGATAAAATTAAGGGCGAATTTTCCGCAAACGGTGTGGATAATACCCTTTCACACACAAGAGGTGTGGTATCAATGGCGAGAAGCACGGATTACGATTCCGCGTCCAGTCAGTTCTTTATCTGCCACGGCGACGCATCTTCAAGTCTTGACGGTATGTATGCCGCCTTCGGCCGCGTTATTGAGGGAATGACCGTAGTTGACTCCATTGCCTCCTCTACCCTTATAGTAGGAACCGAGAAGCCCGCAAAGGATATCGTTATAAAGGTTGCGTATCTTGAAAAGGGCGAACCTACAGAACTGCTGACTCCCGAGCTTACAGATTCTGCGTCTGACGAGCAGCTTAAAAAGGCAACCGAGAAAAAGATAAGTGCCATAATCGAAATGAAGGATTTCGGCAATATAAAGCTTGAGCTTTATCCTGACCTTGCCCCTATAACAGTTGAAAACTTTATCAGCCTTGCAAGTGACGGATTTTACGACGGTTTGAGTATCCACCGTATCGACTCCGATTTTATGATTCAGGGCGGTGACCCTAACGGAGACGGTACCGGCGGAAGTGAAAACAGAATTAAGGGTGAATTCTCGGTAAACGGTGTCGTAAACCTTCTTTCGCATAAGAGAGGTGTTATCTCTATGGCAAGAAGAAGCGATAGTTATGACTCCGCATCCAGCCAGTTCTTTATTTGTGTTGAGGATTCTGCATTTCTTGACGGACAATATGCCGCATTTGGTATGGTTACCGAGGGTATGGACGTGGTTGATACCATTGCACAGCTTGAATTGATAGCGGGTACGGAGCATCCCGTACAGGACGTTATTATAAATACAGTAAGAATTTCGGAGGAATAAAAAATGATCAGAATTGAAATGGAAAACGGCGGTGTTATGAAGCTTGAGCTTGATGCTTCTGCAGCTCCTATCACCGTTGCAAACTTTGAAAAGCTTGTAAAGGAAGGCTTTTATGACGGACTTATCTTCCATCGTGTTATCGCAGGCTTTATGATACAGGGCGGCGACCCAACAGGAACAGGTATGGGCGGCAGCGAAGAGACTATCAAGGGCGAATTTGCCATTAACGGTGTGAACAACCCCATCTCCCACAAGAGAGGAGTTATCTCTATGGCACGTACCCAGATACCCGATTCTGCATCCAGCCAGTTCTTTATCTGCCATGCAGACGCTACCTTCCTTGACGGACAGTATGCCGCCTTCGGACACGTTGTTGAGGGTATAGAGGTTGTTGATGAGATCGCAGGCGTTAAAACAAACTTCTCTGATAAGCCTTTGGTTGACCAGAGGATCAAAAGCATCACTATAGAATAAATCAAATACGAAAAAAGGTGTGCATTTAGCACACCTTTTTGTATTATTCGGGAATGATAAGACCGTATTTATTTGTATGCCGCTTGTAAACGACGTTTACTTCACCTGTTTCGTCATTTTCGAATACGAAGAATTCGTGTCCCAGGAGATTCATCTGAAGGATGGCCTCCTCGGGTGACATGGGTTTGAAGGAGAAGGTCTTGACTCTGATGTTGAATTCGCCCTCTTCCTCAACAGGCTCCTCAAAGGCAGGAAGGTCACGGTCGAAAGCCGTTTCGCGGAGTCTTTTCGCTAATCTTGTTTTGTTCTTACGGATCTGACGCTCAATTGTGGCAACTGCCTTGTCGAGAGCGTTTTGGAAGGTCTCCTCCTCGGTTTCTGCGCGGAAGAGAGTAGAGCCTGAGGTGATAGTCACCTCGAGAACCTTTCTGCCGTTCTTTCTTTCGCGGAGGGTAATGTTGCAGTCTGCTCCGTCATGGAAGAACTTGTCTAACTTGCCAAGCTTTTTCTCGAAAAGGATCTTAAGATCCTCGGTAACTTCAACTTGTCTTCCGAAGGTTGTGATTTTCATATTAAACGCTCCTTTGCTAATGGATTGTAATCGTTTGTGATTACATTCATATTATAACATATACAAAGTGCAAAATCAATAGTTTTATAGATAAAAAATAAAAATACTTATATACAATAACCAATATATGCATAAAAACGGGACTCTTTAAAAAGAGTCCCGTCATATTTTAAACGTTAATATCGATTTTAAAGGAATTACCGATATTAATACACAGCGATTCTCCATTCAACAGGATTAAGCTTGGTTGAGCTGTAAAGAGGCTCCATAAAGTTATATTCCTTAAGAATTTCAAGATAAGCGGCTCTCTTATCTGTATATGTCTTAAGATCCTCCTCGGTCTTTGCGCTGTCAGCGTAATCCTCGTATGCAAGACAAAGCTCGATAAACTTCATCTGTGTGGAGTCACGTCTTACTCTATCTGCCATTTCCTCGGTCTGAGCAAGAGCTTCTGCCTTTTCCCAGAGACCCATCATATAGTCGAAGTTCTCTCTGTACTGCTCCTCGGTGATGATATCGTACCACTTCTCCATAGTCCAGAGATGCCATTCATTTTCACTCTGAAGCTTGTAAGCATGGTTGATATATTCAAGAATATAGGTATAACCGTCACCGTAATAAGCCTTCATAAACTCTTCGATATATGCCCAGTACTCTTCCTCGGTCATATCCTTGCCCTCACTCATAAGCTTTGCGCCCATGTAGTTTCTCATAACGTCGAAGCAAGCGTTATCATCGGTGGTATTCTGCCAGAACATACCTGTTACACCGTTCTCGAAATAATACTTATAATTCTTATACATACGGTGGAACAAAGGAAGGGGAGCTTCGTTGTGGTCAGCGGGGAATACGTAGTCCCATACCCATACATTGGGAACAACACGGCAGATTTCACGGAAAATATCATCAGAACCGTCCTTTACTGTTATATAACCACCCGTATTTATTTCAATGGTTGCATTGGGGCAAATCTGATTTTTGCAATTAGGATCATTGATTACATGGGATGCGCACAGTTTGTTTGTACATACAACGATAACAACGTTTTCGTTAAGATCACCGGGCTCGTAACCCTTAAGAACCGACCATGTATAATTATATGCAAGACCTACTATCTTAGTATTCGGAATAGCATCTGCAAGTATATCAAGAATATCAACATAGGGGCCAAGACGTCCCTTATCACGGTATGCAACACGGCAGTTTGCACATTTGCAATAACCTGAACCGTCACTCATAGCACACCATATACCCTCCTTACCGGCAAAGTTACTTGCATTGGTAATAATATTCTGCTGGATCTTGGGATCGGTAAGACAGGGATCGGAGGTCTTGTGCCACTCAACCTGATACTCCCAGGAAGGAATAAACTCGGAGGGATCCTTACCAAAGGAAGGAAGAGCATGGTAGAAGCCGTTTATATCGCCTGCGCTGTAAGCCTTCCATTTGGCCTCATTACCATATTTGTTAGCATAAAACACACGGTAATCCTTAGTTGCGGAGGTCTCAAAGTAGTCAAGATCTGCAGGAACATAGGAGCACTTTATCAAATCAACGGTTTCAATGGTTCCGAAATAATTAATTCCGGCATAAACCTCAAGAAAATCATATACGGCATATTCTGTACCGTGTTGCTTTTCGTTAGAGGTAAGATAAAGATTACCGTTCTGTACTCCGTAAATAAAGGATTCTTCATCATCACCGCACTGTGCTCTGTCGATATTAACGGTAACACCCTCACGGTTTGTCTTACCGATAAGTATCTCCTTTTCGCCGATCTCACAAGCGGTGTCCTGTACACAGTCAAGCTCAAAACCGGTAGCCATCTTGATATACTTAACAAAGTCTGCTGCCAGATCAGCGTAAGCAGAGGAATATACAACGATATAATCGCAAATAGAATCCTCACCGATAAGGATATCACCTACGTTATAGGGCTGGTTGTACCAAAGGTTAGCATAGTTCATAAGGATCTGAGCAACCTGACCTCTTGTAGCGGTCTTGGCAGGAGCAAGAGTAGGAGCACCCTTAACGTTTGCGCCAGTACCGTTGATAAGCTCAACAGTTACCATCCAGGTCATAGCTTCCTTTGCCCAGTCTGCGGTGTCAGAAGCATCGCCGAAGCGGTCGAATGCCGTCTGTCTTACCTTTGAGGTATCATACTCATCCTTTGCGTATCTGTAAAGCATGGTAGCAAGAGTCTGACGGTTAAGAGTCTTTGAGGGCATGAATTCGCCCTTGTTGTTACCCTCAACGTAGCCCTTTTCGCTCGCCCAGTTAACAGCGGCGGTCATCCAGTCGTTGGAGGGAACGTCGGGGAAAAGGCTTTCGCCCTGGTAATTAGCTTCATTAGCACCGGAAAGACGGAAGAGAGTAGTTGCAAACTGAGCTCTTGTCATAGCATTTCCGGGAGAAAAGAGGGTACCTGCGGAATTTGTACCCTTGAAGATACCGTTAGCGTAAGTATAGTCAACCGCTTCATAGAACCAGTCGGTCTCCTTTACGTCGGTAAAGGGGAGAGTCTCCTCTGCGGCAGATGCGCTGAAGCTGCTGAAGGGAACTGCAGTCAAGAGCATCATCGCGAGAAGAAGAATTGAGATAAATCTTTTCATGGTTTGTCTCCTTTTTATATTTTGATATAATTATATAATATACTGTACCCGAAATAAACAAATATTTAGTAAATTTTATGTGTAATTAAGTCATACAACAAAGCAAGCGGTCGTTCAATACCTTTCGGCATTGAACGACCGCTTTTCTTTTTAATTTATAGAAATTGCTCCATTTCGTGTAAGTTGTTTGCACCAAGGAACGGAGCGGGATTCGGTACGGGCCGGTGCCCGCGAGACAGCCTAATTTATTTGCTTCTTATTCTCATCAAAAATAATGATCATTTAATACTGTGTCGCATCAGATCAAGTGTTATCCGTAGTTCCAAAATTTAGGATTGAGGTTGCTGATATTGGGTATTTTGAAGTCATAGAGTTCAAGAATTTCAATATAAGCATCTCTCAACGCTGTATATTTTGCAAGATCTTCAGCGGTCATTGCGCTGTCAGCATAGGTCTCGTAAGCGAGGCAGAGCTCGATATACTTCATCTGAGTAGAGTCTCGTCTTACTCTGTCAGCCATCTCCTCGGTCTGAGCAAGGGATTCAGCTTTTTCCCAAAGACCCATCAAATAATCGAAGTTTTCTCTGTACTGTTCCTCGGTGATGATGTCGTTCCAGTGCTCCTTAGACCAGATATGCCATTCGTTTTCCTGGGAAAGCTGCCAGCTATAGTCGATATATTCACGGATATAGGTCCAGCCGTCTCCGTAATACTCTTTAAGAAATTCATCAAGAAGAGACCAATATTCCTGTTCGGTCATCGTACCGCCGTTACGGAGAAGCTTGCAGGTCATATATTCTCTGAGCAGGCCGAAGCAAGCATTATTATATTCGTGATTCTGACAAAATACGCCCTTTACACCGTTATTTAAGAAATATGTATAGTTGTCATACAGACGGTGGAAAAGAGGAATGGGCTGTTCATTATTGTTTGCAGGATAGATATAGTCCCAAAGATATACATTGGGTGCGAGATCTACTATAGTATCGAAGCATTCCTTATATCCGTGAACAACCTTAGTTGTACCGTATGCTGTTTCCTGAGTATATGTTTCATTAGGATTAGAGCTGTTACGACAGCCTGTCGAGGTGATTGAATGTGTACCGCACATATTGTCTGTACATACAACGACCGCAACGTTCTTATTGATATCCTCAGCATTGAAATTCTCAAGCTTGGACCAAATATACTTATATGCAAGGCCGATTATCTTAGTATCGGGATATTCCTCTTCAAGAGCGTCTGCTACAACGTCAAGAATGTTGAAGTAGGGACCCATTCTGCCATGCTGACGGTAATATGCCGCACAGTTAGCACACTTACAGTAGTATTCACCGTCCGACATAGCAACCCATACACCTCCGCCGCCGGCAAGCTCTTTTGTGTTGGTTATGATGTTTTGTTGTATCTTGGTATCTGTAAGACAGGGGTCATTGGTCTGATGAAGACCGGTCTGGAAAGACCAATCGGGACTGAATTCGGAAGGATCTACACTAAGAGAGGGCAAGGAATGGTAAAAGCCTCTGAAAGTGTTGGAGGATTCAGCCATCCATTTTTCTTTGTTACGGATAGTGAAAAATACGCGGAATTCGCTTGTTACGGATGTTTCGTAAAAATCAAGATCCGCAGGAACACAGAATGTCTTTTTAACATCAACGGTCTCTATATCGTTATAGAAATTGATACCTGCATAATGCTCAAGAAAATCATATACCGCATAGAGCGTACCGAGGTTGTTTTCATTAGAGGTGATATAAAGATTACCGTTCTGCACACCATATACAAAGGCATCGTCATCGCCCTCGCACTGTGTTCTGTCGATATTAACGGTAACACCTTCACGGTTTGTCTTACCGATAAGGATCTCCTTTTCACCTATCTCGCACTCGGTATCCTGAACAAGATCAAGCTCAAAGCCTGTTGCCATCTTGACATACTTCTGGAATTCCTTTGCGGGATTGGAAGCACTTGAGGAATAAACGATGATATACTCACAAATGGAGGTATCACCTATAAGGATATCGCCTACGTTGTAGGGCTGGTCATACCAGAGATCCGAATAGCTCATTAAGATCTTTGCAACCTGAGCTCTTGTAGCGGTCTTTGCGGGAGCAAGGGTGGGAGCGCCCTTAACGTTTGCTCCTGTACCGTTGATAAGCTCAACAGTTACCATCCAGGTCATAGCTTCCTTTGCCCAGTCTGCGGTGTCAGAAGCATCGCCGAAGCGGTCGAATGC
>SVQZ01000014.1 GCA_015065105.1 Oscillospiraceae bacterium | reverse complement strand
GCTATTGAATAGTTATTCAACTATATTTGGAATCGTGAAGCTTAATTACCAATTAATTTATTGGGGGCATTAAACTTTTAAAAAAATGATTTGTCACACGTCCGACCGACTTTTTCGACAGTCTGACGGGCGGATATGAAATCCGCCCGTATTCTAAATCCTTCATTTGACAATCAGCATTATTTATGATAAAATAATTCCAAACCCACCAAAGGAGAAAGATCATGAATATTCCTATGAATTTTATCGCCGCAAGGCAGGAGTTTAACACTCCCGAAAAGTATGTTCCCCAGCCTTATTTCCGCCGTAAATTTGAGGTTAAAAAAGGTCTTGTGTCCGCCGAGCTTCTTATCGGTGCATTAGGCTTTTATGAGGTACATATCAACGAAAAGAACGTCACCAAGGGCGTGTTGGCTTCATACAGAGCAAATCCCGATCATTATATATACTTTGACCGTTACGATATAACAAGTGAGCTTACGGAGGGTACTAACGTTCTTGCAAGCCTTTTGGGTAACGGTACACAGAACACCGTTATAAGAATATGGGGCGGTCTTCGTTTTCCCTGGAGAAGTGCGCCTGCCGTAAGCTTTGAGATAACACTTAAATATGAGGACGGTACAGAGGAAAAGATCATATCGGACGAAAATACCCTTTGTGACGATTCCCCGATTATATTTAATGATTTTCACTTTGGAGAATACTATGATGCCCGCCTTGAACAAAAGGGCTGGAACAGCATAGATTTTGATGACAACGCGTGGAAGCCTTCTATTCCCCGCCTTCCCACAAGAGGTGAGGCAAGGATCTGCGAGGCTGAGCCCGTAGTTACTCACGAGGAATTGAAGCCTGTTTCGATAACAGAATTTGAAGGCGGTTATATCTACGATTTCGGAGTAAACGAAGCAGGTTTATGCCGTCTGCATATCAACGGTGAACCCGGACAGAAGGTTGTCACAAGCCACTTTGAAATAATGGTTGACGGCAAGCCTTATTTTAAAAATCTCCGTTACAAAGGCTGTGAGCGCGCACAGGAGGATGAATATATCTGTGCAGGCGGTGAGGCTACCCATATGCCTAAGTTTATGTATCACGGCTTCCGTTACGTTTACGTTACAGGTATTACCCCCGAGCAGGCAACCTCCGACCTTTTGACCTACGTTACCATACATTCCGACGTTAAGATGCGCGGCTCCTTTGAGTGTGACAATGAGATCATAAACAAGGTTCAGGAGTTCTGTATCCGAAGCAGTCTTTGCAACCTTCAGTACGTTATAACCGACTCACCCCACCGCGAAAAGAACGGCTGGACCGCCGACGTTGCTCTTTCCGCAGAGCAGATGCTCTATAATATGGAGCCCGAGACCACCTGGAGAGAGTGGCTGCGCGGTGTTTACAAATCAATGAAGGACGACGGAATGATCCCCGGTATCATTCCCACAGCCGACTGGGGTTACGAGGATTTCAACGGCCCCTGCTGGGACTGCGTTCTCGTATATCTTCCCTATTGGGCTTATCAGTACCGCAAGGACACCAAGACCTTAAAGGAAGCGGCAACACCTATATTCCGTTATATCAATTATCTATACGGTCTTATAGACAAAAACAATCTTATCGAAGCTCCCGGAGGACTCGGCGACTGGGCTCAGGTAGGCCGTTCCAGCGGACGAGCATTCAAGACTCCCTGTATATTCACCGACTCTGTGATCTCAATGGATATCTGCCGTAAGGCGGCATTTATCTTTGAAGTTCTCGGCATGGAAGAAAACGCTGAATATGCAAGAAAGCTTGAAAAGCGTCTTTACGAAGGAATCAGAGCTAATCTTATTGACTTTAATACCGGTATAGTTTGCGGTAACACCCAAACCTCACAGGCAATGACCATTTTCTACGGCCTTGTACACGGCGATGAAAAGAGAAAGGTTCTTGACCATCTCCTTTATCTCATTACCGAAAAGGACGGTGAGCATATGAACGTGGGCGTACTTGGTGCAAAGGTGCTCTTCCGCGTTCTCTGTGAGCACGGATACCACGAGCTTGCATACAGAATGATCGTTCGTACCGACTTCCCGGCTTTCGGTAACCTTGTTGCAAGAGGCGCTACCACCCTTTGGGAATTCTTTGACGCGGAGGGCGGTAAGATAGATTCGCTTAACCATCACTTCTGGTCAGATATTTCAGCATTCTTCTACAGATATCTTGCAGGCATCAATATAAATCCCACCGCAAGGGACGTTGACAACGTAAACATCGAGCCTGTATTTATTGATGATATCAAGCACGTTAAGGCTGAGCATATCCATCCCTCAGGTAAGATAAGCGTTAAGTTGCGCCGTGAGCAGTACGAGGTATATATGACCGTTGAATGTCCCGATAGGGTTCACGGTAAAGTCAAGATCCCCTACGGCTGGAGATTCGATGACAATACACGTGTGGCAGATTTACACAACGGTGAGTATGTAATTCATATGGTATAAAATAAAAAAGCGGCAGCTTTGCCGCTTTTTTATGTATAGGAAATTACTTCATTTCGTGTGAGTTGTTTGCACTAAGGAATGGAGCGGAATTCGGTGCGCCCGGCGGCGCTTTTTTATATTATACTGTCATAGCTCATGAATATCTTTGCAGCCTGAGCGCGGCTTACCGTCATTTTAGGCGAAAGGATATTTGATGTTTCGCTTGTAGAACCAAGCAGATTTACCTTGATAGCCCATGCACAGGCATCAAGAGCCCATGAGCTGATCTGCTTTGCATCATTACAGTAAGCAAGATCGGCTTTTTTAGCGGTATCTATTCCCTGCTTCTGAGCGTATCTGTAAAGAATAGTTGCCAATACTTCGCGGGTTACGGGGTGTCCTATGCCGAAATTACCGTTGCCGATACCATTAACCAAGCCTTCCGCATTTGCCCAGATAACCGATGAAGCATACCATGCAGAACTATCAACGTCATCAAATATACTTTCTGTATATTCACTTAATTTTGCGCCTGAAACTCTTGCAAGAATAACCACGAACTGTTCGCGGGTGAGTGTGCCGTTAGGCTTAAAGAGCCCTTTATCCGTACCGAGAATATATCCGTGCTTGAAGCAGTATTCTATGCCTTCGGCATACCAGGAAGCCCCCCATATATCAGGAAAGCCTTCATATATAAGTACGGGTATGGGCTCTGTTTTCAAAACCTCGGAGCATACGGTACAATTCTGTATTCTGCAGCCCTCATAATAATAGTCGGGCTCTTCTATTACTATCCATTCACTATGGATATGACCCTTGGCTTCTTCTTTAATTATATCCTTTGATCCGCATCCGTTGTCACAGAGCGCTTCCTTTTGTCCGTTAACAGTACAGGAAAGCTCGGAAATTATCACATACTCGGTAAAGCTGTGTCCCAAAGCTGAATTCTCTGCTATCCTCGAATCACATACACCGCAGCCGTTAGCGCAAAGAGCGGTTTCTGTGCCGTTTTCAATACAGGTTGCATTGTCGTCATATTGATAATTACTGAAGGAATGACCTAACGCCGAGCCTTCGACTATACGGGTATCGGATATTCCGCAACCGTTAGCGCATAATGCTGTTTCTGTAGCATCATGGGTACAATCGGCATTGTTATCATTTGTATAATCTACGAAGCTGTGCCCGAGAGCACTTCCCTCTTCAATTCTTGTCAGCTGTTCGTTACATCTTACACAAATTGATGTTTCGGTTCCGTCGGCGGTACAGGTAGCATTACTGTCGCTTTGATATTCCGAAAAGCTATGGCCTAACGCCGTACCCTCGGCACTTACGGTATCGGTAACGTCACAACGGATGCATTTGGCTGTTTTGGTACCGTCGGTCAAGCATGAAGCGTCCTTATTATAGATATATTCTTCAAAACCGTGACCAAGGGCGGAGCCGCTTTTGGTTACGGTATCACTACTGCCGCAGCCGAAGCTGCAATATGCAGTTTGTGTACCGTCGGCGGTACAGCTTGCATCTCCGTTATATTCGTAATCCTTGAAACTATGTGAAACGGGCGGAAGGATCTGTGTATATGAATCCTTGCAAAGATCGCAAACATACATTCCCCGGCCGTTATTTATACAGGTGGGATTAACAGTTATATTAAGCATATAATTATGCCTTTTTGAATTTTTTTCAACTATTGTCGATCTGCTGCCACAGCCGTTATCGCAATAAGCTGTCATTGTACCGTCGGCGATACAGGTGCCGTTATTATCGCTCACATACTTTGTAAAAACGCAATTATCACATACAAGATCTTCCACATATACAATATTTAATCCGGCAACCTTGTTGAGATAACGGTCAGCCGCAGATCCTGAAACACAGTAAAAAGTGACTCTGTTGTTAGAAGGAAAAACAGAGTTTCCAAAGCTATTTACACTTTTAGGTATATAAACAGCTTTCAGTGCCGTGCATTGATAGAAGGCATTTGTATCTATTGCCGTTACACCGTTTGCAAGTTTTACTTCTATAATAGACGAGCATAAGTAGAATGAACAGTAACCTATAGTTCTTACACTACCGGGAATATACAAGCTTGTAATACTCTCACAGCTATGAAAAGCATACTTTTCAATACTTGTTACACCGTTCATAATAAGAACGTTTTTCAAGCTCGTACAGCTGAAAAAGGCATACTGTGATATTACCGATACACTGCTCGGAATAGTTATACTCTCTAAATTACTGCATTTGTAAAAGGCATATTTACCAATAACTGTTACACCGTCGGGTATATTGATATTGTTCAATTTAGTACAATTATAAAACGCATAATCCGAAATTACTTTGGTACCCTCTCTGATACTGTGATTACCGCTTATTATTACATCGGATGCTATCAAAAAATCATCTATATAAAGAATACCGTTATCCCAATTGAAGCTGTTCTTATAATAAGCGGTATTATAGAAGGCGTGTCTGCCTATTTTTTTTATACTGTCGGGAAGATTTATACTCTCAAGACTGCTAAAGCTCTTGAAAGCATTTTGTCCAATACTTGTTACACCTTCACCCACAATCAGTATTTTCACAGAGCTTCGATATTTGTAAAAGGGAGGATCCGAGGAGACATAATCATACATATCACCCGTTCCGGAAATAACGAGAATTCCCGATTCATCAAGGGTCCATGTAAGAGCCTCACCGCAAGTGCCGGAGTATAATACCGTAGCATTTTCCTCTGCCGAAGAAATAAAAGAAAAAATTGAAATTGCAGAAATAATCATCACAATTGCAATTACGAAATATATTTTTTTGCTTTTCATAACGTCCTCCTATTTGTTTTTTCTTTATTATAACATATCTATTAACCTTTGTAAACGGTCTCATTGTTCGTATTTTTTCGTATATTTACAAAAAAACAAGAATCTCCTGAAAATTCAAGAGATTCCTTATGCTTATAACAAGTTTTTACGAAGTTCCTCTCCGCTTGCGGGATGGAGATATGCAGGAGCAATATCGAATACTGTTTTACAACCGCTTACCCCTTCCTTTGATAGACGGTATGCGGCACGGGCAAAAGCAGTAAGCACGCTCGAAGTAAATTCGGGATTTGAATCAAGCTGTAAACGGTATTCTATAACGTGCTTATTTTCGTCGTTAAGACCTGTGGTACCGGTACGGAATACCATACCGCCATGGGGAATTCCCGAATGGTCACGGTCTAATTCTTCCTTTGTAATAAAGGTAACTGTGGTATCGTAATCGGCAAAGTAATTGGGCATGGTCTTTATTTCATTTTCTATCCTTACCTTATCCGCACCCTCCTCTGCAACTACAAAGCATTCTCTTGTATGCTTCTGACGTGTGGTGAGTACGGGGTTCTCACCTGCGCGTACCGAAGCCAATGCTTCATCAACGGGAACTGTATATTGACGGGCATCAACTACGCCTTCGATTCGGCGGACAGCATCCGAGTGGCCCTGGCTTACACCCTTGCCCCAGAAGGTATAATCGTTACCGCAGGGGAGTATAGCCTGACCGTAAAGACGGTTAAGCGAGAACATACCGGGATCCCAGCCTACAGATATAATACCTACCTTGCCGCTCTCCTGACATACTCTATCAACATTGGCATAGTGCACGGGGATATTTGCGTGGGTATCAAAGCTGTCGATGACATTAAAATATTTTGCCAACTCGGGAGTCTGGACAGGAAGATCCTTTGCACTTCCTCCGCAGAGTATCATAACGTCAATATCATCCTTATATTTTTCGGCATCCGCCATCGAATAAACGGGAATAGCTGTCTTTGTTTCAACGCTATTCGGGTCACGTCGGGTGAAAAGAGCAACAAGCTCCATATCCTCTGCTTTAGTAACGGCTGCTTCAACACCTCTGCCGAGATTTCCGTAGCCTGCAATTGCAACTCTTATTTTCATAAATTTCATTCCTTATATTAAAATATGCTTTAATTATATTCTTTTATAAAAAAGTTGTCAATAAAAAACCGCAGATTTCTCTGCGTTTTTTTATTTATCACAATGGAATTATCCATAATGCAATGTTAAAGTAAAGAAGCACCGCGCAGGTATCAACTATTGTTGTAATAAGGGGCGACGCCATTATAGCGGGATCGAGATTCACCTTTTTTGCAAGCATGGGAAGAATACAGCCGAGTATTTTCGAAAGCACGACTACACCGATAAGCGTGAGACCTACGGCAATCGAAAGAAGCCATATATCAATATCGGAATCCTTATAGATAAGTCCGTACATTACCCATATTCTTGCGGTATTTGCTATTGCAAGCACCACACCTACCAATAAAGCTATACGCAGCTCCTTGAAGAATACTGCAAAAAAATCTTTAAGCTTTATTTCTTCTGTTGCAAGACCGCGTACTATCATTGCGGAGGACTGGGAACCGCAGTTACCGCCCGTACCCATAAGCATGGGAATAAAGGAAACGAGCAAAGCGTTCATTGCGTCCTCAAAGTTGGTTATGATTATTCCCGTAAAGGTGGAGGAAAGCATGAGTATCAAGAGCCAGAGAATACGGTTTTTACTGTGAGCCCATACAGACGTTTTGAAATATGCATCCTCACTGGGCGTTACCGCAGCCATGATGGCGAAGTCCTCTTCAGCCTCTTCCTGAATGACCTCCATCGCGTCGTCAACCGTTACGATACCAACAAGACGGGTCTCGTTATCAACGATGGGCATGGCGAGAAAGCCGTATTTTTCAATATCCCTTGCAACCTCTTCCTTATCGTCATGGGTATAGTTATAAATAATACCCGTATCCATAATATTCTCGATGATTTCATCGTAAGGTGCAAGTAAAAGATCCTTTACCGTTACAACGCCGATAAGGTGACGGCGGGCATCGGTAACGTAGCAGGTATATACCGTTTCCTTATCGGGGGCTGTTTTGCGGAGAATGTCAAAGGCCTCCTTAACGGTAATATGCTTTTTAAAATCAACAAATTCTATTGTCATAATGCTTCCCGCGCTATCATCGGGATAGTTGAGAAGCTCGTTTATGCTTTTGCGGCTGTCGGGAGAGGCAACACGGAGTATTCTCTTAACAAGGGATGCAGGCATCTCCTCGATAAGGTCAACCATATCGTCCAAAAACATCTCCTCAATAACCTCACCGAGCTCGTTATCGCTGAAGGATTTGATAAGCATCTCCTGCATATCCGGATCCATTTCGGCGAAGGTCTCGGATGCGAGCTCCTTGGGAAGAATGCGGTAGATACGCGGTACGACATCCATATCCGCTTCTTCGAGAAGCAGTGCGATATCGGGAGCTTCCATTTCCATAAGCATGGTACGAAGCTCGGGATATCTTTTTTCTTTTAACAGTTCAAGTGCATTTTCGTACATTTATTTTCCTCCTTTCGCTATGAACGGAGGCAAGGGTCAGAATATCATGCCACGTGCCGTAGCCGCGATTATTCTGACCGATCGCCCGCCGGGTTTGAAATTAGCACTACTGCCCGTGTCCATTCAATTCTCACTCCTTTCATATACTGAAAATAATACTTTATGCCTCTATTATCATTGCCTCGTAGGGCTTTAATACCATCTTTTCATCAAGTCTCTTTCTTGCGTGTGTAGAGAGCATAAGCTTTCCGCCCTTACAAGGATTATTTACCCTGATCTTCTTTTCGGAATAGTTGAGAATAACGTAAACGTCCTTTTCTCCCTCAAGGAATCTGCGGTAAACTACCTCGCCGCCGGCATTGCAAAGAAGCTCAAAGTCACCCCTCATAAGGGTCTTATTATCTGCTCTTACCTTAAAGAGATTCTTATAGTAACCGTAAACACCGTCCTCGGCTTCAAGTTCCTTCTTTGCGTTGATATCTTTATAGAAATCGTTAAGCTTTATCCAGGGCTTACCTGTGGTAAAGCCGCCGTTTTCGGAATCGTCCCAAGCCATGGGAACACGTCCGCAGTCACGGCTGTCAAAGGAGAAGCGGCGCAGAGTTTCTTCAACACCGAACTTCTTAACGAGTATATCCTGGTTATTGCAGGATTCGATATCAATGCTTTCCTCAAGAGTATGGAATACCGGGTTAATACAGCCTAATTCCTGACCCTCGTAAAGGAAGGGAGTACCCTGCTGACAGTAAAGAAGGGTCGCAAGCATCTTTGCACTTTCTCTTCTGTACCTGCCTGTATTACCGAAGCGGTTAAGACATCTGGGCTGATCGTGGTTTTCCATGCAGAGCGCATTCCAGCCCTCGCCGTTAAGACCCTTCTGCCATTTAGCAAGAACGTCAACGAAATCGTGGGGCTTGAATTCTGCGGGATAGAACCGCTTGCCGTCCTCACGGCCTACTCTCATATGCTCAAACTGGAAGGCAAGGGTAAGCTCGCCTCTGTCGGGATGTGTAAGCATAAGCGAATCCTCGGGGGGAAGATCCCAAACCTCACCAACGGTAAATGCGTTGTGGGGCTTAAAGCACTTTTCATAAAGCTCGTGAAGGAACTCATGGAGTCTGGGGCCGTCACCGGGATGGGGGGCATCGAAATCCTTTGATATCATATTGATAACGTCACAGCGGAAGCCGTCAACACCGCGGTCAAACCAACGGTTGATCATTGCCGCTATCTCCTCACGCACCTTAGGGTTCTCCCAATCAAGGTCGGGCTGATAGTGGAAGCCTACGTGGAGATAATACTGTCCGCTCTTTTCATCATATATCCATGCAGATCCGCCGATAGCGTCTCCCCCCCATTTGTTGGGAGGTCCGCCGTTAACGGGGTCCTTCCAGATATAGTAATCACGGTACTTTGCGTCCTTACCCTGAATAGCACTCTTAAACCATTCGTGCTCGTCGGAGGTATGGTTTACAACGAGGTCCATAAGAAGGCGGATGCCTCTCTTATGCATCTCCTCAAGCATTTCCTCGAAATCCTCCATTGTACCGAATTTGGGGTCAACGTTATCAAAATCGGAAATGTCATATCCGTTATCCTTATCGGGAGTGGGGTAACAGGGGGATATCCACACCGTATTTACACCGAGCTCCTTCAAGTAATCAAGCTTGCTGATGATTCCGCGGAAGTCGCCTATACCGTCTCCGTTGGAATCACAGAAGCTCTTCGGGTATATCTGATATACCACCGCGTCTTTATACCAATCCTTTTTAGTTTCCATTTTATTTCTCTCTTTTATTATTTCTTTTCTTTTTTACCGAATAGCCAAAGGAGCCGAGCTTTCTTCCCAAAGCCATATAATCACCGTGGGAGTACGCTATCAGGCTGCATCTTTCCATTCTGAGCTTTCCCTTTTCATCAAGAAGAGCTTCCTCGACATCTACCGATAGTATATCGCAAAGGAACATATCGTGTGTACCGAGAGGGATTATATCAAAGACCTTACACTCAAGGGCTATGGGGCATTCCTCTATTACCGGAGCGGATACGTTGGCGGCGGGAACGGCAGTAAATCTGCACTTTTCAAACTTATCCATATCCCTTCCGCTTCTCACACCGCAGATATCAACGCTTCTCGTCATTGCCTGGGTGGGCAGATTAACGACAAGCTCCCTGCTTTCCTTGATAAGCTCATAGGAATAACGCTCGGGGCGTATCGAAACGTAGAGTCTCGGAGGCTGTGAATTGATGATCCCCGTCCAGCCCACCGTAAAGACGTTCGGCTTTTCAACGGTACCGCTTGTTACGAGAACGCATGGCACGGGAGACAGCTGGGCAGAGCCCTTCCATATCTGCTTAGCCATTATTTTCTTCGCTTGCTTCAAGAGCCATTCTCTTAAAGAACTTATAGCAACGCTTTACATCGTTGATACCGTCGGGGATCTGACCCTCGCTTTCAACGATCATGGGCCAACCCATTTCAAGCGCATAGTCAACGCAGGCACGAACAGGTGCAACACCCTCGCCCAAAGACTTGGGGGTGCGGTCCATAAGACCGTCCTTAATATGCACAAGGCCGATTCTTTCCTTATGCTCCTGCATAAACTTTACGGGATCAAGTCCTGCAAAGAATACCCAGAAGGTGTCAACCTCGAAAAGAACGTTGGTTTCGTTCCATAATACCTCAAAGGGAACAACTCCGTCCTTGTTTTCCTTGAAGTCCTTATCGTGATTATGATAATAAAGCTTCATGCCCTGCGCTTCAAACTTGGGCTGATACTCATTTATAAAATCGCGCAGCTCATATACAAATTCCTTCTTGTATATTTCATATGAAGGAATTACTATATTTGTATTACCTATTGCCTTGTTATAATTGACAATTCCTTCAAAATCGGCTATAATATCCTTTACGGCGATATGCGCACCGACAACCCCGAAATTGTATTTTTCAAGAAGACCCTTTATCTCCTCAGCGCTTTTACCGTAAAATCCGGCAAATTCCACGTATTTGTAGTAGAATTCCTGAATCCGCATAAAAGCATATTCCATATCAGTTCCGGTATAATCGCTGATGCTGTAGAGCTGCAAACCGAAATCAACCATATTTTCCATATTTTATCTACCTCATAAAAAAATCTATACAATATATTATATAACATTTGTACGGCAATTTCAAGACCAAAAATTATTTTTTATTTCAAAAAAAGTCTTGACAAATCGCATAGGGTGTGTTATACTATCGCAGTAAATGAAGCAGAACATTCCGTTCTCACCCCGTAACCGAAACAAAGCGTGGGTCAATATCGTATTATTTTATGGATGGGTAATACTGTATTTGTGCGGAATTTTTGCTTTCGCACATTTTTTATTTTATTTGGGGGTGCAGTCCTATAAAAAACAATAACAACTCGAAGGAGCTTCTCATTAACGAAAAGATCGATTTCGACAGCTCCAAAACAGTCCGTATCATCGGTGCAGACAACGAACAGCTCGGACTTGTTTCTTTCGACAGAGCTCTTGACATGGCATACGATGCAGGTCTTGATCTCGTACTTATCGCAGCGCAGGCCGATCCGCCTGTTTGCAGGATCATGGACTACGGTAAATACCGCTATGAACGTGATAAGCGTGAAAAGGAAGCAAAGAAAAAGCAGCAGGTCGTTGATATTAAGGAAATTCAGCTTTCCTGCCGTATCGATACAAATGACTTTAACACCAAGGTCAACCGCGCTCGTCAGTTCCTGGCACACGGCGACAAGGTAAAGGTTGTTGTTAGATTTAAGGGACGTCAGATGGCTCATCAGGAGATAGGTCAGGATCTTTTGACAAAGTTCTCCGAGGCTTGTCAGGATATATGCATCATCGACAAGCAGCCTAAGCTGGAGGGCAGATTCCTCTCTATGTTTTTGGCACCTCAGCCTACTAAAGCTACAAAATGAAAGGAGTATATAAAAATGGCAAAGATCAAAACACACAAGGCTACAGCAAAAAGATTTAAATTAACAGCTACCGGTAAGGTAAAGATCAATCACACCGACCGCCGCCACAAGCTCGGTCTCAAGTCTTCTAAGCGTAAGATGCATCTCAGAAAAGCAGGTTACTTAAGCGATTCTATGGCTCCCGCTGTAAAGAAGCTTATGCCCTATGCAAAGTAATAGACACAGAATTTAGTTTAACGGAGGAGAAAAGAAAATGGCAAGAGTAAAAGGCGCTATGATGACGCGCAAGAGAAGAAATAAAGTTTTAAAGCTCGCCAAGGGTTACTGGGGTGCCAAGAGCAAGCACTTCAAGATGGCGAAGCAGCAGGTATTAAAGAGCGGTAACTATGCTTTCGCCGGCAGAAAGATGAAGAAGAGAGATTTCCGTTCTCTCTGGATCACCAGAATCTCTGCACAGGCTAAGGTTAACGGCATCAACTACTCTCAGTTCATGCACGGTCTCAAGAAGGCAGGCATCAACCTCAACAGAAAGATGCTCGCTGAGCTTGCAGTATCCGATAAGGAAGCTTTCGCAGCTCTCGTTGACGAAGCAAAGAAGGCATTATAAAAAAGCTATAAATATCCCTCAGGCGTACGCGCCTGAGGGATTTCATCGTTTAAAACGGAGTTTATTATGAGCGAGATCATAACCTCAAGAAATAACAGAATTATAATCGAAGCCTCAAAATTAAAGGATAAAAAATACAGGGATCAGGAAGGCTTGTATTGCTTTGAAGGAAGAAAGCTTTTCGAGGAAGCTCTCCAAAGCAAGGTAAGCTTAAAAAGTGTATTTATAACAGAAAAATACCAAAACTCGCAAAAAACACCCCTTGACAGTATCAGATGTCCGATATATACTGTAACAAATACTGTATATGAAAAGCTTTCCTCTGACAGCGCGCCCGACGGTATTTTCTGTATTGCAGAAAAAGATAAAGCCTCAGCCGATACGAACGGCACCTGCTTTATCCTTTGCTCGGTACGCGATCCCGGCAATCTCGGCACCTGTATAAGAAGTGCCAGGGCCTTCGGCATAGACACACTTATTCTTTACGACTCTGCCGATGAATATAATCAAAAGGTCATACGCGCATCAATGGGGGCTTTTTTCAGACAGAGCATCGTTCATACAAAGGATATCGTATCAACCATCTCCGAGCTCACCTCAAAGGGATATGAGGTGTTGCCCTCTGCCCTTTCTGATAACAGTATTTCACTCAACACCGTAAATATAAATAAAAAGACGGTATTTATAGTCGGCAACGAGGGGCACGGAGTACCCGAATGCGTGATAGAAGCATGCAATAACAGATCGGTGCTTATTCCCATGATAGGAGATACCGAATCACTTAACGCATCGGTTGCCGCTTCCCTTTTAATGTGGGAGCAGTCAAAAACTTTACAATAATTTGACATTCAGGGTTTATTATGAATAAAAAGCTTTATTGGATATGGATATCGCTTGCCTTAGGTCCCGGTTCGTCCTGCCTTCAAAAGCTGCTTTCTGCTTTTGACAACAGCGTTGAGGAGATCTATAAAGCAGACAGATCCGATTATAAAAAATCAAAAGTAAAACTCACAGATAAGAGAATATCGGCACTGAGCAACAAATCCCTTGAAGATGCCGAATTGATATATGACTGGTGCGAGAACAATAACGTGGGGATACTTTGCTATGATGATGAGAAGTATCCCAAGCGTCTTGCCGCAATTCCCGATGCACCTGCGGTACTCTACTATATCGGCAAGCTTTACGATATAGATTCCATGCTTTGCATAGCAGGTGTAGGAACACGTTCAATGACCAAATACGGTCATGACACCGCCTATACCTTCTGTTACGATCTCGCAAAGAGCGGAGCGATAATAGTTTCGGGCATGGCTTTGGGTATTGATACTGCCTGCCACAGAGGTGCTCTTGATTCGGGCGGAAGGACAATAACGGTTTTAGGATGTCCGATCAACAGAGCTTATCCCTATGAAAACCGCTCGCTCATGGTGGAGATCGCACGAAACGGTCTTATTCTCACAGAATATCCGGTATTTTTTGAAACCAGACGTTCATGCTTCCCGCAAAGAAACAGAATAATAAGCGGCCTTTGTCAGGGTACCATAGTATTTGAAGCAGACGTTGGAAGCGGAGCTCTTATAACCGCCTCCCACGCGGTAAAGCAGGGCAGGCAGGTTTATGCCCTTCCCGGTAAGATAGGCGAGGAAAATTCACTCGGTACAAACGAGCTTATCAAGAACGGTGCGCGCATCATAACGAATGCCGGGGATATAATCGACGAGTTCGGTTACCTTTATCCCAAGCAGATAAGCTCCCACCGTGTATATGACTATTCTCCCGCTTCAAAGGTGTACGATTCCTTCCTTGAAAGAAAGGCATCGCACAAAGCGAAAAAGGCAGAGCCGCCGAAGAGTGAGGAGACGGAGCCTCAGCCCCTGGATACAGCGGGACTTACCGAAACCGAAGCTAAGATATATAACGAAATGACCTTCGGAAAGGCTGTTTCCACAGAAGAGCTTATATTTGACAATATCCCCTTTGCGGATGTCATCTCTTCTCTCACCATGCTTGAGATCAAGGGATACATAGAGCCTGCACCCGGAGGTAAATACTATAAAACGGGCTTACGTAACAAATAAATTCCGTCACAGATCGACCGATAACAGCGATTCTTTATCTACGGAACAAATATAATTTCTATAAAATAACAAACCAAATAATACAGTAACGAAAGGAATCTGCTTAGCAGATATTAAAGATAGATGGCAAATCTTGTAATAGTTGAGTCTCCCTCAAAAGCAACAACAATAAAAGGATATCTCGGACAGGGCTACAAGGTGGTAGCCTCCTGGGGACACGTACGCGATCTTCCCAAGAGCAGTCTCGGTGTTGATATCGAGAACAATTTTGAAGCCCGTTATATCAATATACGCGGTAAGGGAGATCTTATCAAGGAATTGAAGAAGGAAGCAAAAAACGCGAATAAAGTATTTCTTGCAACCGACCCTGACAGAGAGGGTGAGGCAATATCCTGGCATCTTTCTACAGCTCTTGAATTAGATCCCGCAAAAACAAAAAGAGTTACCTTCAATGAAATAACAAAATCCGCTATAAAAACAGCTATAAAGGCTCCCAGAGATATAGATATGGACCTTGTAAACTCTCAGCAGGCAAGAAGAATCCTTGACCGTATAGTTGGTTATAAGATCAGCCCTATTCTCTGGAAGAGCATAAAGAGCGGGCTTTCCGCAGGACGTGTTCAGTCTGTTGCAACAAGGATCATAGTTGAACGCGAGGAAGAGATAAGAGCATTTATTCCCGAAGAATACTGGACTATTGATGCCTTTCTTCTCACCGATGACAAATCAGGCTTTAAGGCAAAGTATTACGGTATCGGCGGTAAAAAGGCAGAGCTTAAGAATGAAGCAGACGCTATGGCCGTATTCAATGCGGTAAACGGCAAGCCCTTTATTGTTGAAAGCGTTAAGAAGGCTGTCCGTTCAAAGAATCCCCTTCCCCCTTTTATAACCTCCACCATGCAGCAGGAGGCATCAAGAAAATTAGGCTTCCAGCTTCAGAGGATCATGAAGGTGGCACAGGAGCTTTACGAGGGTGTTAACATAGGCAGTAAAAACGGCGGTGTACAGGGTCTTATCACCTATATGCGTACCGACTCCCTCCGTATTTCTGCGGACGCACAGGCTCAGGCAAAGAATTACATTCTTGCAAATTACGGAGAAAATTATTATCCCAAGACACCCAGAATATATAAGACCAAGGCAAGCGCGCAGGATGCACACGAAGCTATCCGTCCCTCTAACGCGGCGCTTACCCCCGATTCCATAAAGAAATATCTTACCCCCGACCAGTACAAGCTTTACCGTCTTATCTGGAGCAGATTTATTGCAAGTCAGATGGAAAGTGCGTCGTTTGACACCGTTAACGCATCGATAGTATCGGAGGGTCATGAATTCCGTGCATCCGGCTCCACGATGCGTTTCCCCGGTTATCTCGCTATATACGAGGAGCTTGATGCAGACAAGGATTCAAGACTTCCCGAGCTTACGGAGGGTATGTCCCTTACCGCAAAGGAGATCAAGCCCGAGCAGCATTACACCGAGCCTCCCACAAGATATACCGAGGCTTCGCTTATTAAATTCCTTGAAGAAATGGGAATAGGCAGACCGAGTACCTTTGCATCTATAGTTACCACCATTATCCAGAGAAACTACGTCAAGCGCGAGGGCAAGATCTTAAAGCCCACCCCCTTAGGCGAGATCACAAATAAGCTGATGATGGATTCCTTTGCGGATATTATTGACTATAAATTCACCGCTAATCTTGAGGACCGTCTTGACAGCATCGAAAACGGCGAAAACACCATGCTCGGAGTTCTCAGCGATTTCTATGCAACCTTTGAAAAAGAGCTCGTTGACGCAGAAAGGATGCTCAAGGAGCAGAAGATAGAGGTTCCCCCGGAGGAAACAGATATCATATGTGAGCTTTGCGGAGCCAAGATGATCGTTAAAAACGGCAGGTTCGGTAAATTCGCCGCTTGTCCCAACTATCCCGAATGCAAGAATACAAAGCGTTTGGGCAAGGACGGCAAGGCACTTGAAAAGACCGAAAAGGAAGAGCCGAAAAAGGCAGGCTTTGCCTGTGAGATATGCGGAGCGGACATGGTGATCCGTTCGGGAAGATACGGAACCTTCTATGCCTGCCAGAATTACCCCAAGTGTAAGAACACCAAGCGCATCCATAAGGAAACAGGTCTTAACTGCCCCGAGTGCGGTGCAAATATAATTATCAAAAACGGAAAGAACAATTCCTTCTTCTATAGCTGTGAAAGATATCCCGACTGTAAATTCTCGTCCTGGGATATGCCTACAAACAAAAAGTGCCCCGAATGCGGAAAGATGCTCTTCTTCAAAAAGGGCAAAAAGAATCTTTTGGTTTGCAACGACAAGCTTTGCGACTACAGAAGAGAGATAAAGGAACAAGACGAGGATGAATAAAAGTATAACAGTTATCGGCGCAGGTCTTGCCGGCTGTGAAGCGGCATGGCAGGCCGCCCGTCTCGGTGCAGAGGTAACTCTTTATGAAATGAAGCCGAAAAAGAAGACCCCTGCCCATAAAAGCGATACGTTTGCAGAGCTGGTATGCTCTAATTCCCTTCGAAGTGCAGTTTTATCGAATGCCGTAGGACTTTTGAAGGAGGAGCTTCGCCGTACCTCTTCTCTGATAATGGAGGCGGCAGATGCCTGCGAGGTTCCTGCCGGTTCTGCACTTGCAGTTGACAGAGAAAAATTTTCAGGCTATATTACCGAAAAAATAAAGAATCACCCCCGTATAAAGGTCATTGAGCAGGAGCTCAGCTCTATACCGGAGGACAGTATAACGGTAGTTGCCACAGGTCCTCTTACCAGCAACTCTATGGCAGTATATTTAAAGGAATACCTTAACGAAAAGGAGTTTTATTTCTTTGATGCGGCGGCGCCCATCGTTGATGCATCAACGATAAACTTCGATCGTGCTTTCTATGCCTCCCGTTGGGACAAGGGCGAAGCGGCATACATCAACTGTCCCATGGAAAAAGAGGAGTACGATGCTTTTTACGAGGCTCTGATAAATGCCAAGGAAGCGCAGATACATGACTTTGACCGTGAGGAGCAAAAGGATCTTACGGTATTTGAAGGCTGTATGCCGGTGGAGGTCATGGCAAAAAGAGGTCACGATACCCTTCTTTTCGGACCGATGAAGCCTGTAGGGCTTCGTGATCCGAGATATCCGGACAAGGAGTTTTACGCGGTGGTACAGCTTCGCCAGGAGACTCTTGACAAGACCATGTATAATATAGTAGGCTTCCAGACGCATCTCACCTTCGGCGAACAAAAGCGTGTATTTTCCATGATACCCGGTCTTGAAAACGCTGAATTTCTGCGTTACGGAGTCATGCACCGAAACACCTATATCAACTCCCCGAAATTACTTGACGAGACCTATGCGCTCCGCAGATCTCCCAACGTATTTTTCGCAGGTCAGATGACAGGTGTTGAGGGATACGTTGAAAGCACCGCTTCCGGTCTTGTGGCAGGTATAAATGCGGCTATGTATGCTTTAGGAAGGGAAAAGATAGATTTTCCCGACACCACCGCCATTGGTGCTTTAGCGCATTACGTAAGCGATGAAAACGTTACAAAATTCCAACCCATGAACGTAAACTTCGGAATAATCCGTCCCTTGGAAAAACGTGTTAAGGGCGGAAAAGCGGCAAAAAACGAGGCTTTGGCAAACAGAGCCCTCGAAGAACTTGCACTTTTGATTCCCAAGCTCGAGGAGACAAAATAATGAAGATTATTATAGACGTAATGAGCGGAGATAATGCTCCTTACGAAATTATAGAGGGTGCATTTTTAGCACTTAACGAATATCCTGCTGTGGAGATCGTTATGATAGGCGATCAGTCGATCATCCGTAATTATTGCTTCGAGCACGGTCATTCTCTTGACAATCCGAGAATTTCCGTTGTTCATACAAGTATTACCATTTCTATGGAGGATGAGCCTCTTTCGGTTGTCCGCGACAAGGCTAAATCTTCTATGGGATTAGGCCTTAAGATGCTTGCAAACGGTGAAGGAGACGCCTTTGTAAGCGCAGGTAACACAGGTGCGCTTCACGCAGGCTCGACCCTTGTTGTAAGAAGAATAAAGGGCTATGCCCGTTCCGCCATCGCCACCCTGTTGCCCCTTGAAACTCCCCTTTTGCTTATAGACTCGGGAGCAAATACAGAGGTAACGAAGGAGCAGCTTGAGCAGTTCGCTATTATGGGTTCAATATATATGAACCGTATTTTCGGTATAGACCGTCCTCGTGTAGGCCTTGCAAATATAGGAACAGAGCCCACCAAGGGCCCCAAGCGTCTGGTTGAAGCCTACAACTATTTATCCGAATCCGACAGGATCAACTTTATCGGTAACATTGAGGGTAAGCAGATACCCTTCTCCGAATGCGACGTTCTCGTTTGTGACGGCTTTACGGGTAACACCATCCTCAAGCTTACAGAGGGTCTTTCAAAATTCTTTATGAGCAAGGTCAAGGAGGTGTTCTATAAGAACGCCCTCACCAAAGCATCAGGACTTGTTATGAAGCCCCAGATACAAAGATTCAAGAAGGATTTTGATGCAAGCGAATACGGCGGAGCTCCCATGCTCGGTATTTCAAAGCCTGTTATCAAGGCCCACGGAAGTTCGGATGCCGTTGCTATCAAAAACGCTATAAGACAGAGTATGGATTTTGTGAATACAGGTCTTATAAAGGAGCTTGCCCGCCAGGTTCAAAAAAAGGAGAAAGAAGAACAGGAAAATGAGTGATTATCCCTACCCTATCTCAAAACTCGAAGAAAGAATAGGCTACAGCTTTAAGAACAAGACACTTATCGAAAAGGCACTTTCCCATTCCAGCTACGTGAACGAAATGCGTTCAAAGGGCTTGAACGTAAAGGATAACGAGCGTATGGAATATCTGGGTGACTCCGTTCTTTCTCTGGTCACAAGCGAATATCTCTATTTCAACCATCCCGAAATGCCCGAGGGTGAGCTTTCCAAGATAAGAGCGGCGGCAGTATGCGAAAAATCACTGGCTGATTTTGCAGAAACCATAGATCTGGGCAGCTATATACTTTTGGGTCACGGCGAGGAAATGAACGGAGGAAGAAAGCGCCCCTCCATTTTAGCCGATGCCTTTGAAGCATTGCTCTGCGCGCTTCATCTTGATTCGGGAATCCCCGAGGTCAAAAGATTCCTCCTTCCCCTTATTGAAACGAGGATAAAGAAGATAATCGAGGAAGGAAGCTCAAAGGATTATAAGACACTTTTACAGCAGATAGTCCAGCAGGAGCAGGGCGAGATACTTCAATACGTTACCGTCGGCGAAAGCGGTCCCTCCCACCTTCGCATATTTGACGTCGAAGCAAGACTCAACAGTAACGTTATAGGCAGAGGAACAGGACATTCAAAGCGAGAGGCAGAGCAGATGGCTGCCAAGGAGGCCCTTACCCTTTTTGGCGAAGGAAAGTAGTAGTTTAATGAAAAAGCATATAAATATCCCGATATTTATACCCCATAAGGGTTGCCCGAACGATTGCGTTTTTTGTAATCAACGCAAGATTTCGGGCACTCTCTTCTTTGATATAACCAAGGTCAGAGAAGAAATAGAAAATTCTCTTGAAACTGTCGATCCCGAAAGCTCGGATATCCAAATAGCCTTTTTCGGAGGAAGCTTTACGGGTATTCCAAGAGAGGAAATGCTCTGTCTTTTAGGTATCGCAAAGGAATATATAGACAAGGGAGCTGTAAATTCCGTACGTCTCTCTACCCGTCCCGATTATATAAACCGCGAGATACTCGATATCCTGAAGGCACACGGTGTAAAAAGCATCGAATTAGGCATCCAATCCCTTTCAGACCCTGTTCTTGAGCATTCGGGAAGAGGACACAACGCAGAATCTGCCGTTAATGCCTGCAGGCTTATCAAAGACTATGGATTTGAGCTTGTAGGACAGATGATGACAGCACTTCCCTCCTCAAGCAAGGCTGATGAGGTATATACCGCCGAAGCTCTTTGCAAGCTTAGAATTGACGGGGCAAGAATATACCCCACCATGGTATTTGCTAAAACAAAGCTCGAAGAAATGACCGAAAGAGGGGAGTATATCCCTCCCTCTCTTGATGAACTTATCGAAAGGACCGAGGCCGCCTTTTCGGTATTCTGCGATAATAACGTTCCCGTTATCCGTATAGGTCTTCAGTCAAGCGACGGACTCGGGGATCCCGACGGTATTACCTACGGCGCATACGAGAGTGCCATGGGTGAGATGGTCATTTCGCGCCGCTATTACAACAAAATCATTTCTCTTTTGCCCGAAAACACTGATAATATAACTGTTTTCTGTGCTATGGGGGAGGCATCGAAGATATCGGGACATAAAAAAGAAAACAAGCGTAAGCTTTATGAAAGCTACGGTATAAAGCAGTTCAAAATTAAAGAAAGCGCAGATATCAAGCCCTTTGATATCATAATAGAATAACATGATCAAAACATATACGGAAATGCATTTACACACCGCGGAAACAAGCACCTGCGGTACTGTCAGCGCCATCGAATCGATACCGTTATACAAGGAATACGGTTATGATGCGGTAATTATAACAGATCATTTCAACCGCGACTATTTCTTTGACTATTATTACTCCGGCAAGCCCTGGGAGAAATGTGTTGAGGAATGGTTCAATGGCTTTTATACAGCTCAGAAGGCGGGAAAGGAATGCGGTCTCAAGGTACTTTTCGGCATGGAGATCCGATTTGACGGAAACTGTAACGATTACCTCGTTTACGGAATCACCAAGGAGGATATTCTTAAGGATCCCTGTATGTGGGAGTGGGGAGAGGAGAAATTCTCCGCGTATATAAAGGAAAAGGGATATTTCTTTGCTCAGGCCCACCCCTTCAGAGACAGAATGGTTCGATGTGACCCGAAACTTCTTACGGGAGTAGAGGTATTCAACGCCCATCTTTACCACAATTCAAGAAACGACCTTGCCTCGGAATTCTGTTTTGAAAACAAGCTTATTCCCATAGCGGGAAGCGATTTTCATCATCCTAATACACTGCGCGGATGCGGTCTTCTCTTTTTAGGCGAGATAAACTCGTCAGCCGACGTTGTAAGGATGCTTTTCGAGGGCAGATATCAGCTGGTTATTCCGGGGAATTATAAATATACAAAGAAAAAATGAGTCTTCTGAAAAGAAGATTCTTTTTTTATCCCTGCCGCTTGTAAAAACTTAATGAATATACTGTAAAAATCCGCAAATAATTGCCTTTAAATTATTGAAAAAACAGGTAATATATAGTATAATATATATTAATTATTTATTATTACAGAAATACACGGAGAGTTAAGATGAATTATACCTTTGCGGAGCTGCATCTTCACACCTCGCAGGTAAGCGGGTGCGCGAGTGTCAGTGCTTTGGATTCTCCGCATATTTTCAAGGACGGCGGCTACGACCTTATATGTGTTACAGACCATTACAAATACACGACCTTCTGGAAATTCAACGATGAAGGTGATATGAGCTGGGAACACAGGGCCGAGCATTTCCTTTCAGGTTACCGTACCGCAAGATCGGTGGGTGACAAAATAGGCATACAGGTTCTTTTGGGCGCGGAGATATGCTTCGACTGCAGTCCCAACGATTATCTCGTTTACGGACTGAGCGAGGAAATGATATACGAGTATCCCGAGCTTTACCGTTGGTCCGTTGAAAAATTTTCCGCCTTTGCAAGAGAAAAGGGACTCTTCTTTGCTCAGGCTCACCCATTCCGTAATCCGAGAATGATACGTACCGATCCTTCCCTTCTTGACGGTGCGGAGGCGGTAAATACCCATGACACAGTTCACTGTACCCCCGAAAAGGATCAGCAGAGGGCGGTGGAGTGGGTAAAGGAAAACAAGCTTATACCACTTATAGGGCAGGATTTTCATGATGCAGAAAATATGCTCGGTGCAAAAACAGCCTTCTACGGTGACGTTAAAGATTCAAAGACACTTATAAAAAAGCTGTTTGCAAAAGAATTTGACATTATACTACCCAATTAATTGAAAGGAGGTCACGGCATGAGATTAAAAACATTAGAGCTTCAGGGCTTCAAATCCTTTGCGGATAAAACCGTTCTTTCTTTTGACCGTGGCGTCACAGCAGTTGTAGGTCCGAACGGAAGCGGAAAATCAAACATTTCCGATGCTATGCGTTGGGTTTTAGGCGAGCTTTCCTCAAAGAGCATCCGAGGAAAGAAGATGGAGGACGTTATCTTCGGCGGTACCGACAACCGCAGACCCATGGGTTATGCCGAGGTATCCCTCACTATCGATAACACCGACCCCGAAAACCGTATGGCGATAGACTACGATGAGGTAACTGTTACCAGACGTTATTACCGTACCGGTGACAGTGAATATATGATCAACCGTAAGCCTGTCCGCTTAAAGGATATAAACGAGCTTTTCATGAATACCGGTATCGGCAGAGGCGGATATTCCATGATAGGCCAGGGCAAAGCGGCTGAGATCATTTCCCAGAAAAGTGACGAAAGACGTAACATTTTTGAAGAGGCGGCAGGTATTGCAAAATACCGCGCAAGAAAAAACGAAGCGGAAAGAAAGCTCTCGGAAACCGATGATAACCTTATCCGTATAGGTGATATCCTGTCAGAGCTTCAGGGACGTGTAGGCCCCTTGGAAAGAGATGCGGCAAAGGCAAGAAGGTATCTTGATCTTTACGAGGAAAAAAAGGCTCTTGACGTTGGTATCTGTGTTTATGATATTTCTGATATCAAGAACAAAACGGGCAAGCTCAAAGCGGATTTCGAAATAGCAAAGCATGAGCTTGAAATTGCAGAGGACACATTAAAGAGTCTTGAAACTCAAAGAGACCGTTTGTATGATATAACCCAGGCAAACAAGCTCCGCTATGAAGAACTGAACCGTCTCATAAATGAAAGCAACCGCAGAAGATTCGATTTTGAAGCCAGCGGTAAGGTGCTTGAAAACGATATAAAGCATCTCAACGAAACAATAGAATCAAGCAGTGCGGAAAAGGAAAGAATATCCAAAAGTATTGAAGCTGCAAATGCTCTTCTTGATTCCTCCGTTAAGGATACCGATGCAAAAAAGGAAGAGCTTTTAAAGCTCGTTGAGAAATATACAAAGGGTAATTCCCTTGTAAGCGAATACGACGAAAGAATAGATTCCTTAGGTGATGAAATAGATTCAAAGGAGATGTCCTTCAATGAAAAGAAGGATGAGGCTGTAAAGGCAAAGATAGATCTTTCCGCCCTTGAAGCCTCGGGACGTTCCCGTGACGAGCGCAGAACGATGCTTGAAGACGAGATCTCTGAGATCGACGAATCTCTTTCTCTTGTTACCAAACGTATCGAGCAGGCGGATAAGACCATTGCTTCTTATCAGCAGAACATAGACGAGGCATCGGCTATACAAAGCGAAAAGGATGCTTTTATAAACGAATGCAACGAGGAAATATTAAAGCTTACCGATAAAAAGAACAGACTTACACTCGATATATCCGCTAAAAAACAGCGTATAGATACTCTTCGCCGTATGGAGGAGCTTTTTGAAGGCTACACAGGCAGTGTACGAAGTGTAATGAGCGCCTCCGACGATAAAAAATTAAAGGGTATCATAGGCCCGTTATCGCGAATAATAGAGGTAGATTCAAAATATTCCCTTGCTATCGAGACCTCCCTTGGTCAGGCAATACAGAATATCGTTTGCGAAACAGAAAAGGATGCTAAGGATGCTATCCGTTACTTAAAGGATAACCGTAAGGGCAGAGCGACCTTCTACCCCCTTACCTCTGTAAAGCCCCAATATCTTGCGGGTAATATCAAGCCCGAAGCAAAGGGGTATATCGGTATTGCAAGCGATCTTGTAAGAGTTGATGAAAGATACCGTAACATAGTCGATTCCCTTCTTGCAAGAACCTGTGTTTATGAAACTATCGACGATGCAAACGTTGCGGCAAAAAATAATTCCTATAAGCTCAGATGTGTTACTCTTGACGGTCAGCAGATCAATGCGGGAGGCTCCTTTACGGGAGGTTCTGCCCGTAACGACAGCGGTATTCTTACACGTTCAAATGAAATAGACAATATTACCGCAGAGCTTAAAAAGGCAGAATCCGAGCTTAAGGATACAGAATCAAGAATTTCCGAAGAGGAAAAGAAGATAGCTGATATATCGGTATCAAGAGATGATATCGCCGCTAAAAACGCGCTTTTCGCTTCCCTTGCAGGTGCCGAGGAGACCCAGAAAAAGATCCTTATCTCCCAGAAGGACAGCGATCAGTCAAGAAAAGACGCATTACTTACCGCTCTGGCAGATATAGACAAGGAGCAGCTTAATGCCGAGAATTCGATAGCTTCCGAAAAGAACAGGATAGCAGCTATAGAAAAGGATATCGAAGCGCTTGAAGCACAAATACGCGCGCTTCTCGATCAAAGAAGAAGCCTGACAGAGGAGCAGAGCGAGATCAGTGTTAAAACAAACGCTGTCGGAATAGATATTGAAAGAAAAAAGAAGGATATCGAAGCGGGTGAATATGAGATCTCCATTCGCCGTGATGCCCTTGACGAGCTCATATCCAAGAGAAACATCGAGGACAATAAGATCTCTGCCGCAAACGAAAAGCTTGAGTCTATCGCCGAAAAGATAAGCGGAGGCAAGGAGCAAAGCGAAAAGATAGCACAAGAGATCGAGGCAATGCAGAAGGAGATCGAAGAGATCAACCGTGCAAATATCGATAATGAAGCAAAGGATTCAAAGCTTCGTCTTGAAAGTAAGGATATAAGCCATAAGCATGAGATATTCTTAAGAGAATATACTAAGCTTGAAGCACAGTGTGAAGCTGTTCAGAACGAGCAGGATAAGCTTATCGCCCATCTTTGGGACGAATATGAGCTCAGCTACGGCGCGGCTCTTGAGCTTGAATATCCCGAAATTACCGAAAACAACCGTAACGAGGCTAATAAGTCGAGAAACGAGCTTAAGAATAAGATAAGGGCCCTCGGCTCTGTAAACGTTAACGCTATAGAGGAATACGAAGAGGTAAAGACAAGATTCGATTTCCTCTCAACTCAATACACCGACCTTACCAAGTCAAAGGAAGAGCTCGGCGGAGTGATTTATAAGCTTGAAGCGGAGATGCGTACCAAGTTTATCAGCGTTTTCGATGCTATCAACACCAATTTCAAGGATGTATTCCGCGAGCTTTTCGGCGGCGGTACCGCAGAGCTTTCTCTCTCCGATCCCGAAAACGTTCTTGAGAGCGGTATTGAGATAAACGTTGCCCCTCCCGGAAAGATAATCAAGAATCTTTCACTTCTTTCGGGCGGTGAGCAGTCCTTTGTTGCTATCGCACTTTTCTTCGCGATACTCAAGGTAAATCCTACTCCCTTCTGTGTACTTGACGAGATAGAAGCGGCGTTGGATGAGGTAAACGTTGCAAGATTTGCACAGTATTGCCAGAAATATTCATCAAAAACACAGTTCATCGTTATCACTCACAGAAGAGGTACGATGGAGACCTCCGACGTTCTTTACGGTGTTACCATGTATGAAAGAGGTATTTCGAAGGTGCTCAGCGTAAACGTTGACGAGGTAGAAAAGAAGATTGGAGTTAAACTGTAATGGGATTTTTCGATAAATTAAAGCAGGGACTTGCAAAAACCAAGAATGCGGTATTCAAGCCCATCGATACTCTTTTTAAGTCCTTTAAGCGTGTTGACGAGGACTTCATGGAGGAGCTTGAGGAGGTTCTTATCTGCGCAGACGTTGGCTACAGCTCCACAGAGCAGATACTTGACAAGCTTCGTCAGAAAATAAAAGAGGATAAGCTCAGCGAAAGCGACGAGGTCTTAGCCGCACTTAAGACTATCATGTGCGAAATGATAGGCCAAGGAGAGCCCCTTCTTATAGGTAACACAAAGCCTGCGGTCATTCTTGTAATAGGTGTTAACGGTGTAGGTAAAACGACCTCCATTGCAAAGATAGCAAACAACCTTAAAAAGGACGGTAAGAAGGTAGTTTTAGCTGCGGCGGATACCTTCCGTGCCGCGGCAATAGATCAGCTTCAGATCTGGGCTGACCGTGTAGGCGTTGACCTTATCAAGCATACCGAGGGCTCTGACCCCGCTGCGGTCGTATTCGATGCCACAGCGGCGGCAAAAAGCAGAAATGCAGACGTTCTCATAATAGATACAGCCGGCAGACTCCATAACAAGAAGAACCTTATGGATGAGCTTGCAAAGATCTCCCGTGTTCTTGCCCGTGAGCTTCCCGATTCAAGTGTTGAAACTCTTCTCGTTTTGGACTCCACCACAGGTCAGAACGCAGTTCAGCAGGCAAAGGAATTCAAGAATACCGCCAATATCACAGGTCTTGTTCTCACGAAGCTTGACGGTACCGCAAAGGGCGGTATCGTATTCTCCATAAAGGAGGAGCTGGGCTTACCCGTAAAGTTTATCGGTGTGGGCGAGGCTGTTGATGATATGGAAAAATTCGATAACCGTCAGTTTGTTGCGGCATTATTTGAAGAGTGAGAATCAAAATGAAGGTAGTATTGGCATCAGGTAATATAAATAAAATAAAAGAGATGCAGACCCTGCTCTGTGAGCTATGCGGAAAAGAAATAACAGTTCTTTCCTTGAAGGACATCGGCTTTTACGATGATATCGTTGAGGACGGTGACAGCTTTGAAGCAAATGCTCTTATTAAGGCAAAGGCTCCAAAGTGTAAAGAATACCCCGTTATCGCAGATGATTCGGGCTTGATGGTAGATGCTCTTTTCGGTGAACCCGGTATTTATTCCGCAAGATATGCGGGTGAGGAATGCGATGACGAAAAGAACAATCAAAAGCTTTTGAAGAAGATGGACACAGTCCCCGACGGTAAAAGAAACGCAAGATTCGTTTCGGTCATTGCCTGCGTCTTCCCCGATGGCAAAAATATAACTGCCGAGGGCATATGCGAGGGCGTTATGTTAAGAGAGTATAAGGGTAACGGCGGATTCGGCTACGACCCCCTCTTCTTCGTTCCCGAGATCGGAAAGACCTTTGCCGAAATGAATGCAGAGGAAAAGAATTCCTGTAGTCACAGAGGTAAGGCGATGCGTAAATTTGCAAGGGAATTTGCGGAATATATCAAGTAAAATGAAAAGAACAGGCATTTTCGGAGGCACCTTTGCCCCGGTACACAACGGTCATATACGTATTGCTCTGAAATTCAAGGAGGAATTTGATTTAGACAGGCTTCTTATAATTCCTGCATCGATCCCTCCCCATAAGGAGCAGCCCAAGGGAGATACTCCCCTTCACCGTCTTGAAATGCTTAAGCTTGTATTTGAAAAAGATGAGTATAAGGATCAAGGAATCGAAATATCGGATTTTGAACTAAACAAACCGGGAAAAAGCTATACCGTTGACACCTTAAAGCACTATTACAGAAAGGACTCTCAGCTTTATCTGCTTTGCGGCACCGATATGCTTCTCTCATTTCATAAATGGAGATCTGTTGAGGAGATAGCTTCACTTACAAAGCTTGTTTTTACAAGACGCGAAGAACCTAACCCCGGGCTTGACCTTCAGATCGATACACAGCTCGGATATCTTAAGGAAAGCTTCGGGCTTGACATTCACGAGCTTAAAATGCCTGCCCTTGAATTATCCTCAACATATATCCGTAACAATGCTCATAAGGACATTTCAGGGCTTGTACCCGATGCGGTATTAAACTATATCCGCAATAATAATCTATATAAGGGATGAATCATCATATATAACGATATTAAAGAATATCTTAAAAACAATTTAAGTCAAAAGCGATATGAGCATACTCTGGCGGTAGCCGAGGAATGCGATAAAATGGCGCTTATTTTCGGTCTTTCGGAAAAGGATACCGAAACCCTCCACACAGCGGCATTGCTTCATGATATAACAAAAGAAAAAACCCCCGGCGAACAAATTACCCTATGTCGGGTTTATCAAATAGAATATACCGAAACATATTTAAGTACTCCGGCACTCTTTCATGCAAAAACAGGAGCTGAATATGCTCTTGAGCAATTTAAAGGAACGGTCACAAAAGAAGCGGCAGAGCTTATACGTACCCATACAACAGGATGTGTAAATATGACTCTGATGCAAAAGCTGCTTTTGTTAGCCGACGGTATCGAAAAAACACGTAAGCATGACTCTCTGGTTTCTCTGAGAAGCTACTTTTATGAGAATCCCGGAAATAAGGATCTTATCTGCCATCTCAATGATACTGTTATACGTTACTTTGATTTAACTGTCAGGTTTTTGCTTGAAAGCGGTCAGGTAATAGACAATGAGACCATAAGTGCCAGAAACGATTTGATAATCAAAAGAGGTAAATAATGAAAAAAGATTCAGAATTTAACGAATTTGCCAACGTTGAAGAAAAAAAGCCAAAGCTAAGATCGGCAAGAAAAAAAGGGGATAAGGCGGTAAGGGTTCTCCTTATCATTCTTATCGTTATTCTTTCGATTATGATCGCAATAGTAGCCGCAGGCAAAATCACCGGACTCGGCGACCTTGGCAAAACAAAGCCGCAATCTATCGACAAATCAACCTACAATCCCATTCTCAGAGCCGACGGCTCTCTGGCGGAAAGAGAAGAAGAGGTATATAATTTTCTTGTTGTCGGTCAGGATCTTAAGGCAAATCTCACAGACGTTATGATGCTTATCAACTTTAACGTTCCCGAAAACAAAATGACTATAATGCAGATCCCCCGTGACACTCTCGTAGTACTCGATGCATATGCATGTATGGAATGTAAAAAGCCTGTAACTACACGTGAGGGCGAAAGCGGAAAATGCAGCAGCTGCGGCGGTGATACCAAAACTCTTTGTACCAATTACGAGAGAAAAATGAACTCGGTATATCACCAATACTACAGCTCTCTCAAGGCCAAAAAGCAGGAAGACAATATCAAATTCGGAATGGAAGGTCTTGCACTTACTTTAGAACAGGCATTAAATATATCAATAGACTCGTATGCTCATATGGATCTTGAAGGCTTCAGAAAGATAGTTGACGAGATCGGCGGTGTTGATATGTACGTTTCCCAGGATATGTACTACAATGACCCCGACCAAAATCTTTATATAAACCTCAAAAAGGGTCAGCAGAAGCTTGACGGAGAAATGGCTGAGCAGTTCGTTCGATTCAGAAGCGGCTATATAAGAGCCGACATCTCCCGACAGAACGCACAGAAGGAATTCATGGTAGCTTTTTTACAGAGCTTCAAGCAAAACGTTAACATCACAAACGTATTGAGTACCGCAACCACAATGCTTAAGTACGTTACACATTCAGTTCCCACCGAGGATCTCGACTATTACGCAAGAGCTGTACTGGGAATGGATTTTTCAAATATCACTATGTGCTCCGCTCCCTTCTCAGAACACTCCCCCTATCTCGTTCTTCAGAGATATAACCTTCTTAAGATCATAAACGAAAACTATAACGTATATGATACCGATATTCCCGATGAACAGTTCGATACAGAACGAATCTTTACCGTAACAAGCAACAGTACGATAAATTCTAAATATCTTACAACAGAAGAATTTGAAGACACCTACTCTGCCGAAGATATTAAGGAAAACGGACTTGAAAAGTATTAAGGAGATCAAAATATGGAAGAAAACAGAATTACAGAGCCAAAGGATCTTGCAGTTGAAATACTGAATATCCTTTATGCTAAAAAAGGGCATAATATAAAAATGCTTCACGTTACCGACCAGACGGTCATAACCGATTATTTCGTTATCTGCACAGGTAACTCCAACACTCAGATCAAGGCTCTTGCAGATGAGCTTGATTACAAAACAGGACTTATGGGTATCAAGCCCAAGTCAATAGAAGGCTTTAAGGAAGCGGCATGGATAGTATTGGACTATTCTTCGGTTATAGTTCATATATTCAACCGTGAAAGCCGTGAATTCTATAACCTTGAAAAGCTTTGGAACGATTCAGAGGTTATTGACGTAGAACAGTATATTCGCAAGGAAGAGGATGATACAAATGAGTAATTTTGACACCAAATACGAATTTTCAAAAATCGACAGCAAGTGGCAAAAGATTTGGGAGGAAAAGAAGGCTTTTGAGGCTACCACCGACTATTCAAAGCCTAAGTATTTCTCTTTGGTTGAATTCCCTTATCCCTCCGGACAGGGTCTTCATATCGGCCACCCCCGTCCCTATACCGCACTTGACATAGTTTCCCGTAAGAAGAGAATGCAGGGATACAACGTTCTCTTCCCTATCGGCTGGGATGCCTTTGGTCTTCCCACCGAAAACTATGCTATCAAGAACCACATCCACCCCACAATAGTAACAGAAAGAAACGTTGCACGCTTTAAGTCCCAGCTTCAGGCCCTCGGTCTTTCCTTCGACTGGTCAAGAGAGATCAATACCTCTTCTCCCGAATACTATAAGTGGACTCAGTGGATATTCCTTCAGCTCTACAAGCACGGCCTTGCATACAAGAAGGAAATGAACGTTAACTTCTGTACCTCCTGTAAGGTAGTTCTTGCAAACGAAGAGGTTGTTAACGGTGTTTGCGAGCGTTGCGGAAGCGAGGTCGTTCACAAGGTCAAGAGCCAGTGGATGCTCAAGATAACGGAGTATGCACAGCGTCTTATCGACGATCTTGCAGATCTTGATTTTATCGAAAGAGTTAAGACTCAGGAGATCAATTGGATCGGCAGAAGCGAGGGTGCAGAGGTTAATTTCAAGTCCTCCGAGGGTGACGATATTATTGTTTACACCACCCGTCCCGACACTCTTTTCGGTGCTACTTACATGGTAATCTCCCCCGAACATACACTTATCGAGAAGTGGGCAGACAAGCTTTCCAACCTTGATGACATCAAGGCATATCAGAAGGAGGCCGCAAAGAAGAGCGACTTTGAAAGAACAGAGCTTGTTAAGGAAAAGACCGGTGTCCGCCTTGAGGGCGTTCATGCGATCAACCCCGTAAACGGTAAGGAGATCCCGATATATATTTCCGACTACGTGCTTGCGACCTACGGTACGGGCGCTATCATGGCGGTTCCTGCACATGATACCCGCGACTGGGAGTTCGCAAAGAAATTTGACCTGCCCATCATTGAGGTGGTTGCAGGCGGAGACGTTCAGAATGAAGCCTTCACCGACGTTGCTACAGGCACAATGGTAAATTCAGGCTTCCTTGACGGACTTGAAGTAGCAGATGCTAAGGTTAAGATCATCCAATGGCTCGAGGAGCAGAAGCTCGGTCACAAGCAGATCAACTACAAGCTCCGCGACTGGGTATTCTCTCGTCAGAGATATTGGGGTGAGCCCGTTCCCATGGTTTACTGTGAAAAGTGCGGATGGGTACCCCTTCCCGAGGATCAGCTTCCCCTTATGCTTCCCGACGTAGATGCATACGAGCCCACAGATACAGGCGAATCTCCCCTTTCCAAGTGTACCGATTGGGTAAACACCACCTGTCCCTGCTGCGGCGCACCCGCAAAGCGTGAAACAGACACCATGCCTAACTGGGCAGGCTCTTCCTGGTACTTTATGCGTTACTGCGATCCCAAAAACGACGAGGCTTGTGCTTCCAAGGAGGCTCTTGATTATTGGATGCCCGTTGACTGGTATAACGGCGGTATGGAGCACGTTACTCTCCACCTTCTCTACTCTCGTTTCTGGGCGAAGTTCCTTTATGATATCGGCGTACTCTCCTGCAAGGAGCCCTACCTTAAGAGAACCGCTCACGGTATGATCTTAGGCGCTAACGGTGAAAAAATGTCCAAGTCCAGAGGTAACGTAATTAATCCCGATGACGTTATCGCAGAATACGGCGCAGATACACTCCGTCTTTATGAAATGTTTATCGGCGACTTCGAAAAATCCGCTCCCTGGTCAACTGAAAGTATCAGAGGATGCAAGAGATTCCTCGACCGCGTAGCAAATCTCCGAAACCTTGTTGACATGGACGCCAAGGGTTACAGCGATGAGCTTGAATCCTCTATTCATAAGACCATTAAGAAGGTTACAGAGGATATCGATTCCATGAAGTTCAACACCGCTATTGCGGCTATGATGTCCCTTGTAAACGAGATGTACAATAAGGGCTCTATCTCCTCCTGCGAGCTCAAGACCCTTATTACGCTTCTCAATCCCTTTGCTCCTCACTTAACAGAAGAGATTTGGTCAGAGTTTAACGGAGAAGGTCTTCTCTCCCTTGCAAAGTGGCCTGAGTACGATGAAGCAAAGACTATAGACAATACAATTGAAATTGCTATTCAGGTAAACGGAAAGCTCCGCGGAACTATCATGATCGCAAAGGACGAGGCAAAGGAAACCGTTATAGCAAACGCTAAGGAAGATGAAAAGGTAAAGAGCTTCACCGACGGCAAGACCGTTGTTAAGGAGATCTACGTACCCGGCAAGCTTGTTAATATAGTTGTCCGTTAAATTATCATAAAAGCGGGCGCCGGCCCGCAGTGATGAGCGGACCCGACCCGATCTGAACCCTTTCATTTGAATGCCCGAAGCAAAGCAATTTCCTAAACATTAAAAAATAGACGTATTTAAATTTAATTATTATAAAATCCGTAAAAACTATTGACAATTTATGATATTTGTAGTATAATGTAACGGAAATTTGGATCTCTTTGGACAAGCGAGGGGAGGGTTAGAAAGAAATGGCAGAAATCAAAGTAAAAGATAATGAATCTTTGGATAGCGCTCTTCGCAGATTTAAGAGACAGTGCGCAAGAAGCGGTGTACTCGCAGAGCTCCGTAAGAGAGAGCACTATGAAAAGCCCAGCGTTAAGCGTAAGAAGAAGTCTGAAGCTGCAAGAAAGCGCAAGTACAAGTAATCCTATTTGATTAATTGCAAAAATTAAAGGAATGTGATTTCACATTCCTTTATTTTTTTATCAAATTATTTATAAAAAGCGGGCGCCGGCCCGCAGCGATGATCGGGCTTGAGCCTTACATAAGCTTGTTTCTTCAGCGCCCGAAAGGGAGTGATTTCCCATAAACTAAAAAACAGTAAAATAAGATTCGTTTTTTATTCTGAATTTTGCTTAATTCCACCGTGTAATACTTAACAAAGTTTTTGTGTGCTTTTTGTTTGTTTTCACCAATATGTATAATTATAAGCCGATATACAATGTTAGCACAATTATATTCAACGTTTTAAAAGGATTTCGTATATTTATTACTTTTTCGACGTCCATCGACGTTTTTTGAAAATAGTTCAGATTAAATAGGTGTGAAAGATATCTTTTTTCTAAATAACGCAGATTTTTTCTTATTCCCTTTCACATATGCCGTTTTTCAAAGAAAACTTAACGAAATTGTGTCGAACCGTGTCGAATGATTTTGTTTGACTCTTTCATGGCAGGATGATATAATGTGGTCATTCTACGAAAGGAGGAAGAAATGAATACAGCAATCTCAAACTCCGCAGACCTGCCGACAGAGGAGATCTTTTCTGATGAGATCAACGGGTATCTTCAATACAAAATAATATCTACCCGCGATCCCTACATCAAGGACAAAACAGTAAGTACGGTTTATTCTATCGCTGTTATCGAGCTTAAGGAAATAGACATTCCCGAGTATTTCTTTATGTATGATATAGCAAGAAGCCGCGATAAAGCATTAACTATTCTTAACTGTCTGCAGAGAAATGCAGTTACCCCATGTTTAGCAGGCAACGTTCTGCAGGATATCATATAAGCAGGCTTCCCAACTGCTTATCAAAAATCGATACCGCAAAAAAGCCGTTCGGACATTATTCGGACGGCTTTTTTGTAATACTTTCTGATATTTTTAAATATAAATGATTACACCGATATTATAAGGAGTATGGTTATGCAAAAACTGTTAAAACGTAAAACAATAGTTTATACTGCCGCTGTATTTATTCCTTTGCTTATAGGAATAACTTCTGCACTTCTCACAAGAAATAATATGCAGATATACAAAGAGCTTAATACTCCGCCCTTATCACCGCCATCCTGGCTCTTCCCTGTTGTATGGAGTGCTTTATACGTCCTTATGGGTATAAGCTCAGGCAAGGTGTTTCTGAACAAAAATAAAGCGCCTAAGGACGCAGCAGACGGTTTAGGGTATTATGTATTGAGCCTTGCATTCAACTTCGCCTGGAGCATCATATTTTTCAATTTCAGAAGATTCCCCTTTGCCTTCTTCTGGCTTTTGGCGCTTCTATACCTTATTGTAAGAACTATCCTTTCTTATAAAAAGGTAGATAAGAAATCAGCTTATTTGCAAATACCTTATGCAATTTGGGTAAGCTTTGCCGGATATCTCAATCTCGGAATATGGATACTTAACAGAAAGTAAAGGCTTTTCTATGGAAAAGTCTTTACTTTTTACACTTGACACGGATATTATATTTTGATATAATACCATAGTAATAATCCTGTTGAGATACTAAAAAGCCGTTGTGATTCCGGGTTCCGCTGATTATCAGACCGAGAAGGCTTTGAAGCTCGTCAGCTTCAAAGCACCTATCGGATGCTATTGCATAACCTTAGTTGCAGCGGGAAGACGTTTGCTTTGGGATCGCGCCCGGCGGGGAGCCCCCGCTGGCAAAACGGCGCTTCGCGCCGAAAAGCAAATCCCCCAAACCATTGCAAACACGGAAGAAATCGCCTTTATTTATGCGGGTTTTCGGCACTTTACGAAAACGCAAAACAGCGTAGGTTTTGCCTTTGACCACAGTTTGTCCCACTTCTACGCAAAAAACGAAAAAATCGAATAATATCCGGGTGTGGCGCAGCTGGGAGCGCGGGTGGTTTGGGAGCGTGCCTAGCAGTTATAGCCGAGATTTTATCGAAGTCCCGAAAAGCCTTTACTTATGCGGACTTTCGGAGTTTTGAGAAAACTCAAAAATGCGTGGAATTTGCGTTTGACCACAGTTTGTCCCACTTCCACGCAAAAAACTAAAAAAATTGAATAGATATCCGGGTGTGGCGCAGCTGGGAGCGCGGGTGGTTTGGGACCATCAGGCCGCAGGTTCGATCCCTGTCACTCGGACCAATGAGGGAACATAGTACTATTCAATACTTATGTTCCCTTTTATTTCTCTGTTGAAGCAAAATGCTTGAATTATTATACATTTTTTGATATAATACATTCTGTATTTACGATCGCCATTTTGATTTGCACATTGATATGTTGACTTATGATATTGATTTTATATAGGAGGAATTATGGATATCAAAAAAACTGATGTTTTTGGTGGCATAGGTGTTTTGATAATTCAACTTATTATCAATTTAGTTGTCTACGCCTTTCAAAAAGACAATTTAATCTTAGTAATAGGAATTTTATTTGCTTTAGTGATTTCTGTTCTTTTGGTAATCATTTGGACTGAAAAAAGAAAAATTCGACAGCTAAATGATTCTCAAAAGCAACAAGAAGTTTCTTGGGAAGAAAATAAAAACAAGTTACTCGAACAAATTGGATCACTAAAAGAAGAAATTGATGCTCTCACCCTCGAAAGAGATGAAGTAAGTTGTGAATCGGAAAAATTTGAACAAGACTTAGAATTGTACAACAATAAGTGCGCCTATTATATTGATACCAATTCGGTTAACAAAAAAATCTTATATTCCTTAAAACATAATAAAAAATGTGAAAATGTTGAATTACAATCGTTGATATCAGAAATAGAATATATTTTTAGAGATGATGTGTTTTCTAAAAACGCCAAATTAAATACAAGTATTTTTGCAATAAATCAATCAAATTTGTATTCAATTATACTATCTACAAAACATTCACCCGGAACAATTGAAAGATTAAATTTAGATCAAAATTCTTTGGTGGGTGTAGCATTTAATGAAAGAAAAGTGATCTATTGTGGAGATATCGACAATAGAAAACCTGATGTTCCGTTTGTTGAATTAGATGGGAGTAGACAGTATAAATCTATATTAGCCATCCCGCTAATAATAGATGACACCACTGAATTTGTAATGATTATTACTTGTACTAATAGGAATTGCCTTTTAGAAACATATAATAAGTATCAAGATGTTATCCAAAGATACTTAGAATTGCTATGTATTTTATTGTTTATTTCTTCGGATAAGGAGGACGAAAAATGATAAGAACAGAATACAACTTAGATATTTTAGAAAAAATTACTCCAACGAATATAATAAAGTATGATGATGAAGATTTGTTTCTGTTGCAGGAACTATATTCCAATTGGATGAAATTAAACGAAAAGATAAAAACAATCGGAGGAAGACCAAGTATGCTGCCTCCTGAATTCGTCGAATCCTTAGTAGCGTTAAAACTTGGGTATTATAGAATTGATGATATGCGACTGAGGTTTGATTGTTATGACCCCAACGCACCGCAGGGATTTAATCGCATTGAAATAAAGTATGGAACTGGACGAACTGATATTTCATCTTTTTCTCCAGAAATCAATTGGGATAGGTTGAACTTTGTAAAATTCTACAATGAATCACCATTCGATTGCTATTTCGAAATTTATGACATCGATATTCAAACAATCCTTAACGAATCTGAAAACTTCGGAAGATCCATACGTGATTACCGTGGAATGCGCCCACGCCTTAGTATTATGAAAGAGTTGATTGAAAGAGGCATATATCGAGAGCGAAAAGAGTTTTCATTATTTTAAAACATTCTCTCTTCCTCAGCTCTTTCAAACCAAAACAAGTGTTTTAATGCATCAAGAGTAACCTGTATGGGTTACTCTTTTTCTTTGTTTACTGCAAACCAAAATCTGAGGGCGGCTCTTACAAGTCGCCCTCGTTTTATTTACGTTGTCTTTGCTTTCTCTTCCGCAATTTCCGCTTTGACTCTTTCGATCATCTCGGCGAGTTTGATTTCGCATTGTTCGCGGGTTTCGGCGTAGACGTTAAATTTCTTACGCTTGCCGTTCGGCAGTCTTGGGAAGAAGCTGCCTTCCCACAGGTTGTCATTGACCTGATACAGGCATCCGGTACCGGATTTGCGTATCTTTCTCGGAACAAGCTCAGGATGCGGCTCTGTGGGCGCACACGGGGCGTTTACAGGCGGTTTCACCGTTTCCTCGGGTGTTTGCTCTACCGCAGGCATCTGCGCGTTGGTGCCGCCGATTTTGCGGTCAATGCTCACCGCCGCCTGCATCTGCATCGTGTCGGTCATGTGGCTATAAATATCAAGTGTGGTTGCCGCTGACACATGGCCTATCGTTGCCGACAGAGTTTTGACGTCCATTCCGTTTTCGAGTGCCATGGTTGCGAAGGTGTGACGCAGATCGTGAAACCGCACGTGCTTGCATCCCGCCCGTTTGAGTAGGATCGACAGGATATCGCCGACGGACGTGGGATACCTCGGCACGTCGAGATTTTGCGGCGACGGGAACATCCACTTTGAATTCATCGTTTCCCTATACTTTCTCAGCACCTCCACCAGCGACGGCGGCAGTACCACCGTGCGGATGGAGCTTTTTGTTTTCGGCACGGAGATCTCAATCTTGCCGTTCACCGCACACGCCTGACGGACGATGTGTAGCTCGCCCGTTTGGAAGTTGAGGTCATCCCATTGCAGTCCCATCAGCTCCCCTCGGCGCATCCCCGTGCCCAGTTCCAGCAGAAACAGTTCATAATATCCGTCTTCTTTGGCCTGGGCGAGGAACCGCTGTAGCTCGTCCTTCGTCAGCACCTGCATCTCCCTCGCTTTTTTTGGCGGCAGTTTACACCCGATGGCAGGATTGACTCGTATCAGTCCTTCGGCTACCGCTTTTTCAAGCGCCATTCTGCAACTGGCGTGGCAGGCTCGTACCATGCGGTCGGACAGTCCGGGGCCGTATTTCTCAACGTACTGCTTTCGTCCGTTCCGCTTCAGCCGTGCGTAGAACTGTTGCAGATCGTTTTGCGTCAGCTTGTTCAGCGGTATCTTGCCGATCTCGGGGATGATATGGTCATATATTCTGTTTTCGTAGTTTTGCTGAGTCAGCGGTCGGATGGCAGGCTTAGAGTAGTTCTCGTACCAGAACTCCACCCAATCGCCGAACAGCATATCCGGCTTGCACCGCGTACTCGGCGGTCGGTATTCATCTTTCAGCTTCTCAAGCTTCTCGGCACACTCTGTCTTGGTGTGTGCGAGGACGTTTTTGGTGATGGGCAGTCCTTTGTCATCGTAGCCGACTACCACACGACCTTCCCACCGTCCGTCCTTGCGTTGCCGTAAAGTGCCTTTTCCGTTTTGTCTGCGTTTTGCCATTTTATCACTCCTTTATGATGAGGTCTTCCATGAACCCACCGACGATGCCCGACGCGCGCTTTTGCATATCGGTAGTCACGTGGGTGTAGGTATCCAGCGTGAAGCTGGCATTGGTGTGCCCGAGGATACGGGACAGCGTTTTGGCATCCACGCCGCCCGTCAGCGCATGGGTGGCGAAGGTGTGGCGCAGATCGTGGAAGCGTATCAGCGGTAGTCCCGCTTGCCTGAGCAAGGTTTTCATACGGTGGTAGGGATACTCGGGATGCATTGCTTCCTCGGGTCTGTAGATGTTCGGGAAGATCCATTCGCTCATTGCTGTTTTCTTTCGCTCTCGCAGTAGCTCCGCAGTGCTCGGCGGCAGCAGTATGTTGCGCATTCCCGTTTCGGTTTTGGTATCGCCCCAGGTCACACCGCCGCCTTTCTTTTTCTTCACCGTTCGCGAGATCTTCAGACGTCCCGTCACATCATCGAAGTCCGACCACTTGAGTCCGCAGATCTCACCGAGGCGAAGTCCCGTGGTCAGCTCGGTGTAGAAGAAGTCGCGCCACACCTTGTCCTGCATCACGATGCACATGAACTTTTCCAGCTGTGCTTCGGTGAGTATCTGCTTGGGTGCGTAATTGTTTCTCGGGATGGTGGTGCCGTCGGTGGGGTTCTTGACGATGAGCCGCTCCCTCACCGCCGCGTCCATGGCTTCGTGGAGCATCATGTGAACGCTGCGCACCGTACTGTCGGCAAGCTCGTGTCCGCGAAGAGGATGCGCCTCCTGCCGACCGCTCTTTTTCATTTTGTTATACATTCTCTGCACGTCAGCGGTGGTGATGAACGCCATCGGCTTATCCCCGAGGTAGGGCTTTACGTGCATGCGGATCATCGAAGCGTAGCTGTCCCATGTGCTCTCGCGGATGGTGAAGATCATATACTCGTTCATCCATCGCTCGAGCCACTCGCCGAGAGTCATCTTGCTGTCCTCGGTCAGCTCCACGCCGCGGTAGTCTTCGATACGCTGATGGAGTTTTTCAAGGGTTTCTTTCTGCGTCTTGCCGTAGACGTAACGAAAGATCGGCTTGCCATCGCTCTTGTGTCCGACGGTGATGCGCCCTTCCCATTGTCCGCGCTTCTTCTGACGAACCATTCCGTCACCCGCAGGTCTTCTGTTTGCCATTTTGTCATCTCCTTTCCTTGTCAGCACAACAACATATCACAACTCTTTTCGAATATCCAGCGACTTTACCGAAACAGTTTTGTGAACTTCTCAATCCTTTTGCCAATGGTAGGCATCTTCGAATCCGAGCGTACCGTTGATTCGTTTCACCTCGTTGATACACTCTTGACGAAGGTTCGCGAGACTTTCTTCTTCCACGTCACAGTAGGCGGCAAGGACATTCATCATGATCGCCATCTCCACCGCCAGTTTGAACAGCATTCTGCACATTCGAGTGTCGCTGCTATCCACGATAGCCTTCATCGTCGAGACCATATAGTTCGGCAGCATCCCCGGACTGTTGTCAGCTCGAAGGTAACCGACGTACGCCCGAATGGCTTTTTCAATAAACTCAGATTGACTTCGACAGTCATCGTCTTTGTACATTTCTTTTACCGTTTCCATTGTTTTGGGTGTCACCCAAAGCGGAAACTTGATTTTCTTGGCTTTTTCCATAATAATTCTCCTTTCTTGCTGTAACCCCTGCCACAGCGCCTATGATTTTCCTTACAAAATGGGGCTTTTCGCGTTTTACTGCTCCTAACACGACCCATAGCGCTTTCACACAACCCCAAATCGTCTGGATCTTCATAATGCCGAAAGCCCTTGTGCGGTCGGCGTTGCCGTCCGCCGTGGTGTGAGTCGAGGGTCGTTTACGACCCCGACTCTTTCACCTGCTTGATTTTCGACCCTTGAATTCGGTCGAAATTCCCCAGTTTTTTCAGCACTTTTTGGCGATACATTTCCTCTTGAAAGTGCATGAGTTGCTGTTGATAACGGTACTCTACCGCCTCCTGGATCGGGCGGATGGTGTAGAGCAAGGTGCCGTTGTGTTTTTGTCCTTTCCGCGTGTACACGGTGGTCGGCTCGGTGGTGATGAGCTGCTTTGCGACCAGTCCGTCGATATGCTTTTTCACGGTGTTCTTGCTCAGCCCCACCGCAGAGCCGATGGTCTTGTAGCTCGGGTGGCATTGAAATGTTTTCCTGTCCTCGCAGAACATGAGATAAGCGTACACCGCGATCTCGCCTGCCGAGAGACCCAAACAAAACAGTTCCTTCGGCAGAGGAAAATAATTTTTCACCGCGTCGCGCTTTGGATATCGGTTGTACTTCATACGGCATCACCGCAATCTTTTTTCATCCCTCCTTCACTTTGAGAAGTGGCTGTCCACCCACTCTCTGAATTTTTCTTTCGGTACGATCAAGCGATTGCCGACACGGATGACCGGGAATCCTTTCTCGTGCATCAGCTCGTAGGCCGACGACGGTGCCACGCCCAGCACCTTGGCGATGAGCTCCGCGTTGAGAAACAGCGGAAGGTCATCGTAGCTTTGGTAGATTGATTTTTTCATTTTGTTTACCTCCTGAAAGATTTTTTAGGCTCCCGCCTATGTATTGATGACGTTTGAAATCAATTCCTCATTAGTACAGGAATGAAAATTCTGTTTTGCACACCTAATTGAAAAATTTCATCCCCTCACTTTTCATGGCAATTCAAAGGACTGTTGAGCGGAAAAATTTTGCCCCTCACTTATACAAAGGAAAAAATCATATAGTTGAACACCCGAAATCTTGATTGTTTACAAAAAATTAATTTATCCCTTCACTTATGCATGGGAATTCACAAGGCAACCTACAACCAAACTTCAAAAAAGTTTCTTCACTTTTCAAGCCGAAAAATAAACAGCTCTATGCACAGGCAGAACAAAAAATATTTATCCCTCTACTTATACAAAGGAAAAATCGGGCACCTCTATGCGCAGGAAAACAAAAAAGACCTACACATCCACGCACAACGAAACGAAGGGTGCAGTCTGCATCCCAGCTAGTTCGTATTGTGCATGTATGTATAAGTCTTTGAATTGCCCCTTTTGTATTTCGATTTTTATCCCACGGACTCGTGGGTGCTCTATCTTAACATAGAGTTTTTTATTTGTCCAGTCAGAATGAAAAAATTACTTTTTCTTTGTCTACTGTGGAGCAGATTTTAATCCGCAGTTTTTACTCGACACGCAAGAGATTGATGCACTCTTTCTTCAAGAGAAACGCATACGCCGCAAGCGATACGATACTATCGAAGGCATTGCCGATACCGAACAGCAGAGCAATGCCGATGAGCGATGGAGTCCACACGCCCGTAGCGTAGAGAATGAATGCGATACCGTAATAGATCGTATTCGTCACCACCGATTCAAACAACATGTAGTTTGTCTTACCAAGTCCGTAGAAGGTCGAATCAAACACGTTTTGAACAGCGTACAGAACGTAGAATCCGACGAGTATCAGCACCAGTTCAAAGAGTTTATCCACGTTGGTGAAGCCGAGCACATGCGTCATAAACGGTTTCCACACGGGAATGCTCACGAACCACAGCACCGAGATGATCGTCGTAATTCCGAAATAGCCAAGGGAGTTCTTGCGGATATTTTCTTTGTCTGCCGCCACCTCTTGTTTAATAAGCTCACCCAGTTGGAGCACGGACAGAAGGAGCCAGCCCCAAATGAAATTGTTTGCCACCCAGTAGGTGCCCTGCTCTCCCACGACATTGACCATCCGCGCGATCATCACCATGTAAGCAACGTTGCGCACGAGAGATTCCACGCCCGAGATACCGCCGACCTTAACGAATTCTTTTGCCCATGAGAAATTCAATGTTACCTTAGCAAATACCTTGATTTCTTCTTTGGCAAGAAGTGCGAGCGACACGACAAGCAAAAGCGCATTGACGATGATGTTGGAATAGCCGATGCCGTTGACACCGAGGTTCGCTGACACAGGCAGGCTCGACACGAGGAAAGTATCCGAGACGAGACACAGCACGAGCCGCGCACCGGTCAATGCATAAAGGTATTTGCTCTTGTTCACCGTCACCAGCGCAACCAGCGCGAACTGCGTGAGGATGGAGAAAACATTAGCAACGCTTTCGATGCGTATGTAGGACGCCGAGGCTTCGATGATGCTCGTATCGGTTGCCATCAGCTTCAGCATCGGTTCTGCGAAGACGAACACTATGGCAGAAAGCGCGGCGTATACGCCGAGGGAGATCATCATTCCCGTTCGCACGCGGTTAGCGAATTCTGCTTTATCGTCTTTCACCTGGCCGACGAAATAGAACAGCGGCAAGATGATGGCTTCGTTCAGAATCTCATAGAGAAGATTCACCCACGAGAGCTGCCCTGCAATTGAAAAGGAATACTCGCCCGGTAGCTGACCGAGAAAGAACACGCGCACCGTGGTGTAAACTGTCGGCGCAAGTCCGAGGACGAACAGTGCGAAAAAGAGTTTGTAATTGATTCTGCTAAGCGACAGTTTGAGTTTGGAAAACATAATCGTTTCCTCCTGTTTTTATTAGCAAACGGACAAAAGAAAAGCACCTGCACGTATAGTTGCAGATGCCGAAAAAGCGACAATACTCCCGCCTGCCGACGAGCCTGCGACCATAAGTGCGTTTTGCCGGAAGTTACCGCAAGTCTGTCAAGCTCGCGGTAAGTTTCCCGATTGCGTTGAGCAACCGCCTAAAGTCACTATTTACTTATGCTTATTATATCATTTTTTGTTGCCGCAGTCAATCTCAGCGAAAGTTACTTCTTGCAATAGATTTTGATAGCTTCAGCAACAAATTCCGCAGTGCCTTCACCGTTTTTATCAATGTTGTTCTTGAATCGCTCGTCGCAGACGTACATCTGACCGAGCCCTGCAAGGATGTCATCGGTGCAATGATAGAAATTCGCGGTGATGTAGTCCTGCAGTTTCTTCACGAGTCGCTGTGCCGTTTCGCTGTCGGCGCGGCAACCGCATTTCTTGCACTCGGCAAACTCCGCAAATACACCGTTCATTCCGGCGAGAACGTCATTCCATTTCTCTTTGGAGTAGCCGGCGGTCTTTGCCTGACTCTCTTTGTATTCGTCGGTGTTTCCCCAACGCTGCTTTGCCTCGTCCTCATACTGCTGACGGGCGGTCTCATATTCGCTGTTGTCAAATGTGCTCATTGTGATCTCTCCTTTTTCTGCTTGTTCCAGAGCTGCGATCAGACGTGTGAGCCGTTCCTTCTTTAATGTCAGCAACCGCTTCTGCTCTGCAAGCGCTTTTTGTTTATCGTAGTTCGGCGAGGCGAGTATCTCAACAATACTTTTCAAAGGGAAATCCAGTTCACGGTAAAACAAGATCTCCTGCATCCGTTCTAAAGATGTTTCATCGTAAAACCGATAGCCGTTTTGCTCGTCCACACAGCTCGGCTTTAGCAAACCGATCTCGTCGTAGTAATGCAGTGTGCGCACGCTGACACCGGTGAGCTCAGCAAATTCTTTGATCTGTAGTTTCATATCTTCACCTCGGCTATGAGTATACACTATAACGTTACGTCAGAGTCAATACTATTTTACAATATTTTTTGCAAAAGGTAAAGGGCGCGGCACCAGGCCGCACCCACGGCAGAAGAGGTCAGATTTCTTCTACCGTTTCCATACCGTCCATGACCTCGACCATGATCCGCATCGCCAGGATGAATCCGTCGGCGAAGGCCCGGCGAGCCGTGAGGTCACAGATCTCACTTTGGCAGTCCTTAAACTTTTCGAAGGTTTCTTTCTGCTGTTCGGTGAGCGTTGACATGAAACTTTCCTCGTTCTTGCAGATGAGCTTCACCAGTTTGTCCATCCGCGATCCGCGCTTCATATCACGCTCGCAAGGGCTGATATTACCATAGTACAGATCTTCAAGCGTTGTCATGTTCATCCCACCTCACATAAGAAGAGGACGACTCAGCATCGGTCATTCCCGATATCGAGTCGCCCTCTAATTTCATTTTGTCTGCTGCGATCAGGGCATGCTTGACGATCAGCATCTCCACCCAAGTCCGCTCGTCGTACTCTGCCGGACGGCCATTTGAGAGATAGTCAGCCATCGCCGCGCTCATCACGCCGTACTTTTCGCCTCTGTAAACTTCTTCTACCGTTATTCGTGCCATATTCGCACCTCCTTTGCAGTACACAACAGTACCACAGGAGTTTGCGAAAGTCCAGAGAAAATAGAGAAAAAATCCTTGTTTTTGTTATCAAGTTACGGACAGTTCAACCTTCTCTTTGGCTTTTTTTAGTGTTAGTTTCTTACGGTTTGAAAGAGGCCACTCCATACTTTCAGAATCAATAATTAAATCCTCTTTCATACCTTCGCAGACTGTCACATTATCCTCTAATTCACCTAAGACTCGATTCAACTCATCTAGTGAAATAATCCAACAATAATCTCTTCTATTTGGCTTGTCCGGCACTGGCACACATCGAATTGACATAAATACACCGGATTCTGTTCGATTGAAAACGACCGGAAGAGTTACTTCTTCTTGACGAATTAAGTTAATTGTTTGAAAAGGTTGTCGGCCTCGATATTCCAAAAACAGTTTGTAAAGGTAGTAGACATAACTATGAGTCAATCTGCACACACGCCTCAAGTTAAAAATTGCAACATCTGCATCTATAGTATAGTCACCTACGGAAAGCAATCTGGGGGCGTATTCGTTTGAGATTACGGTCTCAAATGCGTCATTAACTTGTTCTTTTAAAACCTTAACAGATGAAAAATACTTCTGCAACTCCGTGTAATATGTAATCATATAATCAGGCATAAGTTGCACTTGCTCTTTACTTGGGGAGTCAATTAAAGAAATTCGGCATTGACCGTCTGCGTTAAATGCGCAAAGGTTAATAATTTCATTAGCTATGAATTTTCTCTGTTGATAATTCACTTGAAGAATTTCGCTCTCAGCTTCTTGGTTTTTTCTAAAACTGTAGATTGAAGCGGTTTCCAAATCATTTGCCCATTTTTTACAAGATGTTTGTCTCCGTATGTTCGCCGACAATAATTCTGCCAACGCATTCCGTGGCGGCGTGTTCGGCCTGCGCGCCATATCGCAATCTTGACCAATTAAGATGAACCACTCGCCTTGATCATTCGTAAACACATCACCAGCTGCTACAGGCAAATAATAATCGTTTATCGAATAATCAAATGCTTCTAATGTGTTTAAGCGTTGTAACGAGTCATCTGGCAAATCATCCTCATCCAAACTATTAATGACTCTCGATAGTCCGATTAAGCGTTTTATCGTATCTGAATCTTCGGGTGCTGTAATCGACAACAACTTAACCCAATCGTTAATGATTTCATATTCCGACATGCCTTCCTTTTGTGCTTTTCTCGAAAGGAAGAAAGCAATTCCTTTATTTTTTATCGCAGTCTCAAAAGCTTTGTTTAGCCCATCTATCGTTTTCTCTTTTAGAACCGAAATGAAATAGTTGTAAGCACTTTTAGCCAAACACGCTTTAAGGCGATCTGGAGTGCTTTTAGAGGTGTACTCAAAATAAAGTTTATCACTTATTTCTTCAAAGAGTTCTTTTGACGAAAATACACTCCCTATAATGTTTTTTCGTTTAGAATTACTTTTTTCTTTGATTAAATTAATTATTTCCTGTGCACGATTTGTTCCAGCCAAATGATTATCAACAATACAAACCACACTCTTTTCATCGGTTGCACAATCAATATTCAATAGGAAAAGCCTTTGAGTTTCCGCTAGAAAATCCGTATAAATTCTAATCGATTTAGCTCTATTTTCAAATAGAATATATTCATCAAAAAGATCGTCATAACAGGATGGGTGGGTAACTCCTATACCGTATTTTGCACCGATTTCATAGACGCTTAACATTACTTCATCGTCAATAAGATCATACAAAGAACATGCTTTCTCTTCTAGTTTTACATCAAAAGCTTTCACAAGTGGGAATGCACACCTAATGTCCCATCTAGGAATAACTTCTTCCCATCTTCCAATCTGATCAATGCATTGATCAAAAAGAGCACAAAATGAAGATAAGCAGTCAAACAAGTCAGCGGATATGCTCTTGATCTCATCCATATATGATGAGCGGTCGCTCAAGGCCATACGAACTATGTCATATAACACTCGCTCTTTTTTATATTCTTCCTGTTTGAAATCATCTTCAATTATTATTATTGATTCACAATCTAACGAAGAAAATAATTGTCTATAACTCATTACAATTCCTCCGAAGTGCTACACATAATCAAAAATTTAAACCTATTACCGTACTCATTGCGTTCTTCAAGAAGTTCGATTTCACCGCCAAAAGAATTAAGCAATTTTCTAACGATATACAAGCCCATACCGCGACCTTCAGACAACGGCTTTCCAGACTGTAACGGTTCAAAAAGGATATCTTCCATACTCTTTGACACGCCTGTTCCGGTATCGTATATTATAACTCCATCCACGCCATGTTCCTCAACGACGATTTTATCTTCACCAGAAAATGCATAACTAGGATCACTCTGTGCTCTTTTTCTACGGACATCAATCCAGTACAAAGAATTATTGATTAAGTTGTAAAACACATGTAGAAGAACACCCTTCGGCACAAACCAAACAAGATCTTCAAAATTGCGAGAAATTTGTATTTTCTCTTTTTTGATTGTAGCAACGAGATTATTGGCAATATCTTCAATTACCTCAGCTATATCTTGATAAATAAATTCATCATATGTGCCTTTTTTGATAAATGTTGTTTCCAAAAAGGAATACAGATCTCCTACTTGATCAAGTTTCCCTGCAATGTTACTGTAACTATTTTGGATGGGCACTACATGCTGATTGTAAGTGGGAACGCTACGATTTTGCACAAAATAATCCCTCAAGTAATCAAAATGGCCACTAGCATCCGGAACAACGCCTGTTTTACTCAAAGAATGAAGTTCATGCGTAATCGTTTCAGTAATCAATCCGTTTGCCATCAATTTATAGTTGTTGTAGGATTCAACCTCTATCGCTTTCAGCTGAGCATCTGCTTCGGACAGCAATACAGCCGTAGCCTCTTGAACCGACGAATCTGCTCTTATATCATCGTCAATCTTTCTAATTGTGTCAGATAAAAATGCGAAACTACTTCCGGATAAGGCAATTTCATCTGTTTCACTTATTTTTCGTCCCTGTCCCAAATGTTGCGATACGTCAATAAGGGCTTTCTGCATGCGCTTATTACGCTTCATCATTTCCCTTAATGCTTCGTCATTTTTCTTAACTCTCTTGGACAGATTTTCTTCTAAAAGACCTTCCTCGGCGAGTAAGACTTTGATAAGATCATTAGCTTTACGATTAAGATCGTAAAACAGATAGTTGAAAACAACATTGATCAACAACTTGAACGCTTCGGATGTTTCGTTTTCGCTAATATCTAGTCTCGAACTAATCTCTTGAATATTTCTCTGTGCGTCATCGGATAACGAAACAAAGCCAACCGTATTTCCTAAATCGAAACGATACCATTGTTGACCTTTTGTTCTAAACTGTTGTAGTTTGATCCAGTCGCTTTCTTTATTGCCTAAGAATCCGATACGGTAGGATCCTCTATACAATTTAATCCCGTTATAATCTTCCAAGAAATATTTTAATTCTTGCAGAGAGTATCTTCTATTTGTATAGTTTAACTCGTGCGCAGAATCGATGATAATTTTATCTCCTATTGCAGCCCCTTGTTTAAAACTATATATAGAGCCGGAAATAGGTGCAATTTTTATAAGTTCAGTTATAACTGCATTTGCTTTATTCTTAATAAAGGAATCAAACGCCTCTCGCTTGCTCTCATCATCTGTGACAGCATAAAAATCAACTAGTATACGGTAAAACCACTTTGTCAGTTCTTCGGCAGATAATGTTGCATTCAGCACATTGGAAATGCGTTGAGAACTCTTATTTAGCAATTCGGAATAATAGGCATGCGTTTTTTTAAGTCTTTTAAACGCTTCAGCCTTTACTAATGCTCTGTGAACACGTTCAATAAACCATGGCTTTATACTTAATCCATAGTTTAACAGTTGATCTTTATTTGGAGAAAACTTAAACTCGTGAATTGATTCTGCCAAAGCTAGCGTATCATACGGGAAAGTTATATCAATCTGTTTGTCGTTGAAATAAAAATTAATCCGAGGTGCACAGGGAATATCCGGGGTGTTTTCAAAAGGTGAAATTAAAAAATTTAGTGCAGATTTCAAATCTCTGTTTATTTGAACGACTGCGCCAGTGTCAATGAAACTCATCTGGGAGAATTGCATTGCGTTATCAATGTAGTCCTCTAAGTTAACGCCAAATATCCATAAACGTGTATGCGGTTTGGTCGCGAGACCATCAAAACTTGGCACTTCCTCCGCACCGTTGATAATATCATCCCAATTGATAAAAACGAAAGAAGTATGGTCTTCTCTTTCGGAACAAGTCTCGACAAGCAAAGCAGCACCAAGACGTTGAGTAGCTAGGCGTCCAATTCCTTTTTCGCCTAAAGTGTCTGCTTGGTTAGATTTTATACTAGTTGCGATCCGCAAAAAACCACTATCTATGACTTCATCAGTCATACCGTAGCCATCATCTTCTACAATCAAGAGAGGCATGTGAAAATACTGTTGAGGAATAACAGAGGCTACAGGACTATTTTGTAACACATCCGGAATGCCGCCGTTAAATAATTTTAGATTAATATTTGTAGCACGCGCATCAATAGAGTTCTTCACTAATTCAATAATCGCCACTTCAGGCGAAGTAATAAGATCACGACCGAGATGTTTTACGACTCGTGGATCAATAACGATTCGTCTCATTGATTTTCCTCCTGTAATTCATCTAACATTTCTCTTAATGTGTTGGCAATCGATTCAGCCATTAAATAAGGCACTCCATTGCCGATGACCTTAAATTTATTAGACAATGTCATCGTTGGCGGCAAAGAAAACCAGGCAGGTAGCGACTGTATAGCCATAGTTTCTGCAACGCTAAGTCTGCGTATTTTATATGGGTGTAAATGCACTTCATTATTCCCATAAGCAGCAGTGGGAGAATATCTCCATCTATGTAATCGTTTGAACGATTTACGGCTGACGTCTCCTTCGGCAATTGTTTGCATTTTGGTCAAACCAGCCTTCACTGCAAACACATCATTGCCGTTTGGATGGTTCGTTACATTATTCCTTCTAAACCACGTTTCTACAGCTAACTCTCTATACTGCTCCGGCAATCTACGTGGCCAGTATCTAGTATTATTCTGAAAGAAATCTTGTCTTCCTATCCATGATAAAGCCTTAATTTCATCCGCATCAGCAAAAGGAGCATTATCAAACCAAGGAAAATTAATTTTTCCGTTCTCATCTAAAAAAGCATTAATGTTTGGAATATTATTCCTAATTCCAATCAAAATAATTCTTTCTCTATCCTGTGGAACACCAAAACTAAGCGCATTTAGCGTTTTATCACAAATGTAATATCCCGCGTTACAAAGCGATGTTTTTAATTCATCGTAATATTCTCTATGCTTTGCTGTCTTAACCAATCCCTTAACATTCTCAAACACAAAAAAATCTGGGAAGCAGTCAATAATTAAATCCACATAACTTTGTGCTAAAACACCATTCTTTCCATTTCGCCCTTCGTTTTTACCTCCAACTGAAAAGTCGGGGCAAGGAGGACCTCCAATAAATCCTACTAAATTTCCTTGTTCATGTTCATCGTTGATTTGTTGATGAAGTGCATCATTAGTTTCCCCAACCAAGAAATCTCTAATATCACACTGATGATATCCATACTGAGGTATAAAATTTCGATTTCTGCGAGCATATTGGTAAGCTTGCAGAAAATGCTGATTAAATTCATTGACAAAGACGATATTATAGTTTGCATTTTCAAAGCCTAGATCCAATAAACCGGCTCCCGAAAAAAACGAAAAAACGGATTCTGCCATTATTACACCTCAATAAAAGATATTTGCTTAACACAAAAAGATTGTTATATTAGTATCCCATCGCAATGATCAACTTCATGCTGAATGATTTGTGCCGTCCAGCCAGTATAGGTTTTAATGCGAGTTTGTAATTCCAGGGTCTGATACTTGACCTTGATGGATTTATAGCGTTTACATGGGCGCAGGCCACCAAGGAGGGATAGACATCCTTCCTCGGTGTTATACGCACCGTCTTTTTTAATGATCTCGGGATTAAGCATCACAGTATATGTTGGAGCTCGTCCACTCTCATCAAGAAATGCGATGATGCGCTTCTTCACTCCGATCATATTCGCCGCCATACCGACACAACTATCCTTGTATGCCATCAGCGTATCAAATAGGTCTTGTGCGTTCGGCAAATCTTCTTTCGTCGCAATCTCCGACTTTCCTGCGAGAAAGATCGGATCGTGTATAAGCTCTTTAATCATATAATTCTGTCCTTATTATCGTCTCAGCAATTCTTGTAACGATTGGCACGACCAAGGCATTACCCATTGTGAAATAGCGATATTTATCAGGAAGCATATCTGTCCATCCATCCGGAAAACCGTTTAACCTCTCACATTCCACAGGTGTCAAGTAACGCAACTGCCCTGTTGTTTTATCTGTTACAACGTGCGAGCTGCGACTAACTGTTCCTTCACTTGTTAGCATTGTGCGAGACGGCTTTGATAACGAATCGGGAAACGCGACTTTACCTTCGGCAAATAGATATCCTCTACTTCCAGAAGAGGTGCGATACTCCTCTTTTTCTCCTTTTAGATATTGCCATTTCGGGAGATCGTTAGAATCAATATAATATCTTTTGTCTACATCGTCCTGCAAAACCTGTCCGAGTTCTGTTGCTGTTTCAAATATCGGTGTCGTTTCTTCTGAATAAAGCCACCCGTTTATCATTACACCAGCATTGTGCAGATACACCTTCATAGACTGGCTGAGTTCGTCCATCGTTTCGAACGACATATCGTCGATAAAAGCGCCAACCCGTTCGCCTGTATTTTGCTCTACAGGAAACCCTTGAGCAAAAAGACCATCTTTTACGATGTGCCGATGCATACCCTTAGATCCTTCGGTGCATGTAACCGTTGCTAAGTTTTTAAAATAATCGGTATCGTTTCGAAAAGCAACAATGAATGTTCTTCTTCGACGTTGTGCCTGGCCATAGTCGGCAGCATTGATAACACGCCACTCAACAGCATATCCGCTTTCATAAAAAGAACGCAATATCATTGAAAAGTCTCGTCCTTTTTGCTTTGAGGGAGAACGTAATATCCTATCCACATTTTCTAAGATAACACAACGAGGGCGACGTCTCTTGATTATGGATTCTATTTGCCACCAAAGAGCTCCCTTTTCTCCATATAACCCTTTTGCGCCGCTTTTGGCAACTGAGTAATCCTGACATGGAAATCCACCAACTAACAAGTCATGTTCCGGGACTTCATCTGCCACTTGGCAAATATCCTTACATATATGTGAGGAATCCCTTCCAAAATGTGCTTCGTAGCATTTGAACGCATATTGGTTTGGGTCCGTTGGTTCCCATTGGTTTGCCCATATTATTTTAAACTCACTGGAAGCTGCCTCTAAACCAAGTCGGAAACCTCCAACTCCCGCAAACAGCTCCACAACTCTTATGCTGTCCATACTATCAACCTACGTATTTGTTATTCTTCATATGAATCTATAATGAGTTCAAGAATGGCTGAAATACATCCGTCTGCATCTTTCAAAACTTCTTTTGACCAAAAATGAATAGGTGTCCAGCCCATCGCACGTAAATCTTTGTCAACACGGATATCACGTGCGATGTTTTCTTCGATTTTTTCAATCCAGTATTCTCGATTGCGTTGCAACCGTTCTTTACGAACATCCCAATCCTTCCCATGCCAAAACTCACCGTCAACAAAAATGGCAATGTGATGCTTACTGATTGCAATATCTGGTGAGCCAGGGAGCCTTTTGTCATTTTTACGATAACGATAGCCAAGGTGCCATAGTTTCTTTGCAAGCAACATCTCAGCATCACCGTTTTTCAGTTTTACCTTGGACATGCGTTTCCGGGTTTCTGGGGTCGAATCATATGACTTTGGATGTTTCATTATCTGCGTTCTACAAGCTCGCCACATGCCTCATCAAATCTACTTTGAGGCAAGGGTGCAACACCAGTCCGCTGAAAACTGTCTATAAGTTTTGAGATGCCAATTTTCCCTCTGATGTGAGATATTACAGTAAGGTGGGACAAACAATTATTGATTCTGCCAGCTGTAATAGTCCATCTATCACCTTGTATATAGCGGTATTTGCAGTCTTCATTTTGAGCAAGCAGATCGTTATAGTACAAGAATCCCTCTATAGACATTCCTTCTTGAGTATTAAATCGGTCGTTTAGCGTTTCTAATACATCTTGGTCAAGTTCCAGTGAATTCCAGACAAAACGTATGTGTTCAGATTCACTAACACTGTCGTTCTCGATATCAAGTTCTTCACAAAGATACTCTTGGTCATTATGTTTGTAATCCAACATATATGCAATACGCAAGAAGATGGTGGCTAAGATATCGATATCATCGCGATGTCCTTCGCCAATTCTATCAATAATATCCCATATTTTCTTAAAATCCATATCAGCTGCATAAGTACCGTCTGCTTTTTGAAGGACCGGTCTTGCATCTAAAGGAAATGCGCGTATTCCTTCTCGTGCGCTCTCGATTCCTGGATACTGCATATATACTTTTTCTCCAGCTTGAGTTTGGTATAGAAGGATTCTTCGCTCAACTTTATCGTTTTGTAATCCTTCTCGAGACAGCGCATTAAAACTATCAATATTCTCCTTTTTCTTATCAGCAGAAGCATTATATGGGGCGGTCATCGGTATAACGACCTTAATGCGGTCTCTCAATTCTTCAGTCCTTATCAGAGCCATATTATTTCTCCTTTATTTGTTCTGCAATGTAGGTGTTATTCAACCAGAAACACTGCTTCGTCATCATCCGGCCATCTGGTAATGGTAGTCTATCATTTCCATCTCTACCGTGAGGTCGAACATGTGCCACTGCGCTTTCTGACTGCTTCGGTAAATTGTTCGCAACACCTCTACTTGTTTGTTCGAGAACGACACCCTCACGAATGGCCTGCACAGTACGCTCCCAGACTCTTCGAACTTCTTCTAGGTCACGATTGGGAATATTCCAAAGCTTTACGCGCTCAAACACAAGCTCTCCTTCATCATTCTCTTGAAATATGATGAAAAGGAACTTGGTCGGAGCTAAATAATTATACAGGTCAGATTCTTCCCATTCCTCTTCCTGACTCAATTCGATAAAATCAAAAGTCGGGAAAGACATATTTTCTTTTATCGTTCCATTCTTGCGTACACGTATAGTCTTCGGAACGATACCAGCCTTTTGAAATTCCTCAGTGTATGCAATTTTGCCTTGTATGCCAAGCATTTTGGAAAGCAAAACTTCGTTAAGATTCTTAGCAGAGCTTTCAACTGCAAAACGAGTCTTGAGTTCCGTCTGAGTCATTCCAAAATATGGAGATAGTTTTCGCCTTAAGTAATCTTCAAATGTGCCTTCTTGCAGTTCGGCAGGATCTTTTATGATGCGCTCACTTTGTGCATCACCAAAAATGTAGGCGTTTAGTATCCGCGTCATATAAGACGCCTTCAAAGAATAAGCACGCTGCTTGGCAGGAATAGCCGAAAACGGCTGAGGACGCACACTAGCTGCTGTTGCGCCTTTTGTACAAGCAGCAAGATACATCGTATCTCCCTCGGAAAGTTCATGTGCTCTACCGTTATGCACCTTTTCCATGATAGTTTCCCAGTCATGCTCGATTATCACAAGATCCTCTTCGGGAAAACTAAAAAGGATAGCAGCATCGATTTTAAAATCGCCCTTGGGTCTATCCAGAAGATGCTCATAAGACATTAATAAGATGTTCTCGCACTTATGCCAAAATGCACTGGTGTGGAAGGTCTTATCGTACTCTTCCATATAGTTGATAATATTACATACCAGCCGTTCTTTGGCCCGGATACCATTTCTACCACGCAGATAAGGAGTGACTTTTAACTCAACACCCGCTTCAGGGAAATCTGGCTCGGATTCTGAATTTGGAGAATACCCAAACCAGCTTTCTTCGATAACGGTTCCAATAGCACCTTTACCTGTTGCTAGACGTCCGGTCGTATCGACATCTTTAAGCGGAATACCAATGACCTCTTGTGCACGTCTTAAAACAGATTCCTTTGTGCGATACTCAGTACCTTCCATCTTTGTCACTTCCTTTTCTAATTCCCAAAGGGTCTTGTGCAATTACACAAGACCCAAGGATGGTGTGGAGAACCTCTAACGCTTTACTTTTCTTCTGCTATGATATCGTCGAGAACTCTTCCCATTCTTGTTATCATTTGTACGACCAAGGCATTGCCCATACAGAAGTATCTCATTCTATCCGGCATTCCAGAATTGGTCCATTCATCGTCAAATCCTTGCAGTCGTTCGGCTTCCACTGGAGTCAACAGACGAAGTCTACCAGTACCAGGATCAGTTACCACGTGAGTAGAGCGATTTAATGTAGATTCGCTCGTCAGCATCGTGCGACCAGGTCTATCCCACGGGTCGGGGAATGCAATCGGACCTTCGGAGAACATATATTCATGTCCGTTTGCCGACTTTCTTGGAATCTTCTTTGCCCCTTTGAGATATGTCCATTTTGCCATCTTCTCGGTAGATATATAATGCTTTTCATCTACATTCTTTTGAAGGATCGCACCCAGCAAGATGGGCGCTTCTTCTGCTTCTAAAATCTTTGCAGTATAAACTGTGTGCTGATGCATATATCCAGCATTTTCAAACGGGAAGGCAAAGTTATCACTAACATCCACGATGTCTTCATTCAATACGGTTTGTGTGATCTTGCCCATTTCACTTATCGGGAACGCCTTAGTCATCAACCCGTTAGTTTTAATGATGTCATCTGCCGATACATCACTCATCTTTTTGCCGTAGTTGGTATCGTCACGATAAGCATAGATGAAGATACGACGACGTCTTTGTGCTGCACCGTATTGGGCTGCGTTTACAACTCTCCATTCAGCGCTATATCCAAGCTCTGCAAGGCATGCAAGAATGATGCCAAAATCGCGTCCTCTTTGTTTCGCAGGAGATTTGAGTAATCTATCTACGTTTTCTAATATGCAGAATGGCGCTTTCTTTTCAATCAAAGTATCGCGGATCTGCCACCAGAGAACACCTTTTTTACCTTCGATACCTTTGGAAGATGCCAGTGTGTGTGCCACACTGTAATCCTGGCAAGGAAAGCCACCCACAAGCAGGCTGTGATCAGGGATAGCACTTTTATCCATCAAACTGATGTCTTCTCCTGTGTGGTACTCACCATTTAGATCGATACTTTCGCCGTAGTGTTGCACATAGCAGTCATGAGCCCACTGCGTTTTGGCACCAGGTTCCCACTGTGAGAACCAAGTCGTTCTCCAGCCAGATTCCAGTCGGTCAAAACCGAGTCGGAATCCACCGACACCCGCAAATAGTTCGCAAATCGTTTTTTCCATAAAGTCCTCCTTGACCTTTTAAGGTCATCCACTTAAATATATTTATAGGCATGGTGTAGAACACCATATGTTAGCACCGACAGACGCCGGATCATTGCCTATATTTACAGACTTAACATTATTTGCCTGAAGGTACGATCTCGACGATATCGTCCATCGTACACTCCAATGCAGAGCATATTTTTACTAGCACATCACTCGACACGACGGCGCCGTCTTTGCCCATCTTAGTGATGGTAGCTATGCTGATGCCGGCTTTTTCGGCGAGTTCTTTCTTTTTCATATCGCGGTCGATCAGAAGTTTAAACAATTTCTTATAGCTTGCAGCCATTGCATTACACCTCATAAGTAGTTTTAGTAAGTGTGCTATTTCACCATCTGCCATTATACCACACTCCGCGCCAAATAGCAACAGTTTTCGGCAGAGAAATACTGCGATTTCAGCATTTGTCGGTTTTTCGCCACAAACGATAGGTATGCGCATTGCAACGTGCTTTTTTCTTTGTTTACTGCGGATCAAAATTGCAACAAAAAGCGCCTATAGACATACGATCTATAGACGCTCCTAAAACATTATTTAATCATGAAGTGCTTTTTCATTATATCGACGAAATACTGATCCCCCTTATCCTTAGCAACAGAAATCATCTGTTCTTTATCATAATACAATACACTATATTTTGTGTTTTCTTCTGCCTTTTTCAAAAGGGTAAGTGCTTCATCGTCAAATCCGCTAACCGACCATAGTTGAAACTCCATTTTACTATAATGCTCGCGTGCTAACAAACATTTTCGAATGACCGGTATGTTTTCGTTTAGCCATTTGCGAACATATTCTCCACTCAGTTTTGCTTTTTGAGCTTTGCATTCAACTATTATGCATTTTCCGTCTTTAACAACCAACAAATCGATTTCCTTCTTTTTGCCGGTTTCGTAGTCTATTACTTCCTCTTGAGATTTTAAATATTGACAACCAACACGCGCATAATAGCTGCCAACTAACAATTCAAACAAATCTCCTGCAAGATTGTTATATCTGCCTTCGCTTTTTTCTACCGCCTTAAACAAATCGTGGATTTGTCCAGGATCGTTAGCCAGGATCGCTGTAGCATTTGAAAAAACATTAACAAGATCATTTAGCAACTCAGTATATTTATCCGAGAACATATTGTTTAGCACTGCAACCATAACTTTGCTTTCCTTAAGCAGTTGTAGTGCTTCACGGTCAACTTTGTCCACGAGTAATACGGGAAGAAACGGTTGAATGTTTTTATATGACCTTAACACCTGGATTTTCTGCAGGAAAAATTTTATAGATTCGGGAGTTGCTGTTTTTCCGAAGAAGACATCTGCAACAACAAACCCTGGCTTTTTCGACTCATAAGAGTATAGCGGTTGAACATACGACGGAGCGGTAAATGCCCATTGAAACTGTCCGAAGTTAGGGATTTCAAACAAGCACTTCCCTTGTTCGTATGAAACTAAATTAACCCCTCTTGCCCAACTGTTAAAGTCGCGAGTTATCACGTTTTTAGCAATTTCCAAACCACGCGAACGTCTTGCGTTTATAGCTTCATGAAACATTGGGGAAATTGAATACGTATCCTCACCACTATCTCGTATGATCTGAGCATCGATAAGTTTTGCCAAAACATCTTCATGTCGCCGATGTCCTTTCACTTTTCCTATCGGCGCAGATACAAACGAAGGAAGCAGTTCTTTAGAAACAACTCCGCTTTGCGAAATGAAAGCCTGAATATACGTGTAGACCACCTTGGAATGGGTTTCAATAGCACGCAAAAGAGAGGTTACATATTGTGAGCCCATAAATTGCGAGTCTAAATAATAGAATATTTGATTTTTATCAAATTTAATTTTATAGAGTTTTTTCACGGGGGCGGTTGCCCTAGAAATCGCCTTGCGAGCTGCTTCATTTGAAACGCCGTATGTCCGTTCATACAAACGTGCCAAATCGCCCGATAACATAGGACCTTGTTTTTTTAACAATTCACCTACCTTGTTCATTGTTACACCTCCTGTCACACTACGCTATTTATAATAATTAAAATATCAGCCAATACGATTTTTTAATAAGTTATAGCTCCTTGAAATCACTTGCTTTTTTATACTCTTAAAAAACTATAATGTCACACACAGTTTTCGTAAGAACATTTTAACATGTAATTGACCTTGTGTAAAGTCCTTCTTAAAAAGTTTTCTGTTCATCTTATTTTTCTTTGTTTACTGCGGGGCAATTGTTGACTCGTATGCAGATTTGGCGGTACGTTTGAATATCTATCTCCGGATTGGCAAAAATAACTTATATCAAACAAGTGGAGGTAGTGAAATGTTCAAACACGAAAAGATGCTTTTTCATCCCGTGGAGGTAGAGAGACCCAATCCGCAGTATGCGGCGCTTTTGCAGGAACAGCTTGGCGGCGGTAACGGCGAGTTGAAGGCGGCGATGCAGTATATGTCGCAGAGTTTTCGAATCAAAGATCCTGAAATTAAGGATCTGTTCCTTGACATTGCGGCAGAGGAGCTGGGGCACATGGAGATGGTGGCGCAGACCATCAACCTCTTAAACGGTCACGACGTAGATGCCGCAAAGGTGCCATGCGGTGAGATCCAGTCCCACGTGCTCTTAGGTCTTAATCCCGGTCTTATCAATGCTTCGGGTTACTCCTGGACGGCGGATTACGTGACGGTTACGGGCGATCTGTGTGCCGACCTGCTCAGCAACATCGCATCCGAACAGCGCGCAAAGGTGGTTTACGAATACCTTTACCGCCAGATCGACGACAAAAAGGTGCGGGAGACCATTGATTTTCTCTTAAACCGTGAGGAAGCCCACAACCAGATGTTCCGCGACGCCTTTAACAAGGTGCAGAATTCCGGTTCCAACCGCGATTTCGGCACCACCAAAGCAGCGAAAATGTATTTCTCTATGTCTGACCCCGGTCCTAACGCATTTGCGACGGGAGATACCAAGCCTGTTTCCTTTGAGTGATAGCAAAAAGCCGCTGAGGAGTTTGTTCCTCAGCGGCAATTTTTTCTTTTCCTATACATCACAACAGTTCGACCTATTGGAATTTGCTCAATTGTTATCAGCAATCCATTTCTTTGACCAATCAAACAAAGTTTCTGACATCAAGTTGAAGTCTACCGTTCCGCCATTTTTCAAATCAAGAAATGTATCAACGATAACCCTTTCATCATTTGAAACAATATTCCTCAATTCACTTTGATGTTTTATGTATTTGGCTGTTCGCTTGAAAGCAATTGCCTGTACAACAAAAGAAGCCGATTTATATAACCCTCTTAAAACATCGTCGCTCTTTTCGTGGAGCATATTGTGAACGCAGCCATGATAGATGTTGCAGGCACCGATTTTGATTGCTCGGTTCACGGCACTGTCGTCAACAATAGCCATCACCTCGTCAAGGCTTCCCTTG
>SVQZ01000050.1 GCA_015065105.1 Oscillospiraceae bacterium | reverse complement strand
GCGAAAAGCCTCTCTACCTTACATAGTAAGCCTACGGAGACTTTTCACGAAAACTATGGGGTTCCCCGAAACGAGCTTGCCGAGTTTTGGGGGTTCACATACCTTTCTTTTTCGAAGTCAGCAGCTTGTCGATAAGTTTATCGACAAGCTGAGATCCGCCGTTTTTTCGGCGGATCTCTTTATTTAAATACGGCTTTTGGGCGGAGCTTTTGCTCTCTGCCGTTGTATCTTACCGCGACAGCCCCTCGTTTTTTTACACCGTCGTGCGTGTAAAATTTACCGAATATTAATAACAAAATACGGTTTTTATTATATTAATATGTTATATTTACTTGTAATTTATTGATTTTGGAGTATTGTTATGAAAAAGAGTACAAAATTTCTATCACTTCTTTTCTGTGTGACGTTATTGCTCCCTCTCTGTGTATTTGCAGGTCCCGAGGGTGTTGCACAGAACCCCGACGTTACAATGCCTAAATCATCACCGGTTATCGACGGCACAATAGAGGACAACGGAAGATGGTCGGCTGCAGCTTACCATAACGAGGACACCGTTGGTTATTATTGGGCAACAAGACCTATGACACATAACGCAGATATGTACTTTGCATATGACGAACAGTATCTGTATTTTGCGGCAGATATCACCGATAACGATGCTCAGAGCGGACTGATCTATTCAAAATCAGCCTCCTATGACCTTGAATACGGTTGGACGGGAGACGTAATGACTCTTATGCTCGATCCTCTCTGCCTCCACGAAAAGACCGCATATCAGGACACTCCCAGATATAATATCGGAATCTACTCCAACGGCGGTGTAGGTGTATTCCGTACCATGGTAAACCCCGGCAAGATAACCGAGGCCAAAACAAGCGGAGCAGTAACCTCGAAGGGATGGCGTTTTGAGGTCGCTATACCCTGGAGCGTTATCCAGAAGGATATGAAATCTATCTCGGGAAACACTCTTAACCCCGCATTGACCTCGCTTTACGCAAAAAATGCAGTTTCCCATGCATCGGTAATTTATATGGACAGATATCAAAAGGACGAGAGCACCATTGATACCTGGGGCAGATTTATAACAGTCTGCGAAAACACCTACGACGGAATGAAGGGCGTAGCCACTAACGGTACCGATGCAAAGGGCTTTGGTATTGTTCTCGTCAACGGCAATTCCCCCGACCATTTCTTCGGTGAATGGACAGTAATTAAAGAAGCTACCTGCACCGAAGAGGGTCTTCGCAAGCATAGTTGCACCGAATGCGGCGTAACAGTTGAAGAGGCTATTCCGATAACCGACCACGAATACGGAAAATGGACGGTAGTGGTTGCGGCAACAGACGGAAAATCCGGCTCCAAAATGAGAAAATGTATAGGATGCGGCACCGCCCAGTATAAGACGATCCCCGCAAACGGTGAATCTATCGTGGTAGTATATTACAATGCCTCGGTCCCCCCGGCATCCTATGAATTCGAGAATATCGACGTTATCAATTTCCACCCCGCCCATATCAAGGGCTCTGCAATCTCCAACCCCGCAAGCGGAGAAATAGTTTCCCACAGCTTCACCGCCACCCTTGAAAGCACCCGTAAGATCGCCGAGGAGCAAAACCCCGATATTAAATTCCTTTTCACCGTTGCAAACAACAATCTCGAAACCTTTGAAAGCTGGTTCAGCTCAAGAAGCCACGCTTCCGGACTTGCAGAAGAAATAACAAAGATCATAAAGGAAAACGGCTACGACGGTTTTGACGTTGACTATGAATTCCCTACCGGCTCCTCCACCTATAAGACCAATTTCGTATATTTCATGGAGTGCATGAGAAAGAATCTCGACGAGCTCTCCGCGCAGAACAACAAGGAATATTTCCTTTCAATGGCAGTTCCCGGAGGCTCATGGGCATTCAGTCTCTTTGATATGAGCTCTCTTGCCGAGCAGGTTGACTATTTCAACATCATGAACTACGACCTTTATATCAACAATGCAAAAACACATCACCACACCCCTCCCTATAACAACACCTTAAGCGGTACCGTTGGCGGAAGTGTTAACGCTGATATACAGCTTTACCTGAGCAAGGGTATTCCTGCTGAAAAGATAGTTCCCGGATGCGGTATGTACGCTCTTCGTTGGAAGGACGTCCCCGCCACAAACAACGGTCTTTATCAAACGGGCACAAGAGATAACACCAATATCCATTACACAGAATTAAAGAACAGTTACGTAAATAAAAACGGCTACGTTCGTTATTGGGACCCTGTTGCTCAGGCTCCTTATCTTTACAACGCATCCGAAAAAATGTTTATCTCCTACGATGACGAGCAGTCTGTTGAAATAAAATGCAAGCTCGTTTCCGAAGCAGGTGTACGCGGTATCATGGTGTTCGACTACTGCACCACCGACGGTATCGGTCTTTTCGATAATATGAGAGAATGGCTCTACGAATACAGCGCCCACCCCTGTAAGGATATCGGACATACATACGGCGACTGGTTCGTTTACCGCGAGCCCACTTACCGCGAGGAGGGTGAAAGAAGAAGCCAGTGTATAAGATGCGACGCCCATTACAGCGAGGCAATTCCCAAGCTTACAGGCACCCTCACCGCGCCCAAGGTAAGCGCAGAAGGTAATACCCTGAAAGTTACCGAAGCCTCTAATATCGAAAGTATTGCCTATATAGAAGGAAAATACAATTCCCTTGATGCAATGCTTTCTGCCGGCGCTGCGGTTATCGGTGCTGAAGAGATAAAGGAAAATACAAAGGATAATGTATTCACCCGTGTTATCAGCGATAACGCAGATTATACCGTTTGCGTTGTTATGATAGACACGAATGAGTATTTCACCAACGTTAATATTGAGGGAAATAAGACAAAGGTATTTATAGACGGTGTTACGGTAACACTTACAAACTTAAGCGATATTAAGGATGTATTTATTGCCAAGGGTACATATTCAAATTACACCGACGTAAACAGAAACAAAACAGTGCGTATAACAGCCGAGCGCATAGGCACCGCCGCAGAATATTCTTATTCACTCAACGCAGGCGGTGAGCATACGGTTCTTGTCCGCCACAATGACGGCAGCATGGAGTTCCTCTACATCAACGTAAAGGTTACAGAGCCTACCTTCAGCGTAAACGGTTTACAGCTTACAATAGGAAATCTCGAAGGTATCAAGGTCATCCGTACAGCCTACGGTACTCATAAGACCGCGGCTTCCATAAAGAAAACAGAAGGAGCAAGAGGTTTTACGGCAAAGTATATTCCCGATAAGACTTCTTATATGATACAATACCGTGAAAACGGTACTGTCACCGTTGCGGTATGCTATGAAAACGGCTACAGCGTGTTCTACGTTTATGATGTAGTTCAGAAGGTCCCCACCTTTACTCAGGACAAAAACCTTATAACCATAACCGATCTCGATGACCTCAAGGTCGTAAGATATGCAAAGGGTAACTATACCACATCCTCGCAGATAAAGAATGCACAGGGTTCTGTTGCCATGACCGAAAAGCAGGTCGTAAACGGTGTTATGAAGATAAGAATCCAGAACGCGGGAACATATACCTTCTGCGTACAGTATAAGGATGAATCATATAATTATTACACCGTAACGGTGGAGTGATCTCAAAATTATGATCTGCGTAGCAGAAAGCAGGAGACAAAAGATACAGACGATATAGCCGAAGATCCTCATCCGAATATATTATTCATTCTTTCTTGTTTCTTCTTTCTTCTGCATTCTACGTTCTACATTCTTTAAATACCGTTAATTGAATATAAAAATCAAGCAGAGAGCTTTGCAAATGCTCTCTGCTTCTTCTTTTATACCAACCGTCTTTAATAACCAAAGGGCACGGGCCCATGCCTTCCCATAAAGGGAAATGAGGACCGGGAGGAATCCTCGAAACGAGCTTGCCGGGTTTTAGACTTCACGGCCGCAGTGGCGGATGAGGCGGCCGAGTCTTCGATAATTTTAATGTAATGAATCTGTATTTTATTCATTTTGGATTTCTTTTTTTATATTGCGGAAATCTCTTCACTTCGGGTGTCAGAATAAAGCGGTTTTCGGAAGCTTGATATCCGGTCTTCCTGCGCCGGCAGCGCTTTTCATTGAATATCTATTCTTCCTATATCGCATCGGGGATAGCTTTCCTTGTCGGCAAGAACGATATTCATTATATCCTCATAGCTGCACCATTCAACACGCTCCAAAAGATGCTCGTTTACCCTTTGGGCAATAAGCTCAAGCACACGCATTCCCGTACAAAGTCCGTTTGATATAAGGCTCTGCCAATGGGTGATAAACAAGGGGAAGCCTCCCGTTTCAAGCACCTGTATTACAGAGCCCCCCTTACCGTCTGCGGTAATATATTTATCCGCCACAGAGCTTATAAATTCAAAAGACGTATCGTTAGTATCTATCGTTTCCCATATATGATCGTAAGTTGTGGCGGGAATAGATACAACGCACCTTTCCCCGTCGTCATACTCTACCCAGGGCTTGGCATTTGGAAGGTTACGGAGTCCGCGCAGATAATACCAACAGCTTTTACTGCCGTAAACCTCATAAACAGCCTGAGATACCGCTTGTACGTATTCATCCTCCACCTCTATGCCGAAGGACCAGGGTGAGGTACATCCGAAAGAGGAAAAGCCTGCATCGTGAAGCAGAGAGAAGGCTTTTGAAATATAGGGAGTCAACACTTCTCTATCCTTATCCGAAGCCCAGATACATTCGTTCATCTCTATCATTTCGCCCGTTTCAACGTTTACCGCATTGTTATGGGTAAGCATTTCGGGACCTACCGAAAAGGCGGGCATAACACGGCTTTTAACCGTATTTATCCATTCACGAAGCTCCTTTTCTGATACCCCTTCTATTCCGTTAACCACGTCTCCGCGGTTACCCGGCATAGGAACAACGCTGAACTTACCCTTGATCCCGTATTTTTCTATAATATCACAGAATTCAAAAAGGGTAGAATTGGGATAGTATTCAAGCAAGTCTCTGCCGTCTTCGGTCACGGTTTTGTTATGATGTGTGTAATACACGCTTATACAGGGTGCGGGATCGTCCAGCACCAACGCTATAGGAACCTTCTTCATATTTTTCTCCAACAAAAGGAGCCGAATAACGGCTCCTTTTATATTTTATTATTTTGTTTAGCTTACTGTGAAGTAGTAAAGCTGTGTTGTACCGTCATTATATCTTGCACAAAGTGTGTAGTTGCCCGCACCGATCTTTGCACCGTAGGTATAAACGCTTGCACCGTCGATCCTTGCAGCGGTAAATCCTACTACCTTATTCATAACAACACCGCGGTATGCAACTGCCTTACCCCTGCCGATAAACACGTCACGGAGGTTATCTGTATCAAGATCACAGATATAGGTTCTGCCGTTCTTAACCTCAACGGTGGGCTCTGCAGCCTTAACGTCTGTCTTAACGGGAGCGTTAAGGATCTTTGTATTGTAGCCCTCGAAGGTGATATCGTTCCAAGCGGTAGCGGCACCCTCGTAATAAACTGTCTTTATAGCAGTATTGGTCTTAAAGCAGCTGAGAGCGAAATGAGTAACGTCAGCGGAGATCTCAACCTCTGTTACAGCAGTTCCTCTGTAAGCTCTCTTATTATTGTTAGTTGCAAGATTAACCTTACCTGCAAGAGCGGAACAGCCGTCAAATGCTTCAACCATATTATCAACACTTGCGGGGATCACGGGAGCACTCTTAAGAGAGGTACAGTTTGCAAATGCACGCCAGAGAGAGGTTACACCTGCGGGAAGAGCGGGAACAGATGCAAGCTTAGGACAGTTTGCAAATGCGAAGCTCATATCGGTTACGTTTTCAGGAAGGTTTGTAACTGTGGTAAGAGACTTACAATCCTTAAAAGCACCGTAAACCTTAACTACGCCTGCGGGGATCGTAGGAGTAGCGGTAATAGCTGTTCCCTTATAGGTATTGTAAAGAACCTTGACTGTCGAGGGAATAGCGGGAGCGGATGTCATCTTGGAGCATCCTGCATAGGTCTTGGAAAGAACTGTTACGGGAATACCGTGAAGATTTGCATTAACAGCACCGTAAGAGGTCTTTGTCGTATCTGTTACAACTACGTTCCAGCCTGCGGGTGCGCCGAGTGTATTGGAAGCAGAATATGTATAGGTATAATCACCTACAGTATAGGAGTTCTGCATAGCCGCACCGCAAACAGAGCATACACCGTTGGAGAAGCTGTGGTTTTCACATTCTGTGGGAGCAACTACCTCTTCCTCCCACTGTGCAGTGACGGTAATATCCTGTCCGAAGGTGTAGGGCTGTGTTCCCCAACCGTTATCCCAAAGATCAGAGGAGGTGCCTCTCTTCCAGCCCTTGAAAACGTAACCTGACTTGGTAGGTACGGGGAATCCGCCGATAACGTCAACAAAGAGCTGGTCATCGGTAAATGTGTATGAGGTGCTGTAGCCTGCGGGCATTGTTCCGCCTGCAGTATCAAGAGTAAGTGTATATTGTGCGGGAGCAGCCTCGCTCCAAGTTGCCGTGTAGGTGTACATACTGCCGTTAAGAATACCTGCGGCAATTATACCAACTGAAAAATCGCCTGCTACAAAGGGAGCTGCGCCCTCGAGGAGGTAATTATCAAGAGTTGCGCCGTCTTTCTCGGTGGAGTTATAAAGAACGGTCATAAGGTCGCCGAGATAGTAAAATGTGGGGGAAACAAGGTTGCCGTAATAATAAATTACGCCAAGATAGGTGTTCCAGCCTGCGTCAACGGGAGTGTTTGCAGGATGGTAAACATAAACCTGGAATTCACCGGAGAAGCCGTCAACGATGTTAAGCGCATTTGCCTGAACATCACCGCAAACAGCACCTGAATTCGCATTGAACTTACCGCCGTTAAGGTTGATATTGAAAATACAAAGTCTGTCCCATACATAGCCAGTTCCCTGGAAGCCGGGAAGCTCATCCTGGATATAAGCCGCACTGGAACTGAATGTGGGTATCATACACACGAGCATGATAGTTACAAGAAGGAGTGATAAAAATTTCTTCATGATTATTTCCTTTCTTTTTAAAAATTTGTTAATTTATTATACACTATCTGCAGAATAAAATCAAGTAGTATATAAAAATTTTCTCCCATTTCTAAATTAGTATTTATGGGTAAAAGTATTCAAAAAGGTGCCTGCAGAAATATTGGTACATTTATCGTATGCATCTTATCATATATGTATTTAGTTCACCGGATCGGAAACCTTCAGTGCCCTTTTGTACCGTTCTTCTGCTTCTTTTCTTTCTTTTTTTCTTTGATTTTTTCCTTTATTTTAATTAATAGTTCCAACACCATTTGATTTGCTGTCTGTCCCATAATATTACCTCCGAAAAATTCAAGTTTGTCCGACTCTTTCTACTTATAAAATTAAAAATCAGAAAAATGTTCCTGTTTTCAATACAATCATATCACATTATGCGGAAATTGTCACTACCCTCACAATATTTTTAGTATCAAGCGGGCGCCGGCCCGCACCGACGATCGGGCTTGTACCTTATACATAAGCTTGTTTCTTCAGTACCCGAAGCACAGCAATTTCCTATACATAACAAAACACCGCAAACCGGAAAATTCCCGGCCTGCGGCGCTCCCTTTTCAATTTAATATAAGTAATTAATATAATTCCGCATCAACTGAGCTATCTGCGCTCTTGAAGCGTTCTTTTTAGGCGAAAGCTCGGTTGCCGAAGTACCGTTAATAATTCCCTTTTCCTTTGCCCACGCAAATGCCTCGAGAGCATATCCGCTTATTTCGTCCGAGTCGGTACAGCCCTTAAAGGCATCCTGATCAAAGGTATATACGGGCTTATTTGTTCTGTAGATAATAGTTACTATCTGCTCACGGGTAATACTCTTTGAGAGTCCGAAGGTTCCGTCGGGCAGACCGTTAACGATCCCGTTTTCCTTCGCCCAGATAACGTAAGGAGTGTACCACTGTCCGTTTTTCATATCGCTAAAGGGAAGCTCGCTGTCCTCAACGCTGTATTTTTCGGTATCAATACCCATAAATCTTCCGAGAATGGTCACGAACATGGCTCTTGAGGTATTCTTTGAAGGCTCAAAGATATATTTTGAGCTTGAGGTGCTTCCCATATATCCATGATAGTAGATATAGCCTACGGCATCACCGTACCACGTATGAAGCTCAACGTCCTCAAAAATAAGAGAAATGTTTGTGGCATCAACCATTATCGGGATCTTGCAAACCGTACAGTAAAGCTCCTTTATACCCTTCGAATTAATTCTTATACCGTAAACCACCCGGCTGTTATCGTGATGGTCATAAACAGCAGGTATTTCTTCGGTTTCCGCAACCTTACCGCATTCTATACAGCGTCTTTCCCTTATACCGTTTATACAGGAGGGATCCTTTATTGTAACCCATTCAAAAGCAAGACACTCATGCACCTCATAGTCACAGAATATCGAACCGATAAGAAGCGCACCCTTGGTAGGTCCGTCTGTAATATGGTAAACGGGACGTCTTCTGTCAACGGTATAGCTGTGATCGGCAATTGCAAAGCCCTCGTTGTTGTCGGATATGTCTATACCCTCGGGAGCAAGTATCTTTACCATATCGGGAGTATCGGTACCGTTAAAGCTGAGCTTTGAAGCACAGTTTTCAAAATTATTGTCGGTTACAGCCCAGAGCACCTTTTCGTATTCGTCAAAATCAAGCGCCATGATACCGTCGAAGCCCGAATAGATATCACAGATAAGAACATAGCTTGAGTCGGAATTGAGAACGAACCCGTATATATGACCGTTAGCCTCAAGACCCGCAAAAACCATACCTTCGGAATCCGAATCGGGATAATTTGCGGAGTCGAAGAGTTCTCCCGTATTCTTATCAACGATTTTTCCGTTTACGTCTTCAAAATCTACCCATTCGCAGGCCTCGATACCCTTATTTGAGCCGACCGAAGGCATCGCAGACGTAATGTCCCAGTCTTTATCCGCCTGAATGATATTATCCTGATTCGGAGTCTTTTCAGGGTCAACCTTTAATATCATATTAAGACTTTTGGAACCGGTATTATCTCTTTCTGCCGCAATATATACAAATCCGTTCTTGTCGGCAGATACCCCTTCTGCATCGGGAACGCTGTTATAGGAACGACTCTTATAGGCTATCGAAACACCCTCATCGAAGCCGGGAGCGAAGGAGATCTCTCCGTCTCTTGTCACGTCCATAACATAAAGGCTTCCCTCTCCGTTATCAACCGAATAAAGCTTGCCGTCTCTGAAATCAAGACCAGAGGAATTACTCGAAAATACAAGCTCGGAAGGAAGGATATCATGATCTCCCTGCCAGGGCTCCGCTCCGAAGCACACAAAAGAACAGAGAATCAGAGCTGTAATTAGAAGTGATAAAAACAATACTTTTTTCATTTTAAACTCCTTTGTTATAATTGATACCCGTATTTATAAAGCCGACAGTTTTAAAATCCTTGGGATTACTGCGGACTATATAATCGATATATGAATCGATAAGCCTTGCAGTAAGAAGATATCCGCTCGGATTCATATGACCGTACATAAAATACTTTTCATGAAAGTCTTCATCGTGAGAAGGGCCGTATTCGTAAAGGTCTATAACGTACGCGTTATCAAAATACTCCGCCAGGGCATACATTGCATCTCTGTGGGGCAATGCATATTTTTCAAAATTTTTATCCGAGTTTTTTGCAAAGGTAACGAAAAAGAACTTCGCATCCGGCGCTATCTCCTTGTATCTCTGAACTATAGCGGCATAATTTCCGATAAAGGTCTTTTTATTGTTTGAAGGATCCTTTTCATCTATATCCCGAATCGAACCTACCTCGGTCTTTGCAAAAACGAGATCGTTTGCACCGAGCGCCACAACGTATGCCTGCGCCGCCTTTTCCCTGTCCCAGAAGCCCATCTCATCGGCAAAGCTTTCAAGATACCATGCGGCTGTCATACCGCCCCTTGAAAAGTTATAGGCGGTAAGAGAGTTTTCTCTTGCGATAAACTGACCGAAGGAATACTCAAAAAGATCGTGATAGCCCGGTTCACCCTTCGAATCCACCGTTTCAAACTCTCCCGAGGAAAGGCTGTCTCCCACAAAGGCTATTTTTCGGAATATCGAGGTATTACTGTATCCCCCGACTAATCTGTCAAGAGGCTTTTCATTTTCGGGATAAAGATAATTCTTCCAATCCATAAATATCTCCTTTTGCGTAATTCCCTTTCGTGAAAGTACGCCTCCCGGAAAGAGAGCCGTATTCCTGCGTCGGTACTTTAATTATAACATCATTTAAACAATTCTGCAATAGAAAAAAGCAGGTTTCCCTGCTTTTTTCTCAGACTGTCGAAAAACTCGGTCGGACGTGTGAAATAATTATTTATAATAGTTGTTTGCTCCACTTTATAAATACTAAAATTTACATTTTATTCTCCGC
>SVQZ01000013.1 GCA_015065105.1 Oscillospiraceae bacterium | reverse complement strand
TGCATGAGCCGCGAAGCATAGAAAAAGCATCTTTCCGCTTCGCTTCAAGATGCTTTTTCTATGCTTTTATTAAATTTTGTTACTTTATTCTATTTTTTATTTACCCCAACTATTGACACAGAGCCAATAAATAACGGTAAAAAAGAGCAGATCTTCTGCTCTTTTTTAATTTATAGGAAATTGCTTCATTTCGTATGAGTTGTTTGGAGTAAGGAATGGGGCGGAATTCGGTACGCCCGGCGGCGCTTTTTATTTGCGGGAAATTATTCCATCAGCTGAGGCTTGTGCGAAAAAATTCTGTATGTTTGTTTTAATATACAGAATCGATCATTTAGGAATTTCAATACAGCATGGTATTTGTATTGACTATTGTACATAAATGTGATACAATTAATTCATATTTAACTGTAAAATAATGTTGAAAAGGAGTAAAATATGGAGTTTACAAAAGAAGAGTTTGACATAATGATCGATGAAATGCTTAATCGTGAACAGTGTTGTAAGGATATGCTCACGGTAATCTTGGATAAAACCTTGGATAAATTTATAAAAAGCTGGTGCTATAAAGCAAAAATAAAGTATAATATAGATCTGTCTGAAGATGCAAAAACATATATATATATTCATTTCTATGAAACGGTAATACCTAAATTCTTATTAAAAAACGGAATAAACGGTCCCGTTAATTATGACCCCGAGGGATTCAGCCATTGGCTGTGCAGGGTGGCAAAACGTACTTTTATAAATTTTATGAAAGAAGAGCTGCTTTTTTCGAGTAGGGTTATATCAACAGACGATGAGCTTTTAAAGTTTATAACGGCAGAAGTTATAGGGCTTGAAAAAAATCTTGACGAAGCCGAAACCCGTCAGAGGTTAAGAAAAATATTCTCGATTGTAATAAACTTGAGAATGTCCATATACAAAAAGCTTACCTGGCTGCTTGAGTTTTTACTTATTATTAATCATAACAGCAAAAAAATCGAAGCTAACCGCATTATGGAAAAAGTATTTTCGGATAAAAGCTTATTTTCTATGTATTGTACCGTTCTGGTATTAATTGAAAATATACCGTGGCTTAGTATAACAGAAGAGGAAAAGGCGGTGTTGATAGCAGGACTTGAGAAAAGCTATGATGAGAATCAGAAATATGCTGATGTAAAATACAGCGAGTTTTATATGAAAAAGGGTCCTATATCCTCGATCAGCGACTGGATCAACAGAGTAAATGATATGATAAAGAAGGAGTTGAAAAAATGAATCATTTGACCGCTGATGAAATCGCTAAGTTCGTGACCATGCGCGGAGCAAGCGAAGAAAACAATCAATTATTGGATAGGGTGAACAATCATATACGTAAATGCGAAAAATGCTTCAATGCCGTAAAGGAGCTGCAGGATATTCTTGACAGTCTTGATATGATTTCGGACGTCGGAGAAGTTGCCGTGCCGGAAAGCGAATTTTTTGAAGAACCGCAAGAGCAGAAAAAAAGAGAACAGCTACGATGATTGGGTGATCTGAAATGACTTTTGTAGAATTTTTTGATTTTGAGTCTGTTAAAAATCTGTATTCTTCCTTGACAAGTATTCCTGTAAGAATTATATTTGTAGGCTCGTCGGTAAAACATATGAAGCTGTATAAGGAGCGTTACGGGGAGCTTTTTGCAAAGCGAGGCTATGACGTTGAGATCATATGCTTAAGCTACGTAAAAAAAGATATCGACAGTGCGGTAAACGTTTTGCAAAATATTTTGGATAAATATGATGACTGTGTATTTGATATAACAGGAGGAGAGAGCCCCTTGGTTTTGGCTTTGGGAATGATCCTTTCAAAGAATCCTGATAAAAACATTCAGATACACGGGTTTAATAATTCCACAAACACCTTCTATGATTATGATAAGGATTCAAAAACCGTATTTAAAGAAATACCTTCCTTAAGCTGTGAGGAGATAATTCGTATTCACGGGGGAGATATAGCTTACGGAGGTGTCTCCTCGGCAAAGACCTATTTGTGGGATATGAATGAAGAGTTTATCTGTGATATAGATAAGATGTGGGAGCTGTGCAGAAAAAATCCGACACAATGGAATTCCCGCGTAGTGGAGCTTATGTCTGTGCCGAGAGAAGGCGATCCTTTCGGTAACGGCTTGTCGGTAGCTGTAACAAAGGGATCCTGCGAAGCCGATAAATACAGAGATATAATAGAATTTATTACCCCTCTTGTAAAAAAAGGATTGATAAAGGATTTTCGTGAGGATGAAAAGAATATTTATCTTACCTATAAAAACAAGCAGGTGAAAAAATGCCTCGAGAAATCGGGTCAGGTATTTGAAATGAAGCTCTTTTCGCTGATATACCGTGTGAGAAACAAGAAAGGCGAAAGAGTCTATAACGATGCTTTAAACGGTGTCGTTATTGATTGGGACGGTATCTATCATAACGAGGAAAAGGAATATGTGTTCGATACTGAAAACGAAATAGATCTTCTTGTTATGAAGGACTCGGTACCGATATTTATTTCTTGTAAAAACGGCGAATATACAACAGAGGAGCTGTATAAGCTGAATACGGTTGCCCACAGATTCGGCGGCTCATACGCAAAGAAAGTGCTCTTTGCGGCAAAACCGTTGGATGATAAAAGAAGCGGACATTTATGGCAGCGCGCAAAGGATATGGGTATCAGACTTATCGACGGTACCGCCTCCTTCAGCGACAAGGATTTCATACAAGCCTTGTTAGCTATGTCCGAAAAAGTACAATAACAAAGGCTTCGAAGGAGTTGCATCTGATATGTATAAAAAACTTGAATTAAGCTTTTCGCACGAATGGCTTATTGCTTGCCGCGAGAACTACAAGTCTCCCGTGAGTGATTTTCTTTCGGCTTTAAAGGATCTTTTTGAGATCGATGTCATATACGATTCGATAGACAGTCTGGAGGTTATCATTAAGGATGATCATGTAAGTCTTACGAGACTTGACGATATCGTTGGTGACATTTTGTTTGAATGCTTTAACATATACAGTTGCAACGAGATCGTTAGTTATAAAATAGATGTATGCGGTGAAGATAAAGCGCATGAAGTCCCTGAAACCGAAGAACGTAAGAAAAAAGAGATTACTTCCTTTGAAAAGATAAAAAGACTTATAGGAGCAGAGGATCTCAAGAAATTGGCCGAGGAATGCGCGGCGGTGGCTCCGGGCTTGAAAAGATCGGGAACGGTTGAGATATTCATGCAGCGTTGCTATCTTTTTTCGGTAAATCCGGGTTACGGATATACCTCATCCCTTGAGCTTTTCGGAAGCTTGCTCGAGGAGCTTGGGCTGTTCGGCGGATTTACGGGAAATATATACGAGATCAAGCTTTCGCCTCCCGGTGAAAATAGAGATACAACTTCTTTTGCGGCAGCTTTATCTGCACTTAACAACAGCTTCGGAGACGTAAAGCGGATCGTTTCGATAGATATAAGCGAATGGATGACTATGCTTTCCGATGTTGAATTCAGGAATTTTCTATTGGATATTGAAAATGCCCTCGGTAAGAATATTGTTGTATTCCGTATTCCCTTTGTTGAGCCGCAGGCGGTAAAGAATATTAAAAATGTATTAAGCGACGTTCTTAATGTATATCCGCTTTCCTTTGTTCCTTTCGATAAAGAGCAGATAAGAGAGTGTGCAAAGCAAAGCTACGAAAAATACGGCTTTGAAATGACCGATGATGCCTGGGAAATCTTTGACCTTAAAATAAATGAAGAAAAATCGGACGGCAGATTCTACGGAATAAAAACTATTAAAAAGGTCGTAAACGAAACTATCTATACCAAGCTGTTAAAAAATGCTTCGGAGGATAACGGTGATAACGTTATAAAAGCGGCGGATATCAAAGAGATTTCCCGTTCTTATAATGACGTCTGTAACGAAAAAACACCTGTAGAGCATCTTCGCGAAAATATCGGTATGGAGGCGATCGAGAAGCGGGTGCTCGAAATAATCAGCCAGATCGAGGTGCTCTCCGAAATCAAGGGCTTGGACTCTCCCTGTCTTCATATGCGTTTTGTGGGTAATCCCGGAACAGGAAAAACTACGGTTGCGAGAATTATCGGGGAAATACTTCGTGAAAAGGGAATACTTCGTAACGGTGCTTTTTTTGAGTATCAGGGACGTGATTTTTGCGGCAGATATGTTGGAGAAACAGCTCCGAAAACTACAGCTATCTGCCGTGACGCGTACGGCTCGGTTCTTTTTATAGACGAAGCCTATTCCTTGTTTACCGGAAACGACATAAATAATAAGGATTTCGGAAAAGAAGCAATAGATGCTTTGATCGCGGAAATGGAGAATCACAGGAGCGATCTTGTGGTTATCATGGCGGGCTACCCGGAGGAGATGGATATGCTTATGAATTCAAATCCCGGCTTGGAAAGCAGAATGCCTTACGTAATTCATTTTCCGAATTATTCAAGACAGCAGCTCTGTGAGATATTTTATTCTATGGCTGAAAGATATTTTGTCCTGAGTGAAGACTTTAAAGCGGCGGTCAAAGAATATTTTGATAATCTTTCGGATGAATTTATAAATGCAAAAAAATTCAGTAATGCAAGATTTGTAAGAAATCTTTTTGAAAGGACCTGGGGTAAAGCGGTGCTTCGAAGACAGTTCGGTGCTTCAAGAAAGGTCCGGCTTATCAAAGAGGATTTTATGCTGGCAAGCTCTGAGAGTGAATTTAACTTTAATTTCGGGAAAAACGATAAGAAAAGACCTATAGGCTTTTGATATTGAGCAAAGAAAGCTTAGAAAACCGCTTTATTTTGATACCCGAAGAAATCCCCTATACATAAAAAAGAAGAATACTGCGAAATTATGCGGTATTCTTCATTGTTTTGTATAAAAGATCAAATTTTGAAAACAGGAAAACAAAAGTATGAAATATCCTATGCTCAAAACCCACGTATGTGTGGAGAAAACCAAAGGCGGTAAATATCAGATAAGGGACTGCTTATATGATGACGTCTATTCTGTAAGCCGTGACGCTGCGTATCTTGCGGCAAACCTTAACGGAAAAAACGATCCCTTCATCCTTCTTCCTCACCGGCCGAGGGAATACGTACAGGAGATTTTAAACGAATTGGATGAAGAGGAGCTTTTGAAAAGAGACGGAAAGCTCAGACGCAGCTCCTCGGGAATATCTTGGACCCTTTTAGTTCCCTCAAAAAAGTACAGTAACCGAAGCTTATATAAGGTATTAAATATTTTTATTAAGTATTTATGGCTGCCGGTGCTTGTTATCGGTATTCTTGCCTTGGCGGAGATGCTTTTTTACGACAGCTCGCGCCTTGGTCTGAAGGGGATCTGGACGGGTCTCGTTCTGGGGCTTATAGTGCATACGCTTTTTCACGAAGCCGCCCATGCCATAGCCTGTATTTCCTATGGCGGAGCTTTTTTTGAGGCAGGTTTGTTGCTTATATATTTTATTATACCGGGAGCATACGTTTCTATATCGACCGATAATATAAAGGGCAGGATGAAGCACGTGCACATCGATCTTGCGGGAATAAAAATGAATCTTCTTTTATCCGGACTTTTTTTCCTTTTTTGCGCTCTTTCTCCTGTTTTTAAGATGTTATTACTCATGATGGGTATTACGGGAGTGCTTATAGCGGGAGTTAATCTTCTGCTCGTAAACGGAATCGACGGAATGAATGCTCTTGAAAAAATGATAGGAGTCGAAGGGCTGTCAGCTCCTCTTAACAATATACTTCTGAATAAAAAGAGTAAAGACAAGCTTAAGAGGCTGGGTATAACAGGTAAGGGAGTAATTGCCGTTTCCGTTATACTTACAGCTATGAAAATTTCTTTTCCCTTATTAATAATACTTAACTTAACGGAGCTGATATTATGTGTGTTTTAAAAAGATCCTTTTATACCGTTCTTTTGATACTGCCCTTCGTTTTTTCTCTTGCGGGAGCGATACGCTCCTCGGTGATTCTGCATATTTTATCCTTTGCTTTATTGATTGCTGCAGTAAAGCTTATCCCTGCCTTCAGATATCATGAAAACATATGGATGTTTATTATGACGGCATATTCAACCGTTCCCTTGAATCTTTCCCTTATTTTTATCGGGGTGTCCTATATATTTTCAAGCTCGGATAACGGTATGATAAGACTGTCTGCCGATATCTTTTCATATTTTTTACTTATATCTTCAGAAGAGATGATAATGGCAGGTATCACAAGACGGATAGCTCCAAAGCAAAAGGTGATGACGGTAGGTTAAAAGCGCCTTTGTGAGCTTCTGATGCCGCTTCACGAAGCCATCGTTTTTTGCCTTATAACAGCTTGAAATATTTCTTTTTGCTTTCAATAATTCCTTCCTTGCGGAGCTTTGATATCTCGGCGGAAAGTCCGCTTCGTTCTACCTCGAGGAAATCTGCCAGCTCCTGACGGTCAAAGGGTATTTCAAAGGAGCTGTGCCCCGTTTCCTTTGCTGTGATATTTAGATATGTCATCAGCTTTTCACGTGTTGAACGCTTGGAGGTTATCTCGATCCTTTGTTGGAAGAAAAGAGCCTTTGCCGCAATATCCTTCATAAGATTAAAGATCAGCTGTTGGTGGAATCCGCAGTTGTTGGTACAGGTGTGAAGGATATGGGAACAGTCGATAAGCATGATATAGGAGGGCTCGTTTGCCGTAACCGACAGAGGCATAGTTTCTGTTTCGGTACAGGCAAAAGCCTCGGCGAAAAGCTCGCCGGGGTAAACCTTTGAAATTATACTTCTGTTGCCGTAATAATCGGTCAGGCTCATCTGTACGCTTCCCGAAAGAACTATACCTATATGTTTAACAGGCCTGCCCTCCGGCATAACGGTATATTTTTTATCGTAAAAATCGACAGTTGCACCCAGGCATGTGAGCATTCTGAGTAAGGATTCCTTTTCTATACCGTAAAAAATAGGACATTTTTCTAAAATACTATAAAATCTTTTCATTTTTTCTCCATTTTGTTGAATTTTCAACATACTTTCTTGCTTTATTATACTATAATGTAATCAGAAAAGCAAGAGGTGGTAAAATGATAAGAAATATAATAAAGATAGATAAAGAAAAATGCAACGGCTGCGGTGCTTGCGCCGAGGCGTGTCACGAGGGTGCCATCGAAATGATAAACGGAAAGGCGGAGCTTACCCGTGAGGACTATTGCGACGGTCTGGGTGACTGCTTGCCTGCCTGCCCTGTCGATGCCATCAGCTTTGAAAAAAGGGAGGCTCTTGCATATAATGAAGCACAGGTAAAAAAAGCTAAAGCAAAAAAACTTCCCTGCGGATGCCCCGGCACTCTTTCAAGGAGTATAAAGAGGGAAGAAAGAAATGCTGTTGTTCAGAACTGCACTGAGGTAAGCTGTCTTTCACAGTGGCCCTGTCAGATAAAACTGGTTCCCGTAAACGCTCCGTATTTCGACAATGCAGATCTACTTATAGCGGCAGACTGTACGGCTTTTGCTTACGGTAATTTCCATCGTGATTTTATCCGTAACCGTATAACTCTTATCGGCTGTCCCAAGCTTGACGAGGGAGATTACAGCGAAAAGCTTACACATATAATCGCCAATAACAACATAAAAAGCGTTAAGGTGGTACGCATGGAGGTGCCCTGCTGCGGCGGAATAGAAAATGCAGTTAAAAAAGCACTTATTGCAAGCGGAAAATTTATCCCATGGCAGGTAGTAACGGTAACTACCGACGGAAAAATAATAGATAATTAATTATATTATAATAAAATCTAAAAAAGAGGTAAATAATTATGATGGACAAAAAGGTACACGAGCTTTTAAATCAGCAGATCAACAAGGAATTATATTCGGCATATCTTTACCTTGATTTTTCAAACTACTTCAAGGCAAAGGGACTTGACGGATTCGCTAACTGGTATATGATCCAGGCACAGGAGGAACGCGATCACGCAATGCTCTTCTATACCTACCTGCAAAACGAGAATATGCCGATTACTCTTGAGGCAATAGCAAAGCCCGACAAGGTGTTCTGCGAGCATATGGATGTATTGAAGGCGGGACTTGAGCATGAGGAATACGTAACCTCGCTTATCAATGATATCTACGGTGCGGCTTATGACGTAAGAGATTTCAGAACTATGCAGTTTCTTGACTGGTTCGTAAAGGAGCAGGGCGAGGAGGAGACCAATGCAAATGATCTTATCTCAAAGATGGAGCTTTTCGGCTCCGATCCCAAGAGCCTTTATATGCTTAATCAGGAATTAGCGGCAAGAATATACTCAGCGCCTTCTCTGGTGTTGTGATAACAGATTAATTTTAATTATAACGGAGGATAATAAAATGAAATATATATGTGATATATGCGGATGGGAATACGATGAAGCTGTAGGCGACGTTGATAACGGGATCGCCGCAGGAACAAAATTCGAGGATCTTTCCGATGATTTCGTATGCCCCCTTTGCGGTGTAGGCAAAGAGGATTTCTCAAAAGCAGAATAGAAAAAGCGGACGTAGGTCCGTTTCGGTTTCTGCTCTTTCTGTCATGCAGGAGGTATGCAAGAAACGGACTAACAAACAAAACACCTGCCCGGATGGCAGGTGTTTTTTGAATTTATAGGAAATTGCTCCGTTTAGTGTGAGTTGTTTGCACCAAGTAATGGAGCGGAATTCGGCGCGCCCGGCGGCGCTTTTTAAATTTATAGAAAATTGCTGTGATTCGGGTGCTGAAGAAACAAGCTTATGTAAGCTTCAAGCCAAACATCGCCGAGGGGCATCCCCCGATTTTTATATTTCCTATAATTCTACATTTTTCTTGACATTTACACCAAAATTTGTTATACTGTAATCTATGACGGAAAGGCGGTAATAAAAACATAATGAATAGAACTTTTATGAAGCTTATATCATTAATTTTAATTATAACGATGCTTGTCCCGGGGGCAGTCGGCTGTAAAAAGGAAAGCCCTGCGGTGGATCTTCAGGATATAGTAATTCTTTTTACGGGAGACAGTTACGGTTCGATATCCGATAATATCGGATATGACGGTCTTACCGCTTATAAATACGAAACAAAAAGCCGTACCGATAACGTAACCTTGGTCGATCTCGGCAATACACTTGTCGGCGATACCTTTGATACTTCACTTGCTGAAAAGGTTGCAGAGGCAATGGGACGTGCAGATTATGATTTCTGTATTCCCGGATATAAGGAGTTTGATATCGGTCTTGATGAATTTTCCGATATAGTATTCAGATCCGAGGCGCAGTATCTCGGCTTTAACGTAAATTATACAGGCAGCGAAGAGAATAAGTTCTCATATTTCAAGCCCTACAGTATAGTTAATTACGGTGCTCTTGACGTTGCCTTTATCGGTGTTATTCCGCCCGATATTGCAAGTGTTAATTCCGCTGAATTCACAGAGGACGGCGAGGTCGCATATTCCTTTAAGGATAGCAAGACCGCTATCTATAACGGTGTTCAGGAGCAGATCAAGGCCTGTAAGTCTCTCGGTGCAGAATATATAGTAGTTCTTTCCCATCTCGGTACGGATAATCCCATCATAACAAGCACAGAGCTTGCAAAGAACACCTCGGGCATCGACGTTATTCTTGACGGAGATTCCTCCTCGAAAATAAAGGATCCGGTAGAGGATAAGGAAAAGGATTCTGTAATCATCGCAACTCCCGATAAGAATCTCGGCTCTATAGGCGAGCTCGTTATCAAAACAGACGGAAGCATTTCGGTTTCTTATGTAAAGGATTACGATAAGAAGGACTCTGCGGTAAATTCCTTTATTCAAAACGAAGAAAAGCAGGAAAGTGTAGATCTCGAAGAAACAGTAGGTAATAGCGCTTATACCCTTACAGCCGCAGGCGAAGAGGGAAGTGTAAAGAACAGAGAGCAGCCCTTGGGTAATCTTTGTGCCGATGCTTACCGTTACGTTATGCAGACCGATATGGCTTTTGTTGCGGGTGGTGAAATAGCGGCAGATCTCGAAACGGGTGAGCTCACCGTTTCGTCTCTTAAGAATATACTTGCTAACGGCGATCCGGTATGTGTTGTTGAAATGACAGGCGAGGATATAATGAGCGTTCTCGATATGTCCTGTAAGGATCTTGATATGAACAGCTTCACAAACGGAGAGTTTGACGGTTTCCTTCAGATATCCGGTGTGAAATATTCGGTTATCGGTTATTACGTTACAGGTGTTGCCCTTGATGAAAACGGCATGTATGCAGGACTTAATCCCGGTGATTCTTACCGTATAGAAAACGTGACCGTACTCGGAAATGACGGTAACTATTATCCCATCGATCCCTCGGCTTCTTATACGGTAGCGGTAAGCGCCGATATCGTTAAAAACAGTGCTTACGGTTATTCGATGTTTAAGGATAAGAATATAACCGCCACCTCCTCCGGTCCCGATTATCAGATCCTCGGAAGCTATATCGAGAATAATCTCGGCGGTGAGGTGCACGAAAAATACACAAAGACAGACGATAGAATACATATAAAAAGAACGATAAACGGATAAACCGCCTGAAAGCGGTTTATCCTGTTTTATATTTTAGAAAATCGCTTTGCTTCGGGTAGTGAAACAAAGCGGTTTTCAGGTGATTTATGCACGGTTGCCTCTGCGGGAAGATCGGCGCTTTTAGTAAATAATGTATTTACAAAAAAATCATTGACAAGAAAAAAACATTGTGATATAATTCATGGTGTATAAAAGGCTGTGAAGAAAAAAGTACTTAAAGGGTAACTCATTCAAAGAGAGCCGCAGAAGGTGAGAGTGCGGTAATGAGCTTTTAGGGAATAACGTTTCCGAGCCTGCGGAAGAACGCATTTTATGTCAGTAGAACCGCACGTTGCATCGCGTCAAGATGAAATCGAGGTGGGCTTTGCTTCGGCTGAGTCAAATTGGGTGGTATCGCGGAAGGTATGTCTTTCGTCCCATGTGGGATGAAGGGCATTTTTTGTTTGCACAGATCCCAATAAAATGCTGGAAATTTATCAAAATATATTTGGAGGTTTGTAAAAATGTTAAGAACACATACCTGTAATGAATTAAGAGAGGCTAACATCGGTGAGCGCGTTACTCTTACCGGCTGGGTAGCTACAGTACGTGACCACGGCGGCGTGCTTTTCGTTGACCTTCGTGACCACTACGGCGTAACACAGATAGTAGTTTCTGATGACTCTATGCTTCACGGCATTGCTAAGGAGACCGTTGTTCTCATTGAGGGCGAGGTTGCCAAGAGAGATGCTGAAACGGTAAACGCAAAGCTTGAAACAGGTACTATTGAGGTAAAGGCCGATAAGCTTGAGGTTCTCGGTCCCAGCCAGCTCGGTCTTCCTTTTGAGATCGATGCTTCCACCGCAACACGCGAGGATGTCAGACTTAAGTACCGTTTCCTTGACCTCAGAAATCCCAAGATCCACAATAATATCGTTCTTCGTTCCAAGATCTTGAGCTTTATGAGAGCGCAGATGGAGGAAATGGGCTTCCTTGAGATCCAGACTCCTATCCTCACTGCTTCTTCTCCCGAGGGTGCTCGCGACTATCTCGTTCCCTCGAGAAAGCATAAGGGAAAGTTCTATGCTCTTCCCCAGGCTCCCCAGCAGTTCAAACAGCTTCTTATGGCTTCCGGCTTTGACCGTTATTTCCAGATAGCTCCCTGCTTCAGAGATGAGGATGCCCGTCAGGACCGTTCTCCCGGTGAGTTCTATCAGCTCGACTTTGAGATGTCCTTTGCAACACAGGAGGACGTATTTGAAGTAGCAGAGAAGGTCGTATATAACACCTTCAAGGAATTCTCCGGCAAGAAGGTTTCAGAGCCTCCCTTCCGTAGAATCACATTTGCTGATGCGATGATGAAGTACGGTACAGATAAGCCTGACCTTCGTAATCCTCTTGTGATAGAAGATCTTACAGACTTCTTTGCGGGAGTTGACTTCCCCCTCTTTAAGGGAAAGCCCGTTCGCGGTATAGTTGCAGACTGTTCTGACAGAAGCAAGAAGTTCTTTGAGGATTCCCTTAAGTTCGCTATGAGCATCGGTATGAAGGGTCTCGGCTACCTTACACTTAAGGAAGGCGAGTACAAGGGACCTATTGCTAAGTTCCTTAACGAAGAGCAGACCAAAACTCTTACCGAAATGGTGGGCATCAAGGAAGGCGAAACACTCTTCTTTATTTGTGATGCTCCCGCAGTTGTTAACCGTCTTGCAGGTGAAATAAGAACATGGCTCGGCGAAACCTTGGATATAATAAATAAGGATTCCTTTGAGTTCTGCTTCATCGTGGACTTCCCCATGTATGAGTTGAATCCCGAAACCAACAAGATAGACTTCACTCATAATCCCTTCTCTATGCCTCAGGGCGGTATGGATGCTCTTCTCAATAAGGATCCCCTTGAGATATTTGCATATCAGTATGATATCGTTTGTAACGGTGTTGAGCTTTCCTCCGGTGCGGTTCGTAACCACAATCCCGAGATCATGAGAAAGGCATTTGAAATTGCAGGCTACGGCGAAGAGGACGTAAAGGCTAAGTTCGGCGCACTCTACACCGCATTCTCTTACGGTGCTCCTCCTCATGCAGGTATGGCTCCCGGTGTTGACAGAATGGTAATGCTTATTGCAGAGGAAGAAACTATCCGTGACGTAATTGCATTCCCGCTCAACGGTAATGCACAGGATCTTATGATGGGTGCTCCCGGTGACGTAACCGAGCTCCAGCTTCGTGAGGTTCATATTAAGGTTCGCGATTAAGCGGCAAGCTGCTGCAGCCATGATCGGGCTTGAACCGAACGCAAGCTTGTTTCTTCAATGCCCGAGGTGGAGTGATTTCTTATATTAAATTGAATCGTCTTCGGCATGAATTGATATTGTCAACCACGTGCCGCAAGATACGATTCACCCATTATTTTGAAAGGAGTTTTAATAAAATGACTAAAGAAGTGTTATTAAGACTTGAAGGCGAAAATCAGTTAGCTCTTGATGATGCACAGCGTGATGAGATACTTTCTTTCTTTGACGCGCAGAGTGCTGAGTTTGAAAAGCTTGACTCTATAGATACCGAAAACGTTGAAAGAATGGTTCACGTTATGCCTATTCTCACCGTTGTTCGTGACGACGTTATGATAAAGAATTTCACAAGAGACGAGCTTCAGGCAGGAGCTCCCGAAACAATGGACGGTTACTGGCAGGTACCCCGTCTTGTTGAGTAAAGGAGGAGCTTTATATGAAATTATATATTGACGTAAAGGAGTCTTCTGCGGCAAAGAAGGTTGCAGTTGACGATATGATATTAACCAAAGACCTTACCACTACTGCCGGCTCAAAAATGCTTGAGGGCTATAAAAGCCTTTTTGCGGCAGAGGTAGTTGATAAGCTTGAAGCTGCAGGCTATGATATCAGCGGTAAGGCAAACGTCGGTGAGCTTGCCATAGACCTTTTGGGCGAGACCTCTTATTTCGGCGCAGTTGAAACAGACGGTAAGCTTACAAACGCGGCATCCGTTGCAGTTAAGAACGGGGATGTGTGCGGTGCAGTTGTTTTTGAGGTAAACGGTGCAAACGCAAGATCGGCGGCACTCTCTGACCTTACATTCCTTAAGCCCACTTACGGTACTGTTTCAAGATTCGGTACTATTCCCGCAGCTTGCTCGGGCGAGACCGTTTCGGTTATGGCAAAGACTGCAGAAGATGCTCACGCTCTTCTCGATACAGTTGTTGGATATGATTCAAAGGACGGTACAATGCACGCAGAGGAAAAGTGTGCGCTCCTTAAGAGCGGTGCGGATTTTGCCCCCGTAAAGAAGGTTGCTGTAGCTAAATCTCTTTGTGATACAGCCGATACCACAAAAATAGAAGCGTTCAAGGCTTTTCTTGCAAAGGAGGGCATTGAAGCAGTTGAGGTCGATGCAGATATTCTCTCCTCGGCTTCTGCCGCATGGACAGCACTTATGTGTGCCGAGCTTTGCAATAACGTTTCACGTTATGACGGTGTTAAGTACGGCTACCGTACCAAGAACTATAAGAATATAGACGAGCTTTATACCAACAGCCGTACAGAGGCTTTCGGTATGCTCTTAAAATCTGCTGTTCTTTACGGCTCCGATGCTCTTTCTACAGGCAACTATGAAAAGGTATATGATAAGGGTCTTCGCGTACGCCGTGTGATCTCCGAATATTTTGCTTCCCTCTTTGCTGATTACGATGCAGTTCTTATGCCCGTATCCTCCAAGGGTGAATATACTATGGCTGATATTGAGGCAGACAGATATATTTCCTTTAAGGAAAACCGTTATACCGCACCTGCGATGATCACAGGTCTTCCTTTTGTGGTTACAGGCGGTGTACAGCTCGTAGGTAACGCTTTCTCTGAAAATGCATTGCTTGATCTTGCCGCAAAATTTGAAAAGGAGGGCAAATAAGATGAAGTACGAAACCGTCATCGGCTTGGAAGTTCACGTTGAGCTTGCCACCGAATCCAAAATTTTTTGTTCATGCTCCGCAAAGTTCGGCGCAGAGCCCAACGATCACGTTTGTCCCGCCTGCTGCGGTATGCCCGGTATGCTTCCCATAGTAAACAAGAAGGTAGTTGACCTCGGTATGACCGCAGGCATGATGCTTAACTGCGATATCAACAGAACTACCACATTCGATAAGAAGAGCTATTATTATCCCGATCTTCCTTGTTCCTACCAGACGACACAGTGGTTTGCACCTATCTGTGTAAACGGTAAGGTTAAGATCAATACCTCCAAGGGCGAGAAGTTCATTCGTATCAAGCAGATACACATGGAGGAGGACGCAGGTAAGCTGGTTCACGATGACTGGACCGATACCTCCCTTGTTGACTATAACAGAACAAGTGTACCCCTTATCGAGATCGTAAGCCAGCCCGATCTTTCAAGCGCAGAAGAGGTTCTTGCATATCTTGAAAGACTCCGCGACCTTCTTCGCTTTGCGAAGGTTTCCGACTGCCGCTTTGAGCAGGGATCTATGCGTTGTGACGTAAACCTTTCTATCCGTCCCGAGGGAAGCGATAAGCTTGGTGTACGTACCGAAATGAAGAATATGAACTCTCTTTCCGCAATTGAAAGAGCGATAGATTATGAGGTTGCAAGACATATTGATGCTCTTGAAAACCACACCGAGGAGCTTGTACAGGAAACACGCCGCTGGGATGACGTAAAGGGTAAGAGCTATTCCATGAGAACAAAGGAAACGGCGGGCGATTACCGCTACTTCCCCGACCCCAACATCATGCCCGTTGTAATTGACGACTGTTGGTTTGATTCCGTCAAGGCATCCCTTCCCGAATTCCCCGAGGTAAAGAAGGCAAGATATATCGACGAGCTCGGTCTTTCCGAGTACGATGCAGATCAGCTTACCCAGAGCAGAGCCTTCTGTGACTGCTTCGAGGCGGCATACGCTGAATGCGGTATGGCAAAGGACTGTGCAAACTGGATAATCTCGGATTGCTCCAAGGCGCTTAACCGCCGTCAGGAAACTGCGGATATGTTAAAGGTAAACGGCAGAGCTCTCGGTCAGCTCATCAAGCTTGTAACCGAGGATAAAGTCGGCAGAGCCAATGCAAAGAAGATCCTTGATGCTATGTTTGACGGCGATATCGATCCCGAAAGATATGCAGAGGAAAACGGCTTTATCGTTTCCAATGACACAGGTGCTATCGAAGCAGTTGTTAAGGCTGTGGTCGATGCGGATCCTAAATCTGTTGCAGACTTCAAGGGCGGTAAGGAAAAGGCTCTCATGGCTCTCTTCGGCAAGTGCATGAAGGAGCTTAAGGGTAACTGTAATCCCCAGGTGCTCCGCGAGATCCTTATTGATTGTATTAATAAGCAGTAATATAAAATCCCCTTTACCTTTTTCAGGTAAAGGGGGATTTTTCTATTATAGGAAATTGCTGTGCTTCGGGTATTGAAGAAAGAAGCTTATGTAAGGTTCACGCCCGATCATCGGTGCGGACCGGCGCCTGTTTTTTTAATGTATAGGAAATTACTCCACCTCGTGAGATCGAAGAATCGGTTAATCACTAATTGTTGGGGCGGAATTGGGTGCGGCAACTTGCCACTTTTTTAATGTATAGGAAATTACTCCACCTCGTGAGATCGAAGAATCGGTTAATCACTAATTGTTGGGGCGGAATTGGGTGCGGCAACTTGCCGCTTTTTGACAGGCTTTACAAGCAGTAAGCAGATAAGCATTGCCGCAACGTAAAGACCGAGAGCGACGTACAGTACCGTTTGATAGCCAACAGGGTTAACGGTGTTACCGTCAACTACTGTCTCTTTACCGAAGTTGGAAACGATCCATGAAGCAACCTGGTTACCTGTGAGACCTGCAAAGGCCCATGCTGAAAGGGTGATACCGTGAATAGCGCTTATATTCGACATACCGTAATGGTCGGATAAGAGGGTGGGAACGTTTGAGAAGCCGCCGCCGTAGCCTGCATTAACGACCATAATGAGAGCCAATACAAGGATGGTGAGAAGAGTATTGCCTTCACCCTTTGCAATACCTTGGGTTGCAACAACAACTGCTGTTAACAGAATAGAAAGTGCGAAGATAAGCTTATAAACGCTGTTACGGTCCTTCATCTTGTCACCCAAGGTTGAGAATCCGAGACGGCCGCCTGCATTGAATATAGCGGATACAGTGGAAATGATACCTACAACTCCTGCAAGACCGATACATTTAACGATATACTTTTCCTGGGAGATAAGCATAAGGCCGCAGGTGATGTTTATGTAGAACATAAGCCAGATTCCTATATAGTTGGATATAGGGCGCATCTTAAGAACGGATAAAATGCTCTTTTTCTCTTCTGCGTTCTGAGGCTCGTACCAATCGTCGGGCTTTTTTAAAAGAAGGTGTCCTATGAACATCATTACGAAATAAACGGCTGCAAGAATAAGGAACATCTTATAGATACCGCCCTCGCCGAGGCCCTTAAGCATTTTTTCCATAATGGGGCTGGCAATAGCCTTTGCCGCACCGAAGCCCGCTACCGCAAGACCTGTTGCAAGACCCTTGTTGTCCTTGAACCAGAGCATGAGAGTTTTGACGGGGGAAAGATAGCCTGTGCCGAGACCGATGCCCATAATAAGACCGTAGCAGAGGTAGATACCGATAAGAGCAACGATACTGCCGGGGTTCTTACCGCCGTACCAGATAAAAGCGCCCGTACCTGCCATACCAACGGCAAAGCAGACAGCCGCGATAAGCGATGATTTGTGAATATCCTTTTCAACAACGTTTCCCAGAAACGCCGCGGACATACCGAGGAAAAAGATCGCAAAGCTGAATGCCCATTCGGCAGCGCCCTTGGAAAAGCCGATATAATCAGCGATATCCTGGCTGAATATAGACCAGCAATATACAGTACCTATACTGCAGTGAAGCAAAAGCGCGGGGATAGCTGCGCGGACCCACTTGTTAGTTCTCCAGCCTCCGCTTTTTTTCATTGTGTTTTCCATTTTTACCACTCTTTCTCTGAATACATTATATATCTAATACTACAGAATATACAGGAAAAATCAAGTAGAATATTCTAATTTTTGCAAAAAAGCGGATGATTTTTCACAAATTATAAATATCATTTACAGGTCAATGATAATTTGTACGAAAGAGCTTGGTTGACATTGAATTACCGATATGGTATAATTTTTCGGTAAGTGCAAAGGATAAGAGGGAGGATGATGAAATGAATAAAGAAAAAATACTTGTTCTCCATACAGGCGGAACCATAGGGTCTGTATATAACCCCGAAAAGGAGCACCGTGAGGTTGATGTAAAAAATGCAAAAAGACTGCTTTTTGAGTATTTCGGAAAAAGCACTTCAAAATATGCAGAGCGTTCAGCTGACCTTTTCGAGGATATTCCTTTAGGCTTTGAAACATTAAGTGAAAACATGACCCTTGAAAAGCTCGGAAAAATAATTTCAAAGCTAACGTCAGAGAATCTCGATTCCTATAAGGGGGTCATTGTTCTCCACGGTACCGATACTCTTGCCATTACCGCGGCACTTTTTTCCTATATTTTTTATGATATCTCGGTACCTGTAATGCTTGTTTCGGCAAAATCCCCCGTTCCTCATCCCGAAAGCAATGCAACTGCCAATTTCACCGCGGCTGTAGAGCTTATAATGGAGGGAATAGCCCCGAACGTTTACGTTCCTTACCGTAACGATGACGGTATGACCTATATACATCTCGGCGCAACACTTATGCAATGCAGAAATTATTCAAACGACTTTTATAATGCATCTGCAAATAAGGTGTTTGCTGCAGACGATGTGTATATCTTTACCGACTGTAAGATCCTTTCCGATAAGCGAAGCTGTAAACGTGTAGAATTTCCTTTGCGTTTTTCTGCAAAAAGGATAAAGGTCATACAGCCCTATGTCGGTATCGATTATTCCGAAATAAATACCGACGGTATTTCCGCAATTCTTCACGGAAGCTTTCATTCGGGTACTCTTTGTGTGGGAGGGTATAATTCATCCTCGGCTCTTACTCTCGGTATAGAATGTATGCAAAAGGGAATACCTGTCTTTATCGCCTGCTGTGCCAACGGCAGTGATAAATATTCCTCCACCTCGGACGCAGTGGAAATGGGCGGGATGATACCGCTTGACATGACCCTTGAATCTGCGTATATGAAGCTTACGTTGGCTGTCTCTATGGGATACGCGGGAGAAGAGCTCGTTGCCTTTATGAAGAGCGAAATAAACAATGAATTTATTAATTAAGGGAGCGAAAAAACGCTCCCTTATAAATATTTCTGAATTTCCTTCGCCAATTCCTCTTCAAGCTTAATTAGCTTTTTGGTGATATCCTTTACCTCTTCCTCTGCTGCCTCGTATTGGTTAAGATATTTATTCAAGGATTTCACACCCATGTTACAGCCGTCGGTGATAAGCTCTGCTACAGTTTTGTCCGAGTCGTCCATGGTTAATTTAACGTTGGTTTTTATCCAGCTCATTCCCTTTGCCACGGGGTTGGGATCCTTGCCCTCGTCATGATATTTGTGTAAAAGCTCACGGATCCTTGTGTCGAGTCTGTCGTGCTCGTCCTTACAGCGGATAAGGTATTTTTTGAATTCCTCACTCTTGACGTTATCCAATACGTCGCTTATCGAATCAATTCCCATCTGCACGCCCGCATCGGTTTCTCTCAATAATTTTATGGTATCCTGTTCTATCATAATAAAACCTCCTTTTTCTTTAGTATAAACACACTTTTTTTATTTTATGCCGCTTATTTTCTATTTACAAATCGCCTTTTGTATGATAAGATATATTAATAAACTAAAAGGAGGGACTGCAAATGGGGAACTTTTTCAGAAGAATTTCGGCATTGTTTTACCGTCTTATCTTTTGTATTATGTATATTTTTGCAGCAAATTCTCTTTTTCTTATTATAAAAAGATGGTATCTTATTTTTCCCGTTCTTGCTATTCTTTTTATAGCGAATCTTCTTCCCGGATTTACCGATATGAAGATAACGAACGGGCGTCTGAGTATATGTAACCACGGTGCGGAATGTCTGCTTATATTTCTTGTAACTCTTTGCGTATCGGTGATAATTCAGGCGGGGGTAGGATATCATTTTTCTCTTAATGCAAAGCAGATAATTTTTAATGCCCTTTTTTGTATTCTATTGCTCTCGGTAATATTCTGGAACGGTATTATAAGCGTTTACTGTTCGTCGTTACAGCTCGGTATAATACACAGGATATTGGGTATTGTTTTGGCATGGTGGTTCCCGGTAAACCTTCTGGTTCTGGGAAATATTCTGCGTATAGTTTTCCGCGAGCAGAGGGTCGAGACCGAAAAGGTGCTTTTAAACAGCAAACGTAAGGATAAGGAGATATGTAAGACTAAATATCCCATTCTGTTGGTTCACGGCTTTTTCTTCCGCGATAACAAGCATCTGAATTATTGGGGAAGAATTCCCGAACAGCTTCTTGCAAACGGTGCAACCATTTATTACGGTGAGCATTCCTCCGCTCTTTGCGTTGAGGACAGTGCCGAGGAATTAAGAGAAAGAATAGAAAAGATCGTGGCTGCAACAGGTGCGGAAAAATTCAATATCATAGCCCATTCAAAGGGCGGTCTTGATTGCAGATATGCCATAAAGCATCTCGGTATAGGAGAGCACGTAGCATCTCTTACAACTGTAAATACACCTAACAGAGGATGCGGTTATGCTGATATTCTTTTGGAAAAGATACCGAATTTTATTCAAAGGATATTTGCCCGTACATATAATACCGCGGCACATAAGCTGGGAGACCCGGCTCCCGACTTTCTTGCAGGAGCACGCAGTCTTACGGAAAGCGCCTGCGCCGAAAGATTTGATCCCGAGGAAATACCCGAGGGCATATACTGTCAGAGCGTCGGCTCGGTATTGCGCAGAGCGAGACACGGAAAATTTCCCACCAATATATCAAGTATAATAGTCAAGCATTATAACGGACCAAATGACGGGCTCGTTCCCACAACTTCCTTTGAGTGGGGTGAAAAATATACCCTTGTCCGTACCAACAGAAGCCGAGGGGTATCCCATGCAGATATAATAGACCTTAACCGCACGAACCTCCGCGGCTTTGATGTCAGAGAATTTTATGTTCAGCTTGTGGCTGACCTTAAAAACAGAGGATTATAAAATTAAGGAGAAACGATATGTTTTTAGTACCAAGACCTCAGAAATTAAATGTTAAGGACGAATTTTTAAAGGCTGACGGTTTTAAGATCAGCTGTGATAAAGATTTCCCCTTTTTTGCATCACTTAAAAAAGGTAATACCGTAATCGACGTTAAAAAGGCTGACTACGATACACCGGAAAGATATGAGATAGAGATAGACGAAAAGGGTATTTCTGTGAAATATGCCGATGACGAGGCGGCATACCGAGCATATACCACCTTGAAGCAGATAATTGCACATGATGCCGTAAATATTCCCTTCCTTGAGATCGAAGACGAGCCTTCTATTAAGAACAGAGGCTATATGCTCGATATCAGCCGCGGTAAGATACCGAATCTTGAATATTTAAAGACACTCTGCGATCTTTTGAGCGATCTTAAATATAATCAGCTTCAGCTTTATATGGAAAGCTTTGTATATGAATATAAGGGCTTTGAGGAATATTGGAAGGATACACAGCCCTTGACCGAGAAGGAGATAAAGGAGCTTGATGCTTACTGCAAGGAAAGATATATAAATCTTGTACCCCTTCAGAACAGCTTTGGCCATATGGGCGCATGGACTGCGAAGAAGGAGATAGCTCCCCTTGCCATTACAGGAAAGGACGGGAAGCCTTCCCAAACTCTCAATCCCTTCCTTCCCGGATCTCTTGAGCTTATTGATAAGATCTATGAAGGTCTTTTGCCCGCATTTTCTTCCGCCATACTCAATATCGGTATGGATGAGCCCCACGAGCTCGGCTTGAACGAGACAAAGGAAGAATGCGATAAGCGCGGTGTCGGTAACGTTTATACGGAATATCTCAACAGGGTAATTGACCTTGCATCCGAAAAATACGGTATGACCCCTATGTTCTTTGACGATATTGTATTCAAGCATCCCGAACAGCTTGCCAATATTCCCAAGAATGCCATTGTTATGCAGTGGGGTTACGAAACCGAGCATCATTATGACCGTAACTGCCGTTTGCTTTCCGAGCAGGGACTTCGTTTCTACGTTTGTCCCGGTACCTCCATGTGGGGAAGCTTGACCGGAAGAATGAACAACATGGTCGTAAATATCACAAATGCCGCAGAAAACGGAGCATATTACGGCGCAGAGGGATTCCTTCTTACCGAATGGGGCGATGACGGACATCCTCAGATGCCCTATACTACGTATTTCCCCCTTGCGGTGGGCGGATATGCTTCCTGGAACTGCGGAAATCATAACAACGAAATTGCATACGGCGAAAGAAGACAGATGCTTTATGCGGTAACCGAATATCTTGATAAGTTCGTTTACGGAACAAAGAGCGAAAGATCTGTTGCAGACATTGTTTACCGTATGGGTAATTTCTATATCATGGAAGAGCTTATGTTTAACGGTACACAGATCAACCAGAGCCTTATGCGCCGCCATGACGTTAATGACGTTCGTAAGGTTGAAATGGAACGTATTCTTAAGTATATGCTTGATATACGTGCAGAGCTTGACAGAGTTGACGCAAAGGAAAACGTTATGGATGAGCTTAAATGCAACTGCGATATCGTTATCGTTCTTGCAAAGGTGCTTTTGGGCAGATATGACAAGGACGAATGCGAAAAGCTCTTTAAGGAATACCGCCGTCTCTGGCTGCAAAAGAACCATGAGGCAGGCTCGGAATTATTCCCCGATCTTGTAAAGGGCTGGATGTAAACTTCAAAAAGTTGGTCAGACGTGTAAAAAGGCTGTCATTATGACAGCCTTTCAGACTGTCGAAAAAGTCGGTCGGACGTGTGAAAGTAATTATTAATTAAGTACTACTCTGCGTCATACCGATATAAGATATTAAGAATTACCACTCCCAATAAAGCGCAATAAGCATTCAAACGCGGTGTAAACATTGAGTTTACACCGCGTTTTCACTCTTTTCCGCGAAAAGGGGCTCTACCGTACATAGTACGCCGACGACCCCTTTTCACGAAAACCTACGCTTCCTTTTTCGAAGCCTGACAGCTTGTCGATAAGTTTATCGACAAGCTGAGGCTGTCATTATGACAGCCTTTTATTTCGTTTACTTAATGGCAGCAACGGTCGTTTCTGTATGTTGAACCTCCGCAGGAATCGCAGAGAGCAACGAGTATTAAAATAAGAACGATCCAGATCCAGATGTTGCAGTTATCAAAAATATCGCAAAGGCAATTCATTATAATATCCTCCTAAAATTCGGCGTTCCTTTTTGGTACGCTCTGTTATTATCTTATGGGAATTATAAAAATGTGTTACCCTTTCTTCTTTGAAAAAAACGCAAGAGCTCCGCTTATTACAAGCAGTCCGCCGAAGAGCCGCCGTAAAAGGGAGGCATCGATATTACGGGAAATATAAGCACCTAAAAGTGAACTGACTATTCCCGTTATAGCAAGGGCAAGTATCTGCCGTATATTGATTTTTCTCTTTTTAAAATGTATGCATAGAGAGGAAGCGGAACAGATAATAAAAAAACATAGATTTATTCCCTGTGCCTGTAACTGCTCCGTGCCGAGCACAAGGGTAAGGTATATGACTAAAAGTCCGCCGCCCCCCACTCCGAGTCCTGCAAGAATCCCGATAAGAGAAGCTGCTAACATATTTACAATAATCATGTAATTATTATTATCCCTTGCTTGATTTTTATTTCAATTTATGATAAAATAAAGCAAATAATTTTAAAAAGGTCTGTTATGGGAAAATTTGAATTGCACGTGCATACCGCCGAGAACGATCTTGTTGCACAAGAAGGCGGAGCAAGTATAGTAAAGCTTTATAAGGAAATAGGTTATGACGGAGTGGTTATCACCGACCATTATTTCGCAATCTTTTACGAATGGTTCAAGGATGAGCTTGAGGGAAAGAGTCACAGAGAGATAATCGACCGTTGGCTGAAGGGTTACCGTGCCGCAAAGGAAGAGGGGGACAAATGCGGATTTACCGTTCTTCTCGGTGCAGAGGTCCGTTTTGACGGTCCTATGATAAATGATTACCTTGTTTACGGTATAAACGAGGAGTTTTTATATAATGCTCCCTTGTTAAACCGTCTTGGTTCTCCGGAAGAGCTTTTGGAGATACTGCCCGAAAAAGCAATAGTGGTACAGGCGCATCCCTTCCGGGATAATATGACGGTCAAGCCTCCCGAAAATATTTTCGGTATAGAGGTATATAACGGGGGTACCCCCGAGCTTCGTAACAGGCTGGCAAAAAACTTTGCCGAGTATTATAACAAACCTTTTACGTCAGGCTCCGATTTTCACGATGCGGGTGCACTCGGCAAAGGCGGTATAATAACAGAAAAGAAAATTACTACGATGGAGGAGCTTGTTTCCGTTTTGAAAAGCGGAGATTACAGTATAATTGAGTCATGAAGATAAGATTTTTAGGAACTAACCATGGCATGGAGGATTCGAAAACAAACAAAAACCGCCAGTGCATACTTATAGAAAGCGCAGGGCGCTCGTATATTTTTGATGCAGGCGCACCCGTTGCCGAAATTTTAGAAAAGGAGGATTACGATCTTTCCAGGATCAAGGGTATTTTTATAAGCCACCGCCATACAGACCACCTTCTCTATCTTGCACAGCTTTGCGAAAACAAGAGCATAAACGCAAAGATCTATCTTCCCGATGACGAGCAGATGGCACGTTACTCAAAGGAGTATGATCGAAGATTCTTCAAGATCTGCGAGGGTAATTTCTATAACGATCTTTTTATGAAGGTCTCCTCGGTTAAAACAAAGCATCTTATCGACTGGGAGGGCAACAGTATCTGCCACGGATTCCTTGTAGAGGCGGAGGGTAAAAGGGTACATATTACAAGCGATATGACCCCCGAGCTTATCGATTTTCCCAAGTATCTTGAAAAGGGGGAGGCTGTTGATATGATAGTATCGGAATGTGCCCATCCCGAGATATCCGGCCTTTTTGAAAAGTTTGATTCCTGTAATGCTGAGAGGATAGCCGTTATACACGTTTACCCCGAGGAAAGATATGACGAATTGAACAGCCGCATGGGTAAAAACAGCTTCGAGCTTCTTTTACCTGCCGACGGAGATGAATTTATAATATAAGCAATAAAAAATGCCCCGCAGGGCATTTTTTAATTTATATCATTATTGATCATACTTCTTTTAAGAAATTTTCAATATATTCTATCTGCATTTCAACAGAAGCAACGTTTGTACCGCCCTTGGAGATACGCTTTGCAACGCAGGTCTCAAGGTTGATAGCCTCGTAGATATCCTCGTCGAAGAGCTCGCTCATTTCCTTGTATTTTTCAAAAGGAAGCTCTTCAAGAGTGGTCTTTTCGGCAATACACATAGCTACGCTCTGACCTACTATTTTGTACGCGGTACGGAAGGGCATACCCTTCTTAACAAGATAATCTGCACAGTCGGTGGCATTGATAAAGCCTCCGGAGGCGGCGCGGTACATATTTTCCTTATTTACCCGCATGGTTGCAAGCATGGGTGTTGCAATCGAAAGGCAGGCGGAAACGGTTTCAACGCTATCGAATATAGATTCCTTATCCTCCTGCATATCCTTGTTGTATGCAAGGGGGATACCCTTTAATACTGTAAGAATACCCATAAGGTCGCCATAAACTCTGCCTGTTTTACCGCGGATAAGCTCTGCCATGTCGGGATTCTTTTTCTGGGGCATGATGCTTGAGCCTGTGGAATAGGAATCGTCAAGATCTATAAATTTAAATTCCCAGCTTGACCACATGATTATTTCCTCGCAAAGACGGGAAAGATGCATCATGATGATCGCAAAGCATGAGGAAAGCTCAACACAGTAGTCGCGGTCCGAAACACCGTCAAGAGAGTTTAATGCCACACCGTCAAAGCCTAATTCACACGCTACCATATCGCGGTCTGTCTCGTAGGTGGTACCCGCAAGAGCGCAGGAGCCTAAAGGAGAAATGTTCATTAAGGTCTTTGCGTTTTTAAGGCGGACTATATCTCGGGAGAACATCATGGCATAAGCCATCATATGGTGTCCGAAGGTGACGGGCTGTGCTCTTTGAAGATGCGTATAGCCGGGCATGATAACACCCTTATGCTCCTTTGCGAGCATGAGAAGTGCTTCCATCAATTCCTTTACGAGTGAGATGACCTCATCGGTTCTTGTCTTCATATACATTTTAAGGTCAAGAGCGACCTGGTCGTTACGGCTTCTTGCGGTGTGAAGCTGTTTGCCGATATCACCGATACGCTTTGTAAGCTCTGCTTCGATGAACATATGTATATCCTCGGCATTCATATCAAAATCAAGCCTTCCTTCTTCAAGGTCTGCTAAAATCTCGCCCAGGGTTTCGATTATTTTTTCGCTTGAAGCGGCAGGGATGATGCCCTTTGCACCAAGCATTGCCGCATGAGCCATAGATCCGCGGATATCCTCGCGGAACATCTTTGAGTCAAAGCGTATTGAAGAGTTAAAGTCATTTGCCGCTGCGTCAAGCTCCTTTGCAAAGCGGCCTGCCCACATTTTTTCCATAATAATACTCCGTTAATTCTTTGTATAATAAAACACTATACCACATTTTTTAAAATAAATCAATATAAATCGTAGCTGTCTCTCAGTTTAAGCGCAATTTCGTAAGCCTCTGCGAAAAAATCGTTAAGAGTCATTACTGCATATCTGTCGTTTTCATGACGTCCGGGCTTTGATCCAAGGGAAAGCTCAAAGTTCAGGATGCTTTGTTTTTGCCATGATCTCTCTCCTTGGTGATGATAAGGATATTATATACTAAAAATCAATCTTTGTAAATGTTTCTTTGAAAAATACGGTTAATGTAATAATAACAAAATAGAATAAGTTATTTTACCGAATTTATTATTGATTTTATTGGGATATATGGTATTATATAATTGGATAATATTAAACGAGGTGACGAGATGGGCAGAGCATCAGTAAAAGCAAACAAGAATATTTATCAGCTTACAAGGGAAAATTTGGGTTACACCCGCGAAAAGGCGGAGAGCGTTTTAGGCTCGGTTACGGCAGAACGAATCGAAAAGATAGAAAATGAAAAAACTACCGCCTATCCCGAAGAAATTCTCTGTATGGCAGAAAAGTATAACGAGCCGAAGCTTTGTAATTACTTTTGTGCTAACGAGTGTCCCATAGGCAAAAAATACGTTCCCGAAATCAAAACCAAGGAGCTGGCGCAGATAGTTCTTGAGATCTTAGCGTCCCTTAATTCAATGGAACGTAAAAAGGACAGATTTATAGAGATCGCCTCGGACGGAACGGTAAGGCAGGACGAATTGGAGGATTTCGTTTATATACAAAAGGAGCTTGAGCGGATTTCCGTAACCGTTGAGGCTCTTCAGTTATGGACAGAAAAGATGCTCTCCCTTGGTGTAATAGACCGAGAGAGTTATGAAGAGGAACAAAAAAAGCGGGTAGCACCCGCGGGCAATTATCGAGCATGAACTACGGCAAAATCCCTTTCTTAGATGCCCGAAATAAAGTACTTACCTATACGTTAAAATAAGGGCAGGTAGCACCCGCGGGCAATTATCGAGCATGAACTACGGCAAAATCCCTTTCTTGGATGCCCGAAATAAAGTACTTGCCTATACGTTAAAATAAAGGCAGGTAGCACCCGTCGGCAAGCTCGTATTGAGTTTAACATAAAAGTAAGGGGTTGTCCAAATGACAACCCCAATTATTGTATAATTTTATTTCACTTCGGGTATTTAAAGAAGCGGTCATTGCCGAACTTCAAGCCCGTTTTTGGCGACGGGTACTACCCGTTCTTCTTCTGCTGGCTCTGTGCCTTAACCTTAATGGGAAGACCAAAGAGGTTGATAAAGCCTGCAGCATCGGTCTGATCGTAAACGTCATCTTCATCGAAGGTTGCGATCTCTTCGCTGTAAAGAGTGTAGGGAGAGGTTACGCCTGCGTTGATCATGTTACCCTTGTAAAGCTTAAGAGTTACGTCACCTGTAACGGTCTCCTGGGTCTTTTCAACAAAAGCGGAGAGAGCCTCACGAAGAGGAGTGAACCACTGACCGTTATATACAAGGTCTGCAAATTTAACTGCAAGAGTTTCCTTATAGTGCTGAGTATCACGGTCAAGACAAATTGTCTCGAGAACCTGATGAGCGCGGTAAAGAATTGTTCCGCCGGGAGTTTCATAAACACCACGGGACTTCATACCAACGAGACGGTTTTCAACAAGGTCTGCAAGACCTATACCGTTAGCACCGCCGAGTTCGTTAAGCTTCTTAACAAGGGAAACGGAATCCATCTTAACGTCGTCGATAGCTACGGGAACACCCTTCTCGAAGCTGATCTTTACATAGGTGGGCTTATCGGGAGCCATCTCGGGAGAAACGCCCATTTCAAGGAAGCCGGGCTTGTTGTAAAGAGGCTCGTTTGCGGGATCCTCAAGGTCAAGACCCTCGTGAGAAAGGTGCCAGAGGTTCTTATCCTTGGAATAGTTGGTTTCGCGGTTTATCTTGAGGGGAATGTTGTGCGCTTCAGCATAAGCGATCTCCTCTTCACGGGACTTGATATCCCATTCACGCCAAGGAGCAATGATTGCCATATCGGGAGCAAAAGCCTTGATGGTAAGCTCAAAACGAACCTGGTCGTTACCCTTACCGGTACAGCCGTGGCAGATAGCGTCAGCTCCTTCGGCTATGGCGATCTCAACGATACGCTTTGCGATACAGGGTCTTGCAAAGGATGTACCGAGGAGGTAATCCTTCTCATATACTGCGCCTGCCTGCATGGTGGGAAAAATGTAATCTTCAACAAATTCCTTTTCAAGATTTTCGATGTAAAGCTTGGATGCGCCTGTCTTAAGTGCCTTTTCTTCAAGACCGTCAAGCTCGGTGCCCTGTCCAACGTCACCGGAAACTGCGATAACCTCGCAGTTGTTGTAGTTTTCCTTTAACCACGGAATAATTATTGAGGTGTCAAGACCTCCTGAATATGCAAGAACTACTTTTTTGATGTCCTTTTTGTTCATGATATATTTCCTCCGAATGATTTATTATTCATTGTTATGCGTATAATTATACAACCATATTCATGGTTTGTCAATAGCATATCGATAATTATATCATTATTATATAAATTAGTCAATAATTTAGAAAAAGAAATTTCATTTTTGGGGAATATATACTTAAAAATGATATAAAGTATTGACATTTATCTGTAGATGTATGGTATAATCAACTTGTACATAGGTAAATTATGCAAATCAGAGGTTATAAAATGAAATGGTTTCTGTATTATGCTGTTAGTTTGGCAGCAAATATTACGGTAACTCTGCTGTTCAAAAATTATATTAATATTGAACCGTTGTCGGTTGTACCTGTTTTTCTCCTTATGTTGTCTGCATTTATAGCTGTATATTATTACACAAACAGAAGTAAAGAAGATTTCGGTACAAATTATTACAGTGACATAGGGTTTACCGATGAGGAATGGGAAAAGGTTTGTTTATATACTTGTCGTTTTAATGCTGGCGCAATTCCTATCTATATTCCTTTTGTTCTCTTCTTTTCGCCGATCGTTAAGGCTATTGTTCCCACATTGATATTCATGATAGCTATGGTTGGTGGTGTGGTTTTTTTCAGAATAAAATACCGAAAATCACTGTACTTGCGCTTTTGTGAGGAAAAGAAAGAATTAGAGACACAGAAAAAGCTTGAAGAATCGGGAAGATGGAAGTAATAATGTAAATTATACACCTTACCTTGTAGGATATTTATTGCAAAAAGATGATTATTGTGATAATATATAGTATAAGAGTTTTGATAAGCGATATGTCTTAAATAAACAAGGATTTGAGTTTGAGCCTCCCATTAGGCAAGGGAGGTCGGGCTTTGTAACATTTAGCGGTATAAGACGTGAAATCATAGCGAAACTTAATGAAAGAAAGGAAAACAAAAATGAACGTTGCAGCATTAGGTAATGCGATAAAAAACAATATAAACAAGGCATTGATGGGCAAGGATGAGGAAATAAGCCTTGTGCTTTGTGCTTTCTTTGCGGGGGGACATATACTTTTGGAGGATGTTCCCGGAACGGGTAAGACCACCCTTGCCAACTCCCTTGCACGCTCTGTAGGTCTTAACTGTAAGCGTATCCAGTTTACTCCCGACCTTCTGCCTGCGGATATAACCGGTGTTGATCTTTTCAATATGAAGAATCAGGAATTCACCTTCCACCCCGGACCGTTATTTGCAAATATCGTTATTGCCGACGAGATAAACCGTGCCACACCGAGGACACAGTCCGCACTTCTTGAGGCGATGCAGGAAAAGCAGGTCACCGTTGGTACCAACACTTATCTTTTGAACGATCCCTTCTTTGTTATAGCTACTCAGAATCCTATCGAAACAAAGGGTACGTTCCCCCTTCCCGAGGCACAGACCGACAGATTTATAATGAAGCTGTCTTTGGGTTACCCCATAGAAGAGGCTGAAATGAAGATCTTAAAGAGCTACAGATCCGCAGACCCCTTAAAGACACTTTCTCCCGTTTGCAGTGCCAACGATATAATCTCGGCAAGAAAAGCGGTGGAGAATATAACGGTAAGCGAAGCGGTGGCTCAGTATATAATAGATATTGCCAATGCTACGAGAAGCGATGAAAAGATAGCCCTCGGTGTCAGTCCCCGTGCATCCCTTGCTCTTATGAGGCTTTGCCAGGCATACGCGGCGCTTTTCGGCAGAGATTACGTTCTTCCCGATGACGTTAAGGCGCTTGCGATACCCTGTCTATCCCACCGTATCATACCCGAATCTATGAGAAGCATCAATCTTAACGATTCAAACGAGATGATAATTGCAAGAATAATAGATTCTGTAAAAACACCCATTGTATAGAGGTAAAAAAGTGCTGTTTATAACTGCTTGTGCCGTAATACTGATCGTTTATTTCATATATTCAAGACATTTCAGAAAAAACGCGCTGAACGGACTTAGCTATACCACAAAAACGAGTACCCACGAGATATTTGAGGGCGATGACTTCTATTTTTATGAGCATATTGAAAACGCAAAGAATATGCCTCTGCCAAACATAAGAGTAGAAACACAGCTGCCTTACGGTCTTGATTTCTGCCTGTATTCGGATAACGCAAGAGGGAATACAAGAAGTACAACGCGTCCGTATGTAGAGAGCGTATTTGTGCTGAAGCCGAATAATTCGGTGGAACGCCGATGGAGGATCAATGCCCGCAAACGCGGTGTTTATTACATCGGTTCGGTAAGAGTTGCCGTAAGCGATCTTTTCGGTATAACCAAGATATATACTCATTTCGATTCGAAAAGGAGTATGGAAAACAGAATAACCGTTCTCCCTAAGTCTTTAAATATAGAAAAGATCTTTGCGCCCGCAACAGACCCCTACGGCGATATTTCAACCGTCTTTAATCTTTTGTCCGACCCTCTTGCCGTTGCGGGAGCAAGAGAATATATGCCCGGTGACCCGATAAACAAAATAAACTGGAAAAGCACAGCGCGTCTTATGAAGCCGATGGTAAATATTGAAGAGCATAACGAAAAGTGTTCCTATGACGTTATCTTCAATATTCAGTCCCATCAGAGAGAGACAGAGGGCTCAACTCCCCAGAACAGCGAAATATCTGAGATGGGTATTTCTCTTTGCTCTTCGCTTATAAACGAATGCTGTGTTAAAGGGATCTCGGTAAGGCTCTTTTCAAACTGTAAGAGCGGCGAAGAGCAGGATGAGTATTTCACATCCCCCGAATATAAGGATAGGGGAGATCTTATGCCCGCAATGAGAATGCTTGCGGAAATGAATACACTTATTTCTTGCCGCTTTGAAAAGCTTTTGGAGCTTTTACTTAAGGATGAAGCAATAGATGATAACAGAAGTGTCATTGTAATCTCTCCTTATATTGACAATGAGCTTGTAGAGTTTTCAAAGATACTTTTGGCTAGAGGAATAAATATATCGGTTTTTGTTACCTCCCACCGTTCGGCGAGCATAGATCTGCCAAAGCAACTTGACGTATATTACAAGACCTATAAATAAATTCAAGGAAAGGAGCATAATATGGTAAACGCGAAAAATTACAGCCGTGTCGGTAAGCTTTTGGCAGTGATCGCGGTGATGCTTGTTATAGCTCCGCCCCTTCAGCTCTTTGCTTTTCTCGGCTTGGGTAAGTTTTCGGTGTGGATATCTCTCGGCATCCCCGCTGTATTTTTCGGCATAGGTTATCTTTTGCAGACGGTCGTAAGTAAGATAAGCGGATGCGAGCCCAATGACGGTGAGAGCGGTATTGAGGGGGTAAAGCTCAACTATGTTGATAAAAAGGTTATTGCTTTTCCCGTTTTTCTCTGCGCTTTGGAAGGAGTAGGCATTTATTTTCTCATTACCTTTTTGTTGAAAAGATTTGATATTATTTATGATCCCTACAGCCTTTATCTTTACCTTATTCCGGCAGTTTTAGCCTTGTTTTCCGTTGCGGGCTGTGTGTTCTGGTTTATACCGTATAATAAGATACTGCCTATGGAAATGCTCCCCCTGTTCTTTGCGGTGTTTGCATTTACCTTTATATTTTCGATATTCTTCAAAGCCGATCAGAGCTTTTTATCGATATGTCTTTTGATATTCTTTCCTATTTTCATGATAGTAAATAATCTTTATAATATTGAAGAATCGATAAAGCACGCAAAATTCCGTATGCCGGAAAACAACTTCCGTTCCTATAATTTCGCCTTGACGGTAAAGTATATACTTGTTACCTTTACGGTCATTGCCCTTATGTTTTCGCTCTATTATGCCATAGCATCAAATACTTCGGTAAGATTTTCTCAAATGAAAAACGAAAGGAGCGAGTGGGAGCAGAGGGATATAAGCTCTGGCACCGCTTCCGAAAAAAACGATAATGGCTCGGTCAGTGAAATAACCGATAACAGTAAGCTTTTAGAGGAGAATACAGGCGGAACTACCGTTTCCCAGCTTTTAAGTTACATTATAGTTATCGGAGGCTTTCTTATAGTTTTAGGATATTGGCTTTATAAAAAGCATTTGTTTAAAAAGCTGTTCTCTGTTTTGGGTTTGCTGTGGCAGGGTTTTTTTGAATTTGTTCAGTCGCTCTTTGAGCTTATCGGACTTATTGGGGTAAAGGAAAAATACGAGCTGCCCCGCACCTACGTTGATACCGAGGAATATCTGGATCCCTATGCAGATTATTATTCGAGGTACGGAGAATATAAGGGGCTTGAATATCTCAGCATAAAAGAATTTGATGCTGAGCTGGAGGCAAAGGAAAGTCCCGAGGAAAAATATGCGTATGCATATTCCACTTACTGCGGACTTATACGTATGGGTGATAACGGTATAAAACGTTCGGATACACCGAGAGTTCTGACCCAGAAGCTCAAGGCCCAGCGAAAGGCGGATCTTGAAAGAGCTACCCCTTTGTACGAGGATATAAGATACCGTTTGAAAAAGCCTGAGAGTGCGCCCGCCGAGAGGGAACTGAAGGAGCTTGTTTCCTTGGTTCATTCTTTACTCAGAAGCGTTTGACATTTTTTATATTATAGAAATGCTCCGTTTTGTGTAAGATGTTTGCACTGATAAAAGGAGCAAAATCCGGTGCGCCGCCGGCGCTTTTTAAAGAAAGGACAGACCTATGAAAAAGTTTTTATGTTTATTGATGGCAGCAGTAATTTGTATCAGCCTTGCAGGCTGTACCGATGGTGCAAAAAAGAAGGACTCAACAAAGAAACAGGAAGAGAATGCTGAGAATAAATGTCCTGAATTCTTATACTCTCATGATTGGATGCATTACAACGAAAGCTGTACCGAATCTATCAGCTTCAGGGAGAATGCCGAATTCTTTTATTCCTGCTCCTGCGGTTCTCCCGTTGATAATTATGATCTTTACGACAGCTATACCTATATAGAAGAGGACAGGACCATAAGAATATCCGGTGCGGATATGGAGGACGAGGATATAAAGGTTATCTATTATGATGAAAGCTATCTCGTTCTTAATTTTGAAGAAAAGGGAGTTCAGGTATTTCTTGATGAGGATTTTGCTTATAACGAATACGCTCCCCATGCCGATATGGAGCAGTACGGTTCGGAGGGTTGGGTATATCTTACCGTTCTCGGTTATAACAACGAGACTATACAAATAGCACCGTTTAATTATGATAGGGATGCGTACGATAATTTTGCTCCTTATATAACAACCTTTGAGCATGACGGGGATATTAGTTTCAAATTCGTAGGCTCGGTTACCGAAAACGGCGAGACCATAACCAAGCATTATGATATCGACGCAGATAAGACCGAATATATCGGTGAGTATTATACAAATGCGTATATTCATTTCAATAATGAAGGTAAGATAGACGAGGGCGTTTTCTACGGTGCTCTTGAAATACAGGACGTAGAGCTTAACGAAGAGGATGAAAGAGAGATATATTAAAGATTGAGAATAATATACTGTAAGGTTCAAAAGAAAGGGAAAGCACAAGTGTTGCAATAAGTAGTTTTGTTTTTGGAATCATCTGCTCTATTTTTTATTTTTGTGTTGCATTTTGTTGGTGAATGTGATAATATTACTGTAGGTAAAATGAAAACATAATATACTATTTATTCTATTTTACGGGAGAAAATAATGGAAACGAGAGATAATGTCGAATACTTGAAAAGAGAAGCAGAGTATCAGGATACCAAGGTTGAAAAGAAAGCAAGAAAAAATATGGATAATTTCTATATTGATGCTGCTTCGGTTTACAGGTTCAAATTCAGAACCGAGCTTATTGGCGATTTGAACGGAAAAAAGGTTTTGGATCTCGGCTGCGGTAAAGGGTATATGACCATTTCTTTTTTGGAAAGCGGTGCTTTTGTCAGTGCCATTGATATATCTCCGAAATCAATTGAATTAGTTAAAAAGAATGCTTTTGAAATAGGTAAGAATGATAATCTTGTTGCGATGGTAATGGATGCTCATAATCTTGAATTTGAGGACGAATCCTTTGATATCGTTATTGCTGACGGCATTCTTCATCATCTTACCGATATTCCCAAAGCATTAAACGAGATCAAAAGAGTTCTCAAGTCTGACGGATATGCAATTATTACCGAACCGCTTGGTATGAATTGGTTTTTGCGATTTTATTGTTTTGTTACTCCAAAATTAAGGAGTAAGGACGAGCATCCGTTTAAAATGAAAGAACTAAAGCTGTTTAAAGAAATATTCCCTGAGAGCAGATTTTACTTTTTCGAATTAACAACTCTTTTGGCTAAGCCTTTTATAGTTTTAAAAATGAAAAAGTTTGCGAATTTGTTCCAAAAGTTTTTACTGAAGTGCGACAACGTGCTTATAATGAAGGAAAAGAAAAAAATTACGTTTCTTCAGAAAATGTCTTGGATGTTTATAGTAAAAGCAAAAAAATAGAATCTGGACAAATTGATAATACTTTCAGTTATTCACTTTAATTTTTATGCAACAAAAAAACGCCCGAGGGCGTTTTTTTACTTTGTTCTGTTATAGATCATCTGAACTGCGGTATCGAGAGAATCGTTTTCCATCATTTCAATAGCGCCGCGGTCGCAGGCTGCGGTGAGCTTGGGATCGATCGGTATTCTTGCGAGAACGTCAAGATTGAATTCCTCTGCAACAGCCTCAAGCTTGCTTTCGCCAAAGATCGGAATTTCCTTTCCGCAGTCGGGACACTTGAGATAACTCATATTTTCCACGAGACCGAGAACGGGAATATTCATCATCTTTGCCATATTGACAGCCTTAGCCACTATCATGGATACAAGATCCTGGGGAGTGGTAACGATAACTATACCGTCCAAAGGAAGTGATTGGAATACCGTAAGAGCAACGTCGCCTGTGCCGGGAGGCATATCAACGAACATATAGTCAACGTCGTCCCAGATAACGTCTGTCCAGAACTGCTTGACCGTTCCTGCAATAACAGGGCCTCTCCAGGTAACCGGAGACTGCTTGTCGGGAAGCAGGCAGTTAACGGACATAACCTTAATACCTGTAGTTGTTTCAACAGGGAACATACCGTCATCCGTACCTGTAACCTTGCAACCGTGAAGATCGAAGATCTGGGGGATGGAGGGACCTGTTATATCCGCGTCGAGAATAGCGGTGTTGAACTCCATACGGCTGAAGTTAACTGCTAACATGGAGGTAACCAGGGATTTTCCAACACCACCCTTGCCGCTAACAACACCGATAACTTTTTTAACGTTACTCAATTTGTTCTGGGGAGCGAGCAGGCTCTGCTTTTTTGAAGCACAGTTGGCACTGCAGGTCGAACAGTCATGAGTGCAATTTTCTTCTGACAATTTTTTCACCTCTAAATAGAAATATAATAATATATTATACACCTCTTTACCGAGAAAAACAAGTGAAAAGGTGAAATTTGTGTAAATTCTGCGTTTTTGGTGATATTTGCCTGTACTAAAAGATAAATTTTTAACGGAATTTTTGCAAAAACTATAGATTTTTTTTATTTGTTGTTGTATAATATATTGAATACTTATAAAATCGGAGGGAAATATGGCCCACCGGTTAAAAGGAGCAGCAAAATGAAAATCTCAAAGATCGTTGAACTTTTAGGTGCAGAGGTCGTTTGCGGCGAAGATAAGCTTGAGGACGAGGTACATACCGCGTGCGGCTGTGATATGATGAGCGACGTGCTTGCGTTTGTTAAGGATCAGGCTGTGCTTTTAACAGGTCTATGTAACCTTCAGGTGGTTCGTACCGCAGTGATGATGGATATGAAGTGTATCGTTTTTGTGCGTAACAAAAAGCCTACCGATGATATAATAGAATTAGCCCGTGAGAGTGATATCGTTGTGCTCACTTCCCCCAAGCGTATGTACACAGCCTGCGGAGAGCTTTATGTGAACGGTCTCCAGGGCGGCGCCATAGCGCATCAGTAGGAGGTTATTATGAGCGAGCCTATCAGATTTCATTTCGACGTTGACGGCGAAAATTTTTCCTCTGCAGGTGAGGCGTCGGTTCAGGTTAAGCGTATGCTCCGTCAGATAGGAATTTCCCCCGACGTTATAAGACGTGTATCGGTGGCGATGTACGAGGGCGAGATCAATATGGTGATCCACGCAAACGGCGGTGATGCCGACGTTATCGTTGAGCCCAATAAGATCACCATTATATTGAAGGATGTGGGTCCCGGTATTGCGGATATCGATCTTGCAATGCAGGAGGGATATTCCACCGCTCCCGAAAACGTTCGTTCTCTCGGCTTCGGCGCAGGTATGGGTCTTCCCAATATGAAAAGATATACCGACGATATGAAGATAGAGTCAGAGGTTGGCGTAGGTACAACCGTGACCATGACAGTCCTCTTTTAAGGAGGGGTAATTATGTCTAATTTTAAACATTCGGTACATTTGCAGGTAGAAAAATGCAAGGGCTGTACCAATTGTGTTAAGCGTTGTCCAACCGAAGCGATAAGAATACAAAACGGTCATTCGGTTATAGATGAGGAGCGTTGTATCGACTGCGGCGAATGCATAAAGCATTGCCCCTACAAGGCGAAAAAAGCTCTTTCGGATAAACTTGATAAATATAAAGACTATAAATATAAAATCGCCTTGCCGGCACCTGCTCTTTACGGACAGTTTGATAATCTTGATGATATCGATTTCGTGGTTTCGGGACTTTTGGAATGCGGTTTTGATGACGTTTTCGAGGTTGCAAAGGCTGCAGAGATAATTTCGGAATATACCCGTAATTATCTTCGCAGAACAGATATAGCAAAGCCGGTTATCAGTTCTGCCTGCCCCGTTATTGCAAGACTGATCAGTAAGCGCTTTCCTTATCTTTGCGATAATCTTCTTCCCATCATCCCGCCTATAGAGCTGGCGGCAAAGATGGCGAAGCAGGAAGCAAAGCAAAAGCACCCCGAATTGAATGACGGGGATATATGTGCTGTCTTTATTTCTCCCTGTCCTGCAAAGGTAAGCTATGTGAGAAATCCCATCGGTGTTGAAAAAAGCGCTGTTGACGGAGTTGTATCGATAAGCGAGATATATTTCCTCCTGGTCAATTCGATGAAAAAGATAGTAAACCCCGAGGTACAGTCCCAGACCGGACTTGTGGGAGTAAGCTGGGCAGGAAGCGGCGGCGAAGCGGCGGCTCTATTCAACGATAAATATCTTTCTGCCGACGGCATCGAGAACTGCATCAAGGTTCTTGATGAAATAGAAAACGAAAATTTTGCAGGACTTGAATTTATAGAGCTCAATGCCTGCAGCGGAGGATGTGTAGGCGGTGCGCTCACCGTTGAAAATCCCTACATAGCAAAAGCGAGATTACAGATACTCCGCAGATATCTGCCGGTATCTCAGAATCATATAGAAAGAAGAGATCCCACCGAGGTTCCCGAAGGATACATCTGGGATCAGCCTATAGAATATTCTCCCGTCATGCAGCTTGACTCGGATATGGGTGAGGCTATGAAGAAGATGGCTGATATTCAGGCGATATACGAAATGTTCCCCCATCTTGACTGCGGTGCCTGCGGCGCACCCACCTGCCGCGCCTTTGCGGAGGACGTTGTTAAGAATAACGGCGACGTAAGCGACTGCATCTTCATCATGCGTGAAAGGATAAGGGAGCTTTATAAGGAGCGTGAAGAAAATGACGGTAAATGAACTCATAAAAAAGCTTGATCTTGAGGTTCTTAATCTTGAAGACGGCGAGCGCAGTATTGAGGGAGGTTATACCGGGGATCTTCTCAGCTGGGTGATGGGAAAGGCCGAGAGCGGCGATATGTGGGTAACCATCATGACAAACGTTAACGTTATTGCCGTGGCTTCTCTTACAGACTGTGCCTGTGTTGTTATAGCGGAAAATGCCGAGATAGGCGACGACGTTATATCAAAGGCAAGAACGCAGGGGATAAACCTTTTAAGAACACCTCTTTCAGCCTATAAGGTATGCAATGAACAGATACTTTTATGATCTGCATATTCACTCCTGTCTCTCCCCCTGCGGAGATGACGATATGACTCCCGCAAACATTGCGGGAATGGGAGTGATAAACGGATTGAACATAATGGCGCTGACCGACCATAATACCTGCGGCAACTGCCCTGCATTTTTCAAGGCTTGCCGTCAGCACGGTATAATTCCCGTAGCGGGGATGGAGCTCACCACAGCCGAGGATATTCATTTAGTTTGTCTTTTTGAGGATCTTGATACGGCAATGAGCTTTGATGCGGAGGTCAAGGGTCATATAATGGATATAAAAAACCGCCCGGATATCTTCGGACATCAGTATTATATGGACGAAGCAGACAATATACTCGGCGAGGAGGAAAAATTACTTATCTCCGCAACCGATTATAATGTTGAGACCGCAATAGCTCTGGTTCACGGCTACGGCGGAGTGTGTTATCCGGCACATATCGACCGCACCTCAAACGGTATGATAGCGACCTTGGGCGATATTCCCCTCGAATACGGCTTTACCACCGTTGAATTTAACGATAAGGAAAATGCCGAAAGTTACAGGGAAAAATATGCCGCCGTAAAGGATGCAAGAATACTTTGCTCCTCGGATGCCCATTATTTATGGGATATAAACGAGGCAAAGCATTCACTTGAGATAGACGATGAGCCTTATTCAAGCGCTCTCGTCCGTAAAAATTTGTTATTTAATATTATCAATATTAAAATTAAATAAAAACCATCTATGGAGGTAGAAAAACATGAAAAAGAAACTGACTACGGTCATGTTTCGCGGTACTAAGGCTCAGGAAGAACAGCTTATCGCTGTTATTGACAAGTACCGTGACACGGAAGGCGCAATGATGCCTGTTCTTCAGCAGGCTCAGGAGATCTACGGTTATCTTCCCGTAGAAGTTCAGAAGATCATTGCACAGAGAATGGACGTTTCGCTTGAAGAGGTATATGGCGTTGCTTCCTTCTATTCTCAGTTCTCACTTAACCCCAAGGGCGAGGTTGCTATTGCAGTTTGCCTCGGAACAGCGTGTTACGTTAAGGGTGCAGGTGACATCATCGACAGAATTTCCATGAAGCTCGGAGGTCTTGCAGCGGGTGATACATCTCCCGACGGCAAATACTCTCTTGAGGCTACCCGTTGTATCGGTGCTTGCGGTCTTGCACCTGTATTGACCGTAAACAACGAGGTATATGGCAGACTCAAGAAAGAGGATGTTGACGATATCCTCGCAAAGTACATGTAATATTCAACCATGAAGGAGTTATCCCTTAATATTCTTGACGTTACCGAAAATTCGGTCAGCGCAGGAGCAAAAAACATTTTGGTATCGCTTATTGAAGATGAAAAGGGAATACTTACCCTAACCATCAAGGATAACGGATGCGGAATGACTCCCGAGGTTGTAAAAAGCGTTATAGATCCCTTCTATACCACCCGTACTACCAGAAAGGTAGGTCTGGGCGTACCGCTTCTGAAGCTGGCGGCGGAGCAGACAGGGGGAGCGATCAATATCGAATCCGAGGTAGGTGTGGGAACAACTGTTACCGCAACCTTTGATACAAAGAGTATCGACTTTACTCCGATAGGAGATATGACCTCGACTCTCGTTACCCTTATAATGGGTGCGCCTGATATCGATTTTGAATATATCCACCAAAAGCCGGGCGCAGAGGTTACACTTTCGACCCTGCAATTACGTGAGGTTTTAGGCGACGTTTCGCTTGGAATGCCCGAGGTGCTTGAATGGATCAGAGAATATCTTACAGAACAATATAAAAATTTTGGAGGAATAAACTAATGAAATCATTAGCTGAACTCGCTGCTATCAGAGATAAAATGAAGAATAAAGTAGCAATAAGAGACAGCGAAAACGGTACACGTATCGTTGTTGGTATGGCTACCTGCGGTATCGCTGCAGGCGCACGTCCCGTTCTCGCACAGTTCGTTGAGGAAGTTGCAAACGCAGGTCTTTCCGACGCTATCACCGTTACACAGACCGGTTGTATCGGTATCTGCCAGTACGAGCCCGTTGTTGAGGTTTTCGAGGCTGGTAAGGAAAAGGTAACATATGTTAAGATGACCCCCGATAAGGCTAAGCGCGTTTTCGCTGAGCATATCCAGAAGGGCAATATCGTTACCGAATATACAATGAATAACTAATTTAAGGAGGAAGTAACAAATGATTCGTTCACATGTATTAATTTGCGGCGGTACAGGCTGTACATCCTCCGGCTCCGGTAAGATCCAGGCTGCACTTGAGGCTGAACTCAAGGCAAAGGGTCTCGAGGATGAGGTTAAGATAGTTGTTACCGGATGCTTCGGTCTTTGTGCTGTTGGTCCTATCATGATCGTATATCCCGAAGGAACGTTCTATTCCATGGTTCAGGAGTCGGATGTTGCAGAGATCGTTGAGGAGCATCTTCTCAAGGGTCGTCCCGTAGAACGTCTTATCTATGCTGAGCATCACGATGCTATTGAAGAGAAGGTTACAAGCCTTGCTGAAACTACCTTCTATAAGAAGCAGAAGAGAGTTGCTCTTCGTAACTGCGGTCTTATCAATCCTGAGATCATCGATGAGTACATAGCTATGGATGGTTATCAGGCTCTCGGTAAGGTTCTTACCGAAATGACTCCCGATGACGTTATCAAGACAGTTCTTGATTCAGGTCTTCGCGGACGCGGCGGCGGCGGATTCCCCACAGGAAGAAAGTGGATGTTCGCTCAGGCACAGCCCAAGGGTAAGAAGTATGTAGTATGTAATGCCGACGAGGGTGACCCCGGTGCATTCATGGACCGTTCCATCCTTGAAGGTGACCCCCATGCAGTTCTCGAAGCAATGGCTATCGCAGGCTATGCTATCGGTGCTGATGAAGGTTACATCTATGTTCGTGCAGAGTATCCTATCGCTATTCACCGTCTTGAGGTTGCAATCAAGCAGGCAAGAGAATACGGACTCCTCGGCAAGAACATTTTCGATACAGGCTTTGATTTCGATATCCAGCTCCGTTTCGGTGCAGGTGCGTTCGTATGCGGTGAAGAGACGGCGCTTCTCACCTCTATCGAGGGTAACCGAGGCGAGCCCAGACCCCGTCCTCCTTTCCCTGCGGTTAAGGGTCTCTTCGGCAAGCCTACCATTATCAATAACGTTGAAACCTACGCTAACATTACTCAGATCATCTTAAACGGTGCAGAGTGGTTCGCTTCCATGGGTACAGAAAAGTCCAAGGGTACAAAGGTATTTGCTCTCGGCGGTAAGATCACAAACACAGGTCTTGTTGAAATTCCTATGGGTACTACCCTCCGCGAAGTTGTTGAAGAGATCGGCGGCGGTATTCCCAACGGCAAGAAGTTCAAGGCTGCTCAGACAGGCGGACCTTCCGGCGGTTGTATCCCTGCATCCCTCTTCGATACTCCCATCGATTACGATTCCCTTATCGCTATCGGCTCCATGATGGGCTCCGGCGGTCTTATCGTAATGGACGAGGATACCTGTATGGTTGACATCGCCCGCTTCTTCCTCGACTTTACCGTTGACGAATCCTGCGGTAAGTGTACACCCTGCCGTGTCGGCACCAGAAGACTTCTTGAGATCCTCGATAAGATCATCGCAGGTAACGGCACACTCGAAGATATAGACAAGCTCGAGGAGCTCTGCTACTACATCAAGTCCGCATCTCTCTGCGGTCTCGGTCAGACAGCTCCCAACCCCGTTCTTTCCACACTTAAGTACTTCAGACACGAATACGAAGCACACGTTGTTGAGAAGAAGTGTCCTGCAGGCGTATGTAAGAACCTTCTCTCCTACGTTATTATCGAGGATAAGTGTAAGGGCTGTACCGCTTGTGCAAGAGTATGTCCCGTTGGCGCTATCTCCGGTGCAGTTAAGACTCCTCATGTTATCGATACCGCTAAGTGTATCAAGTGCGGAGCTTGTATTGAAAAGTGTAAGTTCAACGCAATCGTTAAACAGTAAGGAAGGAGCATAATAATGGAAACCGTAAACATTAAAATTAACGGCAGAGACTATGCTGTTCCTGCCAACAGCACCGTGCTTGAAGCATGCCGTGCTGCTAAAATAGATATACCTACCCTTTGCTATATGAAGGATATCAACGAGATCGGCGCTTGCCGTCTTTGTCTCGTTGAGGTAAAGGGCGCAAGAGGTCCCGTTGCCGCTTGTGTATATCCCGTAAACGAGGGTATGGAGGTTCTTACCAACACACCCGCTATCCGTAAAGCAAGAAAGACCAACCTCCAGCTTGTTCTTTCCAACCATGAAAAGAAGTGTCTTACCTGTATCCGTTCTACTTCTTGTGAGCTCCAGAAGCTCTGCAACGAGTACGGTGTTGATGAAGACTACTTTGAAGGCGAATCCAATCACTACGATATCGATGATTCCTCCGTTGCTATTATCCGTGATAACAACAAATGTATTCTTTGCCGCCGCTGTGTAGCTGCTTGTAAGGAAATGCAGGGTATCGGTGTTATCGGTGCAAACGACAGAGGCTTTGATACTCACATCGCTTCTCCCTTCGAGGTTAAGCTTGCTGAGACCTCCTGCGTAAATTGCGGTCAGTGTATCGTTGCTTGTCCCGTTGGTGCTCTTTATGAAAGAGACGATACAACAAAGGTATTTGATGCGATCGCAGATCCCACAAAGCACGTTGCAATCTGTGCAGCTCCCTCCGTTCGTGCTACCATCGGTGAGTGCTTCGGCTACGAGCCCGGTACAGACACAGAGGGTCAGATGGTTGCAGCTATGAAGCGTCTCGGCTTTGACGGTGTTTATAATATGAACCTTACAGCTGACCTCACCATTATGGAAGAGGCTTATGAATTCCTCGACAGATTCCAGAACGGCGGTAAGCTTCCCCTTATCACATCCTGCTCACCCGGTTGGATCAAGTACTGTGAGCATTACTTCCCTCAGTTCACCGATAATCTCTCTTCCTGCAAGTCTCCTCAGCAGATGTTCGGTGCACTCTACAAGACCTTCTATGCTCAGAAGCACGGTCTTGACCCCAAGGATATCTTCTTCGTATCTGTAATTCCTTGTACAGCTAAGAAGTTTGAGGTTGGCAGAGACGGACAGTCTGCTGCAGGCGAAGGCATCTTCGACGTTGACGTTGCTATTACAACCCGTGAGCTTGCAAGAATGATCGAGACCGCAGGTATCGACTTCAGAGCCCTTGATGATGAAGCATTTGACGAACCCTTCCAGCTCGGTTCCGGTGCAGGCGCAATATTCGGTGCTACCGGCGGTGTTATGGAAGCAGCTCTTCGTACCGCTGCAGAGGTTGTTCTCGGTAAGCCCCTTGAAAAGCTCGAGTTCAACGATGTTCGCGGTATCGAAGGCATCAAGCGTGCAGAGTACAAGCTCGGTGACGTAACCGTTAGAGTTGCAGTTGCCAGCGGTACAGCTAATGCAAAGAAGCTTCTCCGTGCTGTTGAAGCAGGAGAGATCAAGGTTGATTTCATCGAGATCATGGCTTGTCCCGGCGGCTGTGTAAACGGCGGCGGTCAGCCTACTCAGCCCGCAGTTGTTCGTAACAACGTTAACCTCCGCGAGCTCCGTGCATCCGTTCTCTATAAGGCAGACTCCGAGATGGATCTCCGTAAGTCCCACGAAAACAGCGCAGTTAAGGCTCTTTACGATGAGTTCTTTGAGAAGCCCAACAGCCATAAGGCTCACGAGATTCTCCATACTCATTACGTTAAGAGAGGACTTTAAGCGGCAAGTTGCCGCACCCAAGCTCGCCTTGAACTATGCAAGTATTTCTTTGTTATATTGCACGAGGCAGAGTAAATTCCTATAAATTTAAAAAGGCTTTCCGTTTGGAAAGCCTTTTTTGTTTGATTACAAAGTCATCAAACTGACCGTAGGTTTAAAAACAAAGTGGACATTTGCGAAATACTTTTCGTCGCAAAAGTACCACGTTTTTTATTTTTCAGATTAACAAAACTTAAACATTACAAAAAAATCTTGAAAACATGAGAGGTATAAAATAGTGGCATGATGAGAAAAGGAGATAAGAAAATGTCTAAATTAACAGATAAGAACGAAAATATAGCAGAAAAAGTGGTTGAAGGCTACAAGAAAATTGAGAACGGTGTTGTTAACGGTTACAAAAAGATCGAGAACGGTGCTGTCGAGGGCTTTAACAAGGTAAGCGATAAATGTATTGAAAAGCTTTTTGCTAAAGAGGGCGAAAGCGTTGAGGATGCAAAGAAAAGATTGTCGGGAGACAAATAAATTGATAAGAGGTCGGTAATGGATCAGACTACAAACTTCAGTTACAGATACTCGGCTAAGGAAAACAATGAAATTATGGAGATCAGAAAAAAGTATCTTCCCGAGAGCAAGATGGATGAACTGATGCGTCTTGACAGAAGCGTTCGTTTTTCAGGTATAGCAGAGTCTCTTTGCTTGGGAGTTATGGGATTTTTGATGTTCGGCCTGGGTATATGCTTTTGTTTTCAGCTTATAGGAGACGGAATGCTTTGGGTGCTCGTAGGTAGTTTGTTTAGTATTGTCGGAATGCTCGGAATAATTTTTGCATATCCGATATACCGTCTGATATTTCGTAGTACCAAGGAAAGATATACTCCGAGGATACTCGAGCTTGTATCCCATATATCCGGTGAATAATTGTTTAAATTAACAAAACTTAAATATTCCAAAAAACTTTCTAAAACAACCAAGCAATATAATTTACACGTAAAATAAAGAAAGAGGTAAGAAAATGAACAGAATGGATCAGGATTTTATCGTTCAGAAGATCAGAACAGAATACACGGATAAAAAATACAGCCGTTTGGAAGAACTCAAGGCTTTGGATTTAAAGGTAAGAAAACCGGCTATCCTATTCGGATATGTTTTCGGAACGGTCGCGGCAATAATTATGGGAAGCGGAATGAGCCTCGTTATGACAGATATCGGTACAACACTCGGTATATCGAATACAATGCTTCCCGGTATTATAATCGGTATAATAGGAATGCTTGCAGCTATTATCAATTATCCTATATATAAATCAATTCTCAACTATAGAAAAAAGAAGTACGCAAAAAAGATACTCGAGCTTAGTGAAAAGGTGTTGGGGGAATAAAATGTTTTTGAAAAAGATATGGATACTTATATTTACTGTATTGGCTTTGTTTTCTTTGTCAAGCTGTGAGTTACCTTCTGCCGATGATATAAACGACTCGGTTGAATTCCCCGAAAGCTATAGCATTACGTATCAAGTTAAAAACAAAGAGGGTGTCATTAAAACTGTTATTAAAACTGTTGACAGTGAAGAAAACGTTTATTTTAAATCGGGTAAAGAAGAGCTTTTGTTTATTAAAAGCAGTGAAAGTTATACCGAATACAAAAAAGACAGTGACGGAGCTTTTGTGGCCACGGAGGATATAAGCGTTGACGAGAGCTATATAGAGAAAGCAACCGAAGAAATCAAAGAATACGCAGAACAATCAAAAAAACAATATATTCCCGGAATGAAGAGCCGGGGAGAGCAAGAATTATTAGGAAGAAATTGCAAAGTTTTCGGTATTAAATTAGGAGGGGATTCTCATAACGTAAGTTATTCCTACTATGTAGATGAAGAAACCGGCATTTGCTTTGGATTCGAATCTGATATGTTGCTTGCCGACAACTCTGTTCCTACAGATGATACAATGTTTACTTGTATCGAATTTATAACCAAGGATATCCCTTCCTTAAAAGGTATGATATCAGAATAAAAAAACAATTAATAAAGGAAAATTTAATAATGTCAATTAAAGAATTTTTCAAAAATGCATTTAATGATATGAAAGAGGATGCAAAGGCACAGCACGAACTTGATAAGGCTCAGTTTAATGCTGTAAAGGCAGAAAGTAAGGCGCAGTGGGAAGAAGCAAAGGCGATGGGCAGACCCGAAACTCGTAAGGCGATGATGAAAGACATCCGCCAAACGCAAATAAAAGAAGCAAACGAAAGAACCCTTCTGGCGCAGGAAAGAATCGAAAAAACGAAAAAATAATCGGCTAAGAGCCGATTATTTTAATATACGTCTAAATATAAACAAAACTTTAACATTTGCGTGTTATAATAGATAAAACTGCGGGAGGTTTGTTTATGTTTAAGATATTGGTAGTAGAGGATGACCGTGAGCTTAACCGTTCGGTTTGCTCTTTTTTGAATCAAAGCGGCTATGAAGCCGTAGGATGCTTGTCTGCAGAGCTTGCCTATGATGAAATGTATGAAACTGTATTTGATCTCATAGTTTCGGATATTATGATGCCGGATATCGACGGCTTTGAATTTGTAAAGACGGTTCGTTCTTTAAATGAGAATATTCCGATTCTATTTATGACCGCCCGAGATGACCTTACCGCAAAGCAGCGAGGTTTCCGAGTTGGAGTTGACGATTATATGGTAAAGCCCATCGATCTTGACGAGCTGTTTTTGCGTATAGGCGCCCTTTTGCGCCGTGCAAAGATCGCTTCAAGCCGTAAGGTTGAAATAGGAGAGTTTGTAATGGACGCAGATGAGCATACCGCTTATTTGAAAGATGAAGAAATTGCCCTTACTCAAAGGGAATTCAATATTTTGTATAAGCTTCTTTCGTATCCCAAAAAGACCTTTACCCGCACACAGCTTATGGATGAATTCTGGGATGCGGATACCGCGTCGGGTCCGAGAACGGTGGACGTTTATATGACAAAGCTTCGCAGTAAATTAAGCGAGTGTAATTCCTTTGAAATAGTAACCGTGCACGGTCTCGGATATAAGGCGGTGTTAAAATGAAAAAGAAAAACACTTTTAAAAAGGTGTTGAAATTTGTACACGGATATCTTTTGTTCTTTCTTTTGATAGCATTTGTTATTACCTGCTCAATGATGCTTTTTCTGTCGGTAATGATGAAAACAATGGGTATTACCTTTACCTCTGAAAATCTTGGTGCAGCGGCAAAGCTGACCTTCGGAAATGTAGTATTCTTAAGTCTTATTATTTCTTTGATAGATTATATTCGACGTAAAATATCTGTTGAACGACCCGTAAAGCAGATAGTAGAAGCGGCTCAAAAGATAACACAGGGAGATTTTTCTGTTCGCATCAAATTAAGAAAGAATATTTATGCCAGCGAGCGTTTTCATGAAATTGCAGATTGCTTTAACAAAATGGCGCAGGAGCTGTCCGGCACAGAAACTCTTCGTACCGATTTTGTAGCCAATGTTTCCCACGAGCTTAAAACCCCTCTTGCCGTTATGCAAAACTACGCAACCCTCTTGCGCTCTCCCGGGCTTTCCGAGGAAAAGCGTATTGAATACTCAAAGGAGATCGGCGCGGCTTCAAGGAGACTTGCAGACCTTATTTCTAATATTTTAAAGCTCAATAAGCTTGAAAACCAACAGATATTTCCTAAAAATATATCCTTTGATTTAGGGGAACAACTGCGTGAAAGCTTACTTTCTTTTGAAGAGATATGGGAAAAGAAAAATATAGAAATTGAAACGGATATTGAAGAAGGCTTAATGATGTGCGGAGATGCGGAAATGCTGTCTCTTGTATGGAATAATCTTTTTTCCAATGCCTTTAAATTTACCGATAATGGCGGTAAGGTCTCGGTTTGTGTGAAGAGTGAAGGGGAGTATGCCTTTGTGAGAATAACGGATAGTGGCTGCGGAATTTCAAATGAGGTAGGTGCTCATATCTTTGACAAGTTTTATCAAGCAGACACCTCTCATTCTGTACAGGGCAACGGCTTAGGCCTTGCTCTTGTTAAACGAGTGATCGATATTACCAAAAGCGACATTTCGGTAGAAAGTGAGCTTGGAAAGGGAAGTACCTTTACGGTAAAGCTTCACGTAAAAGATAATGGTTGATTGGAAAAAAATCGGTAAAAGGTCAATATTTCTGCCATTATGGTTGATAATAGCTTTAACAATTATAAGTGCGGTGCTTCTCGTCCTTGTTTTCATAAAGGGATGGGAGGAAACGATATTAGGCTATACTTCATATACTATATCATTTTATAGTTTATGTGTGTTGACTGTATTTTGTATCAAAGTGCTGCCTTATAAAGTGAAGTCCGCAAAGAAAAAGGTTTATGAAAACAAGTACGGTAACAGATTTTTAACCGATATATTATTCAGAGCACATTTTTCTCTTTACCGTTCTCTTTGTATCAATCTTTTATATATCGGGGTAAATATTGCTTGTGCATTGATATATAAAACTGTCTGGTTTGCGATATTTGCACTTTACTATGTAATTTTGGCAGTTATGAGATTTTTGTTGTTAAAATATATAAGAAAGAATAAGATCGCATCGAATATGCTCGGAGAATGGAAAAGGGCAAGAATATGTGCTTGTATTCTGGTTCTTATAAATCTTTTACTTTCGGGCGCGATACTTATGATGATGTATCAGAATCGAGGGTTTGAATACTATGGCATACTGATATATATAATGGCGATGTATTCCTTTTATATAACAACCGTAGCTGTAATGAATATCGTTAAATACCGTAAGTATAACAGCCCGGTTTTGTCGAGTGCAGGGAATGTTTCTCTTGCGGCGGCACTGGTTTCCATGCTTTCATTGGAAACCGGTATGCTTTCGGCTTTTGGAGGAAATACGCCAATTCTTACAAAACGCATACTTATTGCTAGTACCGGTGCCGGAATAGTGGTTGTCCTTATAACTTTGTCGTGTTATATGATTACCAAGTCAACATTAGAGATTAGAAAAATAAAAACGGAGAAAATATGAGTATAGAAAATAATAGTTTTGAATATTCTTATTCTGCCAAGGAACAGCAGGAAATAAAAAAGCTTAGGGAGAAATATACTGTTCCCGAGAAAAAAGAGGAAAGCAATTTGGAAAGACTTCGCCGTCTGGATGAGAGTGTAACTAAAAAAGCATCGACGGCAGCCTTGATATTAGGAGTGATAGGCACCTTGATGTTAGGCTTGGGTATGAGTATTGTCATGAGTGATTTCGGCAGAATACTCGGCAACTCGGTCATTCTTGTTTTTACTGTAGGAATAACTTTCGGAGTGATTGGGATAGCTTTGATTACTTTGGCTTATCCTGTTTATAATTTAACGGTAAAAAAAGAGAGAAAACGTATTGCTCCCGAGATTTTAAGAATAACCGATGAGCTTATGAAATGATAAAACTGCAAGTCTTGGACTTGCAGTTTTTTGCTTCTGTTTTCTTATTTCCTCTTGCAATAACCATAGAATAATAGTATAATAATAGTATTAAATCTCAAGGAGCGTCTATGACAGTACATCCCATACCTCCGGTATATAATAAGGAATCAAAAATATTGATACTCGGCAGCTTTCCTTCTGTGAAGTCAAGAGAGTCAAATTTCTTTTACGGTCATAAGCAAAACCGCTTCTGGAAGCTTATATCACTACTTTTGAATGAAAACGAACCGAAAACCAATGAAGAAAAGAAGGATCTGCTTTTGAAGAACAGGATCGCTCTATGGGATGTTGTTGAAAGCTGTGATATAGAAGGAAGTGCAGACAGCAGCATAAAAAACGTAAAGCCTAACGATATATCTTTTATCCTTGAGAACTCAAAGGTTGAAAGAATATATGTAAACGGAAGGACTGCTGAAAAATACTATAATAAATATATAAAGCCAACTCTTGGCAAGCAAGCGTACTGCCTGCCCTCCACCTCTCCTGCAAATGCGGCATGGGGTATGGAAGGTCTTTTAGAGGCTTGGCGAATAATAAAGGAGAATTTATGAGTTACGAAGAAAAAGCAAAGGCATTATTTAAAGAAGGTTACAACTGCGCGCAGGCGGTATTTTTGGCATTTGAGGACGTGATCGGAGTTGATAGAGAAACGGCATTGAAGCTCTCTTCCTCCTTCGGCGGAGGAATGGGCAGAATGAGAGAGGTTTGCGGAGCGGTTTCGGGTATGTTTATGGTGCTTGGCTGTCTTTACGGTTATGATAAAGCTGAGGACGTTGAGGGCAAGAAGGAGCATTACGTTCTTATCCGCGAAGCGGCACAGAAATTCAAGGATGAAAACGGTTCTATCATCTGCCGCGACATACTTGAAGGAGCTGAAGTTGGGGGCAATCCCGAGGAAAGAAATGAGAACTACTACAAAAAGCGTCCCTGCGCAGAATACGTAGGTCAGTGCGCGGCAATAGTTGAAGCGTATATCAAAGAAAGAGGTATTAAATGATCTTAGGCGGACTTCAAAAGCTTACTCTCCTCGATTATCCCGGCAAAACGGCTTGTACCGTTTTTACCGAGGGGTGTAATTTCAGATGTCCCTTTTGTCATAACGCTTCACTTGTAAAGCAGAGGGCGGCAGAGCTGCCTGAAGAAGAGTTTTTTTCCTTTCTGAAAAAAAGGCAGGGACTTTTGGACGGTGTATGCGTAACGGGCGGAGAACCTCTTTTACAGCCTGATATTGAGGCTTTTTTGGCAGAGATAAAAGCTCTTGGATACTCTGTAAAGCTGGACACCAACGGCTCATTTCCCGATAAATTAAAGGAGATCGTATCAAAGGGACTTTGTGATTACGTTGCAATGGATATCAAAAATTCAAAGAGCAAATATCTTGCTACCGCAGGTGTAACAAGGGATATCTTATCGGATATTGAGGAAAGTGTTGCCTTTTTGCTCTCGGATGCTGTCGATTATGAATTTCGCACCACCGTTGTGGATCCTTATCATGACCACAGCGATTTTTACGAGATCGGACACTGGATAAAGGGGGCAAAAAGATACTATTTACAGAATTTTATTGACTCGGGAGACCTACTTTCGGACGGTATGCAGGCATATTCAAAGGAGACCTTAGAGGGGTTTGCCCTTATACTTAAAGGCTTTCTGCCCGATGTCGGCATTCGCGGAATATAACAATATCTTGTGGTGAATGAATAAAAATTCACACAATATCTTGTGGAAATACTCTTGACAACTACCATTTCTTGTGGTATAATGAGAGCACCCTCGCAAAGGGTGCTCTTAATATTTGCATATAAAATTAAAAAATATATCAAACTAACAGAAGGAGAAAAGCAATGTATCAGGTTATTAAAAGAGACGGCAAGCTTACCGATTTTAATTTAGCTAAGATAGGCGATGCCATCACCAAGGCTTTTGAAGCACAGAACAAGCAGTTCCATCCCGATATTATCGATTTCCTCGCTCTCAAGGTTACAAGTCATTTTGAACCCAAGGTAAAGAACGGCACCATCGCCGTTGAGGACATTCAGGACTCTGTTGAGTCTGTTCTCGTTCAGGCAGGATACGGAGACGTTGCAAAGGCGTACATCCTTTACCGTAAGCAGCGCGAAAAGATCCGTAATATGAAATCCACTATCCTTGACTATAAGGATCTCGTTGACAGCTACGTTAAGGTTACCGACTGGCGAGTTAAGGAAAATTCCACCGTTACCTATTCGGTAGGTGGTCTTATCCTTTCCAACTCCGGTGCAATTACAGCTAACTACTGGCTTTCCGAAATTTATGATGAGGAAATTGCAAATGCGCACCGTGAAGCTGATATTCACATTCACGACCTTTCCATGCTCACAGGCTACTGTGCAGGCTGGTCCTTGAAGCAGCTTATTCAGGAGGGTCTTGGCGGTGTTCCCGGAAAGATCACCTCCGCTCCCGCAAGCCACCTTGCAACTCTTTGTAACCAGATGGTAAACTTCCTGGGTATCATGCAGAATGAGTGGGCGGGTGCACAGGCATTCTCTTCCTTCGACACATATCTTGCTCCCTTCGTAAAGGTAGATAACCTTTCTTACAGAGAAGTTAAAAAGTGCATCGAGTCCTTTATCTTCGGTGTAAACACCCCCTCCCGCTGGGGTACACAGGCTCCCTTCTCCAATATCACCCTCGACTGGACAGTTCCCGCCGATATGGCAGAGCTCCCCTGTATCGTAGGCGGTAAGGAAATGGATTTCTGCTATAAGGATTGCAAGAAGGAAATGGATATGGTAAACAAGGCGTTTATCGAAACCATGATAGAAGGCGATGCTAACGGCAGAGGCTTCCAGTATCCTATTCCCACTTACTCCATTACCTCCGATTTTGACTGGTCCGAGACAGAGAACAACAAGCTTCTCTTCGAGATGACCGCAAAGTACGGTACTCCCTATTTCTCCAATTACATCAATTCCGATATGGAGCCCAGCGACGTTCGTTCGATGTGCTGCCGTCTGCGTCTTGACCTTCGTGAGCTTCGTAAGAAGTCGGGCGGTTTCTTCGGCTCCGGCGAATCCACAGGCTCTGTAGGTGTTGTTACCATCAATATGCCCAGAATTGCTTATCAGGCTATTGACAAGGCTGATTTCTACAGAAGACTTGATAAGATCATGGATATCTCTGCGCGTTCCCTTAAGGTTAAGCGTACCATTATCACAAAGCTTCTTGAAGAAGGACTCTACCCCTACACCAAGAGATATCTCGGCACCTTTGCTAACCACTTCTCCACCATCGGTCTCGTTGGTATGAACGAGGTTGGTCTTAACGCAAAGTGGCTCGGCGGTAATATGACCACAAAGGAAACACAGGAATTTTCAAAGGAAGTTCTTAACCATATGCGTGAAAGACTTTCCGACTATCAGGAAGCATACGGTGACCTCTATAATCTCGAGGCTACCCCCGCTGAATCCACCTCTTACCGTCTTGCAAAGCACGATTTGAAGAGATTCCCCGATATTAAAACAGCTTCCGAGCCCGGTGATACTCCTTACTACACTAACTCTTCACATCTTCCCGTTGGTTATACCGAGGATATCTTTGAAGCTCTTGACGTTCAGGATGAGCTCCAGACCCTCTACACATCGGGTACAGTGTTCCATGCGTTCCTCGGTGAAAAGCTTCCCGACTGGAAGGCGGCGGCTAATCTTGTCCGTAAGATCGCTGAAAACTATAAGCTTCCTTATTATACAATGTCTCCCACATACTCTGTGTGCCGTAACCACGGTTATATTGCAGGTGAGGTTTATACCTGTCCCGACTGCGGTGAGAATACAGAGGTTTACAGCCGTATCACAGGCTACTACCGTCCCGTTCAGAACTGGAACGACGGTAAGTCCAAGGAGTTTAAGGACCGCAAGGTTTACAATATAGACCCCTCTAAGATAGTTTTCGCGGCTGCGGTTTGTCCTGCTTGCTCTGATGACAAGGCAGTTATGGGTGACGATGCACATATCATGCTCTTCACTACGAAGACCTGCCCCAACTGTAAGGCGGCAAAGGCTATGCTCGATAAGGCAGGTATCGCATACGAAGTGATCGATGCTGAAGAAAAGGCAGACCTTGCAAAGAAATACGGAATCATGCAGGCTCCCACCCTCGTTGTTGCAGACAACGAAAAATTTGAAAAGATAACAAATCTTTCCAATGTTAAAAAATTCATTGAGGAAACAGTTAAGGCATAAGAAATATGTACGATATAGTAATTATTGGCGCAGGACCTGCCGGTATGACCGCAGCCCTCTACGGGCTTCGTGCCGGCAAAACTGCCGTGCTGCTGGAATGTAACTCTTTCGGAGGACAGATAGTATATTCACCCAGAGTAGAAAACTTTCCTTCGCTCATGCAAATAAGCGGTAATGAATTAGCGTCAAATATGCTCGATCAGGTAACAGCTCTCGGTGCCGACGTTGAATTTGCCAAGGCTGTGGCAATTGAAGACCACGGAAGCTACAAAAAAGTAGTTTGTGAGGACGGTGAAAGCTTTGACGGTAAGACTGTTATCATTGCAACCGGTGTTAAACACAGAAAGTTAGGTATTGAAGGAGAGGACGAGCTTATCGGAAGCGGTATTTCCTACTGTGCGGTATGCGACGGTGCCTTCTTCAAGGGAAGAGACGTTGCAGTTGTAGGCGGCGGAGATACTGCCCTTCAGGACGCGGTTTATCTCAGTGCTTACTGCAATAAAGTATATCTCATTCACCGCCGTGACACCTTCAGAGGCGAAGCAAAGCTTGTGGAGAAGATCAGGGCTTTGGATAACGTTGAAACCGTTCTTGATTCCAATATAACCGCTCTCAATACCGAAAACGGTTTGCTTGACTCGGTGGTTGCCACCAACAAAAATACAGGCGAGAACAGAGAAATCCCTGTTTCCGGACTCTTTGTAGCAATAGGCCAGGTGCCCGAAAACAAGCCGTTTGAGGGCTTTGCAAAGCTTGATGAGGCAGGTTACTTTGATTCGGGAGAAAATTCTCTTACAAAAACAAGCGGTATCTTTGTGGCGGGAGATTGCAGAGCAAAGGACGTCCGTCAGCTTACCACTGCGGTTGGAGACGGTGCTGTTGCAGGACTTGCGGCTTGCAGTTATATAGACAGACAGTAAATCACAGCTATACCATGAAGCTTAAAACAAAAGTGCAGTTGCAAAGCTGCACTTTTTCAATTTATAGGAAATTGCTCCACTTCGGGTACTGAAGAAACAAGTTTATGTAAGATTCAAACCCGATCGTCGCTGCAGGCCGGCAGCGTCAAATTTTTGAAAACTTTGACCAAAAACTCATTGACAAAAGGAAAGGTGTGTGTTAATATTAAACCATAAAAATATGGAGGTTTGAACCGTGAAAAAAATTATTTGCTTACTTTTATGCTTGGTATTGCTTTTGCCTTTGGCGGCAGGATGTACCAACAAAACAAAATCCGGTAAAGCGGTATCCGATCTGCCCGAGGGTTCCCACGTAAAGGAAGGAACCGAATTTGAAGGTGAGGACTTCACTATTCTCTGTCGTGAGGATAATGCCTTTGGCGATTATACCTATGAGATAGTTGCCGACGAGGGTGAGACCGAAATCGTAAACCAGGCGGTTTATGAAAGGAACCGTAACGTAATGGACATTTTCGGACTTTCCGACATCGTTGCAAGAGATATTCCCGGTGACTGGGGAAGCAAGGATGATTTTATCAATACCTTTAAGAATTCCATAGACGCAGGACTCGGAGATTTTGATCTTATAATGAGCCAGCAGGGATATATGTCAATGGGAGATCTTGCTCCTTATTACTATAACTATTATGACGTTCCCTACATAAAAGAGACTCTCGAGTGCACCGATGAAGATCATAACCACGATTATTATTATCCCGATATCGTTCAGGAGATGACCATTAACGATCAGCTTAAATTTATGGTTGGCGATTACAGCCTTACCTATTGGGATCACGTTTACGTAATGTATTTCAATAAGCAGATCGCTGAAAATTATCAGTTAGAGAATATCTATCAGTTAGTACGTGACGGCAAATGGACTATCGATAAGTGCATCGAAATGAGCCGCGGCAAGTGGGTAGATAATAACGGCGACGAATGGCCCGGAATCGAAGATTCCTTTGGATATATTACCGACCTTGCCAATACTCCCGATGCAATGCTTTCGCAGTTCGATATCAGACAGTCGAGCAGAAACGAAGACGGTCAGGTGCTTATGGATTATGACGTTGGTAAGGTAACTAACGTTCTCACTAAAATGATCGATTTTAAAAAGACTGACGATTTCTATTGTCAGCAGACCCACTCCGATGATACCGACGACGAAAACCCCTTTGATAAGATGTTTACAGAGGGCAGAGCTTTGTTTTATCCTGCAATTCTCCAGAAAGCACAGATATTCAGAAGCATGGAGACTGATTTCGGTATTATCCCCTATCCCAAGTGGGATGAAAACCAGGCTAAGCACAAAACTTATTCGGACGTTGGCTTCTCTGTAGCATGCGTTCCTGCCGACGCTCCCAACCTTGAGAAAACAGGTGCGGTGCTTGATACTCTTTCTGCGGTATCCAAGGAAAAGGTAATTCCCGCTTACTACGAAGAGGCTTTGGCATATAAGTACACCCGTGACGAGGATTCCGCTGAAATGCTTGACGTTATCAGAGAAGGCTTCTATATGGACTTTACCGTATTCTATGCACAGACCCTCAACCTGGGAGGAATTCTCAACAACCTCATGGCTAATGATAATTCCAACTTTGCTTCATACTATGCGGCAAACGTAAGGGGTTACGAAAGAAAGCTTTCACAGCTTCTTGAGTATTACGAATAAAAAAACGCCGACGGGTGCACAGGATTCCGTCCGTTTCTGAAGTATAAGCAATTTATACGAAACCGAGCAATTTCCTATAAATTAAAAAAGTGCAGTCTTAAATGACTGCACTTTTTAAGTTTTGCCGATTAATTGAATTTGAATATCTTCTGTAATGCCTTATATGCGGTAACGGTAAACTTTCTTCCGGGCTTGCCGGGGAAGGTGGTAAGGGCGGATAAGGAACGGTATTTAAGTGAACGGTAAAGTCCCTCGTCCTTCTCCTTTATCTTTTTCCACATATTACGGCACATATACAGCTTCTCGGGGGAGCCGTCCATATAAAGGAATACTGCGGTTATGGTAACGATCATAGAAATATGATGCTTGAGCGCCTTTGCAAGCTGAGGACTCTGCTTTTTAACAGCCTCCATATCAAAGGAATCTACCAGAGCAAGTGCTACGCGGTAATGCTGATCTACACGCTTTAAAAGAACCTTTTCCTGGACCGATTGATCCGGTCTTCCGATATAATATCTGTAAAGATCCTCGTCCATATAATATATTGTACGGCAATAGGGAAGGGTGGTGTAAACGAAAAGATTGTCAACGTAGAAGGTATGCTTTGGAAGCTCTATTCCTGCGGCGCGGAGCACCTTTGTGCGGAATATAACGGAATGCATACTTAAATACTGGGTGGATTTAAAGGGTGTAGTTTCGTTCCAGGTACATATCTTGTTCTTTTTAAAAACGTTATCGTATTTCATGATATGACCGGGTCCCTCAGGATGCTCGTAAACGTAATTTGCAACGAACATGTCCACAGGCTTTCCTAACTTCACGGCGTTGCGTATCTTTGCCATAAGCACCGAAAGGGCTTCGGAATCAAGCCAGTCATCCGAATCTACCACCTTAAAATATACACCTGTTGCGTTTCTGATACCCTGGTTTACACCCTCTCCGTGGCCGCCGTTTTCCTGATGGATAGCACGTACGATATCCGGGTGCTTTTGAGCGTACTCGTCCGCTATTTTTGCGGTATCGTCGGAGGAGCCGTCGTTTACTATAAGTATTTCTGCTTCGTCACCTGCAAGTAAAAGTCTGTCGATACATTTTCTCATGTATGACGCTGAATTATAACAGGGAACGGTAAATGTAATAAGCTTCATAATTATCTCCGTAAGAGTTTATCGCAAAGCTCCAATGCCAAAAGAACGATTTTGTCCATATTATAATACTTGTACTCCGCAAGCCTGCCTAAAAGGAAGAGATCCTTATAGCCTTCTGCGGTTTTCTTATATTTGGCATAAAGAGCATTGTTTTCTTCGTTTATAACAGCATAATAGGGGATGTCGTCTGTAGTATGATCGTATTCTCTTGAATACTCCTTGACTGTTGATGTAACGTCTTCCTTTTCCTGCCACGTAAGCTTTTTGAATTCCGAAATTCTTGTGTAAGGCTTATCGACAGTATAGTTTACCGTTGCATGGCTTTGAAAGGAGGAGACGGGATGCGTCTCGAATTCAAAATCGAGGGTACGGTAGGGAAGAGCGCCGTGTTCGTATGAAAAAAGCTCGTCGAGAGCGCCTGTATATATTACCTTGCCGTCAAAGGGCTCTCCCTCAAAATAAATACTTCCGTTTCTGAATTGCAGATATTCTCTTGCATCCGCGGAGGTCCTGAGTGTAATATTTTTACACCCGAGCATATTTTCAAAAAGCGCGGTATATCCGTATTTAGGCATTCCCTGATATTTATCCTGAAAATATCTGTTGTCACGGGAAATAAAAACGGGGACACGGGCGGTGGTGTCGGGGTCTATCTCCTCAGGGCGCTTTCCCCATTGCTTCATTGTATAATGGAGAAATACGTTCTGATATACAAAATCGGCAACTCCTTTTATATCAGGGTCGGGATTTTCGGAAAGCTCGGATATGGTGACCTTTTTTTCTGCGCCGTATTCGGATATCAGCTTTTTTTCAATATATTCTGCCTTATCCCCGGGATATACACTATGCAGAGAATTAAGGTTGAAGGGAACGGGGAATTCGAGATCCCCTGCCTTTGCCAACACCTCGTGATTGTAATCGTTCCATTCGGTATAAAGGGAAAGATAGTCAAACACTCTCTTTGAATCGGTATGGAATATATGAGGGCCGTATTTGTGTATCAGAATACCGCTTTCGTCCTTGCAGTCATAAGCGTTTCCTCCTATATGGGGACGCTTTTCCAATACAAGGACCCTTTTGCCGTCTCTTGCGAGCTCAGAGGCGCATACAGCGCCCGCGAAGCCGCAACCGACAATTATGAAATCGTAATTATTCATTATGCTTCTATCTTGAATATTACCTTATTCAAGGGCGCGGGACCCTTGTCTGTCATAACACCGGGGCGGTGGCTCTCTCCGGGGAAGAAGAGTGCGAATTCTCCTGCCTCAAGCTCTGCCGTAACAAAGGAATCGGGAGTTTTGTAAAATTCGTAGTCATGGGGCTCGTCGAAAGGAAAATCGACGGTAAGAGTACTCATTTCCTTTACGTGGATCTGCTCCGCACCTGCGGTTATATACTGAACGTCGATGTATTTTCTGTGATTTTCAAACTTGTCTGCCTGAGCCTCCTTGGTTTCATAGCTCTGGACAACGGCAAATACTCTGTCACCGTCTATTTCGTGTTTACCGGGCTCGATAGAGATGTCGCTGAATTTTTCTATCACGGCTTCAACCTTTGCAAGATCGGGGTGAAGGGAAAGATAACGCTTGAAATTCTGGATCTTATCTATTATCATAATTGTATCCGCCTCTGTTAAAGAATTAATCAAAATATTATACCATACTTTTTTGATTTTTTCAACATATTTGAATAATATAATTGACTTTTTCTTTTTTTGGTATTATACTGTAACTTAATGCAGAAAACAAAGGAAAAGCTATGAAAAAAGAAACTAAAAAGGCTTTAACGAGATCCCTTAAGGATACACTCCCTATTTTGGCCGGTTATCTTGTGCTCGGCATAGGTTTCGGCTTTATGCTTGCCAAGGCGGGCTTTGCTACCTATTGGGCTCTTATCATGAGTGTTACCATGTATGCAGGCTCCATGCAGTACGTGGGTGTGGGCTTGATTGCAGAGGCCGTTTCTGTGGGATATGCGGTAATGATGACCGTTCTTGTTAATATACGTCACGTTTTTTACGGAGTATCTCTTATAGATAAATACAGGGGCACAGGCTGGCGAAAGGTTTATATGATGTTTGCCCTGACAGACGAGACCTATTCCCTTGTCAGTACTACAGAGCTTCCCGAGGGAGTGGATAAAAAGAAATATTACTTTTTCGTGTCTGTTTTTGACCAGTTCTATTGGATATGCGGATGCTGTATAGGATGCTTTTTGGGGAATTTCCTTGACGGCTTCAACAGCGCCGGCATAGAATACGCAATGACCGCACTTTTTGTTTGTATATTTGCGGATCAGTGGATAACCTCGGGCAGAAAGCTTATAACAAAACGCCATATCTCTGCTGTAGTAGGTGTTGCTTCTACCCTTGGAAGCCTTATAGTATGCAATATGCTCGGTACGGAATACTTTCTTATCCCTTCGATGATAATCATTCTCGTTGCCCTTATATTGCTTCGTCCGGTGCTCGACAGAAAGGGGGAAAAAGAAGATGCCTGAAAACGTAACCTTCAACCATACCCTTCTTTTGATACTCGTTATTGCCGCAGTGACCTTTCTTCTGCGCGCATTGCCCTTTCTTCTTTTTAAGGGCGGGAAAACTCCGGACATAGTAAAATATCTCGGCAAGGTCATGCCCCCTGCGGTAATAGGTATGCTTGTGATATACTGCTTCAAGGATATCACTCTTACCTCATACCCCTACGGTCTGCCTGCGTTCATTGCAGCTGCCGCCGTTGTTCTCTTACATATCTGGCGCAGAAACACTCTGCTTTCGATAGGTGTGGGAACGGCTTTGTATATGGTGTTGATCCAGTTTGTGTTTAAATGATAATTAAAGGGAGGTATCAGCCTTCCTTTAATTGTAAACAAAATAATAATCTCTTGACAAATCGAAAAAAGTGTGATAAAATAACTGTACCTCTGCGGAGAGGTCTTTTTTTGTCGTGTAAAAGTACCGCATATTATTCCGTTGAGGGAGATAAAAGAGCACGGTTCTTCGTGCCGTGATCTAAATAATACTATCGGGAGGTGCCAATTAATGAGAGTTAAAATCACAATGGCTTGTACTGAGTGCAAACAAAGAAACTACGACACAAAGAAAAACAAGAAGAACGATCCTGACAGACTCGAAATGAAGAAATATTGCAGATTCTGTCGTAAGCACACTCTTCACAAAGAATCGAAGTAAGTAGGAGGCTAACATGGCTGATATTGAAAAGAATGTAACTGAAGAAGTTACCGAAAAGAAAGATGCCAAGGCTACCGAAACCAAAGATGCAAAGGCAGCGAAGGCTGCAGCTAAGGCAGCTGCTAAGAAGAACAAGACTCCTCTTGGCAAGCGTATTAAGAAGGCTTTAAAGGAATTTAAGGCTGAATTCAAAAAAATTGTTTGGAGCAGCAGAAGAAATACATTTGTTAATACTGTACTCGTATGCGTAGTAATGACAGTTGTAGCTGTTGCCATCGGTCTTTTAGACCTTGGTTTCTCTAAGTTGCTTGAATGGCTCGCTTCTCTTGTATAATAGCGGAGAATCATAAATGAGCGATTTCAACGAAGCAAGCCCCGAGGTGCGCTGGTACGTTGCGCACACATATTCGGGTTATGAAAACAAAGTAAAAGCAAATCTCGAAAAGATCATCGAGAACAGAGGACTTCATCACCTCATAAAGGATATCCGCATTCCCGTGGAGATCGCAATTGAAAATGAGGGAACCGAAAACGAAAAGGAAGTGGAAAGCAAGGTTTTCCCCAGCTACGTTTTGGTTAAGATGATAATGTCCGATGAAAGCTGGCATATCGTACGTAATATCCGTGGTGTTACAGGCTTTGTAGGCCCCGGATCCAAGCCCGTTCCGCTTACAGACGAAGAGGTAGCGGCTATCGGCATCGAAGTACGTGTGACAGAGCTTCCTTATTCTATCGGAGACAGCGTCAAGATCACAGGCGGACCTCTTGCAGGCTTCGTAGGTGTTGTTGAAGAGATTTCCGATGATAAGAAAAAGATTAAAGTTATGGCGTCTATGTTCGGACGCGAAACACCTGTAGAGCTTGACTCTGACAGTGTGGAGCTTATTAAGTAATATAAGCTCGCTATTATGTGGGAGAGGGAAAAATTTTCGCTTAATTCTCTCGATGAAAAACCACTTATGGAGGTAATTTAAAATGGCAAAGAAAATAATGGGCTACATCAAATTACAGATCGAAGCCGGCAAAGCTACACCTCAGCCCCCTATCGGTCCTGCATTGGGTCAGTACGGTGTAAGCATTCCTAACTTTACAAAGGAATTCAACGAAAGAACAAAGAACCAGATGGGTTATATCATCCCCGTTGTTATCACAGTTTATGCTGACCGTTCTTTCACATTTATCACAAAGACTCCCCCCGCACCCGTTCTTATCAAGAAGGCTTGCGGTATCGAAACAGCATCCGGTACTCCTAACAAGACCAAGGTAGCAAAGCTCACCAAGGATCAACTTAAGGAAATCGCAGAAAAGAAGATGCCTGACCTTAATGCGGCATCACTTGAAGCAGCTATGAGCATGATCGCGGGTACAGCTCGCAGCATGGGCATAACTGTTGAAGAATAATTCAGGAGGATGCAGTAATGAGAAAAGGTAAGAAATATAATGAAAGCGTAAAGCTTGTTGACAAGAGCAAGCTCTACGATCCCAAGGAAGCTCTTGATCTTGTTTGCAAGACCGCTAAGGCAAAGTTTGACGAAACAGTAGAAATGCACATCCGTCTCGGCGTTGACTCCCGTCACGCAGACCAGCAGGTTAGAGGCGCTGTTGTACTTCCCAACGGTACAGGTAAGACCGTTCGTACCCTCGTTTTCTGTAAGGGTGACAAGGTTCAGCAGGCTCTCGACGCAGGTGCAGACTATGCAGGTTCTGATGAATACGTAGAAAAGATCCAGAAGGAAAACTGGTTCGAGTTCGACGTTATCATCGCTACTCCCGACATGATGGGTATGATCGGTCGTCTCGGTAAGATCCTCGGTCCTAAGGGCTTAATGCCTAACCCCAAGGCAGGTACAGTTACTCCCGACGTTGCTAAGGCTGTTACAGAAGCTAAGGCAGGTAAGATCGAGTACCGTCTTGATAAGACCAACATTATCCACTGCCCCATCGGTAAGGCATCCTTCGGTGTTGACAAGCTCAACGAAAACCTTGAAACTCTCCTCGGCGCTGTTATTAAGGCTAAGCCTGCTGCAGCTAAGGGTCAGTACATCAAGAGCTGCGTTGTAGCTTCTACAATGGGCCCCGGTATAAAGGTTAATTCCTCTAAGGTTGGCTGATAATACGAATAAAAGGTTCTATACTAAATGTTGGGGTGAAACCTAACAGATAGGCAAAAAAAGATGAGCATATCTGAAAAAATCTGATAGAATGAAGTTGACAGACAAACATTCATCGGAGGTTTCGGATATGCTCAA
>SVQZ01000012.1:19466-63678 GCA_015065105.1 Oscillospiraceae bacterium | reverse complement strand
AGGTCGGAGGTGTACGCACAGTAATGTGTTCAGCTGACCGATACTAATAGACCGAGGGCTTGAACTTCGAAAGAAGTTGAGTTTTACAACTCGTTTACTTCAACATCTCTTGTTCGGCTTTTAATGAGCATTTTGAAACCACAGCAAACGCTGTGGTTTTTGTTTTATTATATTTTTATAAATGATGTTAACACACGTTTTGGACGTACGCTCCGGGGATACTATCATCATCGGAAAATTTAACTTCGTTTAATTACCGTCGAACGGCGGGGACATACAGTATTTTCGGGCAGGCCCTGTTCGGCGGTGATTTTTTTATTTTATTTTTTTTATAGTGATACAAATCTTGTTGTCAAAAAACTTAATGTTAACAGCCTCCGCAGAGTTGATCAATTCCGTTGCAATCGACTGCAATTCTCTTTGTATCTTGGCCGCATTCTCGCTACTCTCATGAGCCATCATGTCATATAGATCGGAAAGACGTTTACCAAGCTTGTCCGCGCTTACCTTTGCCCCGGTATTCTTGATAAGCTGCTTCGCCATCTTCTGCACCTCACGGTGGTCAAGCACCGAGAAATCTCCGCGGTTAAAGAAATATACCTGCCTCTGAAGAGTTTTGATCATATCCGCCTGAGCATCGTTACGCTTCTGCAGGTCACGGTTGAGTTTACTCATACGTTCCAAATCCGTCGCCTTTGTGTCTTCGTCACCGAGGAATTGGAAATCTACATTGTCATCTTTAAATAATCGTTTTGATAAAGGAACAATATCTCCGTTGTCATCATAAACGATGAGCTCCGAAGAATCAGTTAAAGACATTTTCGAGGTTTTCAACGCCTCATCTACAATTTCCCTAACTAATGATTCATCACCTAACTCTATAGCAGTAAAATAATCCTCATCCATCTTGACAAAATCATAATTTTCTGTTATAATTTTATTATATGCAGAACCGATGCTCGTTCCATTAAAGGTTTTTTCCTTTAGAACGTAGGAAGTAGGTTCTGCATCGTTTTTTATTTCTTTAATTTTGAACTTTGTTCCATCTGTATTCAATATTCTATGAGTGTAGTATTCGGCACCATTATTCAATCTGATCACAACGCCCATAATGGCTTTTTCTTTGTTTATCTCAATTGGAGCTGCAATAGTAACGGTATCGTAACTGCGACTCTTGTGATCGTCATGACCTGAAATAATTTTTCCGTGTTTAATTACTCTATATATTGCATACATTGCTGCTTTTTCACCATCAGTATGCAAATAACTTATTCCTCTTTTTAACTGTTCAGGTTTCACCTCAATCTTTCCAAAATTCTCCCTTTCGATCGCATAGCCGTATTCTTTAAACATTTTAATAATGTCTTTTATCAACAGATTATTCCTCGTAATAACATAATGAACCTTACAAACAATTTCATTTTCATTGATCAAATCTTTATATTTGTTCAACTGTTTTTTTATTGATAAGTCCTTATCGCTATCATACATAAACCTCTCACTCGAATCAACCTCGCCCGAGTGCTCGCCGCGAACATAGGCATCATAGTTGTTTCTGACCTCACGCATACCCTGATTATAGAGCTCGAGAAGATTATCAAGAAACTCCATATCCGCATGCTTCGCCATATGCTTACCCTCTGCAGTGATCATCTTGTCACTGCCTTTTTTATTGAGGTAAGAAGTAATAGCGTTCTTCAGGTTAACAAAGAAGTCCTTTATAGACTGCAATATACCCGTTGCCTTACTCTTTGAATATCCAAGCTCGGCCATCGTCTCGGCAATACTTTCGGCAAAGTTCTCTGCGTCCTGCACCGCCTCAAGAGCGTTGTTGATAACCTCATCTCTTGCTTTGCTGTATGATATAGGATTTTTCGATTTTTCGGTATATTCTACACGTTTATTCTCGATAAGCTCATCAACATCTACCCCCTGTGTTTTGGAGAACCAGGCAAGTATTAATTCTGTGATCTTATCATAAGTATCCGGAGCCCACGCTTTCATAATATGGCCCGATTCATGAAGAAGAGTAGATATAGGATTCTTTGAATCCAAAGAAATAAAAATTCTTTATATAACGTACAACTGTTGGTAGAAGAATATTGACCAAAAGTGATTAGACAGTTATAATATCACTATAGGGCCCCAAAAACTAAAAGGAGTGATATTATGAATATCAATGAAATATATAATTCACTTGCCGAGACGGTAATTGAATTTAAAGATGAATGTAAAATAAGGCTGGAAAGTGTGCCGAGAGAACGTACAACAGAAAGAAAAGCGCTCCAAGTAGAGCTTGGAATGTATTCCTTCTGTCTGCGTGCAGGTCTTTTACTTATGACAGAAACCTATAAAGAAAGAGGAGAAGCGGTCATTGAGCTCAGACAGAATATAAGCGAGAGTATAATGAGCGTTCGGTTTCCTTACCTTTATGATTTGTATCTTTCACTTGACGATCAGAATAAGAAAATATTTCTTGCCGTATTTCAGGCAGAGATATTTATGAGAGATCAGATATTTGAATCATATAAGGAAGAATTAAAGAATGCCAAAGCTTGCGGTGATGAAGACAGAGCGTTCGAGTTCAAAATAAAGGTAAGTGCTCTTGAACGTGTATTTTCAGCGTGGGATAAATGGAGAAAAGACTATCAATTATATCCCGACATAAAGTGGGAGGTTTAAAATGGGTAATGTTTTTTATGAAACAACGCACGACCTTATAAACAATGAGATTTTGCGTTTTGAAGAGATCTGCAGCAAGCTTGATAATGATCCCGAAGAAAAAAGAATCAGAATATCAGAGTATAAATGTGCGAAATACAGGCTTAGCGCTCTGTGGAGGATTCAAAATATGCTTTTTCACGGAAAAAGAGTAATTGAAAAAGGGTGTTGTCATCTCGAGATCGAAGAAGCTCTCGAAGGAGCTTTGAATTATTCAAGTATATACAATGAATCCGAAGAACAAGAAAAGCTTGAAGTAAAACTGTATTACGGAATTAGAGCATTTACAGAGAAAAAGCTTGAAGAGCTTAGCTCGATCTCTGAATATGCAAATGATTGGGAAAGGATCGAACTTAATGAAAAGATCGTAGGCTATACGTTTGCCTTACGTTCTCTGAATGAAGGCTGGGAGAAAAGAAATGAAACAAAAGCTTGAATTTTTGAAGCTCTTAGCAGATGAGACCCGCTTAAAGATTCTTAATATGTTAATGAAAGAGGACTCATACGTTGAAAAGATAGCTTGCGAGTTAGATATTACTCCTGCTACGGTATGCTATCACCTGAAAAGAATGGAATCGGCAGGTATAGTAAATTGCAGCCGTTCACAGTTCTATATAATCTATTCATTAAATTCAGATATCTTTAATAAACCTCTTTATGAGCTTATAAAAGTCGGATCTGCTATTGGTACAGAAGAAAAATATAATAGAGAAGTGATTTCGCGTTTCTTTAAATACGGCAGGCTTATTCAACTTCCCACCCAGCGAAAAAAGCGTGAAATAGTTTTATTGGAAATCGCTAAGTGCTTTAAGAAAGATATAAAATATAACGAAGTCGATGTAAATGAAGTTATCCACCGCTTTCACGAGGATCATTGTACCATCAGACGTGAATTGATTTCCTTTGGTATAATGGAAAGGGAGAGGGAAGTGTATTGGCTGAAATGACAAAGATAAATATTGCAAAAAGAATAAAGGAATACCGAAGTATAAAAAGCGTTACTCAAGAACAGTTTGGGGCGCTTATCGGTGTATCGGCACAGGCAATATCAAAATGGGAAAGAGAAGAATGCTATCCCGACATTACGTTTTTACCCATACTTGCTGATATATTATCATGCAGTGTAAATGATTTCTTTGAAAAATAAAAGCATCCGCTTTTTACAGCGGATGCTTTGTATTTATTTAATATCCAAATGTATTCATCAGCCAATTTGATGCCATGCGTGTCCATTTTGAAACGTTGCGGAATTTACGCATATCGTAATTATCGCTGTCGGTTGTACGGTTAAATACGCTCATGCCGTGGCCGGCGAAGTCGAACATATGAAGCTCATAGCTTATATCAAAATCCACGAGACGGCGTACAAAATCCATTGTGATATAGGAGGGAACAGCATCGTCCTGTCTTCCGTGCCAGATAAATACGGGCGGTGTATGCTTTCCGATAAATTTAACTGGGTCAAAATGAACGTCACCCTCGGCAGGAGCTTTGCCGTAGGCATCAGGGGTTAAAAATCCGCTTGTAATAAGCTTTGTTGCGTCAAAATCGCCGTAGCCGAGTACTGCAGCATTAGGTTTTAAGGATTCAAGGTCGGGAGCACCAAGGATCTTATCCACACCCTCGGTATTCCATTGGGTTGAAGCAATTGCCGCCATTCCGCCCCCTGCGGAAAAGCCCATAACTGCAATTGCATCGGGATTTATAGCCCATTCCTTGGCGTTACTTCTGACTTGCCATATAGACCATAAAATTTCGTGCAATGCCTGAGGCCATAAGCACTTATCATCGCAGGAATAGTTTAACACAAAGGTTGAAAAGCCTTCCTGTAAAAAGGATATTGCAACGGGCTCCGCTTCGCTGCAGCTTATCGAAAGGTAACCGCCGCCGGGGAAAACGATTATTGCAGGATGCTCCTTATTTACTCTGCCGTTTACATCCCATTCGTAGCTTTCGTGGATATAGCAATCCATCCAGCAGGTCTCATTAAAGTCTATTCTGAACTGTTTCATTTCTACTCCTTAATATCCAAAGGTCGTCATTAACCAGTCGGCGCACATTTCAACCCAAAGTCCTACGTTACGAAGCTCTCGGCAATCGTAATTATCGCTATCTGTGTTTCTGTTAAATACAGTCAATGCGTGGTTGGCAAAATCGAATACGTGAAGCTCGTAGCTGATATCAAGATCGTCGAGCTTTCTTGCATAGTCAACTGTTGCAAAGCTGGGTACGCAGCTATCTCTTCTGCCATGCCACAAAAAGGTGGGAGGTGTATGCTTTCCTATATAGTTTACAGGATCAAAATGCTCATCTTTTTTTTCGAGAATATTGTTTTTTGTAAGAAGGGAAACGTCCATAGCTCCGTAGCCGAGTACTGCCGCATTAGGCTTTAAGCTTTCAAGATCCGGCGATCCTATTATCTTATCTACCCCTTCGGTATTCCATTGCGTAGCCGCAATAGCCGCCATGCCGCCGCCTGCGGAAAAGCCCATTACTGCAATTGCATCCGGATTTATATGCCATTCGGCAGCGTGACTTCTTACCTGCCAGATAGCAGATAAAATTTCGTGTAATGCATTTGGCCAGGTGCAGTTATCTCCTATTGAATAATTAAGCACAAAGGTAGAAAAGCCCTCTTTCATAAAGGTAAGGGCAACCGGCTCCGCTTCGCTGCAGCTTATTGAGGTATATCCGCCACCGGGGCACACGATAATGGCGGGATGGCTTACGTTTACCTTACCGACTATATCCCATTGATAGGTTTCGTGAAGATAGCAGTCAAGCCGGGCATTCTCGGAGATATCTAATCTGTAGGTCTTCATATTTTACTCCTTAAATCTGTTTTATTTATTATATCACAGAGCCATTTTTAATGCAATATTTATCGCAAAAAGAATAGGGAAGTAATGAGCGCAAAATATTAATATTCTGTAAACGCGCATAAAAGAGTAAAAAAATGGTAAAAGATAATATAAGTAAAATTACCAATATAAGGAAGAAAATTAGACATATTGTGTAAAATGCATCAAATGTGGCTCGAAACTTGTGCAGTATAACAATAGTTGTGAACTAATGTTGTTAAAATTAACAAGATTTTGTGCCGTTAACATGATGTTAATTCTTTTATGGTATAATTTTCTTTAGTGACGTAAAATGAATAAAAATAATTTTGCTATATAAAATTGATGAAAGGAGATTTAAGGATGAAATTCTGCAGTCGTATTTTTGCACTTATTCTTATTGCGACATTGTTGATATCAGCGCTTCCTTTTGCGGTATTTGCTGATTACACTGTCGGAACTTACACCATTACAACCGAATCCCTGCGTGTCAGAAGCGGTCCTTCAACCTCATATTCAAAAATCGGAAATTTAACATACGGTCAGAGCGTAAGCGTTACAGAAGTAAACGGTGAATGGGGAAAGATAAGCTATAACGGTTCTGTTGGCTGGATAAGCCTTGAATTCGCTGTTCTCTCAAATTCCACCCCCGGTACAAATTCTTCAAAAAAGCTTACGTTAAGTGCAGAAGGCTTACAGATGATCAAAAACTTCGAAGGCTACCGTCAGTATAAGTATTGGGACGGCGGTCATTATTCGATAGGTTATGGCTCCACCTGCGGTCCGAATGATTACCCCAACGGTATATCTGAGGCGCAAGCATCCGCGCTTCTCGTTTCCACCATGGCTTCTTATGAAGCAAATCTTGATAAGTTTCTTTCTGCGTATTCTATTACAGTGTCGCAGAAGCAGTATGATGCATTGGTCAGCTTTACTTATAATTTCGGTAATCCCTGGACCCGATGGGATGAGTTTGAACTTAAGACCATCCTTATCAACGGTGCCGATAAATATACCTCCGAACAGATAAGAGCTGCCTTCGGTGAGTTCGTTAAAGCCAACGGTGTAGTTCTTTCCGGACTTGTTTACAGAAGAAACGCAGAGGCTGATATGTTTATAGCGGGTACTTCTCCTGCTTCTACAAAGAGCTTTAAAGACGTTTATGATTACAATTGGTATTTTGATGCGGTTGAATTTGTAAATTCCAAGGGAATGATGACCGGTGTTACAGGCGGATATTTTGAGCCTGAACAGAATCTTAACCGTGCTATGATGGTTACCATTCTTGCAAAGATCGAAAAGATCGACGTTTCCGCTTATAAAAACAAGCTCTATTCTCATGACGTAAAGGCTACCGACTGGTTTGCTCCTTACGTTGCGTGGGCTTATGAAAGCGGTATAACAAAGGGAACGGGTAACGGTTATTTCTCTCCTTATAAAGCAATTTCCCGCCAGGATTTTGTAGTTATGCTTTATAACTATACCACACTTAAAAACATAAATACGTCTGTAAGCGCAGTAACTGCCGCAGCATTCGATGATCAGAGCAGTGTTTCCGATTATGCCCGTGTTGCTATGAATTGGGCTGTCGGATGCGGATGTATTACAGGAAACAGCTCTAATGAGTTGAATCCGAAGGGCAAGGCAAACAGAGCTGTCGCAGCTCAGATAATAATGAATTATACTCAAAATGTAATGGCGTAATTAATACGCCATTATTTTTATAAATTCGACCTCATTTATTGACAAGAGGGGGCAGCTGTGATATAATATCTATGTTTATGATTAAATTATAAAGGGGTAGTGTTGTGAAAAGAGAATTTAATCTGCTTGATGTTTTAGAGCTTTTAAAAAAGCGCTGGTGGATACTTTTGCTCAGCGGTGTTATAGCGGCTTTAATTGCCATCGCCTACAGCGAGACTACGTATGTGCCCAAATATACCACTTCGCTTGATATTCTTGTTAAGACCACAAGCAACGACAGTATGAACGATGCGGTACAGGCAGCAACTCTTGTTCAGAAGAAGTTTGATACCTGTAAGAATCTTTTAGGTAAGCGTAAGTTCATGAAAAACGTTTCTGAGATTTACGAAGAGAGATATCCTAAGGAATGGGAAAGACAGTCCTATAGCAGTGAATGGCTGAAGAATTCGGTTAAATTTACTGTTGAGGATGAAAACTCATACATCTTTACGATTTCAGTTACTACAAAGAATCCCGATGACTCATACAGAATAGGCGAAATAATACACGAAATAGCTCCCGATTATATCGATTACTATGAGGATAACTGCAGTATTGAGGTTTGTGAGGATCCTATCAGAACAAGCGAACCCTCCAATTCAAACAATATGACTCGTAACGTTATCATGGGTATTCTTATCGGTGTTATTCTTTCCTTCCTCGTTGTGTTTATTATCGATATTACCGACGTAAGAATCAAGCATGAATCAGATATAGTTGACAATTATCCGTTACCCTTGTTAGGATCTATTCCTAATTTTGATTCGGTTGCAAGTAAGAAGAAAGGATATGGTTACGGTTATGGCAAAAAAGAATAACGCAAGAGTTGCCGATAACAAAAGTGTTATCAGCGAAAATTCCAACTTTGCATTGAGCGAAGCGTTTAAGGCTATAAGAACCAATCTTACCTTCGCGTTACCCAATCATCTTAAATGCAAAAAGATAATGTTTACAAGTGCATATCCGAGTGAAGGTAAAACTACCGTTTCCTCGAATACTGCTATCACAATTGCTCAGACAGAAGCAAAGGTGCTTTTGATTGACGCAGACCTTCGTAAGCCTAAGTCTCACACAAAATTCGGCATCGAAAACAGAGTGGGTCTTTCAAACGTACTTTCAGGTATGGTTGACGTAAGAGATGCGATCACCCCCTCGGGAAGACTTAATCTCTGGTGTATGACTGCAGGTGTGATTCCTCCCAATCCCGCCGAGCTTCTTTCGAGTGAAAAGATGAGAGAGACCTTGGAGCTTCTAGAAACGATGTTCGATTATATCATAATTGATACATCTCCCATAAATCTCGTATCCGATGCTCTCGATATATCTGCTATGGTTGACGGTGTTGTGCTTGTTGTTAAGTACAAGGCATCGACCCATCCCGCAACTAAAGAAGCACTTTCCAAGCTTGAATTTGTAAACGCAAACGTTCTCGGTATTATCATGAACGGCGTTGAGGTTGAAAGGGATGCTTACTATAAGAGCAGAAAGGGCAGATACGGATACGGCGGCAGAAAATACGGCTACGGCTACGGTTACGGTTACGGTTACGGTTATGGTTATGGCTACGGTCATAAAAAGAATAATAAAAACGATACCCCCGATTCAAACGATTAGTTCTATCTGTTCGTTTTAATGTAGGTTGAAGGGGTTTCACCCACAATTAACGTTTCGGATAAAGGCAGATCAAGCTCTGCCTTTATTTTTTCTGTGTTCATTCCTGGTAGGAGAACTACCGCTTCAACACATAATAATAAATTAAGCTTATGAAGGGTCTGATTTATACCGCTTGAAACAAATTCGTTTTCTACTTTTACAGACGTAGTTTTATATTGATTTAACTGAATAACTATATACGGACCCTGACCCAATGACAAGGATTCTCCGATAATATCGCCGATAGGTATTTTTATATTTATATCCTTATCCTTTATTCTTTTGTCAATTCCCTCAACGATTTCAGCCGATATAAGGTTTATCTTTGCGGAATTTGTCTGAAGAGACGCTATACTTCCTTCCTTTGTATAGCATGGAGTTATTAAGGACGTAAAGTCTATCTGCTTTGAAAGGTCATATACCGTGGTTGTTATTATATCTGTAAATTCGCTTTGCGCTAAAGGCAGTATAAGCGGCTCGGATGCATCGAAAGCTGTGGAGAGAAGAAGTGTTATGCAAAGAAAGGCAAGTGTAACAAAAAAGACATTTTTGGCCCTTTGGCACACCTTCTTGTTTTTACGAATACGCATAATATCACCCATACTATTATATGCGAATAATAAAAAAAGGTTTCCTTAAGTTAAAGGAAACCTTTCTTTATATTATAGGTAATTGCTTTGCTTCGGGCATTGAACTGTTTTTCAAAAGCATCCTGCCCGGTCATAGCTGTGGGCGATGATCAAATATCCCAGGAGAGCTTACCTCTTACTGCTTCGATAAGAGCCTTTTCCTGATCTGCGGAAAGGGTCTCAAAGGGATCACGGCAATTACCGCAGTCACATCCGCAAGCACGAACAAGAGACTTGATAGCAGGAAGAAGATTGAATGAAAGGATCTGCTCAATAGCTTCATTTATATTGTGCTGCATTGCAAGAGCCTCTTCCATTTTGTTTTCTTTAAAGAGCTTATAGAGTTCAGCAAATTTGGAAACGAGTACGTTATAGGTTGTACCGATACCGCCGTCTGCACCCATTGCAAGACCGGAGAGAATGATCTCATCGGAACCGTTGTAAAGAAGCTTATCGGGGAATGCGTTACGAACGCGTTCAAATGCATAGAAATCACTGCAGGTGAACTTCATACCGCCAACACAGTCAAGAGCAAGAAGCTCCTTGATCTGGGGGATAGAAAGATTTGCACCTGAGAGTGCGGGAATATTATATACTATCATAGGAAGATTGCAGAGAGAACCGATCTTCTCATAATAATACTTGATCTCTTTGAAGTTATACTTATAGTAGAAAGGAGCAACTGAAGAAATTGCAGCAGCGCCTGCTTTTTCAGCATGCTGTGCAAGCTCATATGCATCAACAGGATTAGCCGCACCTATGTGAGCAATAATGGGGAAATTTTTGGGAACTGCATCTATTACGGCTTCAAGAAGAGCCTTTCTTTCTTCATTTGAAAGAAGTATCATTTCGCCCGAGCTTCCGCCAACGTAAAGAGAGTTTGCTCCTTTTTCGATAAGGCGGTTAGCGTGAGCTTTAGCGGCGTCAGTGTTAAGAGAGCCGTCAGCATTGAAGGGGGTGATAAATGCGGGGATAATACCCTTGATATCAACTTTATTCATAATAATTCTCCTTAATTTGTTATATACCATAATTATACTCCTTTATTAATCTCATGTCAATATATAAAAATTTATATTTTCTATTGTAAAATTACATTTTTTTTGATATAATTGTTTGAATTGTTTTTTAAGATTTTATTAGCTTTAAGCGGTATTTACGGAGACATATAATGAAAAAGATATTTACAAGGTATTTTATAGACGGACTCGGTGCTATGGCGCAGGGACTTTTTGCTACGCTTATAATCGGAACTATCCTCTCACAGATCGGCAAATTTGTTCCGGCTCCCTTTGGTACGTATATAATACTTGCGGCAAATGTTGCCAAGAGTATTACCGGTGCAGGAATAGCGGTTGCTGTGGCGGCAAAATTCAAGGCATCTCCTCTTGTTTCCGCTTCTGCTGCGGCTATCGGTATGCTCGGCGCTTTTGCGGGAACCGATCTTTCGGGTATAAGCTTCGGTGCACCCGGTGAGCCCTTAGGAGCTTTTGTTGCGGCTGTTGTTGCTATAGAGGTCGGTATGCTCGTTTCGGGCAAAACAAAGCTCGATATTATCGTTGCTCCCGTTGTATCTATCTGTTCGGGCGCGGCGGCAGCCTTCCTTATTTCAACACCTATTGCAAGCTTTATGAGCTGGCTTGGTTCACTTGTAAACTATAACGTTGAAAAGAACCCTGTTATCGGCGGTATAATAGTTGCTGTCCTTATGGGAATGATACTTACTCTTCCTATATCTTCAGCCGCTATAGGTATTTCCCTCGGTCTTTCAGGTATTGCAGCAGGTGCGGCCTGCGTCGGCTGTTGCTGTCAGATGATAGGCTTTGCAGTTATAAGTTACCGTGATAACGGTGTTGGCGGACTCATTTCCCAAGGCTTGGGTACGTCTATGCTTCAGGTGCCTAATATAATGAAAAAGCCTGTTATATGGTTGGCACCGATATGTTCGTCGGCGATTCTCGGCCCCGTAGCTTCTGCGCTCGTTAAAATGACTAATACGCCTACCGGTTCGGGTATGGGCAGTGCGGGACTTGTCGGTCAGTTTGAGGCCTTCACCTCTATGCAGCCTCAATTCGGTTCCGTATGGACGTTGGTGCTTATTGCGGCAATGCACTTTGTACTCCCCGCACTTGTAACGCTTGGCTTTGATGCAATTTTCGTAAAATTAGGATGGGTAAGAAAGGGTGATATGAAATTATCGGCAAGATAAATAACAATAAGAAAAACTGTTTTTATAATTTTCTGAATAAGCCGTATCTTTCATGGCTTTTGATTTCTCTTGTTCTTACATTTGTGCTTGAGCTTATTAATCAAAGATCGCTTGCGGATACCTTAAGACTTGTTTTTCTTACACCCCATATATTTTTAATCAATTATTTAATAGTAGCACTGATATATTCGGTTTCACTGTTCTTTAAAAGAAAGCTTTTCATCTATACTCTTATAACGTTTCTTCTTTGCGTAATAGGAGCTATTAATCTGGTATTGCTTATTCAGAGAAATACTCAATTTAACGCAAGTGACATTATTGTATTTCAGTATGGTATGTTTATTACCATGAAATATTTTAATCTTTTCAAGATAATTCTTGTATTAGTTGCAGCAGCTTCAGCCGTTTTCGGAATGGTTATGCTTTACCGCAAGGGCTTTGTTTATCCTCAAAAGCCCGATTATAAGAGATCTGCGGTATTCACCGTATCTGCAGCGCTTATTTGCACCGTACTGATTCTTATAGGTGAGTTCAGCGGTTTTCTTGACTCAAGATTCATCAAGATCGACGAAACCTATAAAAAGAACGGATTTGTATATTCCTTTTGCTGTACTGCCTTTGTGAAGGGTGTTGAAGAGCCTGAAAAGTATGATAAGAATTCTGTTCAGGCATTGGCAAGCGAGCTTGATTACGCTATATCCGAAACAGATAAAAGACCGAACGTTATCTTCGTTCAGCTTGAATCTTTTATAGACCCTTCGGAAATTAAAGGACTTGATTTTGAATCCGATCCCGTTCCGAATTTCAGCGAGCTTCAGGAAAACTATCCCTCCGGATATCTTACCGTGCCCGTTGTCGGCGGAGGAACGGCTAATACGGAATTTGAGATATTGACAGGTATGAATTTAGAGCATTTTGGCTCTGTTGAGCTTCCGTATAATTCATTCCTGCTTGAAAACACCTGTGAGTCGATGGCATATAACTATAAGGAATTAGGTTATAAGGCACACGCGATACATAATTATAATGCCTGCTTCTATAAGCGTGACCGGGTATATGCAAATCTCGGCTTCGATACATTTACCACAATTGAAAGTATGAGCGATATCGTTTATAACGATATCGGCTGGGCAAAGGACGAAATACTTGAAAGATATATTCTCTCAGCACTTTCTTTGACAAAGGAAAGCGACATGATATTTGCTGTATCGGTTCAGGGACACGGCTCGTATCCTACAGATTTTGACGATCTCCAATGTGAAAACTTCAACGAAGATCTTGAAGAAAACGAAGCGGCTATAAATTATTATATATCCCAGATTCGTGAAATGGACGACTTTGTCGGCGGACTTGTTGATACTCTTCGGGAATATGAGGAGGATACTGTCGTAGTTTTCTACGGTGATCATCTTCCCGGTATCAATATAGATGCAAAGCATTTCAAAAGAAAAAATCTTTATGAGACCGAATACGTAATTTGGTCTAACTTTGAGCTTGGTGCAAAGGAAAGCAGAAAGGACCTCTACAGTTATCAGCTTTCCGCCTACGTACAGGAACTGTTGGGCTTTTCAAGCGGTACCGTAACCAAGTTCCACCAGCAGTACAGCGAAGCTGAAAATTATCAGGAGCTTCTTAAACGTATAGAATACGATATCAAAGAGGGCGAGGATTATATTTATAACGGAAAAAATCCATATAAGCCTACAGATATTGAATTCGGTATTGAAAAAACAGAGATAACCGATATAGAATATGACGGTAAAGCTCTTAGCGTCAAAGGATCGAATTTTAATGAGGCATCTGTTATATATATCAACGGAAAGAAGAAGGATACCGAGTATATTGACAGCTCTACCATAATACTGAAATCTGTAAAGCTTGAGGATTCTGATAAAATAACGGTGGTTCAGATCGATAATCAGTATTCAAAGGAGCTTTCAAAAACAAAACCGTATAATTATGAAGCTTCTTTGCCGGAGGAAGAAAAATGATCAATATATTAATCGTTGACGGACAAGGCGGAAGAATAGGAAAGCTGTTATGCGAAAAAATAAAGGCATCCGATATTCCGTGTAAAATTACCGCTGTAGGTACAAACAGCATTGCCACCACGGCGATGCTCAAGGGCGGAGCTGATGAAGGAGCAACAGGAGAAAACTCTGTTATTGTATGTTCAAAAAACGTTGACGTTATTATCGGTCCCGTCGGAATCGTAATAACAGACTCGCTTTTGGGTGAGATAACAGAGGGTATGTCCTCTGCCATTGCGCGGAGCAAAGCAAAAAAACTCCTTATCCCTGTAAACAAATGTAATAATATAATTATCGGCATAAAAGAAAAAAGTCTTTCAGAACTTATTGACAAAACGCTTCAAGAATTATATAATTTAATTAATGATTAAAAAAATTTTAATATTTTAGGAGGAATTTATGGAAAAAAGAGAACATTTAGCCAGTCGTTTAGGCTTTATACTTCTCAGCGCCGGATGCGCTATCGGCGTTGGTAACGTATGGAAGTTCCCCTGGATGGTTGGTCAGTACGGCGGCGGAGCTTTTGTTTTGATCTATCTTTTCTGTCTTGTTGTATTGGGTGTTCCCGTTATGACAATGGAATTTGCATTAGGTCGTGCATCGCAGAAGAGCCCCGTTAAAATGTATCAGAAACTTGAACCCGCAGGTACAAAATGGCATATCCACGGTTACGTGTCATTTTTAGGTAACATTATTCTTATGATGTTCTACACCAGCGTTTCCGCTTGGATGCTTCAATATTTCGTTAAGACTGCAACGGGTGATCTTAACGGACTTAACGCAGAACAGGTTGGTGCTGAATTCGGCAAAATGTTAAGCACAGAACAGCTTGGTACTATGGTTATCTTTCTTGCTGTTGTAGTTGCTATCGGTGCTTTTGTTTGTATGCTCGGTGTTAACAAGGGTCTTGAAAGAGTTACCAAGGTTATGATGATCGCTCTTTTGATTCTTATGCTTGTTCTTGCGGTTAACAGTGTATTCCTTCCCGGCGCAAAGGAAGGACTTAAGTTTTATCTTGTTCCCAGCTTTAAGAATATGAAGGAAGCGGGTGTAGGTAACGTTATAGTTAATGCTATGAATCAGGCGTTCTTTACTCTTAGTCTCGGTATAGGCTCGATGGCTATTTTCGGTAGCTATCTTAACAATAAGAGAACTCTTATGGGCGAAGCTGTAAACGTTGCGGTTCTTGATACCTTCGTTGCATTTACCAGCGGTCTTATTATTTTCCCCGCTTGCTTTGCATACGGTGTTGATGCGGGTTCCGGTCCCTCTCTTATCTTTGTAACATTGCCTAACGTATTCAATAATATGGCAGGCGGACAGTTCTGGGGCAGCTTGTTCTTTATATTTATGAGCTTTGCCGCTCTCTCTACCGTTCTTGCGGTATTTGAGAACATTATTGCTATGCTTATGGATATGACAAAATGGGGAAGAAAGCTTTGCAGCCTTGTAGTTGGTATCGGCATATTCGTTCTTTCATTACCTTGCGTATTCGGATTTAATATCTGGTCCGATTTCGTACCCTTTGCTGCAGGCTCCGGAGTTCTTGACCTTGAAGACTTTATCGTTTCTTACTTAATGCTTCCTTTAGGCTCGCTTACAATGGTATTCTTCTGTATTACCAGATACGGTTGGGGCTGGAAGAAGTTCATGAACGAAGCAAACGAAGGTACAGGCTTAAAGGTAAGACCTTGGATGAGATGGTTTGTTTCTATCGTCGTTCCGATAGTTATTCTTGTTATCTTTGTTGTTGGTCTTGTAACCTTTAAGTATAGATAAGCAATAGAAAAGCAAATATAAAAGCGGCTTTTACAGCCGCTTTTATTGTGAAAGAATTAAAGCCACGCTTTGATGCGTGGCTTTTTGGTTTTAGTTACACTCTGCAGTAAGAGGACCCTTGAGCTCCTTAAGATAGAAGAGCTTGCCGGGAAGTGTGGGGATGAAGGTGGATGTAATATTCATATCGGGACCGTAGTGAAGGGTGGTGAGGAAGCTCATACCCTGCCAGCCCATGCCGCGGGAAAGGGCACCGTCGGCACCGCCGATAGCGTAATCAGCCTGAAGGAAGAGGCCGGGGCCGATCGTGTTTGCACGGCAGGGAACCAAAGTGGTTCTGGACTTAAAGGAAGTAATAGCATTCTGCTCGATGGTAAGAGGATGAAGCTTAGCCGCAATTCTGTGGGTCTGCTTCTTCCATTCATCAACAGAATCAAATTCATCTGCAAACTGGGGCTCCCAGAAAGCGATATGGCACATTCTGCCTATACCGTAAACAAGAACAAGCTTTGCGCCTTCTGCCTTAAGAGCTGCGATCTTACCTTCATAGGTAGGAAGATTTTCTTTTGTTGCAAAGTTTCTCTGTGTTTCAGGAACTGTATATTTACCGAGCTTGTTGAAGAATGCTTCCTTCATAGAGTATTCAAAGGATGCTTTTTCGGTATTGGGAAGTGTGTTGCCCTCTGCATCAGACCATTCGTCCATATTAAAGGTATAAACGTGATCGCACTTTACCTTCCACTCGCGAAGGAAGTAAACTGCCCAACGGTACATACCCATAGGACCGACGGGAAGGATCATGGCGCACTTTCTGCCTGCATCTCTTGTTTCCTTGATCTGCATAGCGATCTCGTGACCCATAAGAACGTCGAATTCTGCAACGTTTTCACATTCGGAAACGTTGAACTTCTTGTTCCAGAATGTTTCTCTCTTTGTTCCTTTTTCGCAGCATTCGTGGATCTTCTGCATATCCCATCCGCGGGGATAGAAGCCTTCAAGAAGGCTGCCTTTAACTGTTGACATAAAATCCATAGTATTTTACCTCATTACTTTATTTAAATTTAATTTTTGTTTTAGGGAAGAAGTCTCTTGGTTATTACCTTAGGATAAACCAATTCCTCGGTAAAGCCCTCGGCGTAAGCACAGTTGCTTTGATAACCGCGGAACTTTGAACAGGTTCTTACAAAATCAGCAAAGTCGATATGGTCGTGTTCACGCATCCACTTCAGCTGACTTTCGTGACATTCAAGCATATCTATCTTTAAGTCGATCTCTTCTGTGATATCAACGTAAATGGTAGGTTCAAATCTCATGCCGGCAAGGTTATCCATATAGTAGATCGGTGTAACCTTGGAGGCTTTGTTCTCTCCGGGAACATAATGGGGGACTGATGCAGCAAAGGAAGCATCAAATACCATCTTCTGAACCTCCAGGTGATCGGGCATATAGTCGGTAGGACTGTGGGTTATAATGAAATCGGGATCGGCATAGCGGATAACCTCAATGAGTGCATCTCTGTGCTTGAAGTTGCTTCCGTTGGGGAGAAGGTCTCCGATATCAAGGGTTACGACCTCGATGCCTGCAAGGCTTCCTGCTTTTTCAGCTTCGCCGTTACGCATGGGGCCTAATTCCTCGGGGGGAATGACCATATGGCCCATGTTGCCGTTACACACGTGGCAAACAACGACTCTGTCGCCGCGTTTAACACATTTTGCTAATGTTCCCGCACAGGATATCTCAATATCGTCGGGGTGACAGCCAACTGCTAATACATTCATTCTTTTACTCCTTATCAAGAGGCATCTCTGTCATACGGAGCTTGGGACAGCCGTAAGGGAGAAGCTTTATTTTTTCTGTTTCGGAAATGGGAGCTCTTTCTAAAGGTTCGCTTCTGCAAAGGAATCCTTCGAATCTTTCGTCCCAGCCCCAGTTTATTTTATGCATATTTGCATAAGCAACCTTGGGAGGATTTTTAGAGGAGAAGGGAATATCATAATCCTCTACGTCTTCAAAGGTAACGTCTGCATTGGAATATGCGTAGTTCCAATCAGACTTAGGCATTACCTGATAGTCACAGTAGGGGAACTTACGCTCGATACCCTCTTCGGTATATTCCATCTTTGTCCATTCTTCCTTGATGGGGAGAGAATAGAGAAGCGCACCGTGGCGGAGAGCGAACATATTATTGGGTCTTGCGATAAATTCTGTCTTTTCGTCAAGAACAACTTCTATTGTTGTTTCTCCCTCCCAGAGCTTTGAAACAACGAATTTGCCCGCATCTGCCTTTTTACCGTTTACGGTAGCAGAGTTAACGGTGGAGGGTATGATGAATTCAAAATCAAATTCAACAGGCTTATCTGTTTTAATAACGTAGGTAAGCTTGTTTCTGAAGGGATACATTGTGATAAGCTCGACTTCTACCTTTGCGCCCTTCATATCTACGGTAGCCTTTGCAGGAACATGTGCTACAGAGCAGAGGGCGTTCTCGTTTCTCATGAAGGACGAGAGAACAAGCTTGGGCCATCCCTGATTGAAGTTGGCTGTACAGCAACCGTAGTTGGGTTCGAGACCGAACATATTACCGTCGTTACCGTTGGTACAGAAATGGGTTTCATAGTGAGGACCGGGGAATCTGGGGCAGGCAACCTGATTTGACATCTGGTCATACTGACGAACCCACATATCATCACTTGTGCCCGCGGGAAGGGCATTGAATGCGAGTGCCTCAAGGCGGTCAACCCATTTTTCTCTGCCTGTTACGGCATAGAGCCATTCATAAGAATACATCGCTTCAACAACACCGCAAAGCTCGGTACCCTGAATAGGGGAATCACCTGATATACATTCGTCTCCGGTAAAGTAGCCGTAGCAGGTACCGTGGTACTTATGAAGTGTGGAGAGCATATGCTCTGCAAACTCATCGGGGTCTATGTTTTGATCGTACTCATCGTTTAAGAAGCGTGCCGCTAAAGCGTCGCTCTTTAATGCCATTGCAAGATTAACAACGTGGGTATGTAATCTCCAGCTTCTGTAATGGCGCTCCTGATCCTTCCAATGGTCGAATATCTTATGATAATCCGCTCCCTGGATCTCAAGGAGACGGCAGAGCTCTATAAGCCAATCCTCACGGCAACGGTCATACATCCAATAAACGGATATAAGTCCCTCGAACCATCTGAAGGAACCCCAGGATTTAAGCGAGGTATGCTCAAGACGGAACTTGAGGTTTTTGAGTATCTTATAGATAACGTCGGGTATTCTTTCGTCACCCGAGCAGTCGTAGTAAACGATAAATGCTTTACAGATAAGAAGCACTGCCCATTCGTCGAAGGTGTCGAATTCAAGTATGGAATTGTAGGGGCATATCCAGCCGTCGTGATAAGGGGTTTCGGGATCGTGCTCCTGCTTTGAAATAATTGCATCAACATATTTTTTTGCCGTAGCTTTAAGCTCTTCATCATTCAAGAGGTATGCAAGGGGAATAAAGCCGTCGAGCCAATAAGGAACTCTTTCCCAGCCTTCCTTATCTCCGCCTATCCACTGACTGTCGCGAACGTCGGGCCATACCTTGTGAAGGTTACCCGAAAGACCCTTTGCCTGGATCTTAAGCTGTTCGAGAACCCATCCCTTTGCTTCTATCTCATTGGTCGTGAGCATAGAGTAACGGTTGATATTTTTCATATTCGGAACTTCCTTTTCAAAATAAAATATAGATAATTTATTATATCATTATAAAATTGATAATTCAATACTTTTATTGACTTTTTTTGCATAATGTGATAATATGTGCATAGATAATAATTATAAGGAGTTACAATGGATAATAAAAATACAAAGCCCAAAATGAGTAAAAAGAAAAAAATACTTATAATCATAGCTGTTGTTTTAATTGTATTCCTTCTTTTGGGTATAGGTATCTTTTTTGGCGGTAAGCGTTGGATCGAAAACAAATTCTTTAATCCTATAAACAGAGTTGATTTGGAACAAATGGAGATAATTCCCCCCGAAGAAGAGGATTTTGAAAAGGACGATTATAACGCTGAATATGAAGAGGTTGACCCTAAGGACATTGATTGGGGCGAGCTTTCGGATTTTAATGACGAGGAGCTTATTAATATTCTTCTTGTAGGTCAGGATAGACGAAAAGGACAGGGACGTCAGCGCTCGGATACAATGATTTTATGCAGCGTAAATCCCGAAACGAAAGAAATTTCTTTAATATCTTTCCTTCGTGATCTATATGTTCAGTTTCCGGGAGGATACTCAAACAACCGTCTGAATGCCGCGTATGCTTTTGGCGGATTTCCTTTGCTTGATGAAACTATCGAAAACAACTTTGGCATTACAATAGATTATAATCTTGAGGTTGATTTTAACGGTTTTATAGAGGTCTTTGATTATATTGGCGGTGTTGACGTTGAGCTTACGCAGGCAGAGGCCGATTACCTTACAAAATGGTGGGGTAAAAAGGAGGTTCCGGATTGGGGTCCCTTTACTGCGGGTGTTAATCATCTTGACGGTGAAGAGGCTCTGGCTTATGCGAGAATAAGAAAGATAGACAGTGACTTTGGAAGAACTACCCGGCAGAGAACCGTTTTAAAGAAAGGCTTTGATAAGATAAAGCACTCTTCTGTAAATGACCTTCTTAAAATGACCGAGACCCTTCTTCCTTATATAACCACAGATATGACAAATGACGATATCTGGGATCTTCTTTTTGAGATAGCTCCCATTATTTCCTCTGTTAAGCTCAATTCCTATAGTGTGCCTGATACAGGGGATTACAGCTATGCGAACGTCAACGGAATGTCTGTTATCCTTCCCAATATGAATCTTATCCGCGAAAAGCTGCAAAAGACCTATCTTCCTTATTAACAGTTCATAATTATTTAATAATAAAATATAGGAAAAGGTATTGCAATTATTTAGCAAATGTGTTATAATCTTGACAGTCTCAGGAGAGTGGTTCGCGCCACTCTCCGAGTTTTATGTAGAAAGGTTTTACGTATGGCTAACAACAAAAATGTAGCAACTGTAGTGACCGAGCTTATCACTCCTACTGTGGAAGAGCTTGGTTATTGTCTTTGGGACGTTGAGTTTGTACGCGAAGCGGCTGATTGGTATCTTCGTATTACCATTGATAACGAAGAGGGTATCACTATCGAGGACTGCGAAAGGGTACACCGCGCAATAGATCCCATGCTTGATGAAGCTGATCCTATTGAGGTCTCCTATCATCTTGAGGTATCCTCTCCCGGTCTTGAAAGAGATATAAGAACAGATCTCCACTTTGAGGCTTGTATAGGCGAGAAGATAGTAGTTAAGCTTTTCACCAAGCTTGACGGCAAAAAGGAGTATGTCGGCATTTTGAAGGCATACGAAAACAAAGAGATAGTTATTGATACCGACGATGGCGAAAAACGAATCGAGCGCAAGGCGGCATCAAAGGTTAAAACAGTATTCGATTTTTAATCGTACAATTATAACGGAGGAAGAATATGAACACCGAGTTTTTTACTGCCCTTGACCTTTTGGAAAAGGAAAAGGGAATACCCAAGGAGTATATGATCGAACGTGTTGAGGCTGCTCTTATCAGCGCATTTAAGCGAGAAGAGTCGGGCAACAGTAACGTAAGAGTTGTACTTGACCCCGTAAAGAAGGACGTTCGCGTTTATAAGCAGATGGAGATCGTTGAGGTCGTTGAGGACGAAGCGACACAGATCACTTTAGAAGACGCACACAAGATCAATAAGAGATATAAGCTCGGCGCTGTTGCAGAGATCGAAATGAAGACCAAAAACTTCAGACGTCTTTCCGCGCAGACCGCAAAGCAGGTTATCATTCAGGGCATCCGCGAGGCGGAAAGAGGAATGATGATAAAGGAATATGAAAGTAAGCGCGAGGAAATAATTACCGCAACCGTTCAGAAGATAGATCCCGGTACAGGTAATATCACTCTTGATACAGGAACAAGCTATGCTACTCTTTTAAAGAATGAGCAGATCCCCGGCGAGGAATTCAACGTTGGCGATCATATCAAGGTGTTTGTTATGGAGGTACGTAAGGAGTCCCGCGGTCCCTTGGTAAATCTTTCAAGAACACATCCCGGTATGGTTAAGCGTCTCTTTGAGCTTGAGGTTCCCGAAATTCAGGACGGAACCGTAGTGATCAAGAACATTATCCGTGAAGCAGGCTCAAGAACAAAGATGGCTGTTGAATCCCGTGATCCCGACGTAGATCCTATCGGTGCTTGTATCGGTAACAGAGGTATGAGAATCGCAGGTATTGTTGATGAGCTTCGCGGCGAAAAGATAGATATCATCAAGTACAGCGAGGATCCCGGCGAGTTTATCCGTGCGGCACTTTCCCCCGCAACCGTTAATGAAGTAATTATTGACGGTGAAAGAAGTGCAAGAGTAACCGTAGATGCAGACCAGCTTTCCCTTGCTATCGGTAAGGAAGGTCAGAATGCACGCTTGGCGGCTCGTTTAACAGGTTACAAGATAGATATTAAGTAATCATTTTCAAAGGAGGTATTTCGGCTATGCAGGAAAAGCCTAAAAAGAAAATACCGGAACGTAAGTGCGTCGGATGCTCAAAGCAAGCTCCAAAAAACGAACTTATAAGAGTTGTTAGAGAGCCCGACGGTAACGTTTCACTTGATTTCACAGGAAAGAAATCGGGCAGAGGCGCATATATTTGCCGTAACACCTCTTGCTTGAAAAAAGCGCTTAAATCTAAAAGACTTGAACGCAATTTAGAGGTAGAGATACCCGAAGAAATATATAATGCGCTGGAGGTTGAGCTGAAAAACAATGAGTAACGATATAACACAGCGCCTTATGGGAATGATCGGGCTTTGTGCGAAAGCACGTAAGCTTGCCGTTGGTACGGACATTGCCGTTGATGCAGTAAGGGTAGGCAAGGCACAGGTATTGCTGGTTGCCTTTGATGCCTCGGTAAATACCAAAAAGAAGGTATTTAATTGTGCAAAGTATTATGAGATCCCTTGTTATGAAATTCCCGTTGCCACAGGCGATTTAGGACATTGTATAGGTAAAGCGGGAAATACGGCGGCGGTAGCAATACTCGACCGTAACTTAACAAAGGGAACAGAGAAGATATTGAACGAATATAACCAAGAAACGAGCAAAGCGGACACAGGTTCGCGGGAGGTGTAACATATGTTGAATCCTAAGTATAAAATCAGCAATTTCGCAAAAGATCTCGGCGTTAAGGGTAAAGTGATCACCGATATCCTTGAAAATAACGGAAGAGGTGTTAGATCTACCTCCGCCGTACTTACCCCCGAAGATTTTGACGTTGTTTTAAATGAACTTTCCCTTGCAAATCAGGTAAGTGATTTTAATGACTATATGGAAAAGAAATCCTCGATACCTTCCTTGGCTCCCGTAAAGACCGCTCCTAAAAAGGAAGACGTAAAGCAAGAGCCTGAAAAAGAAGAGGTTAAGAAGGAAGAAGTTAAGAAGGAAGAAATTAAAAAAGCAGAGCCCAAGCCCGAAAAGAAAACAGAGGCTAAGCCTGTGATAAAGGAAGAAAAGAAGGCTGAGGCAAAGCCCGTGAAAACAGCAGAGCCTAAGGTTGAAAAGAAGCCTGAGGTTAAGGCTGAGAAGAAGGAAGAGCCCAAGCCCGCAGCCCCCAAGTCTGATAAAAAGAAGCAGCCTGCACAGGCAAGACCTCATATGCAGACCGTAACTCTTCCCAAAAAGCATAATGAAAACGATAATAAGACTCCTACACAGCCTATTGACTCGGCTTCAAGAAATCCCAAGTCCCAGGTTCGTGTGGTAGATACAAGAAGCAGCTCCGTTGACCTTTCCAAGTATGACGAAAAGCTTGACAGATATGCGTCCGACCGCGATTACGGTAATTCCAAGCAGAAGCTTAAGAAGCAGAATCAGAAGGGACAGCAGGGCAAGAAGGATAAGGCATCCAAGGAAAAGCAGGCTATGGATAAGCTCCGCCGTCAGCAGGAAATGGCGAAGAAGCAGGTGCTTTACGTATCTCTTCCCGAAGAGATAACGGTTACAGAGCTTGCGGCAAGACTTAAGCTCAAGGTTGTTGAGGTCATCAAGAAGCTTATGATGCTCGGTGTTATGGCAACGGCAAATGAAACGGTTGATTATGACACAGCATTCCTTATTGCGGATGAAATGGGCGCAAAGATAACAAAAGAGGCGAACGTTTCTATTGAGGAGCAGATCTTTGATAACGACGAGGATACAGAATCAGAGCTTGTCAGCCGTCCTCCCGTTGTTTGCGTAATGGGTCACGTTGACCACGGTAAGACTTCGCTTCTCGACGCTATCAGACATACCAGCGTAACTTCAGGCGAGGCAGGCGGTATTACCCAGCATATCGGTGCTTATACCGTTGATATTGACGGTAATGCTATCACATTCCTTGATACCCCCGGTCACGAAGCATTTACTACAATGAGAGCAAGAGGTGCAATGGCAACCGATATTGCAGTTCTCGTTGTTGCCGCTGATGACGGTATCATGCCCCAGACAGTTGAAGCTATCAACCATGCAAAGGCAGCAGGCGTTGATATAATCGTTGCAATAAACAAGATGGATAAACCTACAGCTAACCCCGATCAGGTTAAGCAGGAGCTTACTCAGTACGAGCTTGTTCCCGAGGAATGGGGCGGTGACGTTATCTGTGTTCCTGTATCCGCTGTTACCGGCATGGGTATAGAGGATCTTCTTGAAAATATCCTCCTTATCGCAGAGGTTAAGGAATTCAAGGCTAATCCCAATCGTCATGCAAAGGGTGTTATCATTGAAGCAAAGCTTGACAAGGGAAGAGGCCCCGTTGCTACGGTTCTTGTTCAGAACGGTACTCTTCATGCAGGTGATGTTGTTATTGCCGGTACTTCCGTAGGTCATGTAAGAGCAATGACAGACGATAAGGGTAAGCAGGTTAAGAATGCAGGACCCAGCATCCCCGTTGAGATAATCGGTCTCTCCGAGGTTCCCTCCGCAGGCGATGAGTTCAATGCGGTTGAGGACGAAAAGAAGGCGCGTGAGCTTGCTGAACAGCGCCGTGATAAGGCTAAGAACGAAATGTTCAAGGCTAACTCCGCAGTATCTCTCGACGATCTCTTTGCCGCGATCTCCGACGGTGCTAAAACACTTAATATCATAGTTAAGGCAGACGTAAGAGGCTCTGCGGAAGCGGTTAAGCAGTCTCTTGAAAAGCTTTCTAACGAAGAGGTTAAGGTCAAGATCATTTCTACAGGTGTTGGCGGTATTATAGAAAGCGACGTAATGCTTGCGGCTGCATCCAATGCTATTATCGTTGGCTTTAACGTTCGTCCCGATAAGAACGCTATCGACATTGCAGAGCGTCAGGGTATCGATATAAGAACATACAGAATCATTTACGAATGTATCGAAGAGATCACCGCTGCTATGAAGGGTATGCTTGCTCCTACCTATAAGGAAGAGCGTCTCGGTCAGGCTGAGGTTCGTGCAACTATCCGTGTTCCCAACGTTGGTACCATTGCAGGCTCCTACGTTCAGGACGGTAAGATCCTTCGTTCCGCACAGATCCGTGTTGTTCGTGACGGTGTTATTATCTTTGAGGATAAGATATCCTCTCTTCGCCGTTTCAAGGATGACGTTAAGGAGGTTGCGTCCGGCTACGAGTGCGGTATCGGTCTTGATAAGTTCAATGATATCAAGGAAGGCGACATTCTCGAAGCATTCAGAATGGTAGAGGTCGAACGCTGATTATTACGGTAATAATAATATAGTTTACAGAGGACGGTTTCTTATGATACCGTCCTCTGTTATTTGATCTAAAGGAAATTGCTGTGCTTCGGGTACTGAAGAAACAAGCTTATGTAAGGTTCAAGCCCGATCATCGGTGCGGGCCGGCGCCCGCTTTTTTGAATGTGTATGTAATAATACTCTTGCATTTTACCGAAAAAACTGCTATAATAAATTATTAATTCTATTAATCTACAGGTGCTGAATGAACAACGGATTTTTACCAATAAACAAAAAAGAAATGGAAGAACACGGCTGGGATGCTCCCGACTTTGTTTACGTAACGGGTGATGCATACGTTGACCACCCCTCTTTCGGCGTATCTATAATTTCAAGAGTGCTGGAGGATGCGGGATATACCGTAGCTATCCTTTCACAGCCCGATTATAAGAGCTGTGAGGCTTTTAAAGAATTCGGCAGGCCTAAACTGGGTTTTCTGTGTACGTCAGGTAATATTGATTCAATGGTCGCTCATTATACCGTTGCAAAACGAAAAAGAAGCACCGATTATTATTCACCCGGCGGTAAGATGGGACTTCGTCCCGACCGAGCGGTTATCGTTTACTGTAACAGAATACGCGAGGCTTACGGTGACGTTCCGATAATCATAGGCGGTCTTGAAGCTTCTCTTCGCCGTTTTGCTCATTATGACTATTGGGATAATAAGGTCCGACGCAGTATTCTTGTAGATTCGAGAGCGGATATTTTAACCTACGGTATGGGTGAAAATATTCTTCTGCGGCTTGCTGAGCTGCTTTCCCGGGGTATTCCGATAAAGAAGATTAGAGACGTACGCGGAACGGTATATCTCTGCGATCCCGATGATAAGATACACTATGAAGCCGTCGGCGGGTTTGACTATAACGATCTTAAAAAGGATAAAAGGATATATGCAGAGGCGTTTGCGCTTCAGTATAAGGAAAACGACCACGTAAGGGGAAGGGCAGTAACCGAGATTTACGACGGTAAGATGCTTGTACAGAATCCTCCTATGCCTCCTCTTACAAGAGAAGAGCTTGATCACGTTTACGCTTTACCTTATATGAGAACATATCATCCTTCCTACGAAGCACTCGGCGGAGTTCCGGGTATTCAGGAGGTCGAGCTCTCTGTTACCCATAACCGAGGCTGCTTTGGAGGCTGTAATTTCTGCGCGCTTGCATTCCATCAGGGAAGGAGTGTTGTTTCAAGAAGCATCGAGTCCTGTGTAGAAGAGACGAAAAAGATCGTTGAGGTTCCTAATTTCAAGGGTTATATACATGACGTAGGCGGTCCTACGGCTAATTTCAGATATGCATCATGCAAGCAACAGGAAAAAACGGGAATATGTGCTAACAGAAAATGCCTTGCTCCCACTCCCTGTAAAAACTTAAAAGTCGATCACAGTGAATATATCAAACTGTTAAAGGAGATTGAAAAGGTTCCCAAGGTCAAAAAGGTGTTTATCCGTTCGGGAATACGCTTTGACTATCTCGTATATGACAAAAACGAAGAGTTTTTTAAAAAGCTTGTGCGAGACCACGTAAGCGGTCAGCTGAAGGTTGCTCCTGAGCATTGCAGCTCAAACGTGCTCCACTATATGGGTAAGCCCGATGTTGAGGTTTATAATCGCTTTAAGAAGCGTTATTTTGAGCTTACAAAGAGCATAGGCAAGGAACAGTATCTTGTACCGTACCTCATGTCAAGCCACCCGGGAAGCACGTTAAAGGATGCTTTAAAGCTTGCTTTATATCTTAAGGAGGGTGGATATTCTCCCGAACAGGTACAGGACTTTTATCCTACACCCGGTACGGCATCAACGGTAATGTTCTATACAGGCATCGATCCGATGACGGGTAAAAAGGTATATTGTACCACTGATTACCACGAAAAACAGCTTCAGAGGGCTCTTTTGCAGTTTAACCGTCCTCAGAACGCAGAGCTTGTAAGAGAGGCTCTTACAAAGCTCGGCAGGACAGATCTTATTGGTCATACAAAGGAATGTCTTGTTAAGCCTGCCAAAGGCGAGGCTCAAAAGGTCAGAGCGGTAAAGGCTGCAAATGAACGAAAACCAAAGAATTCAAAGTGGGCAGTTTCCAAAAAAAACGTACGCGGAACAAAAAAGAGGAAATTGAGATAATACTTGCATTTTTATATAAAATGTGATAAAATAACACTATATTTTCAGAAAGGAAGTGAGAAGATGCAAATGCCAAAGAAAAAGGCTGTAAAAAAGCTTTTTCCTCAAAAGAAGAAGCCGTTACATCCAAAGGCTCCCAAGCATGGACAGGCAAGAGTTGCGCCTGCAAAGCCCGAAAGACCGATGCCTTCGCGAAATCAGAATACAAAGCCTCGTTTTGATTCCCGTCCCGCAAATGCACCCGCTTCCAATATGAACAAAAGACCTCCTTTAAAAGCTGTAAAGCGTACTGCTCCTGCTTCCCGTGTTCCTCAGACTCAGCCCAAAATGACAAATAAGCAGGCACAGGCACAGCGAAAACAGCAGGGAAAGGAGCAGATAAACGCAAAACTGCGTACACAGACTCCTGCTAACCGTCAAAACGTTCGTACAGTAAAAAAGATCAGCGGAAGTCAGAAAAATCTTGAAATAAAAAGACGTCAAAGCACAAAAAAGCAAAAGTTTTATGTTAAAAAGAAAAATAAGGGTATGAGACGGCTTTTCATTATCGGCTTTATCATATTTGCCCTTGTGTTTTCTCTGCTTTTCGGCACTATAGCAGGATTTGTTGCATTGAGACTTCACGCTGGAAGAGCACCGAGATCTGAGGCCTATTATCTTCAGATCGGTGAAAAACCCGAGGATGATTTTTCAAATGTTACAGAGCTTTCCAAGGATGTAACAACACGAAACGGTAAGCTTTATATTCCTGTGATGTCGCTTTTCGATCTTTGCTCTCTCACTGTTGCCGGTACTAACGATGATCTTCGTTATACGGTAAGAACGAGTGAGGGTCAGAGTATGCGCTTTATAGTTGATACGAATATTGCGTATGTGAATGATGTTGCTGTCAGAATGGACTCCCCTTCATTTATCAATAACGGTAAATTACATATACCTATCGATTTTCTTTCAGAATATTCCGAGGGGCTTGTGATAGATATTGATGAGGATGAGAACTACATCACTATATTCAGAACAGTTGTGGGTAAGGATGAAAAACGTGAGGATATATATGCAGATTTCAGGTTTAGATTAGGTAAGCCCGTACCTCTTTTTGTTACAGCTGAGGATTCTGACTATTCTATATCGGAAAATGAATAACGCACTGACAAGCTCAGTGCGTTTTTATATTTAAGTTATAGTGTTTTTTCAAAAGTTTCGGTTCCGAATATCGCTTCGGTGGTCGGTACCGACTATTTTTGATATAGTAAATTGCATCATTTCGGGCATTGAAAGATGATGTTTTTGATGCTTCATACCCGATAGTCGCTGCGGGTCGGCACCGACTATTTTTGATATTGTAAATTGCATCATTTCGGGCATTGAAGGATGATGTTTTTTGATGCTTCATACCCGATAGTCGCTGCGGGTCGGCACCCGCTATAATTCTCTTCTGCCTTCGAGAGCACGCATTATTGTTACCTCATCGGCATGGTCAAGCTCTCCGCCTACAGGCATACCGTAAGCAAGACGGCTCACTTTTATGCCAAGAGGCTTTATCAGTTTTGAGATATACAGAGCTGTTGTTTCGCCTTCTACGGTGGGGTTTGTGGCGATGATCACTTCGTTTGTTCCGTCATTATTGATTCGCATAAGAAGGCTTTTTATATTAAGATCGTCCGGGGTGACACCGTTCATCGGAGAGATAGTGCCGCCGATAACGTGATATACACCGTTGTAATTCTTTACTTTTTCAAGAGATATTATATCTCTTGCATCCTCAACGACACAAATTATGCTTTTTTCTCTTTGGTCATCCCGGCAAACGGGACATATCTCATCCTCGCTGAAATTATGGCATATCTTACATCGCTTTATGTTTTCCTTTGCATCGATTATCGATTTGGCGAAAAGCTCTGCTTCTTCCTTGGAATAATCAAGAATACTGTATGCCATTCGTTCCGCAGATTTTCTTCCGACAGAGGGAAGCTTGCGGAACTGCTCTATAAGGATCTCTAAAGAGGGAAGTGCCATCGCTTAGAATAAGCCGGGCATATTGAGGCTGCCTGTGATCTTGCTCATCTGTTCCTCTGCATCTGCCTCAACGCGCTTTATTGCTTCATTAAATGCGGCAATAAGAATGTCACTCATGGTTTCGATATCGTCGGGATCAACGATCTCGGGATCTATCTCAAGGGTCTTAATAACCTTTTCGCCGTTTATAACAAGGGTAACAGCACCGCCGCCGGCTTTGATCTCATATTCCTTTGCCGCTAATTCTTCCTTTTTAGCCTCCATGTCCTCCTGCATCTTCTGTGCCTGCTTCATTAAGTGCTGCATATTGGAGGGGCCGCCGCCCATACCCTTGGGGAGTCTTGCTTTCATTTTGATTTACCTTTTAGAGATTTGATCTCTGTCCTTTCTTAAATTAAAAGTTTATTTCGTCGAACGGAGTTGCGTTCTTAATGTTTACGTTTGGGTCAACCGATAATTCAACCTTCATCATTGCATAATCAGGATTTGTTTTAACTATAGTTTCGCACAGAAGTCTGAAATTAGCTTCGGTCTCTATCATCATTTTTGAAAAACTATCAGGGAAAATTACTTTTATCGTACCGTTTGAGCATACTGCTTCTGCCTTTGCAAGACAAGCCGCGTCCATGGGATTTGATTTTTCATACTTTCTGACGATATCCATCCAGTCATTAAGTATTTTATCTGCAACCTGCTTTTGATTCGGTGCTTCGGATGCTTCGGACGAATCGGTGTCTTCGGGCTTCATATCCGATGTTAACTGCTTTATCTCTACAGGCTCTATTTTAATACCTGATGAAAGAAGATTTACCTTTTCTTCAAGCTCGGAGATTCTTGCCAATAAAGCCTCGGAATCGCTCTGAAGCTTTGATTCTGTCATTCTTACAAGAGTAAGCTCCGCGCAGATCCTTTTATCGCAGGTCTTTTGCTGCATTTCGCCTAACGCTCTGTCGAGCAAACGGCTGTGATGCATTATCTGTTCGAGAGAGAAAAGCTCTGCACAGCTTCTTGCCTGTTCGATCTCATCCTCTGTTAATTCATAATTATTTAAGGCTGTTTTTGTAACCTTTGCAAGCATAAGATCACGGTAGAATGATATCATATCCTGCCAAAAAACAGAAATATCCATAGAGGAAGCGGATATTCTCGAAATAACCGAGAATATAGCTTCAAAATCTTTTGATGCTACAGCTTTAACGGTTTCAATAATATCGTCTTTACCCGAGATACCGGCGCATTCTCTTACCCTTGCGATATCAACGGCATGGTTTTGACCTCCGCATACCTCCAAAAGACTTATTGCATCACGCATACCGCCGTTTGAAAGTCTTGCGATAAGCATCGCTGCTTCTCTGTCGAGGGTAATACTCTCGCATTCTGCAATGTATTCAAGTCTGTCTGCGATTATATCGCTTTTTATACGTTTGAAATCAAATCGCTGACAGCGGGAGGTTACAGTTATAGGTATCTTGTGTACCTCTGTTGTTGCAAGAATGAATATAACCTTTTCGGGAGGTTCTTCCAAGGTTTTCAAAAGCGCATTGAATGCGGCGGTTGAAAGCATATGGACCTCGTCAATGATATATACTCTTGTTTTGAGCATTGCAGGAGAATAAACAACAGCATCCTTTATCTCGCGGATATAGTCAACACCTGTATTGCTCGCCGCGTCCATTTCAAGGATATCGACCGTCGCTTCGGATGCTATAGCCTTACAGGCATCGCAGATGCCGCAGGGATCTCCGTTAACGGGAGAGAGGCAGTTTGCCGCTTTAGCCAATATTTTAGCGCAGGTAGTTTTACCTGTACCTCTGCTTCCGCAGAAAAGATACGCATGGGATACCTTGTTATTGTCAACCTCGTATTTTAATACAGATGTAATATGATCCTGACCGTACACATCGTCAAATGCGGTAGGTCTGTATTTACGGTATAATGCCTGATGCATACGATCCTCCTTGATCTCAGAATAAATATCAATAAAGCTGTGTCTCAAACAAACTATCAAAGCTTACGTTCCGATATGTTTTCGGAACTTCAAAATTAAAACAACGGGACACAAAATAAGACCATACACCCTTAAATCGAACCCAAGACATAAGTGCTTGCCGTAACTTGAACTCAGAACAGGCAACCTCGCGGCACATCACAACAACCGCTTAATGCTGCTCGGTTCCCCGCCTGACATGGTTCACAGCGAGTGATTGCACGAGACCCATTCCTCAACATCCAAGATACGGGGCTAAACCATACATCATAAGCCCTCAAAAAGGGAAACCACCCCTGCTGTAGCGGATTGCAGGTGCAGGGCACCGCTAGCTCCCCGGCCGGTATGGCCTTATTTCATATCCCGTTGTACCATATTAGTATATCATAAATTAAACGAGAATGCAATAGAATTTTGTAAAAAAGTTTTACCGGGGCTGATTTGCCCCGGTTAATTCAGTCTTTTTTCCCGGATATCGCTTTAATGATCAAAGGATAGACGTTAATTATGAAAATTACAAGTATGAAATAACGTATTCCGTCAGCTAAGGCAGAGCTTCCGATAATAAGCTTTAATCCCTCCTTGAGCATAAGGGCAATGCAGAGACCGACTGCAACCTTAATTATCTGCATACCGATATTTTTTGCCTTAACGCTGAAATCAATAAATCTTCTCTCGATATAATAACCGATGGCAAATCCTATACCTGCACCGGCAGCCTTGACGCAGTCCTCGAGAGAATCAGCGCTTATAATACCCTTTGATGAAAGTATTGCGGAATAGACAATTAAGCCTGATGAAATAACAAATATCGCAGAAGAGACGTAAATATCGTATTTTTTATTGTTTTCAAGCTTCTCCATAACTCTGAAAACTATAAGAGTTACAAGAAGTGAAAGCACCATTGCCGCTATTACATCCTTAAAGGTATGTACTCCCAGGTACATCCTTGATATAGCTACAAGTACAAAGGCTGTAACGAAGATGATTCTTAACCAAAGCTTTTTGGTACAGAGAGCGAGTGAGGAATAGGTAGAGGAGGCACTCTGAGTATGGCCGCTGGGGAATGAATAGCTTGTAGCTGCATTTTTTGCATCCCCGACAATTGTAAAATTCTTATCTATTACCCAGGGTCGGTCTATTCGGAAGGTTATCTTTAATGCCTGGGTAGTAATACCGCTGATAAAGAATGAAAAGCCTGTTCTGTATGCCATGTTTTTGTTGATACACCAATACATGATACATATAAGCGCAATAGGGATAAGCTCATGCCCGAGCCATGTTACTGCAGAAAAAAACGTGTTTAAAAAAGGATTTCTTATAGATTCAAACCAATATAATAATTCCATGATTTACTCCTTGTTTCTGTTAAGTTTTGGTTGAGGAAGCTGTGCCAATACTACTGCGGTAAATATAATAGCCGCACCGAATATCTTTCTTCCCTCGGGCATTTCTCTTACTACTAATGCACCGAATACCATGGCGAATACCGATTCAAGACTCATTATAAGACTTGCAACGGTCGGGGAAGTGTTCTTCTGTGCTATTATCTGTAGGGTATATGCAACACCGCTTGACATTACACCGAGATATACAAGATCTTTCAATGCCTTTGGTATAGAAGTAAAGGCGAAGGGTTCAAATATGAGTGTGCATATCAGAGAGATTACGGATACCGTAAAGAACTGTATGCAGGACATGAGAACACCGTTAGCTTTGGGGGAGAAATGGTCGATTACAAGAATGTGTATCGAAAATACAACGGCGCATAAAAGCAGAATGATATCCGAAAACTCGGGCATTACAAAACCGTTCATACAGAGAAAATATAATCCGAAGGGGGCTATAGCAACTGCTATCCAGCAAAAAAGACCTACCTTTTTTTTGAAGAAAAGACCGAACAGAGGAACTATAACGATATACATTACGGTAATAAACCCCGCCTTGCCGGGATCGGCACCTGCGTTAATGCCGAACTGCTGGAGACATGATGCCGCAAAAAGAGCGAAACCGCAGAAAATACCGCCGATCACAGAATTTCTGTAGGTTGATTTTTTCTTTGCAGAGTCCTTCTCGGGATCATGATGATCCATTACCAAAAATAAAGGTATGAGTGCTATACCGCCTATAAGATATCTTGAAAAGTTTATTGAAAAAGCCCCTAATATCTCGCCTGCATTATCCTGTGCAACGAACGCACTGCCCCAAATAATTGCCGTTAAAAGTAAAAGAAGATTTGCACGAAAGGTCTTCATGCGCGGGGTTTGATCTAACGTAGATAATGTTATCTTATTTGTTGATTTCATTATTGACATTCCTTGTTTAACAATATATAATAGCATTAATAGATTTTAACATAAAAGTATAAAATATTCAATACAAGAAAGGTAATTTTATTTAACTATGGAAAGAAATTATCAATTCAGAGAACGAATGATGGAGGTACACCGCCCCCACCGCCGTGACAAAAGCATTGTTAAGAAGGATGATCAGGTGGAGATCGACCTTGAGTGGGTCATCACAATACCCCGTGAGTATAATGACGTGCTTATGAAGGCTTGCCGTGACCTTGAAGATTACTTCTTTGTTTCTATGGACGTTTCCCTTCAGGTTGCATATGAGGATGAGGTGATAGGGAAGACTATTGCCTACAAGATCGACGAAGCTCTTCCCGAAAATTCTTATAAGTTTACGGTGACACGGGAATCCGTAACTCTTTGCGGCCACGATACGAGAGCGGCGGCACAGGCAGGCTATTATCTTGAGGATCTTATGAACCTTAATGAAGCCCCCTGCCTTGATATTGCAGATGAGATACGTACTCCTCTTTACAGCCCCCGTATGATACATTCGGGTTACGGTCTCGATAAATTTCCCGAGGAGCATATCAGATCCATCGCTCATGCAGGCATAAATGCTTTGCTTATTTTCGTAGAGGATGTTGACGTAACTCCCCACGGCTATCTCGATTTCAACGATCTTTGTTACCGTGCCGCACAGTGGGGTGTTGACGTATATGCATACAGCTATATGAAGAGCCGCGTATATCCCGAAGGTCCCGAAGCGGAGGAGTTTTATGAAAACCTCTATGGCAGACTCTTTGAGAGATGTCCCTACTTCAAGGGTATCATCTTCGTTGGCGAGTCCTGTGAATTTCCCAGCAAGGACCCCCATACCACAGGTATTCTCCGTCTTGACAATCTTGACGGAAACGGTGAACCGATAGTAAAGGGTAAGCCCAGCCCCGGCTGGTGGCCCTGCTACGATTTCCCGCTTTGGCTTAATATGATAAAACGCATTATCCGTAACAAAAAACCGGATGCGGATATTGTATTCTGGACTTATAACTGGGGCTATGTTGAGGAAAAGTACCGACTTGAGCTTCTTCGTAATATCCCTACCGACGTTTCGCTTCTTGTTACCTTCGAGATGTTCGAGGACGTTGTGCGTGACGGTATTACAAACAGAACGGTTGACTATACTCTCTTCTTTGAAGGTCCCGGCAAATACTTTACAAGCGAAGCAAAGCTTGCAAAGGAAAGAGGAATACGTCTCTATGCTATGACCAATACAGGCGGTCTTACGTGGGATGTGGGTACCATTCCTTACGAGCCTGCTCCTTATCAGTGGATGAGAAGATATGAAAATATGAGAGAGATGCATGAAAATTACGGTCTCTGCGGTACTATGGACAGCCATCACTACGGCTTCTATCCCTCCTTTATCTCTGATCTTGCTAAGTGGGCATTCTATAAGCCTACTCCCGATCTTAACGTAATGCTCCGCCGTATCGCGGTACGCGATTTCTCCGAGGAGACCGCGGATGACGTTCTTAAGGCATATGAATATTTCAGTGACGGTATAAGGTATCTTATCTCTACAAATGAGGACCAGTACGGACCCTTCCGTATAGGCCCCTCTTATCCTCTTATTCTTTACAGAGACGTTGATGCCGTATTCCCCTCCGTACCTTATGCTCCTCACGGCGGTAACGAGATCTGTAACCCCGTATATAAATACGATCTTTCCGAACCTTATCTCTGGGATAAGATCAATTACGAGATCAAATGTCATACCAAAACCGCAGAACTATACAATGCAGGCTGCGAGATCCTTGAAAGGGTTATTCCCTTGATCTCCGAAAAGAAGAGACACGAGGCAATGCTTCTTCTTAATATGTGCCGTTTTATCCGTAATGCGGCGAAGACTACCGTTAACGTTAAGGAATGGAAGAAGCGTAAGGAATTACTTCTCGATGCCGCAGGCGATGAAAGAAATAAGATCGTTTCCGAGATGATAGAAATAGGTAAGCGCGATATTGCCAATGCCGAGGAGACTATTTCTTTGACACAGTTTGACTCCCGTCTCGGCTATGAGCCCAGTATGGAATATATGTGCGATCCCGAGCATCTCGAATGGAAGATAAACCTCACAAGACGCGCCGTTGAAGAGGAATTGCCTACATACTTGGTATAATAACATAAATAAAAGACTGCTTCGGCAGTCTTTTATTATACATTTTCTTTGTTGCCTTGCATCAAATAACGGAATTTATAAATAACGGCAAGTCTGTAAATCAGTATTACGAATTCTGTTGCCGAAACGCTCCACGCAAGAGAGAGAAGCGCTTTTTCCTTGGTAAGGAATCCCATAAAGTAAAGAACGCTTAAAAGCAGGATATGGAATACAGATCCTATTATATTTGAATAGTTTACGTGCTTTGTTTTGCCCATTGCCGTCATTGTGGGGAAGCCTAAAATAAAATTGGGAAGAGTTATTATAGCCATAGGAAGCATTGCACGAAGTACGTAACCTGCATTTGCAAATTCGGGACCGAAGTACCATTTACAGAAGGGAACTGCAAGTATATAAATGACAGCACAACCTGCAATTATTATCGGCTCGAGCGTTAAAAGCATCTTTTTTACAAGCTTGAAATCGCGGTTTTGAGCCATGTAGGGGTACATACTTTCGGATATGGGCATCAGCGCGTTTCTGCCTGCGGTGATAAGTCTGTTTGCCGCCCCGTAATGTCCTGTGGCGCCTCCGCTTACAGTTATGATATCGAGCAAAAGTATGTTGAGTGAGGTATAAGCCATTGTGGCAAAGTTTGAAAAAAAGAATTGAAAGGAATATGCGTATTCCTTTAACACACGTATTACAGGTATCCGAACAAAGCCTATGCCTAATTTTTTATATACGTGGATGTAAGCGAATAACATTGCTATTCCGTTGCCTAACAGGGTGAAGCCGGGAACCATCCAGATATCTGCAGGTTCATTGAAGAAAATCAATATGGCTATCATGAACAAAGCGCGTATGATTACCGTTCTGTAGGTAATGGCAGACATTTTTTCAAGACCTCGGTATAAAAAGTCGGGGGTCATTGAAGCAAGGGTCTCTGCGCCGAAATACAGTAAAAGTATGTATTTCTTTGAACCCCAGGCAGGAATAAAGGAGCAAAGTGCTATAAGTACTGCCAGCGAGATCGCAATAAGAAAGAGCTTACAGGCTACAACTGAAGAAAGGATTCTTCCTATTTCTTTCTTGTCTTCTCTGTTCTTTGTGATCTTTTCGGTGGCGGATTGTATGAAACCGAAGTCGATGACGATTCTGAAGTAAGCGATTATTGCAACAGATGCCTCAATATAACCTCCGTAAAGGGCATCACCGAGGATCTGCGTTTGTTTCGGAATGATGATGAAGCTCATCAATGTAGTTGAAAACTGCATTATATAGAGCATTATCGTATTCACAAGAAGCGTTTTTCTTCCGCTTGAAAGTTTATTAGCCAAAATATTACCTCGCTGCTATTTTTTGATAGTAAAGAGTAATTTCAATATCTTATAGTGATTTCCCTCAACAAGCTTGTAAGCTAATTTCTTCATTTTTGGAAGCACTTTTATATATTCGTTGCTCTTATATTCGGGGAAGTTTTCTTTTGTATAGTCCTTGAACCGTTTTAATAAAGGATGCTTTGTATCAGCCATAAGAACGCGTACCGATGCCGCAATAAATATATTATCTATGGTGATACGGCAAAGCTCCTTCTCGTATTCATAAAAAAGAGATTCTTTTTTAAACCATGATATAATATCCTCGAAGGCATCTATTATCTCAACGTTCCTTTCAATATTTGAAGAACGCATGATAGAGCCCTCTCGCTGAAGGTAAACGTAAAGACAGTCGTTTATCGTCACTATCGATTCAGCCTTTGCAAAAACCTTCAAGGTTGTACGTATATCCTCATACCATGCTCTTTCGGGGTAGAGAATATTATTATCGGTATAAAGGGTTCTTTTCCAGATCCTGCTCCATGCATTGGGCAGAGAAAGCATAAATTCGGGATGTTCCTTAAGAGTAAAGGGCTTATCATAGTAAGCGTAATTGGAGTTTAAGGGATTTCTTTCTCCGTTGGAGTTTTCGGTAAATATATTGAAGGCGACGATATCGCTGTTGGTTTGCATGATCTTATTTGCAAGTATGGAAAGTGTGTCGGGGATCAGTGTGTCGTCGCTGTCAACAAATAAAAGATAATCACCCTTTGATGCTTCTATTCCTGTATTTCTTGCTCCTCCGAGTCCTTTGTTTTCCTGATGGACAACTCTTACAATATCTGAATGCTTTTTAGCGATAGCATCACATAATGCAGGACACACACCGTCGGTCGAGCCGTCATCAACAAGGATTACTTCGAAATCTCTGAAGCTTGTATCAAGCACCGAATCAACGCATTTTTCGAGATATTCCTTTACGTTATATACGGGTATAATAACACTTATGAGCATTTTATTACCTTTCTCCTTTTTTGTTCTTAAAGAATTTAAAAAAAGATTTTTCAGGCTTTTTTTCCGTTTCTTCATCTTCATAATCTCTTATCTTAACAAGATAATAAATTGAAGCAAGGATAGCACAGAAGAATATAGAACCGTCGGGACGGCGGAGAACTCCTGCAGTATTATAGATATGCAATAAGCACATTATCAAGGCTATACCGCAGGCACCCGCTTCAATGGTGAAATATTTCTTTGCGTTCTTAACAAGAGCCCATATAACTAAATATATGAAATAAAGTATAAATGAGAGATATGCAATAAGACCTGTTATTCCGTAGAGATAATAAATTCCATGGAAATCGTTTTCAACGTCATAAATATAGGTCGTGGTTTCGGGAATGATATCCGATTCTTCAAGAACTACCGAGAATCTTGCAATTTCAAGTCCGAACATACGGGCTGTAAACTTTGAATCCTCCATAAGAGTTTCGGCAAAGGCTATCTTTTTAGCTCTTATATCCGTGAAGACATTGATATCAGTGGTATAACCGAATATCTCCATTGCCCCCTCGTGACCGAAAATAGTAACAAAATCAGGAACCTTCCATTCGTAAAGAGGGGTAAGATCTTCGATAAGCTCTTTTTTGGATTTTTTGTTTTTATTTGTCTTAACGTCGTTTTTCAGATTTTCAACGTTTTCGAGATCTTCGACCATGCCGTCACCCCAACCCTGAACCTTGCTCTGCCATGCCGAGTCGTTATCCTGGTGGTCAACCATAGGAGATACGGGTATAAGGACGATAAATAATACTGAAAATGCAATAAGTATAACGCTCTTGAGCCACTCCTTTCGGTTAACTATTAAAAGAACTACGGCAATGCCGAGAGTTGCTGCAATAATACCGAGATATGCGAGTCGGGTACAGAAATAATACATTGCAAGGGAGCCTGTTACAACGGTAGCCCAGAAAAATATACGGTTGATAAGAGACTTTCTGTTTTTCCAAGTAAGCTGCCACGCCATAGAGAGAGGAAGTAATACCGACAGATTCGAGCTTTGGGTGTTTGTGTTGTTGAACCACCCGAGCATGCCCTTGCCGTCCTCATAGGTATGAGGGTCGGTACCGGTTATCGATGCTATGATCATAACCGAATATATAATTACAAGCGCTGCTGTCAAACCAAACTGAAGTCCTTGAAATCCCTTTTCCTTGCTTTTTTTCAAAAATGAGATAAGACAAAGTACCGTTACGGGTGTCTGAATAACTCTGATATAATTTGAAATATCCGCAACTATATCGGAATACCCTTCTATAAAGCAGGCAACGGCATGAAGGATATATATAAGCGCAAGTACACCTGCCATTATATAATAGGGTAATTTATTGTCTGCAATCGTAAATGCATATAATACGGTAACCGCAAGAACTAACAGACGAAGGAGGAGAGTGATAGATGACGGCATAGACCATTCTCCGAACCAATATGAAATTACATTAAGTAAGGGCTGTATTATAAGTAATACTGCAACGAAGATGTTTATTTTAGACGTCAGTTTTTCTTTTAACACTGTCTTCAGGTCCTTTCGAGATATTTTTTGTTGCTAAATAGTATATTACGGCAAGCGTTACGCTTAAATAAAAGGAACCGTTGGGCCGCCGCAAAACGCCTGCTGTAGCGTAAACGTGCATTAAAAGGGTAATGAGGGAGATACCCCATGCCCCGCTTTCAAGATCAAATTTGTTTTTAAAATCCTGTATCAGTGCCTTGAAGATTATGAATACGAAATAGAGTATAAAGCCTGCAAGCAATACAAGACCTGTTATACCGCAGAGATAATAGATACCGTGAAAATCATTTTCAACGTCATGATTATATTTGCCTATGGCAAGATCGGCAAGCTCAAGTCCGAATAATCGTACATTTGAACCTTGTTCACGCGCAAGAAGCTCGTTATAGGTTATCTTTATCCGTCGGTCATCACATATATCCTCTGCCTTTTCGCTGTAGGAGAATTCCTCAACAGCTTTTTCAAGACCGAATCTTTTAACGATACCGCCGAGATATTCCTTATAGGCATCCCTTAATCGTTCGGTTTTGAATTCTTCTTCTGTTAAATCCTCATTTTTAAGCTTTTTTTCCTTTTCATCAATAAGAAGCTCTATCTTTTCCTGTTTTTTAACGGCATTTTCGCGAACACGCTTCTGATTGTTATACATTGGCGAAACAGGGAAAAGAGCAGTAAAGCATAGGGTCACGAGAGCCAGAGCTATCATTGGCTTAATATTTTTTCTGTCTGTTATTATAAGCACGGTGATAAGTCCGAATCCGATAAGGAGTATTGCCGCATAGGTCAATCTTGTTGCAAACAGGAAGAGCATTCCCATTGAAAGAAAGAGCAAAAAGACCATCATCGGAATATTGTTTCTGAATCTTTTTATGACCTGGGTATCGAATATACAAACCAAAACAGAGATTATCGCGCTTTGCGTATTTGCAAAATAGAACCAACCCGCAAGCCCTATCTCCTTATCCTTATAGGTATAGGGGTTTGTATTTGTTATAACACTTAGAATGTCAACCGCGGCTATTATTATCAAAGCAAAAACAAATGCTTTTTTGATAGAATCGTAGCTTGCCTCATCGCTCTTCAGAAAAGTGATAAAACAAAGAGTAACAACAGGAAAATGATAGATCCTTACAAGGTTTGTTATATCACCTATGAGATCGTCTGCTCCGTTAATTGCGGTAACTGCGCAATGACATACAGTAAACAGAATAAGAAGCACAAAGGCTATGACGTATAGCTTTTTCCTTTCTGTAAGGATAAATGCATATAAAACAAGAAAACAAAGAAGCGCAAGACGCATTCCCAAAGTTATTGCAGAGGGAAGACCGAGACGGTCTGTCCAGAAGGAGATAACGTCCAATACAGGCTGTATAAGACAAGCAATAAATACCATTATCGGAAGATGCTTTTTCAGCTTGTTTTTTTGACTTGAAATATCTATGATCTGCGCCTCCTTTACGTGGAATCATACATAATAATTATATCATGTACAACTATTACTGTCAAGATAAAAGGACGTTCAAAACGTCCTTTTAATTAATATGTTACAACTACCTTTACAGTAAAGGAATGCTCGCCGAGAGAAACGGTAACGTTGGTCTCGCCCTTTGACATCGGAGTTATCATACCGTTTTGGTCAACGTGTGCGATAGCATCGTTTTCGACTGTATATGTCAAGGGATATTTGTCAGCATGGAATACAGCCTTTGAGGACGTCTCGTTTGACGCTTCTCCCCACTTGATCCAATTACAGTTAATAAAGGCGCGTATCTGTAGAGGGTGTACAAGGGTGTTTGTAACGTAATATACGTCATGTATGGGAGAAAACTCTGTTATTTCGGGCGTTTCGTCATTAAGATCAACGTCGTCCGGATATACTCTTACGAGGAAGGTGATTTTTCTTGAGTCAAATTCCGCTGTGACGTTTGTTGTACCGGGACGTAACGCAGTCATTACATTGCCCTTCATTGAGAGTATCTGCGGGTCTTCTACCGTGAATTTGATAAGAGAGGTGTCCTCTATAAGCTTTCTGCGGTATCTTGAGGTTATTCTGTAAACAGAGCATTCGGTGGAAGTACCGACGTTAAGATTGTAGAAATGAGGGCTTGTTGTAATTGCAATGTTTCTGTCATCCTCTTCTCTTATAACAAAGGAATGAAGCTCGTTTTCACCGCTGTCGGCAGTGAGCGGAGCTTTTGATATGCCTATTGTTACCTCCTGCATATGGGTAGCCCACTGTCCCCAATTTTCGCTTTGGGGCTTATCGGAATAAGCATAGGAAAGATAGATCTTATCACCGCGCCTGATATGTCCCGAAAGGTCTCCGCTTATACCGATGTTGTGACAATAACGGTAAACTCCCTCGCAGAGCTTCTGGGTCTCATTAAAGGTAATACCGTCATATGATTCATAAACACGAACGTAGGAATCCTCGCCAAAGGAGTTCTCGATTGCAACACCTATAAATTTTCTTTCGGATTCAACGTATTTTATATCCGCTCCGCTTTGTGCGTATCCGTGGGTAAGAGCAGGCGCAGACTCGGATATGGTGAGAGGCCAGTTTTCATCGGTTGCATCGGCGGTGCATACCATTGTATAGAAATAAGGTGACTGTGCTTTAAGTGTATAATATATGAAGAGCGTTCCGTTGAGCTCAACAAACGCTACCTCGCCGGCGCCCCAGCAGAGGGTGGTGCCGTCATACATAATTATGGGCATTGCGGCTCCGCCCCATCCTGAGCCGTTCCATTTTTCAAAGGGGCCTGTCGGAGATTTACTTCTTGCAACGAATACGTTATTTACGTTCTGAGTTTTGTATATGGTGGAGGTGTAGCCGACGTAATAGTAGCCGTTAAAATATATCGCTCCGGGGTCACAGCAGGAGTTGTAGTCGTATGAGCCGGGGGTAGGCTGGATCACTGTTTCTTCGGGTAATACCTCGCCTTCGGGTGTGATATGCATATAATTCAGATGATCCCATTCGGAAAACCCGCCGAGGGAGGAATAATAGGTCTCCATGCTTTTGTCATCATTCATAAGGATGGTAGGACCGTAGCGGTAGGAATACGACGTATCATAGGGTGAAAAAACATCAAAGCCCTTATCTTCGGTAAAATTAAGATTGATATAAGTGTCCTTTAATGCAAAATCCTTTTGGGTATATCTTGCGAATATCTGTGCTGCCTGAGCTCTTGTCATTGTAACCTTGGGCGAAAGAGTGGTTTCGGAGGTACCGTTTATAAGACCCTCGAATACTGCCCAGTTAAATGCATCCTCGGAATATTCGGGAAGAGTGTTTGCATCTGTATATTTTGCGATAATATTCTTTGCTTCGGGCGCGTTGGTGCTGTATCCGAAAACGTTACAGAAGTTATAAAGCAGGGTTACGGATTCCGCTCTGGTGATCGAGCGTCCTATACCGAAGCGTCGGTTTCCTATACCCTTTGACACCTCGTTTTCATACGCCCACTGAATATAGGGAGCGTACCATGCGTCAGGCTCACCGTCGAGAAAATATCTGTCGGTATATTTTGAAATGTCTGTGTTTACGGTTCTTGCCAGCGCAGTAACAAACATTTCTCTTGTCATACGAAGCGCAGGTGCAAAGGTAGTATCCGAAGTACCTAAAAATATTCCGTTATCTCTGCAGTATTTTACCGCATCATAATACCATGCATCCTCTTTTACGTCGATAAAGGGAAGCGATGCATTTATATTTACCGTCAATACCGCGGAAATAAGAACTGAAATTAAAAGCATTAATGAGACAGACCTGATGAAAATATTTTTGTTCATTTGATTCTCCTCGCATTTTATTGTTAATATTATAATTAATAAGCATAAATTTAAGATTAAGAAAATAGAAGAAAATTGTGAATTTCGATGATTTAAAAAATTTTTTGACTTTTTTTCAAAAGGGTATTGCAAAATCAGAAAATATATGTTATAATCTTCAAGCAAACAGAAAAGGCCTGTTGGTCAAGCGGCTAAGACGCAGCCCTCTCACGGCTGAATCGGGGGTTCGATTCCCCCACGGGTCACCAAAACAAAAAGCACACTTCGGTGTGCTTTTTGTTTTGCATACCTAACTTTGTCGGGGGAATCGAACCCTGAGAGGGTTTTGCCGCAGAAAAAGCTGCCGGTGGCAGGTTTTTCAGGCAAAAGGTGCGCAGTTTTGTGAGTAGCAAAACAAGCAGGGATGATTTGCTCGCAAATCATCTTCCCCCACGGGTCACCAAAACAAAAAGCACACTTCGGTGTGCTTTTTGTTTTGCATACCTAACTTTGTCGGGGGAATCGAACCCTGAGAGGGTTTTGCCGCAGAAAAAGCTGCCGGTGGCAGGTTT
>SVQZ01000012.1:0-19456 GCA_015065105.1 Oscillospiraceae bacterium | reverse complement strand
TTCCCCCACGGGTCACCAAAACAAAAAGCACACTTCGGTGTGCTTTTTGTTTTGCATACCTAACTTTGTCGGGGGAATCGAACCCTGAGAGGGTTTTGCCGCAGAAAAAGCTGCCGGTGGCAGGTTTTTCAGGCAAAAGGTGCGCAGTTTTGTGAGTAGCAAAACAAGCAGGGATGATTTGCTCGCAAATCATCTTCCCCCACGGGTCACCAAAACAAAAAGCACACTTCGGTGTGCTTTTTGTTTTGCATACCTACCGTACTACTGTAGCGTTTTAAAAAAATCCTTGCATTTTCTGTCGATATATGATATAATAGACAAGATATAAGATTGGAGGATGTATGGATACTCTTGAAATTAAAAACGAAGTACCCGTTGTAGCAAACGATGATTTTAAAGTTAAAAACCGCAAAGGCGAAGTTGTCCCCCCAGATAAGATAAGAAAAACAGGCCGCAGAGTCAAGGGTCTTCCCGCAATGGCAAAGGTTGAGCCTTTTATACTTGAAACACGTGTCGGTTCATCAAATTATATAAAGGATTCTTTAAAAACTGACAGAATCGATGCTTATATAAAAGAGAAAAGAGAAAAGGGTCTTACAAACTTTACTCTCATGCACGTTTTTGTTGCATCTTATATAAGAGCCGTTTCGCAAAAGCCCGGCATCAACAGATTCGTACAAGGCCAAAGGGTTTATGCAAGAAACAATATTGAGGTCTGTCTTGTTATTAAAAAAGAAATGAGTCTTGAATCTCCCGACACAGTAATTAAAGCATATTTTTACCCTGATGCAACTGCTGAAGAGGTGTATTATCAATTTGAAAAGATAATTAACGATTACAGAAACTCTCCCGGCGGTGATTTCGACGATACTGTTAAATTCTTTTCGTATATCCCCCGTGTAGTTATGCGCGGAGCAATGAATGTTATTAAATTTTTCGATTATTTTAATATGCTACCGAGATTTTTAACGAAGCTCAGTCCTTTTCATGGCTCGTTCTTTATAACGTCCATGGGTTCTCTCGGTATTCCCCCGATATATCATCATCTTTACGATTTCGGTAATGTGCCTCTCTTTTTGTCATTCGGTACAAAGTATCGTAAGAACGAACTTAATGATGAGGGTCAGGTGGAAAAGCACAGTTACGTTGATTATACAGTAGTTACAGACGAGCGTATCTGTGACGGCTATTATTTTGCTTCTGCCATGAAATTCATGAGAAGTGTCGTACGTAATCCCTGTCAGCTTGATAAGCGTCCCGATGAGGTTAAAAAAGATATTGACTAAACTACCTTGAAAAAGGTAGTTTTTTCTTTACAAATTAAAAAATATATGTTATAATAAAAAGAATAATAAAATGGAGCAGTATGTTTTATGATAGAAAAATTAAAAGCGGCAGAGGAAAGATACGAGCAGATACTTGAGGATCTCAGTAAACCCGAGATCGTTTCCGACCAGGAAAAGTATAAGGAATTGATGAAGGAACAGAAAAAGCTTACTCCTATTATCGAAAAGTACAGGGAATATAATTCGGTTTACGAAGCAATAACAGAAGCGGAAGAGATGCTTTCGGATAAGCTTGATGATGATTTCCGTGATCTTGTTGAAAGTGAATATAAGGAAAATAAGGAAAAGCTCCCTGCAATAGAGGAAGAGCTTAAGGTTCTTTTACTGCCCAGAGATGAAAATGACGATAAAAACGTTATTGTAGAGATAAGAGGCGGAGCAGGCGGTGACGAGGCGGCTCTTTTTGCGGCAGTTCTATACCGTATGTACACCATGTATGCTGATTCGGTGGGCTTTAAAACCGAAAGGCTTACCTCGAACGAAACCGGTCTTGGCGGCTTTAAGGACGTATCCTTTATGATAGAGGGCGACGGCGCATATTCGAGATTCAAGTTTGAAAGCGGTGTTCACAGAGTACAGAGAGTGCCCGAAACAGAAAGCCAGGGCAGAATACACACCTCTACGGTAACGGTTGCAGTTCTTCCCGAAATGGAGGATGTTGAGGTTGAGATCAACAATGCAGACCTTAAGATAGAAACCTGTAAGAGCAGCGGAGCAGGAGGTCAGCATATCAATAAGACAGAATCGGCTATACGAATCCTTCATATTCCTACAGGAATTGTTGTTGAATGCCAGGATGAGCGTTCGCAGTTCAAGAATAAAGATAAAGCAATGAAGATTCTTCGTTCCAAGCTTTACGATATGAAGGCGCAGGAGCAGCATGACAAAATTGCCAGCCAGCGTAAGACACAGGTAGGTACGGGAGACCGAAGCGAACGTATAAGAACCTATAACTATCCCCAAGGACGTGTAACAGACCACCGTATCGGCTTTACACTTTATTCCCTTGAAAATTTTCTTAACGGTGATATATCGCAGATGCTTGACGCACTTGCAACGGCTGATGCCGCGGAAAGACTAAAAAACAGCGAAGAATTATAATGAATACCGAAATAATTTACGATATTAATGATGAAAATCTTGACAGAGCCGCTGAAATAATCAAAAACGGAGGACTTGTTGCCTTTCCTACCGAGACCGTGTATGGCCTTGGAGCAAATGCTCTTGACCCCCTGGCGGCAAAAAAGATATATTCTGCCAAGAACCGTCCGAGTAATAATCCTCTTATCATTCATATATCAGATCCAGCCGATGCGGAAAAATACTGCTTTACAAACGAGCTGTATTATAAGCTTGCAAAGAGGTTTATGCCCGGCCCATTGACAGTTATTTTACCAAAAAAAGATATAGTTCCATATGCCGTAACGGGCGGGCTTGAAACCGTTGCAGTACGTGTTCCGTCATCAAAGACGGCAAGAAGCTTTATAGAAAGGTCGGGTGTTGCCATAGCGGCACCCTCCGCAAATTTAAGCGGTAAGCCCAGTCCTACAAAGGCTCAGCACGTTATTCTTGATATGTACGGCAGAATAGATATGATCATCGCGGGAGAGGACTCTCAGATCGGTCTTGAATCAACGATTCTGTCTCTCGCCGAAGCTGTACCTAAGATATACAGGCCCGGCAAGGTTACCTATGAAGAATTAAAGGAAATATGTCCGGATATTCTTATTTCCGATGCTGTACTGCATATGCATACAGGAAGACCCGAATCACCGGGAATGATGTATCAACACTATGCGCCCAAGGCGAAGGTTACGATAATTGATTCGGATGATAAAACAAGAACTGCATTTCTGATAAATAAAACAGATTGCGGCATACTTTGTTATGATGAAGACAAAGAGCTTCTTTCAATGCCTTATTCAAAAAGCCTGGGATCAAAGTCAGAGCCTTTGGAACAAGCAAAGCTTTTGTTTGCAAGACTGCGTGAATTTGATGAAAATGATGATATTACACAGATATACGCTCCAATGCCTTCGGATAAGGGTGTAGGACTTGCTGTTTTGAACCGTCTGATCCGTGCGGCAGGCTTTGATGTTAAAGAATTATAAGAAAGAGAGATTTATAAATGGCAAGAAAAAAGAAAAATGACGAAAGGGAATTTTTTGACGAGCCTGCGGCTCCTGCCACTCCTCAGCCTATAGTTGAAACTATAGAAAAAAACTATATGCCCTATGCCATGAGCGTAATAATATCAAGAGCTATACCCGAGATAGACGGCTTCAAGCCCTCTCACCGTAAGCTCTTATATACCATGTATAAAATGGGATTGCTTACAGGTGCAAGAACAAAAAGCGCCAACGTTGTAGGTTCTACAATGAAGCTTAATCCCCACGGTGACATGGCTATTTACGAGACTCTGGTAAGACTGACAAGAGGTAATGAAAGCCTTTTGCATCCGTTGATCGACTCAAAGGGTTCCTTTGGTAAGCAGTACAGCTCGGATATGGCGTTTGCGGCTTCCCGTTATACGGAGGTACGTCTTGATCCCATATGCCGGGAGCTTTTCTCGGGTATTGACAAGAACGCTGTCGATATGATCGATAACTACGACAATACTATGAAGGAGCCCAGCCTTTTGCCTACGACCTTCCCGAACGTTCTCGTTTGCCCCAATGAAGGTATTGCTGTAGGTATGGCTTCAAAGATATGTTCCTTTAATCTTGCGGAGGTATGCGACGGTGCAATACAGATGCTTCGCAATCCATCCACCACGGTTGACCAGCTTCTTGACATAATAAAAGCTCCCGATTTTCCCGGAGGAGCTTCGATAATTTATAATCGTGATAAGATGCGCGAGATATACGATACAGGACACGGAAGCTTTAAGATGCGCGCAAGATGTGTATATGATAAGGCTAATAACTGCATCGATATTGTTCAGATACCCTATTGTACCTCTATTGAGCATATAATGAACGCGGTTGCCGCGGCTGTTGCCGATAAAGCGGGTAAGCTCAAGGAGATCTCGGATATGCGTGACGAGATAGACAAGGACGGCTTTAAGCTTACAATAGACCTTAAAAAGGGAAGCGATCCCGATACGGTCATAAATAAGCTTTATAAGCTCACTCCTCTTGAATCTCAATTCAGCTGTAACTTTAACGTTCTGATAGATTCATCACCGAGGGTAATGGGTGTAAGAGCTATTCTTGAGGAATGGATAAAGTTCAGGGTATCCTGTGTTAAGCGTGAGCTCACCTTTGATCTCGGAAAGAAGAGAGATAAGCTTCATCTTCTTTTGGGCTTGGGCAAGATCCTTCTTGATATTGATAAGGCTATAAGGATCGTTCGTGAGACAAAGCTCGAAAAGGACGTTGTACCCAACCTTATGGAGGGCTTCGGTATAGACGAGATCCAGGCTGAGTATATTGCAGATATCAAGCTTCGTTATCTCAACAGAGAGTATATTATAAACCGTATTCAGGAGATCGAATCTCTTCAGAAGGAAATAGCCGAGCTTGAAGAGCTTATTGCGAGTGAAAAGCAGCTGAAGAACTATATTGCAAAGCAGCTCCGCGAAATAAAGGCTAAATACCAGCAGCCCAGAAGAACTCAGCTTATCTATGAAGAGGATATCGATGACTTTGAAATAACCGAAGAGATCGAGGACGTGAACTACCGTGTTGTTCTCACGAAGGAGGGATATTTCAAAAAGATAACCCAGCAGTCGCTTAAGGGCAGTGATAACCAGAAGCTCAAGGACGGTGACGAAATAATCTTCAATGAAGATGTAAACAGCAGGGAAGAGCTGATCTTCTTCACTGATAAGGCTAATGCTTACAAGGCGAAGGTGGCTGATTTTGATAACTGCAAGGCATCCGATTTCGGTAAGTTCATACCCGTTGAATTGGGCTTTGACGAGGGCGAAAAGGTGTTCTATATGCAGAGGGTAAGTGAATATAAGCCCGAATATAATATGGTATTCATATTTAAAAACGGTAAGGGTGTAAGGGTTCCGCTTTCTTCTTATCAGACAAAGAATAACCGCCGTAAGCTTATCGGTGCATTCTCTGACGTGTCGCCTATTGTTGCGGCATTCTGTGAGAAGGAGCCCCTTGATATTATGCTTATTTCAAATATGAGTAAGGCGATTATCGTTAACAGCTCGCTTATAACCTATAAGACAACAAGAACTGCACAGGGCGCCGCTCTGTTTACTCTCCGTAAGAATCAGTTTGTCGAGAACGCGATAATCGATCATGCCGATAAATACGAAAATATTAAAAAATACAAAAAGACCAAGCTTCCCGCATCAGGTGTTGTTCTTGAGGAACGCGACGTTGATGCAATGCAGCTGTCTTTGATATAAGAAAGGTGTTTCATTATGGCTAAGAACAAAAAGATCGATAAAACGAAGCTTGCCGCAAGAATACTTTGCATTATTCTCGCTGTTTTAATGGCGGGAGGAAGCATTGCTTCGATAATATATTATCTGTTATGATAATAAATTAATCAGGATCAGTATATATAAAACGGTGTGAATTTTGAATTCACACCGTTTTATATATCATATCCTCTTGATCTCAATGCAAGCACTGCCTTTATACAGTACTTGTTTTTTATCAGAAAATAATCGGTATTGAAGGTTGAAATAGTAAAAACAGGAACAGAGCATTCTGCGAGTACGTTGGTGATATCCGAAATAATACCTATCAAAGAAAAGTCAAGTATTCCATCGATCCGGTAGGCACGGTATTGATCCTCTTGTTCTGTAACGTTATCCGGAACGTCCTCGGTTTTGCAGACAAGGGAGATCTCTTCATCGGTTACCGACAAAAATGTATATTCCTTCGATAGATCGACCTTGCTTGTATCCTTTAACTTGCAGATACTGAATAAGTACGGTATGTTTTTGAGCTTCAATTCCGGATCACTCCCTTATTTTCGTTTAAGCTTCAAGATCTGTATTTGGATATATTATCTTTGCGAGATATAAATAAGCGTCATACCATTCTTCGTTCGGCTCGTAACCGAAAAGATCATCGGGAAGAAAATGGCAGTTGCCTTGCTTTACGGCGGTAAGCGAGGAATACGGCTCACTTTCAAAAAGTGAATTAAGATATTCCTTTGCTGCAGCCTCATCTCCGGTTACGGCTATAAAAATAATCTCAGGGTCCTTTGTGATCATCTCCTCAGCAGTAATATTATAAAAAATCGAAGGTATGTCCGCAGCTATATTGTACGTCCCTAATTCATCGAGCATGGTGCATACAAAGCTTTCGTTCTTTGTTTCTGCCCTTAATGAATGAGTGCTTGATTCGATGCGCAGAAAAAGGATATTCGTGGTCGATCCAAGCTCGTCTGTCACCTCTAAAAGCGACTTTATCTTTTCTTCAATATCCGTTCCGTATTTTTTAAAATTCGATGGTCTGTTCAGAAGATCTGTGGATATCTTTAAAACGTTAAGATAATCCGTAAATGATTTTATATTGAAAATTGCCGAAGGAATACCTGCTTTGCGGCACAGCCTTACAGCGTCTATTTGGTTCTCATGATCGGACGAGCCTATAACAAGATCGGGCTCGGAAGAGATAAGTAATTCGGTATCTATTGACATATTGTTGCTTTGGGTGTCAACTATTATACAATTGCTGTCTGCAGCACCCCTTTCCTTTGCTTTTGTAACACTTATATTTACCGTTCCGCCTGCAAGTGTCCATATTTCGGCAAAGGATGAAGAGAGTACAGCAACGTTTTTCGGCTCCTCGTATAAGGTCAACTCGTTTCCCGCAGAATCAACGAATGAATAAGGGAAATTCATATTCGGGTTATCGGGGAGCTTGATATTCGGCTTGTTTTCCTTTTTTGAACATGAGAGAGAGAATACAAGACATATTGAAATTATTATTAATATCAGCTTTTTAAACATATTACTTTTATCAAATACTCCTTGGAGATTGTATATATTATACCATACAGTCCTATAAGAATCAAGGGTTTAATTGACTTGACATATTATGTTATAGGAATTATAATTTAGATATGAATATTTTCAAGAACAGACCTCTTGCGTTTTCGCTATTGGTATTTTTATCTACACAATTTATATTATCAGAGCTTTCTCCTGTTATCAAAGCTGTAATGCTTGCGGTATCGAGTGTCGGATTCGTTATATCTATTCTGCTTCGTAAACGCTTTGACCTTATAACGGGAGCCTTTGGCGCGCTCATTTTTGCCGTTATATTCGGTTATGCCGCTTTTAATATTTTCAACACTGCATATCCCTGTGATAATACGGTGAGAAATGCAGAATATGAGATATACGATATAAGCTACCGTTCGGATGATATAGCTTATTTCAAGGCAAAGGTCAAGAGTCTTGACAAAAGAAAGACCGATTTCAAGGTGTCCTTTACGTATTACGGAGATTCTTATGCCATCGAGGAAGGAGATGTTATATCCTCCGAGCTTAAATTTGTTGAATTTGAAGAGAAAGACCCTTCCTTTGACGAACGCAGGTACTATGCGTCTATCGGTATTTTTAATTCTGCGGTGGTTGAAAGTGATTTCCGCTTTGAAATCAAAGAAAACGTAAAGCATCCCTTTAACGGCTTTCTTGAGGCTGTCAGAGAGAAGGCCGGCTCTGTATTGAAGAAATATACCTCAAAGGAAAGCCTTCCGTTACTGCTCTCACTTTCCACAGGAGACAAAAGTACTCTTGATGCTTCGCTGAAAAGGGATTTTTCAAGACTTGGTATCTCCCATATGCTTGCCATAAGCGGAATGCATTTAAGTATTCTCATAAACTGTATATTCGTGTTTACCGAGCTTATGAAGGCGCCGAAGCGTAAAGCGGCCTTGATTTCCGTGATTGTAACAGTATTCTATATACTTCTTACGGGTGCGAGTGCATCGGTGTTGAGAGCGGGTATCATGCTTGTTATTATGAATTCCTCTCTGTTTTTGAGAAGACAGGGTGACTCGCTGACCTCGTTGACTTTAGCCGTATTTCTTATTATCCTCTTTTCTCCTTCATCTGTTTATGATATAGGACTTATACTTTCCTTTACATCCACCCTCGGTATAATTATTATATTACCGTCTTTGATGAAGCTGACCGAAAAAGCAAGCGAAAGGATAGGACGTGTACTTTGCTGGATGCTGTCCGGTATTTGCGTTACCTTGGGCGCCCTTACCTTCAGTCTTGTGCCGATGATAGTGTATTTTGAAGAGTTTTCTCTTGCGGCAGTTCTTACAAACCTTCTTTTCGGTCATCTTGTAACCGCCATTCTTACACTTATCCCGATTCTGATATGTATAAGCTGGTTTGAGCTTTTTGCACTCGGCACAGGCTTTGTGCTTGATATTCTTGCAAGAGCTGTTATAGAATTGAGCAGATATATTTCAGGCTTTGAGGGCTTGACGATAAGCTGTGCGTATCCTTTTGTGTTTTACGGTCTCATTCTTTATTTGATCGGTGTTGCTATAGCTTTTGTTCTTAAAAAACGCGGCGCTCTTATCATATGCTATTGCTCCTGGTTTGCTTTTATATGTATCTGTCTGATTGTGTATAATGCAGGCTTTGGCGAGGATGCACGTTTTATTTATTCATCCTATAAGAACAACGATGCGGTCATTATGAGACATAAGGATGACTGTGTATATTTTGATTTTGGGAATATAAGCAAGAGCGGTGCAAGAGCTGCGTTTTCGCTTGTTAATTCCGAAGCACTTGCCTCGGAGACAGATGCGTGGGTCATCGGTGCATACAGCGATAACTGTCTTGCAAGCGTCCGCGATTATATCAATGAAAAATACATAGCATCGGTATATCTACCTACACCGGGCAGTAAAGAGGAGAAGATCATAGCGGAAGAGATATTGTACTATGCTGATAAAGCACAGACCGATATAGTGTTCTTTGAATACGGTAAGAGCTTTTCTGTATGCGGTGCTTCTGTGTATATATCGAAACCGCTAAGTGAATCAAGAAATAACGTTTACTCTGCATATATTGATTTTAATTCAAGGAGCTGTGCATACTATTCAAGGGGATATTTTGAATATTCTGATGACGGCTTTGATGCAAATACCGTATTTTTAGGGTCAAACGGCGTGTCAAAGGACCTTTATGTCAGCCCGAGAATAGAATGCGATACTCTTATAATAGAGTCTGCAAACAAGGTCATCTCAGATCAAATAAAAGCAGATAAAAGAATCGAGTTAAGCGATAAGCGTTCTTTTGTAAATTATAATTAAAAATATTATTATTTTATTATATTAAGGTTGAAAAATTATATTATATGTAGTATAATATTATATTATATTTTAAAGCAACATTCCGAAACGGAGATTTTATAATGTCATTGATAAGAAAAGAAATAACAAAGGGCGTTTTTTTAAACGTTCTTGACACACCTAAATTTAAAACCAATTATCTTTCTCTTGCCTTTGCGGCGCCTTTGTCAAAAGAAACCGTTTCTTTAAACGCGCTTCTTCCTCTTATTCTCACAAGAGGTACAAGAAAGCTTCCTACAATGGAAAAGATGAGTATTGCACTTGACACTCTCTATGCATCCACTCTTAACACAAGATGCTTTAAAAAGGGCGAGATACAGTTTGTCGGATTTAATCTCGGAATATTGAATAATTCCTATGCACCCGACGGATGTGATATTTTCGGCGGAACTCTTGATATACTTCACGATGTCGTTTTTGACCCCTATCTTGAAAACGGAGCCTTTTCGGAAAAATATCTGGAGACCGAAAAGAAGAATCTTTGTGACAGGATCGCATCGCAGATAAATAATAAAAATTCCTATGCCGTTACCCGTGCAAATGAAGAAATGTGTAAGGGTGAGGCATACGGTATCTCCTCGTTGGGTTATCCCGAGGATATTTCTGCTGTAACTGCCCCCGAGCTTTATTCGCACTACAGAAAGCTTTTGAAAGAAGCAAGGGTCGAGATATTCTTTGTGGGTGAGTATTCTTGCAATATCGAAGAAAAGATAAAGAGCGCTCTTTGCTTTGAGCCGAGAGAGCTTGTACCTTTAAAGACCGACGTTATAAGAAGAGCAGGGGATATAAAAGAGGTGAACGATCCTCAGGCTGTTACTCAGGCGAAGCTTACCCTCGGATTTCGAACCGGTAAGGTGCTTTCTGACGGCGATTATTATAAATTCGTTATGTTTAACGATATTTTCGGTTCCTCTCCCACAAGCAAGCTGTTTATGAACGTGCGTGAAAAGCTGAGCTTATGCTATTACTGCCGTTCTATTCCCGAACCCCAGAAGGGTGTTATGCTCGTTGCGGCAGGTATCGAGGCAAAGAATAAAAAGACTGCATATGACGAGATATTAAAGCAGCTTTCAGATATTGCAGAGGGAAATATAACCGATGAGGAAATGCTTTCCGCACGCTCCTCAATTCTCAATTCCTACCGCGAGCTTTCGGATAGTCCCGAATCTATCGAAAGCTGGTATCTTGGAAGAATGCTTGCCGGAATGGACGATTCTCCCGAAATGGCAGCAGAGCAGATAAAAACGGTAACAAAAGAGGATGTTGCAGATATAGCCCGTAATATTACGCTTGATACCGTATATTTTATGGAGCCCACACTTACAGAGGAGGCAGAAAATGAATAATATAACCGAAAGATCGAACAGCCTTCTCCGTGAGAAGTATTATTATATCAAGCATGAAAGCGGACTTGATATTTATGTTTTCCCGAAAAAGATGGCAAGCACATATGCTCTTTTCGGAACTAAATACGGCTCGGTTGACTGCAGATTCAAAAAGGTAAGTGATAATGATTTCATTGAGGTACCCGACGGTATAGCGCATTTTCTTGAGCATAAGATGTTTGAAAATGAAAAGGGCGAGGATACCTTTGCCCGCTTTGCAAAAACAGGAGCGCAGGCAAATGCATATACCTCATTTAATATGACTGCATACCTCTTTTCTGCGACAGAAAAGGTTTACGAAAGCCTTGATATCCTTCTTGATTTCGTAACACATCCCTACTTTACAAAGGAAACTGTTGAAAAGGAACAGGGAATAATTGCACAGGAAATAAGAATGTGCGAGGATAATCCAGGCAGAGCCCTTACCTTTGGTATGCTCCAGTCTATGTATAAGGAGCATAACGTACGCATTGAGATAGCAGGTACGGTTGATTCGATTGCAAAGATCACTCCCGAGCTTTTATACAGCTGTTACAACACCTTTTATAACCTTAACAATATGGCGCTTTGCATATGCGGAGACGTTGAGGTGGAAAAGGTCCTTGGATCCGCTGACCGTAATCTCAAAAAGGCGGAGCCCTTTGAGGTTATCAGCGAGGCTAAGCCCGAACCCGCAGAGGTTCTTGAAAAGCGCAGAAGCTATAAAATGCAGGTTTCCATGCCTATGTTTGCAATAGGTATAAAGGATGTAGATATTAGTGATGATGCAGGCGAGAGAATGAAGAAGAATGCGGCTGTATCCGTAATATCGGATATGCTTTTCGGTAAGTCCTCACCCTTCTATAACCGTATGTACGATGAAGGCTTGATATCAGGTTCTATAGATCTTTGGGCAGAGCATAACCGTTCCTATTCCTTTATCAGTCTTTCGGGTGAAGCAAACGATCCCGAGGCATTTTATGACGAGTTCGTAAAGCTTGTTGAAAAGACCAAGGCAGAGAGTCTTGATAAAGAGGACTTTGAAAGATGCAAACGCGTTATGTATGCAGGGCTTGTAAAGAGCTTTGATTCCACAGAAGAGATAGCGAACAATTTTTTAGGCTATGTTTTTGATGACGGAGATATTCTCGGTTTTACCGACATCATGGGTAATCTTGATTACGAATATACCAATTCGCTTTTTAGATCGATGTTCAGGGATGAATATTACACAATGACCACCGTATTGCCGGTAGAAAGGGAAGAATAATGAATATAGTGTCATTCCCTAATTTGGGTATCGGAGAGTTTAAGCTGGATCCCATTGCTTTTGAGCCTTTCGGGCATCCTATAGCCTGGTACGGTGTTATTATTGCAACAGCGATGCTGACGGCTATTCTGTATTCCTATCTGAGATTAAAACAGCAGAAGGTAATAAGCGATCACTATATGGATCTTGCCCTTGCTACCGTTATTTTCGGTGTTATAGGAACGAGACTTCTTTATGTTCTGACTAACCTTGATGAATACAAAAATTTCTGGGATATATTCAAGGTATGGGAAGGAGGGCTTGCCATATACGGCGGTATCATCGGAGGCATGAGTGCTTTGATAGTTTCCGCAATTATTAAAAAGATGTATGTTCCCAAGGTCCTTGACTGTGTCGGCCCCGGTGTTATGATAGCACAGGCTATAGGCAGATGGGGCAACTTCGTTAATGCCGAGGCATATGGATCTTCAACCGAGTTTATATTTTTCGGTAAGACCTTTGCGCTTAACAGATGGGCTGAAAAAAATCCCTTCACCATGGTAATAAATGACGGTTTTTCCGAGATTGCCGTACAGCCCACCTTCTTATATGAATCTGTTTGGAATCTTGTAGGATTCATATTTATCAATATCTTTTATAAAAAGAAAAGATATGACGGAGAGGTTGCTCTATGGTACTTAGGCTGGTACGGTCTCGGAAGAACTTTTATCGAGGGTCTTCGTACCGATTCGCTATTTATATTTAACGGTACAGTCAAGGTTTCACAGTTAATAGGACTTCTTGCTTTTATCATTTGCTGTGGTTTGCTTATATATTTCAGAATAAAAGGCTTTAAAACAATTAAACCATTATATTTAAAGGACGCTATAGACGACGATCTTGCAGACGCTGAGGAGGATGAAAAGGATGGCGCAGATAATTGACGGTAAGGCTGTAAGCCTGGCAGAACGTGAGCTTTTAAAAGAGCAGGTAGAAAAAATGGATATAAAGCCCGGACTTGCGGTAATACTTGTCGGAAGTGACCCCGCGAGTCAGGTTTACGTTAAAAATAAGAAATTGGGATGCGCCCAGGTAGGTATATATTCTGAAAGCTATGATCTTCCTGAAAAAACAACCGAGGCGGAGCTTCTTGACTTGATCGATAAGTTAAACAAAAAGGAAGATATACACGGAATACTCGTTCAGCTTCCTTTGCCGAAGCACATAAACGAAACGGCGGTAATAAATGCTATCGTACCCGAAAAGGACGTTGATGCCTTCCATCCCGTAAACGTCGGAAAGATCATGACAGGAGATTTTGATTTTCTTCCCTGTACTCCGGCAGGAGTAATGTGCCTTCTTTCCCATTACGGCATTGACCCCGCCGGCAAGGAATGTGTGGTTGTCGGAAGAAGTAATATTGTCGGTAAACCTCAGGCTATGCTTTTGCTTCATGCTAACGGTACTGTTACCATATGTCATTCCAAAACAAAGGATCTTTGCCAAAAATGTCTTTCTGCCGATATTCTTGTTGCGGCAGTAGGTAAAGCTGATTTTATTACGGGAGATATGATAAAAGAGGGTGCTGTTGTTATCGATGTAGGTATCAACCGACGTGCTGACGGAAAGCTTACAGGCGACGTTGATTTCGCATCCTGTGAGCCGAAGGCATCATATATCACACCCGTTCCCGGTGGTGTAGGACCTATGACTATCACCATGCTTTTGAAAAATACCGTTAAGGCGGCAGAGCTTTACTCGAAAAAATAAGGAGAATACTATGTGCGGATTTGTTGGTTTTGTTTCACAAATCGATAATAAAAAAGAAATATTGAATAAAATGATGGATAGAATTATCCATCGTGGTCCCGATATGGCGGGCGATTACATAGACGGTGACGTAGCTTTAGGCTTCCGCCGTTTGAGTATTCTTGATTTAAGCGAAGCCGGACGTCAGCCGATGACAAGCGAGGACGGTAACGTTACCATTACCTTTAACGGTGAGATATACAATTTTATGGATATCCGCCGTGAGCTTGAGGAAAAGGGATATACCTTTAAAAGCAACTGTGATACAGAGGCTCTTCTTCACGGTTACGAAGAATTCGGAGAGGATATTGTTTATAAGCTCCGCGGTATGTTCGCTTTTGTTATCTGGGATAAGGTAAACAAAAAGCTCTTCGGAGCAAGAGACTTTTTCGGTATAAAGCCCTTTTATTATACAAGAACAAAAAAAGGAAGCTTTCTTTTCGGTTCTGAAATCAAGAGCTTTCTTGAGCATCCTCATTTTGAAAAGAAAGTAAACAAGGATGCTTTGCGTCCCTACCTTACCTTCCAGTATTCCAGCCAGGAGGAGACCTTCTTCGAGGGTGTATATAAGCTTCCCCAGGCTCATTATTTCGTATATCAGAACGATACGATGACCGTAAAGAGATATTGGGACGTTGATTTTGATTCCAAGGACAAACCCTTTGAGGAATACAAAAACGAGCTTGATAAGGTTATAAATGAATCTGTAAATGCTCACAGAATAAGCGACGTTAAGGTTGCATCCTTTCTTTCGGGAGGCATAGATTCAAGCTATATCACAGCTTCTCTTATGCCCGATAAGACCTTTTCAGTAGGCTTTGAGTACGACAAATTCAACGAAACCAATTATGCAAAGGAGCTTTCCGATATTCTCGGAATCGAAAACGTACGTAAGCTTATAACTGCTGACGAATGCTTTGATATGTTCCCCACGATCCAGTATCATATGGATGAGCCTCAGTCAAATCCCTCGAGCGTGCCGCTCTATTTCCTTGCAGGTCTTGCAACCGAATACGTAACCGTTGTTCTTTCGGGCGAGGGTGCGGACGAGATATACGCGGGCTATGAAGAATATGACGAAAGACCCGCTATGCGTAAATATAAAAAGCTTCCCGGCTTTATCCGCCGTGTTGCAGCGGCTGTTGCCGAAAAGCTCCCTTATTTCAAGGGTCATGATTTTATAATCAAGGGAAGCGGAAAGCCTGAAAATTGGTTTATCGGTCAGGCTAAGGTCTTTGAGGAAAAGGAAGCAAATTCTATTGTAAAGCCTGAGTTCAGAAACGCACCCACTATCAAGCAGATCACAGGAAAGATATATGAAAGAGTTAAGGATAAGGATGAGCTTATCAAAAAGCAGTATCTTGACCTTAATCTATGGCTGCCCGGAGATATTCTTTTAAAGGCTGACAAAATGAGCATGGCTCATTCCCTTGAGCTCCGCGTACCCTTCCTCGATAAGGTCGTTATGGAGCATGCGGCAGGTATTCCATCCAAGTATAAGATAACTCCCGAAAACACAAAATATATTCTCCGCCGTGCCTCTGCCCAGACCCTTCCCGAAGAATGGGTTAACCGTATCAAGGTCGGATTCCCCGTACCGATACGCTATTGGCTCCGCGAAGAAAAATATTATAACACGGTAAAAGAATATTTTACTGCAGATTATGCAAAGGAATTCTTTGATAGAGATAAGCTTATGGCTCTTCTTGATGACCATAAAGCCGGAAAAGCTAATAATCAGCGTAAGATATGGACAGTATTTACCTTCCTTACATGGTATAAGAGATTCTTTATAGACGAGGTATAATAATGAACGCAAAGATCACTCCCGTGCTTTTGGGCGCGGATCTCAACTGTTATAACGTAGCAAGGGCATTTCACGAGGAATACGGCGTTATAAGCCATGCCTTCGGCAGATATGCTATCGGAGCTACAATGAACTCTAAAATAGTTAAATTTACTGCTATACCCGATTTCGACACCTCTGAAAAGATGGTTGAGGTGCTTAATGACTTTGCAAAGAAGCATAAGGGTGAAAAGCTTATCGTTATGGGCTGTACCGACGATTACGTTTCTCTTATTATAAAGAATAAAGAAAAGCTTGATCCTGCATATATTGCACCTTATACCACAAAGGAGCTTATCGATGAGATAACCTTAAAGGAGCATTTCTACGAATATTGCGAAAAATACGGTATTCCTTATCCTAAGACCAAGGTCGTTGCAAAGGGAGACTCTATAGATGATATAGGATTTGATTATCCTATAATCGTTAAGCCCTCCAGCTCTGTTCTTTACTGGAAGCATGAATTTGAAGGCATGAAGAAGGTTTACAGAGCAAAGTCGAAGGAGGAAGCGCAGAAGATAATTGATGATATCTACGCATCCGGTTATCCCGACAAAATAATATTGCAGGATACCATTCCCGGTAATGATAACTCCATGTACGTTCTCACTTCCTATTCGGACAAGGATGCTAATGTTCGTATGATGTGCCTCGGTCACGTTCTTTTGGAGGAGCATACTCCGAAGGGCCTCGGAAATCACTGTGCTATCATTACAGAGCGTAATGACGAGATCATGCAGAAGATGAAGAAGTTCCTTGAGGAGATACATTTTGTCGGTTATTCCAACTTTGATATAAAGTACGACAGCCGTGACGGGAGCTACAGAGCCTTTGAAATAAACGTTCGACAGGGAAGAAGTAATTATTACGTTACAGCCTCGGGCAACAATATAGCAAAGCAGATAGTAGAGGACAGAATAGAAAATAAGCCCTTTACAGAAACAAAGTTTAATTCGAACGAGATATATTGGAGATACGTTCCCGATAAGGTCGTATATAACTATATTACCGACGAACAGAAGGCTAAGGTAAAGAGTCTTATCAAGGCGAAAAAGGCTTATTCGTCTATGCGGTATAAGTTCGATTTAAAGGGTAATATAAAGAGATTTGCTTTTGTAAATATTCATGAGCATAATCATATAAAAAAGTTTAAAACATACTATAAAATATAACGGTAATTAAAATGAACAAGAAAATTTTGGGTATTCTCGGAGGTCTTGGACCTATGTCCAGTGCATATTTTTACGAAATGATAACCGAGCATACCAAGGCATCCTGCGATCAGGATCATATAGACATTGTTATTTCAAGCTCGGCAACCACCCCTGACCGTACGGGGTATATTCTCGGTAACAGCTCGGACAACCCCGTTCACAGAATGGTAGAGGATGCAAGGAAGCTCGTTGATTTCGGTTGCGATTACATTGCGATTCCCTGCAATACAGCACATTATTTCTATAATGAGCTACAGGAGAAGGTTTCGGTTCCGATTATTAATATTATAATTGAAACGGTCAGATACTGTGCGAGCATAGGTGTAAAGAATATCGGTATCATGGCAACCGACGGAACGGTAAAAACAGAAACCTATCAAAGAGTTGCCAAGGAGTTCGGGATCGAATGCTCGCTTCCGTCTCCCGAAAATCAGAAAAGGGTAATGGATATTATTTACGGTTCTGTCAAGCAGGGCAAGCCTGTTGATATGCATGAATTTAACAAGGTGTCCGCAGAGCTTCGCAAGATGGGAGCGGACAAGATAATACTTGGGTGTACCGAGCTTTCGGTAATCAAAAAGAAATATAATCTTGATTCCTATTATATAGATGCCCTTGAGGTGTTGGCATGGAGATCTATATTATATTGCGGAAAAGAACCGATAGGTTTTGAGGATTTTAATAATGAATTATGATCTTTCAGGAATCGTTGATATAGTTTACGATTCGCGAAAAGCAAAAGAAAATACTGCTTTTGTCTGCCTTGTAGGTGCAGCAAGCGACGGACACGATTATGCAAAAGCGGCATATGAAAAGGGAAGCCGTCTCTTTTTTGCCCAAAGAGAGCTTGGGCTTCCTTGTGATGCCAAGGTGGTCATTTGCAGGGATACAAGGATAGCTCTCGCAGAGATATCCCGTCAGTTCTTCGCTTACCCTGATAAAAAGCTTAAGATAATCGGTATAACAGGTACCAAGGGGAAGACCACAACCTCTAATATGATAGCCCAGATAATCAATAATTGCGGTAAAAATGCCGCAGTTATCGGAACGAACGGGATTTACATAAACGGAGAGCATACACCTACCGTTAATACTACACCCGAGAGCAATGAGCTTTACCGCACCTTTGACAAAATGGTAAAGGCAGGCTGTGATTACTGTGTTATGGAGGTTTCCTCTCAGGCTGTAAAGCTTAACAGAATTCACGGTATAGAGTTTGAGATAGGAGTATTTACAAACCTCTCTCCCGACCATATAAGCGATATTGAGCATAAGACCTACGAGGAATACCGCGAGTGTAAATCGGGACTCTTTGCAAGAAGCAGAATTTCTGTTATAAATATTGATGACGATGATTCCCCGTATATGGTTGAAGCGGCAAAGGGCGAGGTTTACGGTATTTCTCTCAAAAAGGGCGATTTTAGCGCAGAGAACATCCAAAAATATTCTACATCATCCGTTCTCGGTATGTCCTTTATGTGTAAGAATAACGGAGTATCTGTTGAGCTTAAGACCTCAACTCCCGGTATTTACAGCGTTTATAATGCGTTGACCGTATTTTCTGTATGCCGTTTGCTTGGATTCAATGCTGTTGATATTGCAAAGCATCTCCCCCATTGCAGAGTGAACGGAAGATTTGAGATAGTTGACGCGTTACCCTATGCAACCTTTATTATAGACTATGCTCATAACGGAATAAGCCTTGAAAGCGTTCTTAGGACATTAAAGGAATATGATCCCTCGCGTCTTACCGTTCTTTTTGGTTCGGTGGGAGAACGTACTCAGATGCGCCGTAAGGAATTGGCGGAGGCGGCAGCCAAATTTGCCGATCTTGCTATTGTTACAAGCGACAATCCCGGTGCGGAGGATCCTGAGACGATAATAGACGAGATCTGCCTGCACTTAGGAGATCTGCCCTACGTCCGCTATGCCGAAAGAGAAAAGGCTATAGAATATGCCGTAAATTCGGCTGTGGAGGGCGACGTTATCCTTCTTGCCGGTAAAGGACATGAAACCTATCAGCTGATAGGTAAGGAAAAAGTACCGTTCTGCGAAAGAGATATACTTATAAGTTCAGCAAATAAGATTGGTTCTATACTAAATGTTGGGGTGAAACCTAACAGATAGGCAAAAAAAGATGAGCATATCTGAAAAAATCTGATAGAATGAAGTTGACAGACAAACATTCATCGGAGGTTTTGGATATGCTCAATTCATATTATACAGAAAACATCATAGGATTGCAAGATGTAATTGTCAAAGAAATAGTAGAAACAGAAGAAGTTGTAAAAATAATATTAGAAGAAGAACTACAGGAAAGCGAATGT
>SVQZ01000011.1:48023-63792 GCA_015065105.1 Oscillospiraceae bacterium | reverse complement strand
AACATTATGATATATATAGACTGATAATAAAAGCAGATGAAACAATGAATCTTAAGATTCCCTACCGTGGTGATCGCAAAGGCACACCCGGAATCAATATCGGTGTTGAGAATTTAATAAAATAAAGGGGCTGTCTCAAATGCGAATTTTTCGCATTTGAGACAGCTCTTTCTCTATGTAAGCGGAAACTTTTGGAAAGAAAAAAGCCACTGATTTGGGGCAAAAATGAGTATGAGAAAAAAGAGGATCGCAAAAATCCACATTTTAATGTTGATATTTCGTTGTATAAACGTTATGCTAATGCTTTTAACGGGAACAAATCCGGCCCAAGCCGCCCCTTTTTCCTTCGGTTGCAAAGTTTTTCAATGTTAAAAGCGAACGCAAGTAGGAAAAATTGTGTCTCGATGTTCTTCTTTCCCCTTGTCAGAAAACGTCTGAATCCATAATCTTCCTTAAGAATACCAAACACACCCTCAACCTGAATAGATCTGTTTACACGTAAAAGTACACCTTCGTCGCTTGTCAATGATTCAAGCACCTTAGATCGATGTTCGTTCAACACCTGATCAACTCTGACGGTTCTGTAACCCGCTTTTGATTTATGGCACTTGTTTCTGTGTGGGCATCTTCCGCATTTGTCATTGCTGTAATATCTTGTGGATACCGTATAGCCATTCTCGGTGGTTTTGGTGATCTCTCTTTTGAATTTTAACTTTCTGCCGTCAGGACAAGTATATTCGTCCTTTTTAGCATTGTACTTCATGTTTTCGACGGCATAGAGATTTGTTTTGTAGGTTTTTCTTTTGCTTATCTCGTAATTTGTTGGCTTGATAAAGCAGCTTTGTCCGTTTTCCTCAAGATAGAGATAATTCTCACTAGTCTAAGCTCTCACATATTTCAGCTACGGTGAACACAAAATCTCCTTCGGGTATTTTTGCTGTAAGATTGAACGGAATTACCATTTGATTTTTGTTTCTCATTGTTGTATAATATCCTCGCTTTGTGGTTTATTTTTTGTGGTAATTAAATTATACAACAAAGCAAGCGGTTGTTCAATGCCTTTCGACATCGAACAACCGCTTTTCTTTCTTTTTATGCTATCTTAATGAGACAGCCCCTTTGTTGAGAATAATATTATCTTATTATTTTTAATAGTTAGTTTGAGGTATTTATCTCTGATCAATAGGTTATTTCCGCATATATTACTAAATGAGAGGATAAATATTCGTAATTGCACGAAACACCGGATATATTGTTATCTATACCATTGGTTATACAGAAACTGTCCTTGTTTTCGATTTCATCGAAATAATAGTTTATATTATTTGAATACTTTTTTTCTTGTTCTCTAATAAGATCATCAACGATTTTTTTGGCAGAATCATAATCAATACTATTTATTGATATTTCAAACCGTTGAAGTTTGCCTTTATTAAAATCATAAGAGGTCTTTGCGGTATAACCATTTATTTCTTCGGTATAATAAAAAGCAGTATTATTGGTATCACAAACATTCTTTTCTTTTTGTTCGGGAGCACCTTTTTTAAATCGTAATTCAAACTTGGTCGATCCCATAACAACACCATTGCCAAAATCGAATCTGTAGCTATTAATAAAAAATAATCCTACTACGACCAAAACTACCAATATCGTAAATATTGCGATCATAATCATAATTTTGTTTTTCATTTTGCATTCACCCCCCTGTTTTTACTGAATGCCATTTATTTGGCATTATCGTTGATTTTTACAATATAACATCGTCCTGAACCGATAGATTTACAAATCATATTTCCGTCTAGATGATGTGTGTCCTGAATAGTATATTTTATTCTTAGAAATCTTCACAATTATTGTTGCATGATATGGTATAGTAGAGTTTTTTTCACAAAATATAACAAGTCACCTTTTTTTACTTTACAATTGTTTGCGGCGTGTTTGATTGTCGATTTTTCAAATTTTACCACATTACCATAAATATAGTTGTTCGTTTTTGAACTGAAGTGATTGTATTGATCAGCTGCAAGTCTCCAAGATCTGGTAACATCCCAATCATACCAGAATTTATAACTGATTATGGAACGAGGGTCGAACAAGTGTTTGTTTAAATTAAATGTTTTATATGAATGCCAAGAATTGGTCATTTTTATTCCACCGGCATATAAACATTGAGAAACAAAATTTGCACAGTCAGTGGTATAAGAATAATATCTTTGATTACGTCTATTATACCAAGCTTGAGCATATTTTATCGCATTGTTTCTATTATAAAAACCTGTAGGATCATATCCGGTTATTATCTGATTCTCGCAATATGCAAACATATTGTAACCTAAAACAGTTCCACTTACACCTAAATAAGTAGTGACATCCCCATTGATAAACCTACCAAGTTCGGGATCATAGTATCTACTTTGGAGATAGTAAAGTCCAGTCTCTCTGTCGTAATAATAACCGCGGTAGCGGAAAGGATTAATTGTTCCAAGGTTGGAAATATTTGAGCTTAAACTTTCGTCGCTGTTATCGTGATCTATGGTACACTTACCCCAAGCATCGTATGAATACTTAACAATGGTATCCCCGTAGATATCAACGATGGAGATAACGTCACCCTGAAGATTTTTTACAAAGAAATAGGACGTACCGTTGAGCTTGATACCGCATACGCTGTCCTCATTATCATAGAGGGGAATAAGGGTATTTTCTTGGTATATATAATTATACTCCTTGAGACTAAGAATGTCAATTGTTTTGAGAATATGAAAAGAAGGCTGAAAATCAGCCTCCTTTATTTTATTAAATTCTCAACACCGATATTGATTCCGGGAGCAAATAATCCATCGCCGCAATAAGGTAGATTAAAGTCGGTGCTTTCATCTGCTTTTAAAACGTACAGCGATATTATACCTCTATTTTTTTTGTCAAGTTCATCATCAAAACATATTCTCATTGTAAAGCGGTAGATCTCATTACGCAAGGTTATTATATCATAGCTTACGGTTCCTATTTTCCTCGTGTATCCCCCTTCTTTATAATCAGGATCGTCCATTGGAAGTTCTATCGTTTCGATTTCTATATCAACAGTTGTTTCCCCTTTGTATGGCTCACAAGTTCCATCGAAATATTCTAATAAAGCCATGCTTTTTTCGGTGGAATTAAAAAATTCAAAGGGATTAATATGAGAGAACCAGTACCTTACGTAAAATTCATCGTCATTTTCTATTGCACCCAATATATTATTCAAATAGATATCGGCAATTTTTGAAGTATCATAGGATGAATTCGGAATCTTTCTGTAATAACCGTTCACATCAACACTTATCCCCTCCTTTAATGAGGTCCTGTCTATACCGTCAACTGCGTAATTATACATCCCTTCCGATTTATTAAGAATATTTTCCTTTTTAATTACATTCAGACAAGTAATACCCTTGTTATCAGGCTCCGCTTCGTCACACGTGCATACCTCAAGAGATATGTAATATGTGTATTTTGTTGTTTTTATATCGTAAAATGCTTTGATAAGCACCTTTTTTTCTCCACCGCCAAGCGCACCGGAGGTTTGACAGCTTACATCCTCGGTATATTCATCCGCTTCGCCCTCAAAGTATTTCAAAAGATCCTCAAGATCTTGCTCAAAGTTTTCTTGACGGTCTATTACAACTTTTGAAAAAAGCTCTCTTACAGAATTCTTATCATCAGCTTCAAGAGCAACTAACAAACTATTTAAATATTCGTTGATCTTTTCCGACTCAGTTTTTGATAAATTCTCTATTGCCGAACAAGAAGATAAAGTTACGGATAAAATCAATATTAATAATAGCAATTTTTTCATGCACACCTCTTTTAGAAACATATGTGAACAAGTTTGCTTTTTGGTACAAACCAGCACTCTACCTTTTTTTGAGAATTATTTCGATAGTGTTTTTCTACATTATATTTACAATTATTGAACATTGCTTGATCTTTAAATCTAACAACAAATTTATCAGGGTCCACATTTAAATAACTCGAATTAAATCCTGTCATCCACCAAGTATAAGTGAAACGAAAAGCTATTTGCTTACCCTTATATTTTAAACGCATAGCCATATACATGGAAAGATCCTTATCAATTTTCCATAGCGGACCACCACCATAATAAATGCCTAATTCTGCACCAGCTCCTAAATTGATATAATCTCCTTTCCAAGCCCATAAAACATAATTTTCACCTCGGCTTTTGAATTCAAATTTTCTAAATCTCATATAAGTACCTATATCAAATACGATATCATAAAAATTACAATATCCAAAATTTGATTGCCAACAATCGTTGACAGCATAATAAATATCACCAGCCTTTTGCATATCTAACAAATAGGCACCTATACCAGCTGTATCTACACCCCTATCAAGAAGCATTTGATTTCCAATATCTAACGAATTACGTACCAAGTCTTTGAGTCCGTTATAACTCCAATTTACAATATTTTGAGATTTTGCAGATATTTTTTCTATTTGATCATCTCCCCAAACGAGAAAAGAATTAAAAGCATTTGTAAAATGTTCATATTTCAGCCCCTTAATATCATATCTGCAAACAGGTAAATTGCCGCAATACGTGTACAGATTGTATGTGGTAATATCATTATTAGCACCTATCTGCGTATCGGGACTGATAAATCTGCCTGTATTAGGGTCGTAGTATCGTGATTGGATATAGTAAAGGTCAGTTTCTCTATCGTAATAATAATTGCGGTAACGGAAGGGGTTTATATCACCTATAAATGTAATAGTATTATCAAACGTCTTTCGGCACTTACCCCAGGCATCATAAGAATATCTTACTACAGTATCTACGTAAATATCTATAATAGATATTACGTCTCCCTGTATATTTTTGCAGAAGAAATAAGATATACCGTTATACTTTATGCCGCACACGTTATTTTCATTATCGTAAAGAGGTACGAGAACGTTACCGTTCCAACTTTCTCGAAGGATCCTTGTACCGTCAAGAACATAATCGTGTTTTATTCCGTTAACTGTTTTTGAAGTACGTGTGCCTATACAATTGTAAGTATAGGTTGTATTATCGAAAGATTTGAGTTGGTTCCCCTTTTCCCAACTTAAAGTATGACCGAGATAGGTTGTGGGGTTGCCTTGAGCATCGTATGTAATACCCTGACCGTCATAGCTTGCAAGCTGATCTTTCCATACGCTGTCATAGGTATATGCCTTACCGTTCTTTGATGGTATTATCGTATCGATCTTTATGGGTTGTCCGTGTTAATGGTATCGGTTTCAGAATAAATATTTGTATAAGACTCAGGGAACTCACCTTCCCAAACCTTAAAAAATGTAAGTGTTTTATATTTCCCGCCAAATATAGTATCGGTATCTACAGTAACAACAAATTTATCCTCATAATATTCACACAACCCAGTAAGCAAATCCTCTCCGTCTTTTAAAAACCATACTCCTTGTCCGGTATTGAAAAACACATTGCCTGTAATAATTCCATCTTCGGTAGTTATAATTACCGGATCAATTTCACTATCTGTGACGTATCTAATCATTTGGATGGTTATTTTAGGCTCCTTACATTCCCATTCAGACGGCCGACGATTATAAGGGCGATATTCAGATTGATATACACAACCATTTAATATGATGAGTGCTACCACTAACACAATAAGAACTATTTTTTTCATTTATGCTCTCCCAAATTCAATTTTATTACCAACGACCCTTTTTGTTTTTTACGCCCCAAAATGCAATAGGTGTACCACCGCCTTTTCTTATTTCATCAATAATAGTCCAAATTGATCTGTATTTTTGGCTTTTATTGTCGAAATTATAAAATTTAAAGGAGCCGCCTTCTCGTGTTAATCCCGTATTAATACCGGCTATATAGTGCGCCCCGTTAAATTTGCTTAAGGCGTATAAAACGATTACACATTCAGAAAGTTCGGCTTTTATTCCCCATAAATAGGTCCATGAACTTGCAGTTTTAACATTCCAGAATTTTGTCCTGAGATAGTTTGTTAAAGAGAACGGATTTAATCCCATTTTACCACGTTGAATTATGGGACCGCCTCTCTTTTTCAAAGCATTCAAAACAGACGAGAATGAAATTGAAGATGAATAATGAAGCAAAACATTGTATGCTGCTATAATTCCACAGCCATTGTCAGCAATGTTTCCTTTGGTACCCCATTTTATATCTTTCATTTCTTTCTTTTTGCCATTAATATAAACTTTGGTCCAATCTTCCTGCTCATCGATATACTCGCTTGCGTATCCGGTTGTGTCAGTTTTGTTTAATATGTTATTGTAACAGTAAGAATATTGATTGTTATATTCAATATTCTTTGAAACAACAGTAATTGTGTCATCCCCATTGATAAACCTACCAAGTTCGGGATCATAGTATCTACTTTGGAGATAGTAAAGTCCAGTCTCTCTGTCGTAATAATAACCGCGGTAACGGAAGGGGTTAAGAGAACCGAGCTTATCACTTAAATTACCGGAAATGCTTGTGGAATTATCAAAGATTACAGCACACTTACCCCAAGCATCGTATGAATACTTAACTATGGTATCCCCGTAGATATCAACAATGGAGATAATGTCACCCTGAAGATTTTTTACAAAGAAATAGGACGTACCGTTGAGCTTGATACCGCATACGCTGTCCTCATTATCATAGAGGGGAATAAGGGTATTTTCTTGGTATATATAATTATACTCCTTGAGACTAAGAATGTCAATTGTTTTGAGAATATGAAAAGAAGGCTGAAAATCAGCCTCCTTTATTTTATTAAATTCTCAACACCGATATTGATTCCGGGTGTGCCTTTGCGATCACCACGGTAGGGAATCTTAAGATTCATCGTTTCATCTGCTTTTAGTATGTATATTGAGTTCAACCCTTCGGCGTTTTCATCATTATAGTTTAAACAGAATTCGGCAGCTATCCGAAAAGTACCCTTTGTTGTGGTTACGTCATAATAGAACGTACCTGTTTTTTGGGGTTCGTTTTCTTCTTCGGTTTCAACGTACTTTCCCCAAACAGATTCAGTATATTTTATGACACTTCCTTCATAATATTTAAATAACGCCTCTATATCCTTATCAATATTCCCAAGCTCCGCCAAAGTATTTTTTGAAAACAAATCCTGCAACTCTTCCTTATCCTTTTTTTCAATAGCGTTAACAACTTCTTCGATATGTTTTTTTCCTATCGTAGAAAAATTCTTAGGTGTATTATCATAGGGCGGCGGTCCTACGTATAAACCGGGTTTTGAAAATGATGCACCCATATAGTCTTCATAATCTTCGATCTTGATTATACTGAGGGTTTCAATTCCTCTGTACTCTTGATCCTTTGTGTCATTTTTACATAATTCAAACTGAACAATATACGTTTGTTCACTTGTTTTAACTTTATAGATTGCACTAAGATCCCAATGAGAGTCTTCTCTTCCTGCCCTAGATACACCTGTTTTACTACGAGATAATATATCCCCTTCAAAATAGTCCATCAAATCGGCAATGTCACTGTTAAAATCCTCTTGTTTATATAGGGTATTCTTAGAAAATACAGCTTTTATGGCTTCATAATCGTTATTTTCTATACCTTCAAGAAAAGCATCCAAAGCTTCGCTTGCATGTTCTTCATTGTTTTTACCTTCGGGTAACGAACCGCAGGAACATGTAGTAATTATTAAAACCGTAATCAATAACAGCAATAAGAACTTTTTCATATGATCTCCAGTTTAAAATGTTATATGTACCGAATTGTTAAATGAATAATAATGATATCTGAATTTATGATCACGTTTAGTAGTATTAGTTAATCTAAACTGTTTGTACATAGAATCATTGTGAAGTTTAATCCAATACCGTGCAGTTAATTGATCAGAATTTATGTTTGCTTTTATATATTTTTCATCCGGTTTAAATCCTGTGATCCACCAAGTATAATCTGTACGACTAAATATATTATAACCCTTATAATCTAACGACATCCACATATTCATTGCCAATCTTTTGTTAATTTCCCAATAATCCGGACCGCCATAATAAACACCCAATTCTGCTCCAATACCTAAATTCAAATAGTCACCTTTCCAAAACCAAAAAACATAATTCTCATTATTATAAGTAAAAAATATTTGATCAAAGTCCATACTTGTTCCTAAGTCGAACATAAAACACATTAGAAAGATTTATCTATGAAAAAAGCAAGCATAGACTTTAATAGTTTATTATTTTTAATAGTTAGCCTATATTATTATGCTATCTTTATATCTATCGGAAACAAAAGTCTGTCTTCTTTTAAAGGCGAATCTTTGCTTTCTTTTTTCGGTAGAGTTCCGATAAATAAAAGCTCCAGTGAAACGCTTTCTTTTGATTTTATTTCAAACTTACTTATACCATTTTTATCAACAGCAGTTATTCTTTCTTCTTTTACTCTACCATTATCACGTTCTTTTGAAAGATCCCCTACAAGCTTTATTGTTACATCATTTTTGCTTGTATTTTTAACTGTTACATAAGTGGAATAATATATCTTATCACCCTTTGTATAAGCCTCGTTAAACCAACTTTCCTCTTCAACTATATCGCATTGTTCTATAACTTTTGAATTGCTGTTACAAGATGAAAACGCAAGTAAAATAGAGATTAAAAATAAAAAAACTTTAATTAATTTATTCATTGTTTTAACCATCCACTAATCCATTTCTTTGAGGAATTTAATATTGAAACGTCAGACCAAATTATACGAATTATATAATCTTGAGACATTCCGAACGATACCATCTTTCCTAATGCTGCCTTTTTTGCATCTGACGAATAATAAAAATTCGGATCAATAATATCGTTCCAAGAATAACTACAAGTAAACTTCGTATTTCCATTTTTATATTTGCTTATAAATGCTTCAATGTAAAAGCCACCTACAGTTGCATTTGTTCCATGTAAATACTGATAACCTATAATATCTTCACCGTTTTCAATTACCATAGAAGTATAAATAGCTATTCGCACAGTTGATCCATTTTTTATATTAGAATACTGTTTTAAAAGATTTCTAACTTTAGATTTTAATATTTTATTTGCTTTCATATATTTGGCCCATTTTGAGGAAGCCAAAATCCTGTTTTTGCCCCTTCCGTATAAATACCAGTTTAATATTTTTCTACCAGCCCAATCACTTTTAAATGACCATATGCTATTTCCTAAATAATCACAATAATTAACAGAATTATTTTCACAATACGTATTTAAATTATAAGCAACGATAGTTTTACCGAGTCCTAAATATCTATGATCATCCCCATTGATAAACCTACCAAGTTCGGGATCATAGTATCTACTTTGGAGATAGTAAAGTCCGGTCTCTCTATCGTAATAATAACCTCGGTAACGGAAGGGGTTAAGAAAACCGAGCTTATCACTTAAATTTCCGGAAAAGCTTGTGGAATTATCAAAGATTACAGCACATTTACCCCAAGCATCGTATGAATACTTAACTACGGTATCGCCGTAGATATCAACAATGGAGATAACGTCACCCTGAAGATTTTTTACAAAGAAATAGGACGTACCGTTGAGCTTGATACCGCATACGCTGTCCTCATTATCATAGAGGGGAATAAGGGTATTTTCTCCCCAAACTTCTCGCAGAAGCTTTGTTCCGTCAAGTATGTATTCATGCTTTACACCGTTTACAGTCTTGCTTGTGCGGATACCGTTTGAGTTATAGGTATAGGATATATTATCAAAGGACTTTAACTGTCTGCCCTTTTCCCAACTTAAAGTATGACCGAGATAGGTTGTGGGGTTGCCCTGAGCATCGTAGGTAATACTCTGACCGTCATAGCTTACAAGCTGATCCTTCCAGATGCTATCATAGGTATATACCTTACCGTTCTTTGTTAAAATGTTGCCGTAGTTATCATAGGTCATTGTATTAACTACGGTTGATACCCCCGAATTATCGGTAAATACTTCTGTTAAAAGCTGCCCTAAAGCATCGTAGGTATATTCTGTTACTCCTGAATAAGAATCGGTTATCTTTGTTATACGCTCTTCTTTATCGTATTCATAGGTGAGGATACGGTCGTTTTCGGTAGGTCTTGCGGAGGAAATTACTATCTGCTTTACAAGCCGGGAGGTGGGGACCGACTTATACTTATCCGTTTCGGAATGCTCGGTGGTTACAGCGCCCTTGTGATAGCTGAAGCTGCGGTTTGTTACTCCGGTGCTGTACTGAAGCTCGTCGAAAACCTTTCTGCCGAAGGAATCGTGCTTACTCTGGGAGGTAACAGTAAGCTTATCGGTAAATCCTCTTGAATCGGGAATCTCAAACTTTACTACCTCGTCCGAATTTTCGGCGCTTTCATAGTATATGGTTTCAACGGTGGAATCTGCAAAAATTATCTGCTTTTTAAATATATTCCCTCCGCTATCACAGCTATAACGGATCGTACATACCTTTTCTCTTGCCGTAATAACCTCGTTTGCTCCGAGGGTTATATTATACTCTGTTGCACTTAAAAGGATATCGTCTTGGTATATATAATTATACTCCTTGAGACTAAGAATGTCAATTGTTTTAGCTATATTGCCCCTTGAGGAGTAAACGTACTTATAGCGGGCAATTAAAGTACCTTCAGCATTATACCAATTTTCCGCTGTCATTTGACCGAGATCGTTATAGAATGCCTTCATCTTATCGCCGTTAGCGTAGCTCATTTCCTTTAATCTGCCGTTACCGTTTTTATATTTGTAGGAGATAAGATCCTCATTCTTACCATTGATGCCGATGCCCTTAAGATTATGGAATGAATTATACTTTAGAAGATATTTCATACCATCGCCTCTTACGATCTCGGTCATGTTATCAAAAACATCATAGGAATAGGAAACGTTGGCAAGCTCGGTATCGTTTTTATCCTTATTTATTACCTTTGTTGTCTTGTCGAAAACATCGTATTCGTAATGGCTCTTATTACCCATACGATCAACGGATATTGTTGTTCTAGAGGTTATGGGATCAACTGTGTATAAACTGTTATTTCCCATAGCATCGGTTTCTCTTATAATATTATTCCCTACCGCATCATACTCAAAGGAACGATATATCGTACCTGCTTTGCCGTCGGTAAATGTAGTCTCGGTTATGACATTTCCAAACGAATCAAGCAATTCTTCAAATTCAGGGGAATCGGGAGAGCCGTACCCGGAACTGTCACCGCCGTCGGATATATCGCCAAAATCACCTTCTTCAAGCTCTCTTTCCAAAAGGGAACGAGTAAGCTGAATATTGTCAAAATATGCAACACCCGAATTATAGCTATATTCACAAGCAACGTATATTTTTTCAATAGACTTATATTCACTCTTGAAAAATTCCACCTCTGTATACTGCCATTCATCGGTACAGGGAGAAAAATCGGCGTAATACTTTTCGTGAGTATTATCATTATAAGATATATTGGCACAAAGTCTAAAGGTTGGAGTGTTTTCGTTACCTTCTCTCTCGCGGTCTGCAATACCCGTTCCCTTTGCCCAGCCGGAAAGCACGAAGGTCTCTCTTGTACCCAAAGCTCTTTCTACAAATATTTCCTGGAAAGCCTTGCACTCTCGGTTATATCTTGAGTTTGCACAAAGAGAATTCTTCATGTTGAACTTTTTTGCATCGGTGCTATATACGTAATTGGAATTATTTATGCTCCAGCTGTTCACACCGTTTTCAAAGCAACCGTTTTCTATATAGTTATATTCACAGGCACAGGGATTGTTTTCGAGCTGAGGTGAATTTATAAAAGCGGCTCCCGAGCCGTTTACAAGTATTTCTGCGTTTACGCTCTGTGTGCTTTCAAGATTAAAGCTTATACTTACTCTTTCGAAATCATCGCTCTCAAATATAGGTAAGCTTTCTGCTATAACGTTACCGCTTGTGTCCGATACTCTTATAAATACACCATTTCCTGAACCTGAATTGAACTCTCTTGTTACCTTAAGATATGCGGAGAAGGTGTATTCTCCTCCGGCAAGATCAGATACTGTCTGATATATTCCGTTTTCTGTAATATTCTGGGTATTTGAATTCAATAATACGTGATGAAAGCCGTGAGGAAGACCACTAAACATCTGATTCTTACTAACAACAAACTCGGATGAATTGTTTGCCTTGGCAGTCCATGAATCCAAGCTTTCAAAGCGATGGTTCACCAAAAGGTTATTGGCATTATATATGGGGGTAGAACCGCTACCTGTAAGAGGGGTTATTTTTCCCTCTTCATCGGCTACACCCATATTATCATAACCGTTTGCGTACATATATTCGCTTATGATTTCACCATCGTCGTTAAAAACATATACAGTTTCAACAATGCTTGCTTCGGTTTCCCAGCCCTCTTCGTCTGCAGGCTCTGTAATCACGACTTTAGTTTGGTTAGAAGCTGCTGAATATACGTATGTCGTTGAAGTGCCGTTTACATAACCTCCGTTTTCATAAGCCTGTTCGGTTACGGTAGTTACTCTGTTATTCGTTATTACGTAACGAATTCTGTACAAGGAATTGCCGTTGCTGTCGGTTAAGCTTACCGTTCTTACGTCTCCCATATAATAACCGATAATTGCCTTTGTATTATCGGGATAAATAATTCTTGTGAGGTATCCGCTCGAATCATAACCGTAATTGATCTCGCTATTATCGGGGGCGGTTATAGTTGTAAGATATCCGCTTTCATTATATACGAAAGAGAACGATCTTCCTGCACCGTCGGATATGGTACCGATTCTTTCGTTTTCATACGAAATATGAATAAGGTTTTGGGGATACTCAATGCTTTGAATATATACAAGTCTTCCCTTATCATCAAAACCGTATTTTTCCTCTCCATAATTAAGAACTTTTGTTCCGGAATCGTATTCCATATCCTCGTTATCAATAGCGATATATTTATTATTAATATTGGAACCCGTAATAAATCTGAATTCATCATTATCTTCATTTCTGAAGATATATCCGTTTACCATTTTGCCTTCATGGTAAAACTCTTCGGGTAACATGCTCTGCATATAGTTGAGCTTCCAACCCTTACCGATTTTCATAGCAGCAAATGATGACGTGTTGATAGAATCACTATACTGCTTATCGTATAAAGCACTATTATAATTATGGATTATAGTTACCGGCATTCGCTTGCCACCCCACGCAAAGTCGGGACAATTGAAGGTAAGATTACCGCAAGCAAGATCAACGTTACCTTGTCCAAATCTGCCAAGCTCATGAGTATGTGTTCGGTATAAGGATTCTGTTGCATAACTTGATTCATAGTTAATTATGATTTTTGGGGAGTAGGTTGTATCCGATGTACCGTAAAAGGTTACATGGTCCTCTGTACCGGGATTTTCTTCTATGAACTTAAGCATAAAACCTTTATATGTATCGTTTCCGCTATATATATCATCTATATATGCTGTAACATCAAAGGTATATACAGCCTTTTCCTTTTCCGGATTAGCTCTCATCATCTCATAATCTATAGGGTAGGATGAAACAGAGGGTGTACATGAGCCTATGGAAATATCGGATGTTACCTTGTACAAGCCGATAGCCAACGGTGCTGTAAAGCTTGAAGAATTTTGCTTCAGCTCAAGTCTTGCGTTCTTGATTCTCGGATTTCTCGGAAGAGTGGGTAAGGTGAAATTGAGATACATCCTGTTCTCAGTGTATCCGGACGATTCTGTAGTAATACCCACCTTATGAGTAGCAGAAGTAAACATATTACCTTTTGCCCAACTATATGTTGTCATCGAAGCCACCGGCGGTGCTTCATTTCCTGCCGAAAGTGTCATGATTCCGGGGTTTTCACTGATTGTTTCGTTTAATGAATATACTGTTTGAAAGCTTCCGTCGCTCATGGCATACGTTTTACTGTTTTCTGTTCGTGCTTCGGCTATTTCACCAAGCACTGTTATTTTATTATTATTTGTATTTGTGTTATTCATTTTTATTTTCCTTTCTTTTTTTAAATTATTTTTGTTTAAATGTTTTTGTTTTTTGATTTTTGCAGTGAATTTTTCAGCCTCGTGCATTAGATGTTTTATTTTTTGTTTTTATTTTTAATTTTGTACGTGACTTTAGTTAAATTCACTGCGGGTCATACCCGTCCGGTTTTGCGCGCTGAAACCGGAGAAGTTTTTTATGAGGCAAGCAAGTGCTTACCTTTTTGGAATGAACATCAATTTTTTGATCGTTTCATTCCGATTTTAGTTGTGCCGACAGCACTTTGCGAGGTATAAATTTTAGTTTTATACCCGGCTTTTGATTTTGGTTGATATTAATAATCTATCAAACCGAGTTCTTTAAAACCTCTTGCCATTACAACAAGGGTTTCAAGTTTTGTTTGTGTTAGGTTGAGATCTGAGGCAGATTCACCCTTAAACAGCCCTTTTTTATTAAGAGCGATAAGGGGGGCGTATGCCCAGTTTGCCTCCTTTTTTATCTCGTCCCAATAATGCCAGGTTCTTTCCTTTGATGCATTTATCAGTTCTAAAGTTTCCTGTTTTGTCATATTATCCGTCTCCTTGGTCGAGTATTTTCCTATGGAATTCGGGATATTTGTAAATGCGGGGGTGTTTACCTTGTCTGTAACCTTGTTTCGGGCATCTCTTACTTCAAGGTGGCAATGGCTGCCGAAGGAGTAACCGGTATTTCCTTCGATCCCTATAACCTCTCCCGTTTTCACTTTATCTCCCTGTGATACAAGCCTTTTTGAAAGATGGGCGTATATTACCCTTTCTCCCGAGTCTGCCTGTATTATTACGTAATTTCCCCACTGCCACGTAAGGTTACTTTTATCTGTAACTATCCGGCTCTGAATTACCGTTGCGTCACAAATTGCAAGCAGTTCCTTGCTTGATTCTCCGACGATATCAAGTCCTGAATGGAACTCCGCTTTGCCGTTAAGAGTTCTTTTGCCGTAGGGGGAACTTACGCGAAATTTACCGCCTTTATATGGGTTTAACATAATATCACTCCTTTTTATTCTGCTGTGTTCCGAAATAAAAGGATATCACCGATGATACAATTATCATTACGTTATCACCTGATATGCTGCCTCTAAGGGAAAGTATAGAGAAGATAAGTAATATTGTGAAGGTAACTATGGTTTTGACCTTGATCAAAGCTGCAAGATTCTTTTTCATAATTACACCACCTTGTGATATTCCCTTAGCTCTTCAATCGTGTTTTCGTTACGCTCCATTAATTCCTCCACAAGTGACAGTCTTTTCTCTATCTTATAGGTGCGTTCGATCACGTTGTTGTGCTTATCCACCTTTTTTTCAAGCTGTTCGATACGGTAGTTTACAAGCTTGTTTGCGGTGAGCACACCCATAAAGGAACCTGAAAGAGTACCGAGGAGAGCTAACAGAGCTACTATGATTTCTTTAGTCATATCATCCTCCTTTCTTTAAATCGCCTTGCGATAATATGAATCTGATCTTAATTTAATTAGTTATTCGGGAATTGATTATTTTAACGTCTAAAATGGGGGGATCTGCGCGGTATATGAAAAGCTTGCGGTTTACGGGAGAGCTCACTTCGGGCAATGAATAAAGAGTTATTGATTCTCCTCACACCCGAAGGACAGCCCTGCGCAGCAAAAATGAAATTTGCGTTTACGGGAGAGTTCACTTCGGGCAATGAATAAAGAGTTATTGATTTTCCTCACACCCGAAGGACAGCCCTGCGCAGCAA
>SVQZ01000011.1:0-48013 GCA_015065105.1 Oscillospiraceae bacterium | reverse complement strand
TCCTCACACCCGAAGGACAGCCCTGCGCAGCAAAAATGAAATTTGCGTTTACGGGAGAGTTCACTTCGGGCAATGAATAAAGAGTTATTGATTTTCCTCACACCCGAAGGACAGCCCTGCGCAGCAAAAATGAAATTTGCGTTTACGGGAGAGTTCACTTCGGGCAATGAATAAAGAGTTATTGATTTTCCTCACACCCGAAGGACAGCCCTGCGCAGCAAAAATGAAATTTGCGTTTACGGGAGAGCTCACTTCGGGCAATGAATAAAGAGTTATTGATTCTCCTCACACCCGAAGGACAGCCCTGCGCAGCAGTCCGTTTTTTTGGACTGACGGTTTGGTATAATGAACTTACCCAATAAAAAATCTCAAAATACTATTGACAAGTTCACGGTTTTGTATTACAATATTGTTGTCGGCAACAACGAGTCCAACGCGGTGAACCCGCGGCTTTATTATAGTACAGTTCAATGGACTTGTCAATAGAAAATTGTGCAAGCGTATGAACTTTGTTGATGTTGTACAAAAAACTTTGTTTGCAATAAGGTATTTTGAGGTGTATTATGTGTAAAATTAACGAAACCGTTTATGACAGAATCAAGAAATTAGCAGTAAAAAACGGCATATCCGTTTCTAAACTTGCTATTGAGCTCGGACTTTCGAAATCCACGTTTTCCTGGCTCAAAAATTACCCCGAGAGACAGCTTTCTATAACTACGGCACAGAAGATAGCCGACCGCTTTGGTGTTTCGGTCGATTATCTGTTAAACGGAGAGCAGCCGCAAAGAAAGGTGCCTGTGAGCGAAGATGATCTTAGGGTCGCGCTTTTTGACGGGGACGAAGAGGTTACCAATGAAATGTGGCAGGAGGTAAAGAACTTTGCCGAAATGGTCGCAATAAAGTATAAGTATAAAAAGGAGAAAAATGACAAGTCTTGAATTACTGAAATATGCCGAGGAAAAGGGTATAATAATTGAAAATTCATCCTTGCCCGAAACGGGCAGCTGCGCTGTTGAACTTGACTGCTGTTACGTTATAGGTATTGACGAAAGGGACATGACCGAAGCAGAAAAAAGGGTACATCTTGCCCATGAGATAGGGCATTGTGAAACGGGTGCGTTTTATAATATGTACTCACCTATAGACAATCGCGCAAAGGATGAGTATAAGGCAAACGTGTGGGCAATAAAAAAGCTCCTTACAAAGGAGCAGTTCTTATCTGCCTTTAAAAAAGGACTTGTAGAGTTATGGCAGTTATCCGAGGAGTTTTCATTGACCGAGGATTTTGTCGAACGAGCATATAATTATTATTTTAATTAAGACTATGAAAAAACTTATATTTATTATTCTCACTATAACGCTTTTATTGACGTGTGTGACCCCGGGCTTTGCGATAACTACCTATTATATGGATAAGTTTGAGGAGGCGGCGGGGGCGGTGTCCGTTCCTGTAGGTGACCCTGAGCAGGCGGGCTGGAGCGAGGTATTACATATAGATGAAAGGAATTATATACCGAGTTATGACCGCCGCAGCGACAATTATCCTAAGGCGGATATGCGCTTTGCATACGGAGAAAACGGACTTTATTTCTCTGCGGATATTGAGGATGAAAGCTTTATATTTACCACCGGCAGAAATGATTTCTACTACGGTATAGATATGTATAAAAAGGAAAGCGATTTTTATGCATGGAACGGTGACGTGTTCATTTTTACAATAGATCCTGTAAATATACTTTTAAACTCGGGTCTTACTTTAGCCGGCGATTACGAAGCATGGCTCTGCTTCGGTTTGACCGAGGAAGAGGATATCGTTGTGCGCCGTACCCGCTTCGGTGAGGCGGATCTGACCGATGAAATCAAGGCTGAGGGAAGGGTTACCGAAAAGGGATGGTATCTTGAGGCTTGTATTCCTTGGGATATTGTCGGGTCCCTTGTTGACCTTACGTCCTTCGGTACCGCAGAATTTGACAAGGATGCATTAATGCAAAGCGGCGCTCTTTCAAAGGCCTGCGTTATCTTTATGGACAGATATTATGATAACGAGACCGAGAGCCCCGAAACGGGAAACCGTCTTGCTACGATCGAAATGAACTCGCTGGAGGGGGCGCTTTGTCCTTCATTTGCGCCTAATCCCGTTATCGGCAGTTACGGAATTTCTCTTTATACAAATGCTATGCCGGACTGTGAAGGTAAAGATCCTTTAAAGGCGGAGTTTCCCGATATAAAGGAAAGCGACTGGTATTATGATGCGGTTGAATATACGGTTAGAAAGGGTATATTCAACGGTATGGGTAACGGAAGTTTTGAGCCTAAAAAAAGTCTGACAAGAGCAATGTTCGTATCTCTCTTGCAGAGATATGCGAGGGGTGAGGCTGATGCTTCAGATACTCTTTTCGGTGACGTTGAGAAAAACGCATGGTTTACCGAGGGTGTGAACTGGGCGGCTGAAAACGGTATTGTGAACGGTGTGGGTCAGGGCAACTTTGCTCCGAGCCGTCCGCTTACAAGGCAGGAAGCGGTAACTATACTCTTCCGATACTTTTCTGACCATGATAAAAGTGAATATACTCTTGGTTCGCTGGAAGGCTATGCCGACAAGGATACGCTTGCCGAATGGAGCGTGTCTGCATTTGAATGGGCAACGCAAAACGGTATTATAAAGGGTATTGACGAGGGTGAAAAAAGATATCTTAAGCCTAAAAAGACTATAACACGTGGTGAAACGGCGCAGATGATGATGAATTTTACAAGCTGTGTGCCCGTTTATGAAAAGGAAGCTGCTCCGGTGTGTGATAAAGAGTATGCATATCTTTCCACCTCTCTTGCGGATACGGACACCCTAAAGGAATTCGGACTTTACAACGATAATTCCGATCATGTTTTTATGCGGAATTCGACACCGATATATAACGGTGAGGGCTTTGAGGGAGCGGGAAATTTCAATGCCTGCTTTTCAGACCCGGAGCTTATAGAAAGAGTTACCGAGAACATACTTCTCGATATGGAGAATAATCGGGACAAGAGCGTATTTTCTCTGACTCCCTATGAGCACGCATATTTCTGCCTTTGTGCCGAATGTGAGGCGGCGGGCAGAGAAGAGGGCAGTCGCGGCGGAGCCTTCATTAAGCTGGTAAGACGGGTTTCAAGGGAAACGGCGGAGCGATTCCCCGAAAATAAGATAATCGTTTATATCAGCGACTTTAATCTTGAGCCGCCCGATACTCCCTATCCCGAAAACGTTATTCTTTGTGCAAGGCTCAACAACCGTTGTTATTCCCATGCACTTACCGATAAAGACTGTACGCTTAACAGAAATATAGTTAACAGTCTGACACGGCTTTCCGAATATACCGATAATTTCTATATAGGCGAGGCGGTAACTTCGGGTGAATACTATCTTACACCTCTCTTTGCCATCGACAGTCTTTACGATGATTTTACCTATTTCCACAGCATCGGTATGAATGGATATTTTACCTATGACGATAATTATGTTGACGGTAATTTTAAGGATCTCTATACATATCTTCGTCTTTGTCTTTTAGCTGACAGTGACATGACAAGAGAAGAATATGAAAGACATATACGTGTTTATCTGAGTGAAAATTACGGAGAAAAGGCAAACGAAGTGAGAGATTATATCGACCTTATGGGACTTTTGCAGAATGAGGTGCATTTTTCTCATAACGGTGCGGCAAACGTTTCGATGCCCAAGAGCTTTTCGGATCATATTCCTTACTTCGATGCTGTTGCGGAAAAGATAGGTGACGAGAACTGTATGGCAGGATACCGGTTTATCCGTCAGGTGTTCCTCGAGGGTATCTCGGATGATGAGACCTACAGACAAGAGAACGAAGCATTGTGTGCTTTCGTGGAGGAAAGGGGATATCATTGGAGTCACCGAAGTCCTAATCCCATTGCCGTTGACTATTCAAAATCTCCTCTTTACTGGAATTGAATAGCGCCGCCGGGCGCACCGAATCCCGCCCGTTTCTACGGTACAAACAACTCACACGAAATGAGAGACGGCCGAAAGCTTCAAGTATTTCGCCGCCGGGCGTACCGGATCCCGCTCGTTTCTACGGTACAAATAACTCACACAAAGAATAGTAATTTTCTATACATTAAAGAAAAAGCTATAGGTTATCGATAGGATAGCCTATAGCTTATTTCTTTATACAAATTTCTTGACTTGTTAAAAAAATAGGTATATAATAAAAAGTTGTGAATATCAAAATCTTATATTTCGAGGAGATAGTATTTTGAAAAGAGAAGATTTAAGAAATGTGGCTATAATCGCTCACGTTGACCACGGAAAAACAACACTCGTTGACGAAATGTTAAAGCAGGGCGGTGTTTACCGTGAAAATCAGGAGACAGAAGACCGTGTAATGGACTCTAACGCCCTTGAGCGTGAAAGAGGTATTACCATACTTGCTAAGAATACCGCAGTACATTATAAAGATAAAAAGATAAATATTATAGATACTCCCGGCCATGCCGATTTCGGCGGCGAGGTTGAAAGAATCCTTAAGATGGTTAACGGCGTTATCCTCTTGGTTGATGCCGCAGAGGGCCCCATGCCCCAGACCAGATTCGTTTTGCAGAAGGCTCTTGAATTAAATCACCCCGTTATCGTGGTTGTAAACAAGATAGACCGTCCCGATGCAAGACTTGAAGAGGTTGAAAACGAGGTTCTTGAGCTTCTTTTGGAGCTTGACGCAACCGGTGCACAGCTCGACTGTCCCATGCTTTTCTGCTCGGGCAGAGCAGGTACCGCGTCCCTTTCTCCTTATGAGGAGGGTGTTAACCTTGAGCCCCTTTTTGATACCATCGTTGAATATATTCCCTGTCCCGAGGGTGACGAGGAGGGTGAGTTACAGCTTCTCGTATCCTCTATCGACTATAATGATTATGTGGGCAGAATCGGTATAGGTCGTATCGAGCGCGGTGTTATCAAGCAGAACCAGGAGGTTTATATCTCCAATTACCATACCCCCGATAAGGCTCCCGTTAAAACAAAGATAGTTTCTATCTATCAGTTCGACGGTCTGACCCGTACCCCCGTTACCGAGGCTAAGATGGGTGATATCGTATGCTTTTCGGGTGCGGCGGATATTACCATCGGTGATACCGTTACCTCCCTTACGGCTCCCGAGGCTCTCCCCTTCGTTAAGATAAGCGAGCCTACCCTTGAAATGACCTTTGCGGTAAACGACAGCCCATTTGCAGGCAGAGAGGGTAAGTTCGTTACCTCCCGTCAGATCAGAGCAAGACTTTACAAGGAGCTTTTAAAGGACGTTTCTCTGCGTGTTGAGGACGGTGAGACCTCGGATGCATTCAAGGTGTCGGGCAGAGGTGAAATGCACCTTTCCATTCTTATTGAAACAATGCGACGCGAGGGCTATGAATTAAGTATAAGCTCTCCCCGTGTCCTCATGAAGGAGATCGACGGTGTTATCTGCGAGCCCTGTGAAAGAGTTGTTGTTGACGTTCCCGAAACCTATATGGGTTCCGTTATGGAAAAGCTCGGTGCCCGCCATGCAGAGCTTTTGGAAATGGCTCCCCAGGGTAACCGTATGCGTCTTGAATATCTCATTCCTTCGAGATTCTTCTTCGGTTACAGAAGCCAGTTCTTAACCGATACCAGAGGTGAGGGTATTATAAACTCCATCTTTGACAGCTATAAGCCCAAGCAGGGTGATATTCCCCTTCATTATACAGGCTCTCTCGTTGCAAGCGAGGCGGGAGAATCCACATCCTACGGTCTTTTCAATGCGCAGGACAGAGGCTCGATGTTTATCGGTCCCGCAACCCCCGTTTACGAGGGTATGATCGTCGGTGAAAATCCCAAGCAGGGAGATATTGCGGTTAACGTTTGTAAGAAAAAACAGCTTACTGCTATTCGTTCCGCAGGTGCAGACGAGGCGCTCCGCCTTGTAACCCCCGTTCGATTCAGCCTTGAAGAATCTATCGAGTTCATTACCGAGGATGAGCTTATTGAGGTAACTCCCGAAAACATTCGTTTGCGTAAAGCGATACTCAATACCGAGCTTCGCTTGAAGGCAGAAAGCAGAAAGAAAAAGCAAAACGGTTAATAACGCAAAAAAGGAACCGATCTTCGGTTCCTTTCAGCTTGTCGATAAACTTATCGACAAGCTGGCAGACTTTGAAAAGCGAAGGTATGTGAACCCCCAAAACTCGGCAAGCTCGTTTCGGGGAACCCCATAGTTTTCGTCAAATCTTCTCGTCGGCGTACTTGGTACGGTAGAGAGGATTTGGCGGAAAAGTGTGAAAAAGCACCGTGAACTCAATGTTTACGGTGCTTTTGAATACTTATTCAGCTATATGCGGAGAATAAAATGTAAATTTTAGTATTTATAAAGTGGAGCAAACAACTATTATAAAATATTATTTCACACGTCCGACCGAGTTTTTCGATAGTCTGAAAGGAACCGATCTTCGGTTCCTTTTTAATTTATAGGAAATTGCTCCAATTCGTGTAAGTTATTTGCACTAAGGAATGGAGCGGGATTCGGTGCGCCCGGCAGCGCTTTTATTGAATTCAGTTTTTCTTTGTAAGATAACCTTCTGCGTAGAGAAGCTCACCGATAAGAACAGCACCGCCTGCCGCGCCGCGGAGGGTGTTGTGAGAAAGACCAACGAACTTATAATCGAACATTGTGTCTTCACGAAGACGTCCGCAGGTTACACCCATACCGCCGTAGATATCGCGGTCGGTGTGAGCCTGAGGTCTGTTATCCTCTTCAAAATATGTGATGAACTTTTCGGGAGCATGGGGAAGCTTAAGGGTCTGAGGCTTGCCTTCATACTCATTCCATGCCTTTAAGATCTCTTCCTTTGAGGGCTTGTTTTCAAAATTCACAAAAACTGTAGCTGTGTGGCCGTTGGTAACGGGAACACGGATGCACTGGCAGGTGATAAGGGGAGAGGATGCCTTAACTATTTCATTACCCTCGATCTTACCCCAGATCTTTAAGGGCTCCTGTTCGCTCTTTTCCTCTTCGCCGCCGATATAGGGAATGATGTTGTCTATCATTTCGGGCCATTCGTTGAAGGTCTTACCTGCACCGGAAATAGCCTGGTAGGTAGAAACGACAACTCTTGTGGGGTTATACTTCATAAGTGCGGAAAGCATGGGAACGTAGCTCTGAATGGAGCAGTTGGGCTTAACCGCGATAAAGCCGCGCTTTGTGCCGAGGCGTGCCTTCTGAGCCTCGATGATAGCAAGGTGCTCATCGTTGATCTCGGGAACTACCATGGGAACGTCGGGTGTATGACGATGTGCGGAGTTGTTGGAAACAACGGGGGTCTCTGCCTTTGCATAAGCCTCTTCAAGTGCTTTGATCTCATCCTTCTTCATGTCAACTGCACAGAAGATGAAGTCAACCTTTTCGGAAACCGCTTCAACGTCTGAAGCATCCATAACTACCATATCCTTTGCGTATTCGGGCATGGGAATATCAAGCTTCCAACGCTCGCCTACCGCTTCTGTATAGGTCTTTCCTGCGGAACGGGGGGATGCTGCAAGAACTGTAACATCGAAATAGGGGTGATTATCAAGTAAGGTAAGGAATCTTTGACCAACCATACCTGTTGCGCCTACAACGCCAACTCTTAATTTTTCGGACATTTATATTTCCTCCTGATAATTATCATTAATAATAATTTATTATACCAAATACTTTTCTATGTGTCAAGAAAAATATTTACTGAGCGAAATTTCGGATATAAATTTAGTTTTAGATATTGAATTTAGCAATAAAATATGCTATTCTTATGCTGTTAACAGTACAAAAACAGCGCGGGACGCTGTGTATTCCTATAAATTTTGAAAAGAGGGAAAACAATGAGAAAGAATTATATACCCAAGGGTCCTTACGCGGTGCTTATGACACCCTTTGATCAGGACGGATCGATAGATTTTGAAGCCTATGAGGCAGAGGTTGAATTTCTCGCTTCGAGCGATATAGCAGGTCTTTTCCCCTGTGCCACTACAGGTGAGTTCGTGCATACCTCTCCTGAGGAAAACATGAAGCTTATAGAGGTCTGTGCCAAGGTGAACCGCGGAAGAAAATCTATTGCGGCAGGAGCCTGTGCCACGAATCTTGACACCGTTGAGCTCTATGCAAGATGTGCCGATAAATGCGGATGCGATGCAATAGTTGTATGTGTACCCTATTACATCACTCTTCCCCAACCCGAGATCAAGGAGTTTTTCCTCCGTCTTGCAAAGAGACTTCCCGATATCAATATAATTCTCTATAATATTCCCATGTTTACAGGAGAAATAGCAGTATCTACTATCGACGCTTTGCTTGAATGCGATAATATCGTAGGTATCAAGGATTCATCCCAGAACATGAAGCGTATCTGTCATACCATTGATATCAAGAACGAAAAGAAGCCTGATTTTTCGGTTTTCTGCGGAACGGATGATATGCTTCTCCCCGCTCTTACCGCAGGCTGTGTAGGTTCTATGACTGCAATGTCTGCTATCCTCCCCGAGGCAAATGCAAGGATATATTCCCTTTATAACGAAGGAAAGATAAAGGAAGCGCAGGAGCTTAATATGTCATACCTTAAGCTTGTACGTCTCTGTGACAGTCTCCCCTTCCCGGCAGGCTATAAGCTGGCATTTGAGAAGCGCGGCTTTAAGATGGGCAACAAGCAGGTCGTTTCTATAGAAGGAACCGACGAATACCGCCGTATAGAAGCGGAAATGGAAAAGGAAATCAAAAAGTTTATATAATAAAAAGCAAGCTCTTCACCTTGCTTCAGACTGTCGAAAAACTCGGTCGGACGTGAGGGGAAGCTTCCCTGTCAAAATCGGGTGTGAAGATCGTGGTGATCCATCATTTAACACCCGACACATTAAATTCCAATAATTGAATAAGTATTCAAAAGCGAGGTAAACTTCGAGTTTACCGCGCTTTTTCATTATATGCTGCTTTTGCTGCGAGATCCGAGAAGAGAGAGTTTGCCATAGCTTCGCCTAAATTCGTATGAACCTCCGATACACTTTTCAAGCCCATTTCCTTGCCGTTTTCATTGAAATAATCTTCAATGCAAAGATTATATTCGTTTTTTGTAAGCTCAAAGCCGTATTTATCCCGGAGATAATATGCAACCATTGCTCTCTTGCATTTATTCTCGGCATAAGCTTTTTTGGCTTTTTCATATTTTTCTGTGGAATTATTATATTCGGAGGCTATTACTTGTTCCTTTGTAATACCCTGCATCCTTGCTCTTGCCTCAATATCCGCTTCAAAGAGGGATTCACAGTATGCATATTCCTTTTCGGGATAAGCCGTAACAGTTGACTGCTTTATAATTTCCTCCAAGAAATTATAACGGTTAGTCTCTTCTCTTTTTTCGGTAAGGAGAGCCATCAGTTCAGCTTCGTCCTTTATTTCCTGCTCGGAAAGGACTGTTTCAAGTTCGGGCAGAATTACTTCGTTTACGTATTTGACCTTAACCGTGAAGGTGAGAGTTTTGCCGGCGGCCATGATGTTGGTTGTCCAGCTTTCGGGGAAGGTATATTTAAATACCGACGATTGGTCCTTTTTTAAGCCTTCGACATAATCGTCAAAGCCGGGGGCGAACATATCGTTTCCTAAAACTATGCCGATATTGTTTCCGCTGAGAGCGTTTTCTCCGTTATCAAAGACGGAGGTATAGTCAAATACCAGGTAATCTCCCGTTTGAGATTCTCTGTTTACCTGAGTTACTTTGGCACTTTCGCTTTCTAATTTCAGAAATTCTATATCCTTTTGAAGTGCAGAATCATCCAAAGGCAGTCTGTTGAATTTGAAATCTTCGGAGGTATAGTCGGGAAGAGTGATATACTCGTCCATATTATAATCAAAGGTGAATTCCTCCGGCAACGGAACTTCAAAATCGTTTTCGGCCTTTACCGTTATTTCGTCATCCTTTTGAGGGTTGTCCATTCCCTCGGGCGGGGTATCATATTCTGTTTTATTATTTTTGCAGGCGGTGAAGCAAAAAAGCATCATTACTGCCGTAATCAAGGCGCAGGCTCTTTTCATTTCAAAATCCTTTCATTTAATCAACGTATATTCTTTCAACTCTTTGAGAAAGAAGACAAACGCATTCGTAATTTATCGTTTTAGCCGCACGGGCAAGGTTATCAACAGAAATATCCTCACCGAACACTACCACGGTATCTCCCGGCTTCGTATCAACTCCGGTTACGTCTATCATACATTGGTCCATACATATTCTGCCTAATATGGGGCATTTTTTGCCTGCAACTATCATGTATCCCTCCTTGGCATATGCACGGATAAAGCCGTCGGCATAGCCTATGGGAAGGGTTGCGGCCGTTATATCCGAATCGGCTGTAAAATCTGCACCGTACCCCACACTTTCACCCTTTTTTACGGTATGGATATGGGTGATATGGGTCTTTAAGGTCATGGCGGGGATAAGCTTCTTTGAGCCTACCTCGTCCGAAGGAGAAAGACCGTAAAGAATTATTCCGCACCTCACAAAATCAAGATGGGTCTCGGGCAGACGAAGGGTTGCGGCTGAATTGGAAATATGTCTTACCTTTAATTTATGACCCTTATCCTCTATACGTTTTTCGGTTTCGGTGAATCTTTTATATTGCAGCTCGGTAAGCTTTGATTCAGGCATATCTGCACAGGCAAAATGGCTGAACATTCCTTCGATTTCAAGATTTTTTATCGAAAAAGCCTCTTCTATCTTCCAAAAGTCTTCTTCCTTTGAAGAAAAACCGATACGGTTCATTCCTGTATCCAGCTTAAGATGGCATCTTAATCTCTTTGAGCTGTCGAGATTTTTATATAAGGATCTTGCGTGCTCAAGCGAGCCGAGAGCGGCTATTATATTGTTATCTGCCAAAACGTTCGCAGCCTCGAAGGGACATATGCCCAAAATGAGTATCTCGCAGTCTTTGTAGTCTTCACGTATCCTGAGAGCCTCACCTACTGTGGCAACGGCAAAGAAACGACAGCCGCATTCGTAAAATATACGGGTACATTCTGCGGCTCCGTGGCCGTAGGCATCCGCTTTTACAACGCAGATCATTTCAGCATCCCCTGCGTATTCCTTTATTGTTTTGTAATTTGACTTTAGTACCGAGCGGTTGATCTCGGCATAAGCATTACTGTAACTATACATTATTTTTCCTTCGTTTTATCTGTAACTGATAGAGTCTATTGCAAAAATGGCACAGGAATCATCGCTTATCGCTTCTATCTGTGTGGGGAGAGTTTTTCCCGGTGCGAGATAAACCGCAACGCAGATCCCTTCCTTCGGGTAAACGAGCCGGGTATGTTCTGTTTTTCCTATATCATGCTTACTTATCTCGCTTAAGGTATCTGCTTTACATGAAAACATATCCACCAAAAGGGAAGCGCCTATGCCCAGACCCTCTTCATTCAGCTCTGCTCTTATGTCTTCATAGTTTATCCAGATACCGTCATTATCAACCGATAATCTGTAACCCTTTAACCTTTCGGGCGAGTCAAAGATTATCTCTCCTTTTCCGTATTCCTTCATTTCAAGGGTAAGGGTGGTACACAAAGTATCTACCGTAAGAGTTCCCTTTACTTTCATTGGATAGCTCTGATATGAGAGATAGTCGGTCTGCTTTCTGCATCCCGAAAGCATCAGGGAAACGCACAAAAGCAGTAAAAATACATATTTAACTTTCATATTGCAAATACCTCCGCATATTATTTTATGCGGAGGTATGGCTGAAAATGAAATACTTATCTTGAAACTTCTGTAACTACGGTGTTCTTATTAAGGAACTTCATAACGCGTAAAGCCTTGTTTGTTACCTCGAAGAAGCAGATAACCTTTTCTTCGTAGTCATTTGTTCCGTATGCACAGTAGATCTCGGGATTTGACATTGTTGATACTGCTTCATATCTCTTGTCATACTGGAATGCATCGCACTGAGCTTTGTATTCATCGTTGTAAGGAACGATAGCATCAAAGGAGGAGACCTTCATCTTAACGAGGATCTTCTGCTTCTTTTTACCGAGAATGGTGGAGAGGGTGAGAGTACCGCCGGAGATATCCATCTTTTCTTCTCTATCTACAAGATAGAAGGTTGCGGGAATGATAACCTTGGAAAGAAGGAAGGGATATACAGGCACAACTATCAACGCTAAGAGCATAAGTCCCATTGCATTGAGGATAAGAAGAAAGGCAACGAGGATGAGAACGTAGAAGCCGTACATCATAAAACGTTCCTTCTTATACTGTCCCTCTAACTTTTTTACTACCGTTAATTCGGCGTGGTTGGTGATTTCATTCATTATGTAGTCCCCCAAAAACGTAGATTTTCACATATTAATGGTATTATAACATACTATTCGTGAAAATTCAAGACAATTTTTATGAAAAAATATATTGATTATTATTTTTAAATAGTGTATTATATAATATGAATACATTTTTACAGAAAGCGGAGAAAGAAAATGAAAGCAGTTATTACAGTTGTTGGCAGCGACAGCACAGGCATCATAGCAAAGGTAAGCGGCAAGTGTGCGGAATATTCTGCAAACATCGTTGATATTTCCCAGAGTGTTCTTAAGGAATACTTTGCAATGATGATGTTGGTTGAGATAGACGGCATTACTATCGATTATAAGGATTTTGTTGATATAATGACAAATCTCGGCCGTGAGAACAATCTTGAGATACATATGATGCATGAGGATATATTCAACTCCATGCACAATATATGAGGTGAAGGCGATGTCAATGCTTAAAATGGACAATGTCCTTGAAACCATAAATATGATCAAGGAGGAAAATCTGGATATCCGTACCACAACCATGGGTATTTCTCTTTATGACTGTGCCTGTGATGACGATGACAGATTTGCCGAAAAGATCTATGATAAGATAACCATGTCTGCAAAGAACCTTGTTAAGGTCGGATGTGATATTGAAAAGGAATACGGTATTCCGATCATCAATAAGCGTGTTTCGGTTACTCCTATATCCCTGGTTGGCGGTTCTATATCCTCTGAGGGATATATCAAAGCCGCACAGGCAATGGACCGCGCGGCAGCCGAGGTTGGTATAAACTTTATCGGCGGCTTCGGTGCTCTTGTTCAGAAGGGTATGAGCCAGAATGCCTGCAAGCTTATTTCCGTTATTCCCGAAGCCCTTTCATCAACAAAAATGGTTTGCTCCTCGGTTAACGTTGCTTCTACAAAAGCGGGTATTAACATGGATGCCATTATCGAAATGGGCTCTGTTATCAAGCGTACCGCATATCTCACAAAGGATGAGGGCTCTATCGGCTGTGCAAAGCTCGTTGTTTTTGCGAACGTTCCCGAGGATAACCCCTTTGTTGCAGGTGCCTTCCACGGTGTCGGAGAGGCTGAAAGAGTAATTAACGTTGGTGTTTCGGGCCCCGGTGTTGTAGCGGCTGCCATAAAGCGTGCAGGAAACTGCGATCTTTTGGAGCTTGCCGAGATCATAAAGAAAACTGCATTTAAGATCACCCGTATGGGTCAGCTTGTTGCAAAGGAAGCGGCAAAGCGTCTCGGTGTTGATTTCGGTATAGTTGACCTTTCTCTTGCGCCTACTCCCGCGGTCGGTGACTCTGTTGCCCACATCCTTGAGGGCATGGGTCTCGAGCGTTGCGGTGCCTGCGGTACGACAGCCTGCCTTGCGCTTCTCAACGATGCTGTAAAGAAGGGCGGCGTTATGGCATCCTCTTCTGTAGGCGGACTTTCGGGCGCATTTATCCCCGTTTCCGAAGATGCGGGAATGATAGATGCGGTAAGATGCGGTGCTCTTACCCTTGAAAAGCTTGAAGCGATGACCGCGGTATGCTCGGTTGGTCTTGACATGATAGCGGTTCCCGGTGATACTTCCGAGGCGGTGCTCTGCGGACTTATTGCAGACGAAATATCCATTGGTGTGGCAAACACCAAGACCACCGCTGTCCGTGTTATCCCCGCGTACGGTAAGACAGTTGGCGAAGAGGTTGATTTCGGCGGACTTCTGGGTGTTGCTCCCATCATGAAGATAAACACTAATTCCCCCAAGGAATTTATCCTTCGCGGCGGAAGAATTCCCGCGCCGATCCACTCTTTGAAGAACTAATATGTTAGGTACTTTAGTAAACGTTGCCGCAGTAATTGTTTTAGGCTGTATAGGACTTATCTTCAAAAGGGCGATCAGTGAAAAATGCAGTGATCTTCTTATGAAGGGTATAGGTCTTTGCGTAATATATATAGGTATATCGGGCGCAATCAACGCAGGTGCGGATATAGCTCCCTCAGACACAAATTCCCTTATTACCATAATTGCAATGACTATAGGCGGTATAATCGGTCATGCGTTAAAGCTCGAATACCGAATGAACCGTCTCGGTGAAAGGGTACAGGAAAGATTCGCAAAGGGAGATTCAAGGTCCACTGTTGCAGAGGGCTTTGTTACGGCTTCCCTGATATACTGTGTCGGCGCAATGGCGATCGTAGGCTCGCTCCAGAGCGGTCTTAACGGTGACCACGATACACTTTTTATAAAGTCGCTCTTGGACGGTATCATGTCCATCATCCTTGCGGCGCAGTTAGGCTTCGGCGTTCTTTTGTCAGCAATTCCCGTGTTGATATATCAGGGTGCGATAACGCTGTGTGCCCAGTGGGTGGAGCCTTTTCTGAATCCTCTTGTTATTGCGGAAATGAACTGTATAGGCTATATACTTATTATAGCTATTGGTCTGAATATAGCCAAGATAACGAAATTTAAGGTAATGAACTATGTTCCCGGAGTTATTATTGCAGGGATCATGGCATATATAATCAATAAAATCCCCGACGTGTATAATTTTCTTTACGCGGCATAAAAGGAGAGTATAATATGAACGGAAAAAAATATATCGACGGAGTAATAGACTGTATAAACCGTGCGTGGAGTAAGGATGCCGAAGCTATAGATCATGCGGCAGACCTTATCTGTGAGGCAACCGAAAAGAAAAATAACGTTTATGCTTTCGGATGCTCCCATGCAGGTATTTTGGCAGAGGAGATATTCTACCGCTCGGGAGGTATGGTTACCATTAACCCCATATTCTTCCCCGGCTTTATGCTTAATACCCGTCCTGTTACAATGACAAGTATGCTTGAACGCTTGCCCGGTCTTGCAAAGATAATCTTTGAAGAAAACAAGCTCAAAAAGGATGACGTTCTTATAATCCATTCTGTTTCGGGCAGAAATACAGTACCCGTTGAAATGGCGGAAGAGGCTGCAAGGAACGGTGTTAAGACTATTGCCATAACAAATCTTGAGTATTCCTCCGCAGTTACAAGCAGAGCACCCAGCGGTAAGAAGCTTTATGAGGTATGCGATATCGTTCTTGATAACTGCGGATGCATAAGCGATGCCTCCATCAAGCTCGACGGTCTTGAAGAAAAGAGCGGCCCCACCTCTACAGCGGTCGGCGCGGCACTTCTCAACGCTCTTGTTATCGAGGCAGAGGAAAAGCTCATTGCAAAGGGAATCACTCCCCCTGTTTTCCTTTCCGCAAATATCGACGGCGGTACAGAGCATAATGCAAAGATACTTTCTGAATATAAAGACAATATTTTCTATATGTGAGGTCCAGAATGAAATATTACATAGCATTTGACGGCGGAGGATCAAAGATCGAAGGTATCCTCTTTGACGAGAATCTTAAGTTTATCAACAAAGTCAGAACAGGCTCTATGAACGTTTCCTTCTCCTCTAAGGAGCTTCTTTATAAGAATGCAAACGAAGCGATAGACAAGCTTTTGGAAGGTACGGGCATTACCGAAATAGAATGCGTTTACGGTGTTTTCTCATGGCTTATGCGCGACGTAATGCTTGAAAAGGAAAACATCAAGTTCAATAAGCTTGATGACCGCGGAGGCGAAGGTCTTGTCGGCCTTCTTGCGGCATTTGCCAGCGAAAATTCCGTTATTTCTCTTTCCGGCACCGGTTCGGTTATCTTTTACGTGGATAAGGACGGCAACGGCTACGAAGCAGGCGGTTACGGCTCGGTTATCCATGACGAGGGCAGCGGATACCATATGGCAAGAATGGCTGTAGCTGAAGCGGTTAAGTATTATGAATGCAGAGGTCCCCATACCCTTATCGTAGATGAAATATGCGAATACCTTGGCGCGGATGATATGGGTTCTGCTATTGGCAAGATCTATGACTTTGAAGGCAAGAGCCCCACAGCGGCCCTTGCAAGCTGTGCTCCCTGTGTAGGCCGCGCGGCAAGAAGAGGCGATGAGATCGCAAAAGAGCTTTTACGCCGCAGCGCTACCGTTATGGCAGAGCAGACCTTGGGTCTTATCCACAGAAGAAACGTTCCCATGGATGTGCCGATAGTATTGGAGGGCGGACATTGGAAAAACGACCGCCTTATGGTTGATACCTTTATAGACCTTATCCATGCCGATCAGCCCCAGAGGGAAGTTATTATTCCTTACTTTGAGCCCGTTGTCGGTGCGGTTCTTGCAATGCCCCACTTTACAGGTAGAAAGCTCACTGATGAGGATATTGCTTTCTTGAAGGAAGAATACAAGGATTTCAGATATAAGATAAATGAATAAGCAAAAAAGCTGACTTTTCAGGTCAGCTTTTCGTTTTGGAGGTTAATTATATTAAGCAGGAGGTAACTGCTTTTATCAGCTTTTTCCAAGCCGTAAAGGAATCGCTTTACGGCTTGGTTCTTTTTTGTTATGACGCTTGCGGTAAAATATTTTAGGAGAATTTATCATGGTACGAACAAAAATGAAAAAGCGGGCAGCATCCGCAGGCAACACTCAGTTTTGAACTATTTCAAAACCTTTCGTTTTAATGCCCGAAGCGGAGCGATTCCCTGTATATCTAAAAAGCCTCGCGTCATACGGTTAGCCACAGCTAACTATTGATTTGAATATAAAGCAAACGTGAAAAGGAGCTTACACGCTTGCCCGGTCAATCATGGTTAGCCTCTGCTAACTGCAATATTATAATATCATATATATTAGCTTTTGTCAATATGCTTTACGAATTTTTTTCTATTGCAATTACAGAAAAAATATGGTATTATTCTTATATCATATATACAGGAGCGTTATTATGAAAAAGCTTGATAAGGTTTTACTTAAAGAAAATATTGAAAAAAGAATAAATGAAAGAATCAGTTCGGGAATGGTGGGCGGTTGCTGTGCCGCAGTAATGCAGGACGGTGAGCTTTTATACAAAAACTGCTTTTCATCCCAAGGCTTTGAGGTGAACGAAAACACCACATTCCGCCTTGCGTCCATGACCAAGCCTATTACAGCGGCGGCTATCCTTATATGTATAGACTGCGGACTTATGACCCTTGAAGACAAGGTTTCCAAGTTTGTTCCCGGTTTTGCAAAGATGCAGATAGGCAAGATGAACAACGGCGAACTTGAGATCGTTGGGGATGCAGAAAAGGAGATAACCATACTCCACCTCCTTACCCACACCAGCGGACTTGGCAGCGGCGAGGTTGGAAACTATGCCCTTTCCAAGATGACCTGGGAAAAGGAGCAGAGCTGTCTTCGTGAGGCAGTTGAGCATTATTCCCGCTCCGCACTTGATTTTGAGCCCTTTTCAACACAATTCTACAGCGCGATCTTCGGCTTTGACGTTTTGGCAAGAATAGTTGAGATAGCAACCGGTACACAGTATAATGACTTTGTTCGCGAAAACATTTTTGATCCCCTTGGTATGAAGGATACAACCTTTGTTCCCACCGATGATCAGCGTAACCGCCTTATTCCTATGCACGATTATATAGACGGTAAGGCTAAAGCGGTGGACTTCCCCGTTGGCGGTATGTTTGAAGGTCTTCCCTTGGCATACTTTATGGGAGGTGCAGGTCTTGCTTCTACCGTTAACGATTACCTTAAATTTGCCGAAATGCTCTTAAATAAGGGTGAATACAAGGGTAAGCGCATCATTTCCCAAGAGCTTATTGAGGCAATGGGCACTCCCCACGTTCCCCACGAGATCATGCCCTACAGCGAAAGATGGGGCCTTGGCGTTCGCGTTATTGTAAACGAAGATTACAAGCGTTTGCCCGTTGGCTCTTTTGGCTGGAGCGGTGCATACGGTACTCATTTCTGGGTAGATCCCGAAAACAAGATAACTGCAGTTTATCTTAAAAACTCCAGATTCGACGGCGGCTCAGGCGCAGAAACCGCAGCACATTTCGAAGAAGACGTAACAAATAGCTTTGAACAATGAAAGCAAAAAAGAACCATCTCACGATGGTTCTTTTTAATTATTTAAGTGTTGCTTTTGCAATTCTTACGCAAAGGTCGGTACCGTAGGGCTGAGATGTGAAGTTAACGGTAAGAGATCTATCGGGGTTCTGATTAAAGGAAAGCTCTTCGCCGTTATCCATCCATTCGATCTTTTCAATATCAAATTTGCAGTTGGAGAAGCCAACAACGCCGGAATACATACCGCCGTCAACGGTTACGTTAACGTTACCGTTCTTTGAGTTATCGCTCATAACAAAATAGAGATACTTACCGTTACGGTTCTGAACAACCTTACAGTTGCTGCAGCTTGAAATATTATCGGGATAGTAGATAGGCATACTATCATATACAAATTCTTCGTGAATATCAATCCACTTCTTAACTATATCAAGTGTGCCGATCTGGAATGCGGAAATCTCACCTGTTGCGCTGGGAGCAAGATTAAGAAGGAAGTTAACACCTGCGGCACGGCAGCTTGCAAGGGTACGGATAACCTCTGCAGGAGATTTATAGTTGAAATCGTTCTTTGCGCAACCCCAATGTGTATTGAGGGTCATGCAGGTTTCGCCTGCAAAGTAGAAGGGTCTGCCATCGCGGTCGATAGGCTCGGAAACACCGCTCTGCTCAAAGGTAACAGCATCGATTTCGGGATGGATAGCCTTACCTAAGTTGCTTAAGCCTGTATTGTTAATGATAATAGCATCGGGCTGGTGCTTACGAATGGTACCGTAAAGCTCGTCAAGCTTCCAGTCCTTTTTGGGATGCCACCAGTTTCCGTCAAAGAAGAAACCGCCGATCTTACCGTAGTTTGTACAAAGAACTTCAACGCTCTGACGCAGATATTCAAGATATTTGTTATCAAAATCGTTATAGAAATCGTCCTGATACCAGTCTATTGTAGTATGGTAGAGGAAGGGTACAACGTCATACTTATTGCAGGCATCTACAAATTCACGAACAAGGTCACGTCCGCAGTTTGGCGCATGAACAGAATCAAAATCGCAAAGACCCTTTGTATCGTAAAGGGAGAAGCCTTCGTGATGACGGGTGGTAAGGTTTACGTATTTACAGCCAAGAGCTTTTGCGGTGCTTACTATCTTTTCCGCATCAAAATCTGCGGCGGTAAAGGTTTCGGCAAGCTTCTTGTATTCGTCCATCTTCTGTTTTTCCATATGGTAAACCCATTCGCCGCGGTCAAGCTGAGAATAAAGACCATAATGTAAAAACATACCGTAACCTAATTTTTCATAATTGATAACTCTTTGTGCGGGAGTGGGAAAAGTCGGAATGTACATTTTAATATCTCCTTTTTAGTGATATATATATTATATTATTTTCAGAAAACAAAGTCAATACAGCCCTATAAAATTGAGCAGTATTTTCATATTATTGTCTGCTTTTTGCATTTTTTCTTATAAACGAGAAAAGACACAGACACATTATTATGGGAAATACCACCGCTGTTAAAATCCCGAAATTAAGATCGTCCCCCTTAAGAGAAGCAACGGTACCTACCACAAACGGACCCATACCGCAGCCAAGGTCTCCGAAAAGGGCAAGGAGAGCAAACATCCTGCTTCCTCCGTTTTCGATATTCGCCGCACCGAGGCTGAAGCTGCCGGGCCAGAGAAGACCTACCGAAAAACCGCAAATTCCTATCCCTACAAGCGAAACCATGGGTATGGGGCAGAGGGAGATAATGAGATAGCTTGCGATACATAAAAGTCCGCTGAAAAATATTACCTTTTCGAGGTCGATATTCTTTTTTGAAAGATAAAAGCCGTAAATAAGTCTTGAAATACCCATTAAAGCCGCAAAGAGAAGAGGGCCTAAAAGGTCACCTACCGTTTTTGACACACCCAGCGCTTTTTCCGCAAAGGCGGATGACCACTGTGCAACCGAAAGCTCACAGCAGGCGGCGCAGAACATTATAACGATGAGTATAATAAAATATCTGTTTCTGAAAAGAGCTCCGATAGAGCTTTTTTCACGTTCCTCATGTGTCTCTTCGTTTAAAGGTGTTATGGCGAAAATAAAGGAGTTTACCAAGGGTATGACCGCCCATATTACCGCAAGTACAGGCCATTTTTCTATACCGAATACCGCAAAGAATACGGTGGATACTATAACGACACCGCAATGTCCCCAGCAATAGAATGAGTGTAAAAGACTCATTATGCCCGATTTGTTTTTGGTGGGGCAGGCTTCTATAATGGGACTTACCAATACCTCTAAAAGACCGCCGCCGCAGGCAAATACTATAACCGAACAGAGAATAGCGGTGAATTTGTTTTCAAGGACGTTTGGCAGAACCGCTATCATTATAAGACCGCAAAGGGAAAGGATATGGGCGAGAACGATAGGAATGCGCCAACCTGTTTTATGTACTATCAACGCACAGATAAGGTCAACGGTCAGCTGAACGCCAAAGTTTATTGAAATGAGCAGGGCTATTTTTGATAAAGGGATGCCGTAGCTTTCGTTAAAGGTAACAAAAAGCAGAGGAGCAAAATTATTTATAATACCCTGTACTATATAGCCTGTGAAGCAGGCAAACATTGTCAATTTGTAATTCTTCTTCATTTTTTTCTCCTGTACCTATTTAAATAATTATACCATTTAATATAAATTTTTCAATAGCAGTTGCAAAAATAATTTATATGTGATAAAATATAACAAATATAATTACATCGGAGGATAAAAATGAAAAAGACAAGAGGATTTTTTGGCGAATTTAAAGAGTTTATTATGCGCGGTAACGTTATCGACATGGCAATTGGTGTTGTAATTGCAACTGCCTTTGGTAAGATCACAACAAGCCTTGTTGATAATATCATCATGCCCTTTATCGGCTGGATCATCGGTGATTTCGACCTTGCGAAATTCAACATCGAGCTTGTTCCCGCTGTTATGGACGGCGAAACGATTGTAAAAGAAGCAGTTGTTTTAGGTATCGGTACACTTCTTACCACCATTATCAACTTTGTTATTATCGGCTTTATCGTTTTCCTCATCGTTAAGGGTATTAACAAGATGAGAGAAAAGGCTGAAGCAAGAAAGAAGAAGGAAGAGGAAGAAAAGGCAGCAGAGGATCCTAAGCCTACTACCGATGAGCTCCTTGCGCAGATCCTTGAAGAAATAAAGAAAAAATAACGGGTAGCACCCGTAGGCAGCGATCGGGCATGGACTATTCTGTAACTCTTCGTTTGAATGCCCGAGGTGAAGTAATTTACTATATATTAAACAAGTGGGTAGCACCCGTAGGCAAAAATCGGGCATGGACTATTCTGTAACTCTTCGTTTGAATGCCTGAGGTAAAGCAATTTCCTATAAACTAAAAAATCTCTCATGGTTTTTCATGAGAGATTTTTGTTGTATTATTGGATCTTGTTCTATTTCGTATGAGTTGTTTGCGCTAAGGAAATAAGCGGGACTTGGTGCGCCCGGCGGCGCTCATTGTTTAAGAGTCCATCCAAAATCGTTATGATATATCATTTGCTTTGTCATACCGCCGTCGATACAGATGTTTTCCCCCGTAATAAAGCCCGCCATATCCGAGCAAAGGTAAAGCACCATATTTGCGATATCATCGGGTACACCAACTCTGCCAACGGGCTGTTGAGTTGCATCTGCTCCCTCAAAGCAGTTATCATACGTATCTATCCAACCCGGGGAAACGGAGTTTACCCTTACCCTGCCTGCAAGACTTATAGCCAAAGCGTGAGTAAGCGCAGAAATTCCTCCTTTTGCGGCAGTATAGCTTTCGGTTTCGGGCTGACTCATACGGTCACGGGATGAGGAGATGTTAACTATAGCGCCACCCTTTTCAAAATAGGGCATAAAGAGCTTTGAAAGATAAAAGGGAGCAGTTACTCCCACCTTCATTGCCGTCTCAAAATCCTCATAGCTTGCCTCTGAAATTCCGCGGGAGAGAGGCGGTGCATTGTTGATAAGATAATCAATTCTGCCGTATTTATTGATAACAAACCCGGCAAGCTTTTCAAGCAGATCCTTGTCCGATATATCGCCCTTGAAATCGCAGGGTTCGTTTATATCAACACCGATGACCTCGGCGCCGTATTTTTTGAATTCTTTGCAGATACATTTACCGATTCCGTGAGCACAGCCTGTAACCAGGACAACCTTGTTTTTAAAATCGTACATAATATTCACCTTTTACCTAAATTATAGCTTTCATCTATTCTCAGAAAAAGCTCGTCATCAGAAATACTGTCATCGAGAATGACGGTCATCCAATATTTTTTGTTCATGTGCCAGCCGGGGAAATACTTTATATTATCCACCAAAGCCTTCAGCTTTTCTTCTTTACCGTGTAGGTTTATTACCTCGGTTTCTTCTTTGGAATCAAAGCCAAGGCGGTTTTTGGGAATGGTCATAATGACTCCGTACCATTTTTTGCTGTCCGCTCTTCTCATGACCGCACTGTTCGGAGAAGAATCCCATAAAAATTCAAGCTCTGTCCGATATTTTTCTCTTACGTAAGCTGTGACTCTTTTTGTTTGGGAGAAATGAAATACCTCGCTGTCAAAGCATTTCTCCGAAATGTCGCGTAAAACACTTTCGTACCCGGAGCGTACCTCACCGATAAAACTTCCTTCGGCATCGGTTTTATGAAGAATATATTCGTCACCGCTCAATATATCGAAAACCTTTGCATCAACTGCTTGGTTTTCTATAAAAATCTTAAGCTCCATACCAAGTCCGAAAAGCTCTTTTTTGTAAATAAGCTTTTCATCCTCCAACGAAAATCCGTATTCAATAAGCTTTTTTCGGTTTGGTATTCTGTTTTTAAATATCTTTTTCGGCATATATTATTTAAGCTTGTTCCCGCAAGAAAATGCTTTACCTGCCGTTTCACCCAGAGTAACGTAATTATGATTTGAGGAATCATATGTTATGGGTTTGAATTTTGTAAGATCTATCTTGCCGTTTGTGAGTATCTCCTCGTCGGCGGATATACCCAATATCTCTCCCACAAGTCGGCAGCTTTCCTCATCGTAGGAGATAAGCTTACATTCGAGGGCAAAAGGAAGCTCATTAAACAAGGGCGCGTCAACCATTTCGCTTTTAATTGCAGTCCAGCCGCATCTTTCAATTTTATCAGGTACGTCATTTGCCGAAACTATACCGACGTAATCTGCGGCTATAACGTTTTTTGCATCGGCACAGCTTACCGTGAAGGCTTTTCTTTCCAAAATATTTTCCGTTGTTTTATGCTCGGGTGAAACGCAGACAGAGATCTCCTTTTCCTCGCTAATACCGCCCCAGGCGGCATTCATTGCATCGGGAACGTAATTTTTATCATAACTGCCGAGTATAAGCACCGGCATGGGATAAAGCATTGCTTTTGCGCCTAAATTTTTTCTCATAAATCTTCTCCTTTATTATATTGGATCCATTATATCATTTTATAAATAAAAATTCAATACGGCAAGTATAGACAAGAAAGAAAAAATATTATATAATATACCTAATGTTTATTCATGGAGAAAAATATGCCGAACAAAGCATTTTTGGAAATAACCAATGCCTGTAATCTTAATTGCAGCTTTTGTCATAAAACTAAAAGGAATGTCCGATTCGTTTCAAAAGAAGAGTTTTTAAGGGCGGCAACCGAGCTTCGCTCCTTTGCCGATTATCTTTATTTTCATCTGATGGGCGAGCCCCTTTTGCATCCCGAAATAGGAAGCTTTTTTAATATTGCAAATCAACTCGGCTTTAAGGTCATATTAACCACAAACGGAACACTGTTACAAAAGAGAAAAAACGAGCTTTTAAAAGCGGAAGCGTTACACAAGATAAGCATTTCGCTTCATTGTTACGAAGCGTCCGATATGGGAATATCCCTCGGAGAGTATCTCGAAGGCTGCTTCGATTTCTGCCGTGAAGCGGCAGATAAAGGGATCATATCGGTTTTGCGTCTTTGGAACAAGGGCGGAAAAAAGGACTTGAATGAAAGTATTATTGCTGCAATGCATTCTGCCTTTGACGAAGGGAATGCCGAATGGAAGGAAATATATTCGGGCTATAAAATAAAAGAAAAAATTTTTCTCGAATGGGGAGAAAAATTTGATTGGCCCGATATCGAAGCAGATTATTCGGGAGAGGATCATTCCTGTTACGGGCTCCGCGATCAGATCGGAGTTTTAAGTGACGGGACTGTTGTTCCCTGCTGTCTTGATGCGGACGGTGAAATAAATCTGGGCAATATTTATACAAGCTCCCTTGATGAAATTTTAAATAATGAAAGAGCGGCAGAGCTAAAGAGGTCTTTTGAAAGAAAGACGGTATGTGAGGAGCTTTGTAAAAAATGCGGTTATGCCACCGCAAGATATAAATAGGAGGAAAAAGCATTGATCTCATTATTGGCGAAAATCTTTATAAAGGACAGAAAAAACACAGGCTCCAATGAGACCAGAACTGCATACGGAACTCTTTGCTCATTGGTGGGCATAGTACTTAATATAATTCTTTTCGGTATCAAGCTGACAGCCGGAATAATCACCGGTGCTATATCGGTAGTTTCGGATGCGTTTAACAATCTGACCGATGCCGCAAGCTCTATAATTACCTTGCTGGGCTTTCGTATTGCCAACCAGAAGGCCGACAAAGACCACCCCTTCGGTCACGGAAGAATCGAATACGTTTCGGGACTTGTTGTTTCAATGCTCATAATCCTTGTAGGCTTTGAGTTGGGCAAGGGTTCTGTTGAAAAGATAATTTCTCCGGAAAAGGTATTATTCAGTATCAGTGCCGTAATTATACTTTCAGCTTCCATTCTTACGAAGGCTTACATGGCTTTTTACAATTTCCGTATAGGAAAGAAATTTTCTTCAAGCGCCATGTGTGCAACAGGTACGGACAGTCTCTGCGACTGTATCGCAACTTCGGCAGTACTCGTATGTCTTATTATTTCCGAATTTACCGGTATAAACCTTGATGCTTACTGCGGTCTTTTGGTTTCCGCCTTCATTCTTTTTTCGGGTGTGCGTGCGGTAAAGGAAACTATCGATCCGCTTCTGGGCACTCCTCCGAGCAAGGAATATATCGAAAAAATATCCGAAATAGTTTATTCTTATGACGGTGTTGCCGGTATTCATGACCTTGTTGTACACGATTACGGTCCCGGAAGAACGATGATATCTCTTCACGCAGAGGTTTCCTCCGACGTTGATATTCTCGTCACCCACGATATGATAGATGAGATAGAAGTGAGATTAAGACAGGAACTCAACTGTGATGCAGTTATCCATATGGATCCGATAGTAACCGATGATGAAAGGGTGCTTGAAACCAAGGAAAAGATAACGGCGCTTATCGGATGTATAGACCATAAGCTTTCTATTCATGATTTCCGTATGGTTGAGGGTCCCACCCATACCAACGTTATCTTCGATGTTGTCGTTCCCTATGACGTAACGAAAAGTGACAGAGAGATACGCGAGGATATCGAAACAATTATAAAAACTATCGATAAGTCATATAACGCAGTTATAAATATCGATAAAAGCTATGTATAAATATATAATAAAACGGAGCGAACCGCTCCGTTTTATTATATATGTAAGCAATAGTATTTCCAAAGGTCATCTATAATGAACTTTTCATCGAGAACGTTATAGGTGTCATTTACAGTTTGTCCGACGTATTCCTTAAGCTTTGAAAATGCCTCTTCGCGTCCCGCTTCATCACCGTTGTAAATGGCAATATAAACGTCGGCAAGCATAAGGCAAAGCTCTGCGTGGATCGAAAGATACTGCCAATCGGGAGAGAGACATACGTTCTTGTCAATAAATTCATCCCTAAAGCAGTTTATTACTTCCTTTGCCTCGGTGTAATCCTTTATAACTACATCGGCAGCCTTTTTCTTTTCCCCGCGGACAAACTCAGGGTCAAAGAGATCGGAGAGCCCGGAGAGATATTTTTCTACGTCTCCGCCGTAGATGCCGAATGCAGCGGTAAAGTATTCCTTTGCTACATCCTCAAAGCTGCATGACTTATCCCAAAGAGCTGCTGCCATAGCATATTGAGGAAGTCCGGTGGGAAGAGCTACACGCTGAAGCTGACAGCTTACCATACCGTCAAGCCCCAATTTATCAAGGTTTGCCATATCGCTGTGCAAGGTTTTTGCAACGTAGTAGTAGCCGGGGTCGGTATGGTGATCCCACATAAGGTGGTAATCAAAAATAAAACTGTCGCTGAATTTCTGCGCCTTCCAACCTTCAAGCATAGCCACATTCTCTTCAACAGAAGTGGGAGCATTGAACTTGTTGCGAACATAGGGCTTGATCTCTACCTCTTTACTTGTGTCTATCTCGCTGTAGGAGTGAGAGTAGGAACGGGTAATGGGGGCAAACATAAGGGTGAAGCGCTCGGGGTTGAGGATCTTTTCGGTTTGGGGAGCATAGAGAAGCTCGTTATAGATAAGGCAAACTATTTTTGTGTCAACCCCTGCCTCGGTAAGCTTGCGGTCTATATCATTGAGCATCATCACATAGAAATCAGAGGGCAGCGTATCACGGCAGTTTTCACATTCGCACTGGTTATTCGCCTCGTCGGCAAGCCAGAAGTGAAGGTATTTTACCTCTCTGTGAGTCTTGCAATAGTCAACGAGACAGTTGGTGATCTTGTCTCTTGCATAGGGGTTGGAATAGCAGAGATTTGTGTTTGCGGGAATACCGCGGTAGAGCTCACGCTTGCCGTCAAGCATGGCAATAACATTCTTCATATCCTCGGGTATCTCACCCTTGAATTCGAGCCAGCCCGTGGTGCTTATACCGAAGGATTCACAGGTCCAGCCATGGCCTACGGCATGATACTTAAGACTTCTCTTCGTTATCTCGTCCTTTAAAGGCTCCATCATGGCATCAACGTCAGCATCCACAATGTGCGCTCCGTAATAACGTCTGAAAAATACGTTGGGAGTAAAGAACTGAACGAAATATCCGCTGAGCCCAACCTTGGGGAGCCAGTCGATGGTATTGTAAACGTGCTCGGTGCTTGTGGAACCCTCGATACAAATTGCGCGGTGGAAATAAGAGGCGGTCTCATTAACCGATACAGTAAGCTCCTCTGCCGAAAGCTCCTTTTTCGGAATTTTTTCTCCGTCACGGCCGGGACGAAGGAATCGACATCCAAGCTCGTAGGTGAATCGGTATGCGGCAATAAGTACGCTGCACTCGTTTGAGCCGCTGATAATACCCGCGCCGTTCTTTACGTCTATATAAATACTGTCCTTATTGCTTTTCTCCACAAAGGAATCAAGTCCGATCCAGAGAGTGTCTTTAAGGTTTTCGTTGTAAGAGGGATATCTTCTGAGGTCAAACACTATATTGGGATCCATTTCCTTTAAAATACGGCAAAGCTCCTTTGCTGCAAAGGATATAGTTTCGTGATTTCCTATCTTAGCTATAGTAAGTTTCATAGTTTATCTCCGTTGTGAGTTTTCTTTATATAATTTTATCATTTTGAATGTAGCTTGTCAATATAAAAAGCTGTCACGATTTTTCATGACAGCTTTTACTATGTAATTTTGTATTAAAGTCCGAGTAACTGTTTTTTCTTTGCATCAAATTCTTCTTGAGTGATGATACCACTATCGAGAAGCTCTTTGAATTTTTTAAGTTCTTCAGCATTACTTTGGGGAATTTCTTGTTTTATAACAGGAGTTGATAAATTCTTTTCTTTCTTCTGTCTTTCTATAAGAAGATCGTTGATAACATGATATATTTCACCGGCATTTTTCATCATACGGAAGCTTATCCTTCCCGACGAGGTCGCGATAGAAACGCCCTTGAAAAGATTAATGGTTGATGTAGCGGAAACCGAGTCCACGGGAAGATCAACTCTTTTTCCCCATGCGACCTTACCGTAGATTCTCTTATCGGTTACCGTCAGTTCGTAACTGCGAAGCCAGAGATATATCAAACCACCGAGCAATACAAGTACAGCAACAGGAATCATGCAGTATATGAAATGATACTCTAATGTGAATGCAAAAGCAAATCCGATTTTTGAAGGATTATTTTCAATATTTTCGCATTCCCAGCATTTATTCGAATTGTTACCCCAGGAATAGCATTCACCGGCTTTTTGATGCTTCAAATATGTTTCATGGTAAGTATCATAATCTTTCATATTACCTCCAACCGAAAGCACTATCATGATCGCAGATAAAAAAACTCCGATAATTACCATTATTATGAAAAACTTTTTTACGTTATACCTTTCGCTTTTAATTAAGATTTTTTCATCCATTTTTCTTCTCCTAAATAAGATTAATTAAATTTCAACACTATTATAGACAATTATTGTCTAAATGTCAATAGAAAGTTTTTGTCTAAGGTATAATTTTATTGGTGATTAAAATGGAATTATCTATTGGAGAAAAGATTAAAAATCTTAGGGAAGACGCAAATTTAAATCAAACTCAGCTTGGAAAAATACTGAATATGACCCAACGTAAATTGTCATATATAGAATGTAATAAATGCGAGCCTAACGTAGATGATATAAAGGCAATTTGCAATTATTTTAAGATATCTGCCGATTATTTGTTGGGAATAAGAAAGGGATATGATTATCCGTAAAATATAAAAGCTATCACGAAAAAATGAAGTGATAGCTTTTATTATTGGAAGATTTTATATCAAACCAACCGTTTCCCCGGGGCCGACCGAAAAGGTTTTTTCATCAGCATAGATCCAAAGGGTACGGGCAGAGGGATTATAGACACGGGTATGGTCAAGGCTGAATTTAAGGCGCTTGTAGTCCTCAACATAGTCGTATATTTCAAGGTTGGTTGCATACCAGATATCCTTCTTATTACCCAACTTTTCACAAAGGGCTTCAAGGTGATCCCAGTTGCCCTTGCGTTCAAACTCGTTGGAATGACCGTAGATGTGGAAAAGCCTGGGCAAGCCGCCCTTTCCGTCATGGCCGTCTGCCTTAATGTCAAGGAAAAGGTCGGCATATTCGTGAACGCGGCGGCTGTCATGGTGAACGGTGGGCTGCCAGTCATACCAATCGTTTGGTATAAGGAAGTAGTCAAAGTTCTTTTCGTCGGAACGGGCGTAGCTGTAGCCAAGATCGCGAAGGTAGTTTTTTATACCCCGGTAATCGGTGCCAACGGTATAGTCATTAATACCGGAGCAGGGATAGGCAAAGCCGCGGGCAATAATGCCAAGGGCGTTTTCTATAGCCTTTCTCGATTCATAGCATTCCGAGAGACCAAGGGTGATTTTCTGTAGGCCGTTTGCTGTATGAGTAACGCCGTGTACCGCCACCTCGTGTCCGCGGTCAATAAGGGATCTTATCTGATCCGGGGTGAGGTATTCTTCGCCCAAATCCTCGGTTACCGAGCTGCTTATTATGTTAAATGTACATTTGATCCCGTGGCTATCAATTATATCCGCAAGGCGAAGGTCGTATATATAGCCGTCATCGTAGCTTAAGGTAAAGGCCTTGGGCTTTCCGCCGGGAAAACGAAGATAGATGTATTTCATGTTTGTACTCCTATGTTGTGATTAATTAAATAGTAACACATACAGTTAAAATTGTCAAACAAAAAAGCTATCACGAAAAATTCGTGATAGCTTTTTTGATGTATAGGAAATTACTTTATTTCGTGAGAGTTGTTCGCACTGAAGAATAGGGCGGAACCGGGGGCGGCAGCTTGCCGCTTTTTGTGCTATATGTAATATTTGGCGATCTTAAGAAGCTTAACCGAGGTAATCATCAATTGCGTCCTTGATCTCATCCTCGTTTTCTTCTAAATAATCTTCCATATCAGACAAGGTATCGTTAAAACTCTTCTGCAAGCCTACACCTATATCGAATTTTACCGAATCATAGTAGAAAATTCTGTCTAACTCGCTTTCCTTATCATTGTTATATCCGCTGTCAACATAAACTACCATGAATTTACCGTTGGAACGAAATCCCCAGCCCGGGATCCAGCTATCCAATGCATCATCCAAGGATACTTCTGCCAATGCATCCTCGCCTTCACCTGCAAACTCGTAGCCGATAATGTTATAGCCGTCATCCGAAGCGGCGGCGGTGGCGTTAAATACAGCGGTAAAGTAATCGCGGATCTGTTCATCGGTCAACTCACCTTCGGCGGCGTTGTATTTCACTACCGCATGGCCTGAACCCGGAGAATCGGCATAAGCGCATTTGTCATTGGCAAAAACCCAGTTCCATTCAGGCTCCAGATCCGCAAGGGCAATACCGTAGGCATCTAAATAATGCTCAACGGCTTCTGTGCTGAAGGAATCAAATTCTTCGGCTTCCTCCAACAGTTCCTGCGCCGCATCCTGCGCATTTGCTTTTTTGGTTTCCTGCGCATTTTTCTGTTCTTGCTGTGCATTGTTACCGTTGGTAGCTTTGTTACCGCAGGAGGCAAGGGAAAGCAGGATTGCTACGGCGATCAAAAGTGCAAATAATTTTTTCATTGTTTTTTCCTCCTTATAGATCTTTATATTTAATTAAAATATGCTTTCTGTTTGAAACACCCAATTTTCGATATATGTTTTTACAATGGAAATGAACCGAAGAATAGGTGATAAAAAGCTCATCGGCAATTTCCTGCAAGCTCTTGGCGGAAAGCAGATGACCGAAAACCTCTAATTCTCTGGCAGACAAGCCCTCTATTTCGGGATGCTTTTCCAATATTATTTTATATTTTTGATTTACCAACGTTAAACATTCAAAATAATTCATATCATCAAAACTCATGCGCCCTACTCCTTTTGGTGGTACAACTACCAATTAAGGTAGTTGTTGCTCTAATTATTGAAAATTATACAAAATTCTGTTATAATATAAAAAACTATCATTTATGATAATATTATATTGCAAAACGGGTAGATATACTATCCCTTATTCAAGGGGTTTTCGTGATTTTACCCTGTTTTTGGGAGTTTTTATGAATAGCTCTGTTCTGATCGATAATCTGAAAAAAAGAAAAGACCATCCTATATGGATGCTTATATGCTTTGCCATGTTTAACTGTTGGCAGATGGGATTTGTATATTTTATGACTCCCTCCCTTGTTATAGACGGCAGAGTTCCCCTGCCCATAACAGAGGATAACGTTACCCTTCTTATAGCGGCAGGATATCTGCTCGCCATACTTGTGATGATATTTCTTCCATGTCTTGTTGTGTGGGGAGAGAGGGTGTCGGTGTGCGGCGCTCTTGTGTCCATTGCGGCTCTCTTTGTTCCAATGGCCCCCGAGGCGCAGACACTTCTTCTCTATATTCATTCCTTCTTCTGCTTTTTCATGATAGGCTTTGAAAGCTTTATTATAATCAATCTTTTCTCGGAAAAAACAGCGGTGCTTCATTTGACCGTGGGATATTCGGTAGCGCTTCTGATGATATCATTGGTGCAAAATGACATATTACCTCTTACCTTCTCGGCATTCAGATGGCTGACGGTAATAATGCTTTTGATGATGCTGGTATTCTTTTTCAGATTACCCTCAGCTAAAGAGAGCTATCCCGTGTACGTTAAAAAAAGGGACGGTATTTCGTTACCGAAAAAGCTGTTTTGGGGTGTTTATATTCTGGTGTTTGTAAGCTGTATAATGATGCTTGCGGGACCTACCGCCGTAGCAGTGGTCAAGCACGGTATTTTTGTATCCTACCTGTCAGATGCCCTTGCCACCCTTGCGGTATATATACTGTATAGGAGATTTTCAATTCATCCCATGCGTACTGCTCCTGTATTTACCGCCTTCTCGGCAGTAGGATTTCTCTTCCTGTTTATATCCTCCTACCTGCCCGGTCTTGCATATATTTCCTGCGTATTTATCGGATTCGGCTTCGTACCCTGTCAGTTCTTACCGTTATACGGCAACATACTTATGAAGAACTATCCCTCAAGATATATTACCCCTATCATTATGGGACTTGCTGTAGTCACAGTGGTCATACAGAGTGCCTTGGTTGAGATCTTTCGCTCGGTACCCGAGATGCTCTACCTCGCCTATGCAGCCATTACCGTAGTCTTGACGGTGATATTCCTTCAGCTTGCACCCCATCTTATCTATGCCTTTGACCGAAAGATCGAGGATAAGGAGGACAAAAACAAAATGGAAGAAATAGAAGTGATCGCAGAGACGGCCTCTCCCCTTGATGCACTCACCAAGCGTGAAAGGGAGGTGCTCGACCTTATAGGATGCGGCTATTCCAATGCCGATATTGCAAAGGTGCTCTTTATTTCCGAGCATACGGTAAACGATTATACCAAGAAGATATACCGTAAGCTTGATGTTCATTCCCGTCATGCGGCGGCTCAGATAGTCAATAAATATAATAAATAGTATCAAAACAGAGAGTGTCAACCTCCCGATGGGTAGTTTTACTATCATTATGGGTCGTTGACACTTTTTTCTTTACTGTGGTATTATGATTATGAACAAATATTTAATAAAGGAGATATCATAATGAAAATGAATAAGCTTTTGTCAATGCTGCTCGTAGGTATAATGCTTGTGAGTATGCTTTGTCAGACGGGTATTGTTATATCAGCGAATACCGTAAGCTATGATCTTACAGACGGAGTGCTGACTATATCAGGCTCGGGCAGCATGGACCCGCTATGTTACAGCGGTACCTCCCCCTGGTACTCTCAGCGACTCAAGATCAAAAGTATTGTAATAGAGGAGGGTATTACCGATATAGGCTACTATGCCTTTATGAGCTGTGCCAACGCTACCTCCGTAAGCATCCCCTCCACCGTGACCTCGATCAAAGAGGGTGCCTTTGACTACTGCGGAGATATCACCGAGCTTAAGCTCCCTGCAGGACTCAAGTCTATAGGCGATTTTGCTTTCGGAAGTTGCAGCGACGTTACCGAGCTCACTCTCCCCGACGGACTTGAGAGCATCGGTAAGGGAGCCTTCTCCTTTATGGGTATCACCGAGCTCGTTATACCCGAGTCGGTCACCTTTATAGACGGCTACGCTCTGCGTTACTGCACCGAGCTTGAATCGGTAACTCTGCCTTCTCACATGACCGAGTTCCCGGATCAGCTTTTGGCATACTGTGACTCTCTTACCACGGTAGAGCTTCCGAAAGGTCTTACCTCTCTCGGATATCAGTGCTTCTACCGTTCTAAGGGACTTACACATATCACTATCCCCGCAGGCATAACCGCAGTAGACGAGTATACCTTCTACGGCTGCAGCAATCTTGAGGAGATAACCTTTGAGGGTACGATCACCTCGGTAGGCAAGGGTGCCTTTGAGAGTACGGATGCTCTCACCTCCTTCCCCTTTACCGACGCTATCACCGAGATAGGCTACCGCGCCTTTGCGGAAAGTGGCCTCAGCGGTGAGCTGGTGCTTCCTGCAGGACTTACTGCCGTTTCGGAATCGGCATTCTCCGAGTGTGTCGGTATTACCTCAATTACCTTCCCCGAATCGGTGGAAAAAATAGACTTCCAGGCATTCAACGGCTGTACAGGCATAGAGAGCCTTACCATCCCCGAGACTATTAAAACCATCGATGGGGAAGCCTTTCAGAACTGCTGCGGTATAAAGAGCCTTACCTTACACGACTCTATAGAGAGCATAGGTGACAACGCCTTTTACTGCTGCTGCGGTATCGAGGACGAGCTTATCATACCCGCAGGTATAGGCTACGTAGGCTATCAGGCGTTCGGCGACTGCGATATGCTTACCACGGTTACCCTTGAAGGTGTTGACACCGTGTACGGCGGCGCTCCCTTCGCTTACTGCGATCACCTGAAGCAGATAATACTGCCCGAGGGTATGACAGAGCTTCCAAACGAGCTCTTTGCAAACCTTAACAGCTTAAAGGATATAGAGCTTCCAGAGACACTAAATTCCCTTGGCGACAGCGCATTTTTCGGTAACGAGGGTATTACCTCCATAACGATCCCCGCATCGATAAGTGTTATTCCCTCACAGTGCTTCTACGGATGTGTTAATCTTGAGAAGGTTACAGCGCTTGGCACTATAGCTCGTATTGAGGATAGCGCATTTTGCGATACCTCAAGCCTTTACGATTTTGATTTTAATGTAGGTCTTACCTATATAGGTGACCATGCCTTTACAAGAAGCAGTCTTGACGGTGATATAGTTATCCCCGAGGGTGTTGAATATGTAGGCGATTATGCCTTCTGGGCATCCGCTATCGACGGCATTACCCTTCCTTCCACTATGGAATACGTTTCAAGCGTTACCTTTTGGGAAACAAACCTTGAATATATCAACGTTCACGAGGACAATCTTTGTTATGCCTCTGTTGACGGTGTTCTCTATACCGAGGATATGAAAGAGCTTATTATGTACAATAATCTTTCAAGCCGCAGAGAGTTCCATATCCCCGAAACGGTGGAAAAGATTCACGAATACTGCTTCTACGGCGGTTATTACGATGATGTGGCTCTCGAAAAGATCATATTCCCCCGTTCTATCGTTGAGCTTCCCGGTTATCTGTTCTACAACTTCTCACAGGACTGTGTATGGGTGTATAAAGACAGCTACGCTGATGAATATTTCAGAGACAGCTGGGAAATTGATATAAGATACGTGGTTGACAAAATCGAGCTTCTCACCCTGCCCACAAGATTGGTTTATCCCTTAAACGGTAAATTCAGTACCGCGGGTATGACCGTTTCCTTTGAGGACAGCACAGGCTACAGCGGAATTATTGATTCCGGCTTTGATATAGGTGAATACGATTTCTCAACTGCGGGTCAGCACAGCGTACCCGTTGGCTACAATGGCAAGTGGGTAAACATCCTTGTTACCGTTGACCCGGACCTTGTTCTTCTTCCCGCCTCCGAGCATCCCTATCCCGATGAGTTCTACGGCGAGTGGGAATATACCGCTAAATATAACTATGAATCTCTCTCGGTAACCTTTGCCGAGGAGACCGAGACCGAGGAATATTACGATACCATAACCATCTACGATAAGGATGGAAATGAGGTAGGCGTTTATTCGGGAACAGAGCTTTCGGGCGCCACGGTAAATATTCCCGGTAACTATTTTAAAATCCTTCTTCAGAGTGACTACAGCTACAGTCTGTGGGGCTTTGAGGTAATATCGGTTACAGGTAACTGTGAGCATACACCCGGTGACTGGGTGGTTACAAAGGAGCCTACCACCGAGGAGACAGGCGAGGAAACAATATACTGCACCAAGTGCGGTGAGCCTCAGGAAACAAGAGAAATTCCCATGCTTGAGCCTGAGGTACTTCCCGAGGTAACCGGAGTATTCAACTACACAGTTTCCATGATAAATCTTGATGACATCAAGGAAATCAAGCTTGCGGTAGGACATTACACCACAGGCGATGAGGTAAGAAAGGCAGAAAAGAATCTTACCCTTAATGCCTCAACAATAAATGCAAATACAGACATAAACGGCACCTTCATATATGATCTTCCCTGGGCGGGTGAATACACCTTCTGGGTAAGAAATAATGACGGAAGCTCTGTATTCCTCTATGCCGACGTAAATTACATCAACCCTTATGCCGAGTCTGACGGAGTTAAGATCACCGTCAAGGATTTCGGTGATGACTACAGAGATCTTTGGATAGCAAAGGGTACCTTCAATAACTACTCCGAGATCAAGGCGAGCACTGAATTCAAGTATCAGGCTTCGGCAGTAAGACTTTCCAACTATTATCTTACACACGATTTCAGCTATACCGTTGCCGATCCCGGTGATTATACGATACTTATAAGATACAACGACGGCAGCTTCGACATTATGTATCTTACACTCACCGTTGACGAACCCGTATTCACACCCAACGGCCTACAGATGACGATAACCAATATCCCCGGGGTTAAGGTTATAAGAACTGCATACGGTGATTACAACACTCCCGGTGAGGTGAAAAGAGCACAGGGCGCAAGAGGATTTTCCCCTAAGGGAGCGGATGAATATATGATCCAATACCGTGAGGAGGGTCTTGTAACAGTAGCAGTAGTATTTAATAACGGATATGAGGTTATCTATAAGTATAATGTTACCAAGAAATCACCCGAGCTTGTGCGGGACGGTAATACGGTTACATTCACAGCCCTTGAGGACCTTAAGGTCATAAGATATGCCGAGGGTATATACAGCACCTCAAATGCGATCAAAAACGCAAAGGGCTCTGTTTCGGTAAACGGTAAAAATATAGTTGATAATACCTACAGCGTCACCCTCAAGAGTGGCACATATACCTTCTGCGTGCAGTATAACGACGATAGCTATAATTATTACACAATTACTGTAGAGTAGCATTTCCAAGCGGCAAGTTGCCGTACCCAATTTCGCCCTAACCTTAACGATTTATCGATTATTAAATTGCACAAGGTGAAGAAAAATTTATTAACCACAAAAAGAGGCAAGTTGCCGTACCCAATTTCGTCCCATCTTCAGTGATTAACCGTTTATTCGGTTACACGATGTGGAGAAAAAATTCTTAACCGCAAAAAGAGGAGCTCAGCAAGACAAAAGTCAAGCTGAGCGCTTCTTTATTCTCGGAGAAGGAAGCCGCCGAAATCTGAAATCTGAGGTTGCGGGATTGTCAATTGAGAAAAATAAAGGAGAACATTTTGTGTCCCAGTAACAAAATAGGGCTCGGTATTATACCCTTTTGTCCCTTGACTTGCTCCCGTTCATATGATATAATGCAGTCAATAGATCCTATAAAAGGGGAATTAAAATGAGAAGGCTGTTAACTGTAATATTATGTTTTCTTTTGATCTCTTTGGCATCGTGCACCGCTAAAAACGAGGGAAACACCAAACAACCTGAAAGAAAGACCGAGGCTGTAAGGGTGGAGGAAACTACAAAAACGCAGAAAATCACCGAAGACGAGCAGGAAAGCGAACCCGTTGAAAAGGAGCTTCTTACTCCCGAAATACTTATGGAAGAGCTTTGCACATACAGCGATTTTGCCTGCATGCTTCAAACTCCCGGTTGCAATGAGCTCTACAACAGCCAGATAACTCTCACCGAGCCCGTGGTCAAGTCATATCGCCTATCGAATAACTACACAGGAGAATATATACAGCTTCTCTGCCTTGCCTGTGAGGAGGATGCAAAAACCGCAAGCGAAACCTATAACGGCTTTGATTATACTAACCGTTTCGGTGCTATGTATCTCTTTGGAAGCTCCTCATATATTGATATCTTAAGCTTTTTGGACTATGAGTATCCCGCAAGCTTTGAGTCACAGCCCTCAGAAGAGCCTGCAGCCGACAGCGTTGCGGGAATAGTTAAGGCAATCGAGGATGCTACCGAGCTTTGCGGCGGATACTACAGCGAGCAGTTGATAGAGAGTACAAAAGACAACATAAACAATAAATTTACTCTTGAGGGTGATATCCTCAACCTTGTGCACCTTACATATCATGACGGAACGGTTCTTCGATTTGTTTATATCTATGAATTTGAAAGCGAAAATGATGCCGCTCTTTATGAGGCGGACCGCACCGCCTTTTCGCAAAGCATTGAGGACGGAGTGTGTGTGCGATCGGGTAACAAGGTGATTTTCGGAAATCACAGTATTATTTCTGAGATTTTTTAGTTTAATATTTTGCAATGAAAAAGCTATCACGAAATTTTCGTGATAGCTTTTACTGTTAATTATAAGGAAAACGGCAGACGTTATTTTATACTGTCAAAGCTCATAAATATCTTTGCTGCCTGCGCTCTTGTTACCGTCATTTTGGGTGAGATAAGATTCTCTGTCTCACTTGTAGAGCCGAGAAGCTTTGCCTTGATAGCCCATGCACAGGAATCTGTTGCCCATGTGCTTATCGTTTCCAAATCATTACAATAGGTAAGATCTGATTTTTTGGTCATGTCCATACCCTTGGCTTCGGCATATCTGTAAAGAATAACTGCAAGCTGTTCGCGGGTTAATGCTTTACCTACACCGAAACAGCCGTCACCGATACCCTTCACGAACCCCTCGGTGCTTGCCCATATAACAGAGGAACCGTACCATGTCTTTGCGTTAACATCGATAAAGGGGGAATTGGTGTATTCACTCAAGTCAGCTCCCTCTACTCTCGCAAGAATAGTAACAAACTGTTCTCTTGTAAGCTCAGCGTTCGGCTTGAAGGTTCCGTCATCACATCCGAGAATATAACCGTGCTTAAAGCAGTATTCAATACCCTCTGCGTACCATGAATTATTCCATACATCAGGAAATCCCTTGTAGATAAGCATATGTATTTTTTCTATGTTCAGCATCTTGTAGCATACGGTACAATATTGAACCTCGGTACCCTCAAGGTAGTATGTAGGCTCTTCAAGAACCTTGGCACCGCTTGATTTATGGCCTTGGGCTTTCTCAACTATAACGTCCTTTTCGCCGCAGCCGTTATCACAGCGCGCTTCCTTTATGCCGTCCTGAGTACAGGTAAGCTCCTGTGTTACTACATAATTTGTATAGCTGTGCTCAAGCATAGTTCCCGTTATTGTACGGACATCTGTTGTTCCGCAACCGTTATCACAAACAGCGGTTGTTGTTCCGTTTGAAAAACAGGTCTCGTTTTCATCGTATATGTATTTGGTAAATCTGTGGCCGAGAGCACTTTTCTCTATTGTGCGGGTATCCACAGTGCCGCAGCCGTTGCCGCATACAGCGCTTTCCACAGCATCCGAAAGGCAGGTTGCATGTTCAATACATATATAATCGGTAAAGCTGTGACCTAGGGCGCTTTCCTTAACAATAATATCGGTTGTACCGCAGCCATAATCACAGTAGGCGATCTCATAAGCGTCTTCTGTACAGGTTGCATCAAAATAGGTGTAATCGGTAAAGGAGTGAGTGGAAAGCAGCTCGTAATTAAAGCCTTTGTTTTTTGCATAGGTATGGGCTGTAGAGTTTTCAAAGCATTGTATTGTTACGTTTTTATTTTGAGTGCTGGCATCTGTAGAAGATCCGATAGAAAAAACATAGGTTTCAATAGATGTAACAGACTTTGGAATAAATACGGTCGAGAGAGAGGTACAATTAGAAAATGCAAAGACGTCTATGGTTTTAACGCTGTGGCCTATCTTAACGTCGGTAAGGGATTTGCAATAGCTGAACGCAGACTTTTCTATCTTTGTAACCGAATTTGGAATAACTACGGTTTTTATAGATGATATCTGCCAAAAGCTATGATTTTCGATAAAAGTAACCGTATCGGGAATAACAAGGTCTGTAACAAGCTCACCGTCCAAATACAGATCATACTGAGAGCTATAGGAACTGGATGACATAGGAGTTCCGTCTACTCGGGTAATTTTACACCAGGCCTCCATATCGGTTATATATATCGATTTAAGTGCGGGTGTATTATTAAACCCCAAATAGCCCATTGATTTAACAGATTTAGGAATACTTACGCTTTCAAGGTTAGTACAGCCCACAAAAGCGTATGCGCCCATGTGGGTAACACCCTCTTCAACAACAACGCTCTTAATATAGGATAGATATGAGGACCAGGGAGCACCGGTTGTGGTGGAGGTGGATGGGTAATCCTTCATAGCTCCGTTACCCGAGATGGTAAGCACCCCGGTTTCTATATCCAGAGTCCATATAACACCGGTACCGCAGGTACCGGTATAGGTAGCGGCATTCAGGGTCAAGGCTGTAGCGGTAAATGAAGAGATCAACACAATAATACAAATAATCAGCGATAAAGTCCTCTTAAACATTTTTTTTATCCTTTCCTGTGATTATATGGTGATTATATCATAGTACGGATATATTTGTCAATTAAAAAGGTATAAAGTTTTCTGTTTTGTAACGGCTTGATGTGTTTTGATGTGTAAAGCCGAATTACGTTTTTTATACAGGTTAGATATCGTATCTTTCCTTAAATTGCGTTGTCGGCAATTATCAAGATACTTGTTACATCCTTCCTCAAAGGTGATAAAATCGTTCTGATTCATCCGTAATTTTCGCATAAATAACCTCCACAAAATATAAAAATATAACTAATTTCGTGAACAACAAAAGTTGGACACATCATGGCGGAAAACTCCGAAATGATGTGTCCAATTCAATTTTATTTGTTTCTATTGAAAATTCCGTGTGCGTTGTTCGCACAAGCTACAGAGCGCGGCTTGCCTGCAGGCGCTGCCTGCTTACTTAAAGGATTCCTCGATCGCAACTGCAACGGCAACGGTCATACCAACCATGGGGTTGTTACCTGCGCCGATGAGACCCATCATCTCTACGTGAGCGGGAACGGAGGATGAGCCTGCAAACTGCGCGTCGCCGTGCATACGGCCCATTGTGTCTGTCATACCGTAGGAAGCAGGACCTGCAGCCATATTGTCGGGATGGAGTGTACGGCCTGTACCGCCGCCGGAAGCAACGGAGAAGTACTTCTTACCGTTTTCCATAGCCCACTTCTTGTAGGTACCTGCAACGGGATGCTGGAATCTGGTGGGGTTGGTGGAGTTACCGGTGATGGAAACGTCAACCTTCTCAAGTCTCATGATAGCAACGCCCTCGAGAACGTCGTTTGCACCGTAGCACTTAACCTTAGCTCTTTCACCATCGGAGTAAGCAGTTTCGTTAACTACCTTAACCTCACCGGTGTAGAAGTCGAAATCAGTTTCAACGTATGTGAAGCCGTTGATTCTGGAGATGATATAAGCAGCATCCTTGCCGAGACCGTTAAGGATAACACGAAGAGGACTCTTTCTTACCTTATTAGCGGTTCTTGCGATACCGATAGCGCCCTCTGCTGCTGCGAAGGACTCATGACCTGCAAGGAAGCAGAAGCAGTCTGTTTCTTCGCGGAGAAGCATTGCAGCGAGGTTACCGTGGCCAAGACCAACAGCTCTCTGCTCTGCAACGGAGCCGGGGATACAGAATGCCTGGAGACCGATACCGATATCGGCTGCAGCCTCTGCTGCGGACTTAGTACCCTTCTTGATTGCTACTGCAGCACCGAGAGTGTATGCCCAGCTTGCATTCTCGAAAGCGATGGGCTGAACGCCCTTAACGATAGCATCAACGTCGATACCGCGCTCAAGACAAATTGCGCGAGCGTCCTCAAGATCCTTGATGCCGTACTGCGCCATGCACTTTTCAATGCCGGCCATTCTTCTTTCTTTTCCTTCAAATACTACATTGTTAGACATTACTTTATCCTCCCTTCTTACTGCTTTCTGGGATCGATATACTTAACTGCGTCAGCATATCTACCGTAGGTCTTGATATTTTCATCAAATGCTTCCTTGATGTCCTTACCTGCCTTGTAAGCATCCATGAACTTACCGAGGTGAACGAACTTATAACCGATAACTTCGTTGTTTGCATCAAGTCCGAGCTCAAGGATATAACCTTCAGCCATTTCGAGGTAACGAACGCCCTTTGTGTTGGTAGCAAAGATCGTACCTACCTGAGAACGAAGTCCCTTACCGAGGTCTTCAAGACCTGCACCGATGGGAAGACCGTCCTCGGAGAAAGCTGTCTGTGTACGGCCGTATGCTAACTGCTTGAAGATCTCACGCATAGCTACGTTGATAGCGTCACAAACAAGGTCGGTATTGAGAGCCTCTAAAAGGGTCTTGCCCTGGAGGATCTCAGCAGCCATAGCTGCGGAATGGGTCATACCGGAGCAACCGAGTGTTTCAACAAGTGCTTCTTCGATGATACCCTTCTTAACGTTAAGTGTAAGCTTACATGTACCCTGCTGGGGTGCACACCAGCCGATACCGTGGGAAAGACCGCTGATATCGCTGATCTGATAGGATTTAACCCATCTGCCCTCTTCGGGAATGGGTGCGGGACCGTGCTTGGGGCCCTTTGCAACTACGCACATATTTTCAACTTCATGAGTTGTAGCGTAGGGGCAATTGAATTCGCTCATAATTATATACTCCTTTGCTGAATTTTTTAAATCATACGAAATCATTATAACACGATTTTGTTAATAAATCAACAATTAACTAAATCTTTTCGTTATATTTTCCCGTGATACACCGTAAAATTCAATTTTTTCGAAATCTCTTGACCAAAAGGAAAAAAAGAGGTATAATTATTATATATGTCTTATTCTTACCTTAGAAGAAAAGGAGATCTTTATGAAAAAAAATCTATTGACGGTCTTAGTGGCTGTAATAATGATAATACCCACGATAGTGGCTCTTTGTTATTACGTTATAACGAAGGATTCGCCCATAACCTCGGGCAGTGTTACAAGCATTACTTTGAAGATGCCCCATGACGGTAAGACCGAGGAACCCGAAAGCTTTGTTTTCGACGAGAGCAAGGGCAAGCTTGATCTTAACGATATAAGTACAAATATGCTCGGATATTTTTCCGAGGTTTCAAAGATCTCAAAGAAGGTTTCCGGACTTCCCGATACTCTTAAGGGTATCCCCCATTATACCGTTACCTTCACAAACTATAACAGACCCGTTGAATATAAGTTCTATTATACAGAGCAGCCCGACCGCTGTTATTATACGGATGTAAATAACAAGTGCTATAATATCCCCGAAGACTACGCAAAGGCATTTCTTCTTTCGGTTTACGGTATGAAGGTGTTTGATACCGCTGACATTCCCGTAGCCTCAACTCCCGAGGTTGAATATATCGAACCTGTTTCGGTTAAATGGAGCTATCTTACTATAGACAATCTTTACCCTACCTATACCGAAAAGAATGACGATGCATATACCGGTAAGGAATATACCTTCCATAACGATCTTAATCTCACATTTACCAACGGTCCCGGCGCGCCCTCTTCACAATACGTTGATATTTTGGACAGCGACGGTGCTGCCATCTATTCCGGCTCTTTGGACAAGGGTAAGGCGGAGATACCCAAGAACCAGACCATCGAGGTACAGCTCACAGCTAAATGGGAGCGCGGTGAAAAGGTCTGCGAGGGCGAGCTTGTTTACAGATTCAAGTGTAAGATAATTGACTCCCCCGAATTTACAATAACCTCCAGCGCCGATAATATCGAGGCAGGCTACTTCCTTACGGTTACCGGCAAGAACGTTTCCTGTGAACCCGATAAGATAGAGCTTACCTCCGAACCCGATATAGGTGTTAAGCCTGTATTCTACAAGGACGGAGATCTTGTACGCGCTGTCATCCCTCTCCCCTACGGCCTTGAGGCGGGTACATATACCTTTAAGTTTACAGCCAACGGCATCGAGACAATGCCCCGTGAGCATACCCTCGAAATTGAAGAATACTATTATAAGGGCAATTCTCCCAGACTTGAAGAGATCTCGTCAAGCTCTCTTACCGAAGCCTCGTTCGAGGAGTTTAACGATAATATGAAGGATATTCTTTGTGCAAAGAGCGATGAGAGATATTTTGACGGTGAATTTATATATCCTGTAAGCGGCAGCTCCGTTAAATCAGGCTTCGGAAGAACTCTTGTTACGAATGCAGGTTACGAATACGTAAACGAATGGGTGAGAGTATCTTCAAGAACGGGTAACGATATCCTTGCAATGAATAACGGTAAGGTGGTTTACGTTGGAGAGCAGACCCTTTCGGGCAAGACTGTTGTTGTTGACCACGGTCTCGGCTTGATGACTGTCTATGCTAACTTCAAGGACGTTGACGTTAAGGTCGGCGATGTTGTAAGCACAGGCGATGTTCTCGGTACAAGCGGTATGTCGGGTTATACCGACGGTAATCAGGTATCTGTTGCATTTACAGTCAACGGTACTTACGTTTGTCCTTATGAGATCTGGGATGAAGAAGGAATCATTTTAGAGTAACGGTAAAACAAGGGAGCTGTCTCAAAGCAGATCAATTTCCCGTAAATTAAAAAAGCATAAAACCGTGTGCTTCGGTTTTATGCTTTTTTCTGTGCAAAACGTAGTTTTCTGATACTTTTACAACTTTATTCTTTCAACCTTTTCTACCCTGCCTGTGGAGGTATTAAGGTGAAAGAGTGCGCCGTTGATACGAACATCGCCCTCCGCCAATTCAAAGCGTGTGGGGAGCTTTGTTGTTAGCTTATGGATTATGCATTCGGTCTTTACGCCTAAAATGCCGTCATGGGCACCCGTCATACCGATATCGGTAATATACCCGCTGCCGGCGGGGAGTACCTGCTCATCGGCGGTGGGAATATGTGTGTGTGTTCCGTAGATACAGTTTATTCTGCCGTCAAAATATCTTGCAAGAGCATACTTTTCGCTTGTAGTTTCGGCATGGATATCGAGTGTTGCAAAGTCATAGTTGCCCTCTTCACGCTTGAGCACACGCTCAACTGCATTGAAGGGACAGTCAAGGGGATCTGAAAATACTATACCCATAACGTTTATAACAAGCACTCTGTAGCCGTTGGCATCGGCTATGGTATAGCCGTTACCCTCGTTCTGACCGGGATAATTGCAGGGGCGGATTATTCTTTCGCTTGTGTCAAGAAAATCGCGCAGATCCTTTTTCTGCCAGATATGATTTCCTCCCGTTATAACGTCGGCTCCCGCTTCGAGTATAGCTTCGGCATCGGCGCGGCAGAGTCCGTTACCTATGCTGGCATTCTCGCCGTTGACCAAGGTTAGGGATATCTTTTCCTTTGAAATGTAATTGCGGAGATTCCTTGAAAGATATTCAAGTCCCAAAGGACCTACAATGTCTCCTATAGCTAAAATTTTCATTTTGAGTTCTTTCTGTTATCTTATTTCGGTAAGCCCTGAAACGTGCCTTTGAGTGTGGATGGGCGGTGTGAAGAGCAGGTTTGTCAGGCATACCCTTTTTAAAATAAATAAGCACCTGCACAGCAGGTGCTTATTCTGCTTTTAAATTATAGTTAATTAAATAAAATATATGAAACGGTTTCCCGTATAGATATCGTCATAGTTTTATATTAATTATCTATATGTAATCAAAACAAGTTACCTTATTTTGCGTAATCAACGGCTCTGCTTTCACGGATGACATTGATCTTGATCTGTCCGGGATATTCAAGCTCAGCCTCAATTTTCTTTACGATCTCGCGGGCAACGAGTACCATCTGGTCGTCGTTTACCTCATCCGGCTTAACCATGATTCGGATCTCACGGCCTGCCTGGATAGCAAAGGATTTTTCGATACCGTCAAAACTGGTAGCGATCTCCTCAAGCTTCTGGAGTCGTTTTATGTAATTTTCAAGATCCTCGCGTCTTGCGCCGGGTCTTGCGGCGGAAATTGCGTCAGCCGCCTGAACTATCATAGCAATGAGAGTTCTGGGCTCAACGTCGCCGTGATGCGCTTCGATGGCATGAAGCACGTCCTTGTTTTCCTTATACTTTCTTGCTACGTCAATACCAAGCTGAACGTGAGAGCCTTCATGCTCGCCGGTAAGAGCCTTACCGATATCATGTAAAAGACCTGCGCGCTTTGCAAGGGTACTGTCGATTCCCAATTCATCGGCAATTATGCCGGAAAGGAATGCAACCTCGATAGAATGTGCAAGCACGTTCTGACCGTAGCTGGTGCGGTATCTGAGTCGTCCGAGCAATTTAACAAGCTCGGTATTGATTCCGTGGATACCTGTTTCAAAAATCGCCTTATCTCCTGCCTGCTTGATGGAAGCGTCAACTTCTTTCTTTGCCTTTTCAACCATCTCTTCGATTCTTGCGGGATGGATACGGCCGTCGGAAATAAGCTTTTCAAGCGAGATCCTTGCAACTTCTCTTCTTACGGGATCGAAGCTTGAAAGGGTGATCGCTTCGGGTGTATCGTCGATAATAAGGTCAACACCCGTAAGGGTCTCAATAGCTCTGATGTTTCTGCCTTCACGTCCGATGATTCTACCCTTCATATCATCGTTGGGCAGGTTAACAACAGATACAGTGGTTTCGGAAACATGGTCTGCAGCGCAACGCTGGATAGCAAGAGAGATAATGTGTCTTGCCTTGTCATCAGCCTCTTCCTTGAGCTGGCTTTCGATCTCAACGATCTTCATAGCCGCCTCATGCTTGACCTCTTCCTCAATTCTTGAAAGAAGTTCATCCTTGGCTTCCTGTACGCTGTAGCCCGAGATCTTCTGAAGTACTTCAAGCTCTTGTGCCTTGAGTGCTTCGATCTCTTCGCCGAGTTCTGTGTTTTCCTTGATCTTCTTGTTTAAGGTTTCTTCCTTCTTTTCGAGATTTTCAAGCTTACGGTCAAGTGTTTCTTCTCTCTGAGTTACGCGGTTTTCCATACGGGAAATTTCCTTGCGTCGCTCCTTGAGCTCGCGTTCAGACTCGTTCTTGTTTCTTAAAATCTCTTCCTTTGCTTCGAGCAAGGCTTCCTTTTTCTTGGTTTCAGCGAGCTTTTCGCCTTCTTCCACGATCTTTTTGGCCTGTTCCTCAGCGCTTCCTATCTCTGCCTCTGCAACCTTTTTACGGTAGAGGATACCGATAAGAACACCGAGTATCAAAGCAACGACGAAGGATACTAAACCTACAATAAGTTCCGGTAGCATAGTACACCTCCAATATTAAATTTTCAAAGTATTGTTATAAACCGTCTTTTGACGAGAACAATTCAAAACAAAATACATATATTATTTTATAATAATTTTATTTATCTGTCAAGAGAAAATAACGGAATTTGAACAAATTATTATATATTTTTTTGAAAAAATATGAATACTTTCTATTTTACACCTCCCTCTCCATAAATTGACCGATGATTTTTTTTACGCTTTATGTTAGAATCAAGGTATAAAATATGAAGGAGGCCATAATGAAAGAAGCGTATTTGATAAATAAAATAAGCATGGTGATAGTTCACGCAGGGCTTGGTCTTTGCAGTGTTGTTTCGGCAGCTATTCTTTTCTATACCAGAGCCATGCTCCAAAAAAATATACTTAGTACGGTCATGATAGAAAATATGATCGAGCGGACCCTTATAAGTGTGCTTTTTGTGATAATTGCCGCCATGATATCCGATATTTATCTTAAAAGGCAAAATTCGGCGCAGTAGTGCCGAGTATCAAAATCAATTATGAAAAATAAAATAGTTAGTGGTAAATATTGTCGCAAAATTATCTGCAAACAATTACCCGAGACTGTTTAAAATGCTCCGGGCTGTGGAAAAATTATATTGTAATAAAAACAAAACGGAGTGTGAAAAAAGTGAATGTTAAACGCGGTGAAATATATTATGCCGATCTGAGCCCGGTGGTTGGAAGTGAACAGGGCGGTCTGCGTCCGGTACTTATAGTACAGAATGACGTGGGTAACCGTTACAGCCCTACCGTTATAGCCGCCGCCATAACCAGCCGTATGTCAAAAAACAAGCTTCCTACCCATATTGACGTGAGATGCTCTGTGGGAGGGGAAGCGGGACTTGCCTGTGATTCGGTCATTCTGCTTGAACAGGTCAGAACTATAGATAAAAAAAGACTTAAGGAGCGTATCGGCAGACTTGACGACGGTATGATGTCAAGGGTAAACGAGGCCCTGAGCGTAAGCTTTGGCTTGGGTGTCCAGGATACGGCTTATTCCGTTCCGCCTATCGTTACGGCGTGAACTGCCAATGCTTTGCATTGAGTAAATTGCAACTTTGTTGCATGAATTGAGCCAAGCGCTCGTGAATTGACAGCTTTGCTTACGTGAATTGAAAGCACAAAAGGGATGAAGTAACACTTCATCCCTTCAGCTTGTCGATAAACTTATCGACAAGCTGTCAGGCTTCGAAAAAGGAAGCGTAGGTTTTCGTGAAAAGGGGACGTAGGCGTACTATGTACGGTAG
>SVQZ01000049.1 GCA_015065105.1 Oscillospiraceae bacterium | reverse complement strand
TTTCACACGCCGCAGGCGTATTTCACATTGCAAAGCAATATTTCACCCACCCGCAAGGGTGGATTTAGTTGAAAACGACAGATTCCTGTCGGAATCTGTCGTTTTCTGGTGGGGGATGGTGGATTCGGACCACCGAAGTCAGTGACAACAGATTTACAGTCTGCCCCCTTTGGCCGCTCGGGAAATCCCCCATATTGAATTGTGGTTCGGAAGGTCAAATTGGAGCTGGTGGACGGACTCGAACCCCCGACCTGCTGATTACAAATCAGCTGCTCTACCAACTGAGCTACACCAGCATCTCCGAACTTGCAACGGATGTTATTATAGCACAGTAAATTCAGTTTGTCAACACTTTTTTTGAAATTTCTTTTATTTTTTTAAAAAATATTTTCAATCTTTTTTGACGGCTTGTTTTTTAGAAATGAACGTGTTAAAATGGTAAATGCAGGAATATAGTTATATGTTTTTATAATAAAGGTTTAAGAAAAATCAAAAATGAAGAAGAAATTACGGCTGATATATTTATTTTTATTTTTAATAATTTTCATAACGGAAATATCCATCGCCCTTTTCGTTCATGATTCAATTATACGTCCCTATCTCGGCGATATACTTGTCACCATGCTTATATATGCTTTTGCGAGGATATTCTTCCCCGAGGGACTCCCTCTTATACCTTTATACGTTTTTCTCTTTGCCACGGCAATAGAAATCGGTCAGTATTTTGATTTTGTAAAGCTTATGGGCCTGGAGGATAACAAGGTGATCTGCGTGGTATTGGGAAGGACCTTCTCATGGGGGGATCTTCTCTGCTACGGTGCAGGCTGTATTGCCTTTTATTTTACAGAGAAGCTTATAAAGCGCAGACGATAAATTTAACCGTGGCACCTTCCTTGAGAAAGGTGCCACACGATTTTATTTATCGCTTTTTTTAGCCGCTTTTTTATTTGCCTTGATTATTTCCTTAAGCTCTGTCATAAAGGTTTCAATATCCTTAAACTCTCTATATACCGAAGCGAAGCGTACATATGATACCTCGTCGAGAGCACGGAGCTTTTCCATAACAAATTCGCCCATTTCGGTGGAACTGAACTCGCTCTTCAAGGAATTCTGAAGTTCTGATTCTATCTCGTCTGCCGCCTTGTTAAGCTGTTCATCGGTAACGGGACGTTTATAGCATGCCTTTACCATTCCCGCCATTAATTTGTTACGGTCGTATATTTCGCGTTTTCCGTCCTTTTTAACTATAAATATCGGTATGGTATCGATAATTTCATATGTGGTAAAACGCTTGCCGCATTTTTCACATTCTCGTCTTCTTCTGATGCTTGAATTTTCTGTAGGTCTGGAGTCTATTACGTTACTTTTGGTATGACCGCAATTAGGACATTTCATAAATTTTCTCCTAAAAATTATTTTACATATAATAACATATATTTTTTAAATTGTCAAATCTTTATTTGACTTTTACTTATTTAAAGTATATAATAATACCAACTAATATTTAAGGAAGAACAAATATGATAATTGACATTCATAACCATACCTATTATTCTGACTGCGGAAAGGATCACCCTGAAAAACTGATAGAAGAGGCAATAAAGGGCGGGATCGATGTATTCGGTATATCCGACCACAATTACGGAATTGACGACAGAAAGGATAACTACGTCAACCAGATAAGACAGCTCGGAGAAAAATACAAGGATAAGATAACCGTGCTTTGCGGAATAGAGATATCCTCATATCCTTATCAGCTCCCTCCCCCCGATTGGGACTGCCATGAATTCGATTATGCACTTGTAGAGAACCTGCAGAATGATGATTGTAAGATCACGGATATACCCGAATTTGCAAAGCAATTTAAATGCAAAATAGGCATTGCCCATACAGACCTGTTCTATTACTGCGAAAAAAGAGGGCTTGATACCCTCAAGTTTTTTAAAAGCTTAGCCGAAGCAAATATATTCTGGGAAATGAATATGAGCTACGATTCTATTCACAGCTGGCGCGAGCATACCTATATGCTTGAATTCTTTAAAAACGAAGAACAACAAAAGCTTGTACGTGAATCGGGAATCAAATTAAGCGTAGGATTCGACGGACACCGCATAGAGGACTATGATCCGAGAAGAATACACTATGCCTGCAAGCGTATCGAAGAGCTGGGATTAAAATTAGTTGATATAAAGCAAAAGACGAGCGGATAAAGCCTCTCGTCTTTTTACTTGATTTCGTATGATAACGACCGATATTAATGACTTGAACATAAAAAGCGAGTGGTCTCGCCACTCGCTTTAATTTTAACTTAACCTCGGGTACTGAACTATAAGTTCGCACTCGCTCCACGCCCGATTACAGCTGCGGTGCCAACCGCCCCGCCTTATTGGTTGGATGCTTCAACGATCTTTGCAAAATCTGCAGCCTTGAGAGAAGCGCCGCCGATAAGACCGCCGTCAACGTTTTCTTTGGAAAGGAGTTCAGCAGCGTTGCCTGCGTTCATAGAGCCGCCGTACTGGATGGTAACACCCTGTGCCGCATCGTCACCGTACTTTTCAGCAAGTACACCGCGGATAATAGAACAAACCTCTTCAGCCTGATCGCTTGTAGCGGTAAGGCCTGTACCGATAGCCCATACGGGTTCGTACGCGATAATAACCTTCTTGAGCATATCAGCGTCAATGTTACGAAGCGCAACCTTAGTCTGGAGAGAAACGATCTCTGCAGTAATTCCCTTTTCGCGCTCGCCTAAAAGCTCGCCTACGCAAAGTATTACTGTAAGACCTGCTTTAACACCTGCAAGGAGTCTGAGGTTAACGGTGTCATCTGTTTCACCGAAATACTGACGGCGTTCGCTGTGACCAACGATAACGTATTCAACTCCGCACTCGGTAAGCATTTGTGCAGAGATCTCACCTGTGTAAGCGCCCTTTTCCTCAAAGTGTACGTTTTCAGCGCCAACCTTGATAACAGAGCCTTCAGCAGCAGCCTTTGCAGCCGCGATATCAACGAAGGGTACGCAAAGTACTACGTCGCAAGCGGGCTCTGCAGGAAGAGTTGTCTTCATTTCGTTTATAAGTGCAGTTGTCTGGGAGGGAGTCATGTTCATCTTCCAGTTACCTGCGATAACTGTTCTTCTTTTAGCCTGATTCATTTTAGTTTCTCCGTTCAGAATGTATTTTGTTTTTTTATGATGTTAAATGAATGGGTACGGCTTATGCCATACCCTGTCATTGTTTAATTAGTTTTTGTCCTGGAGGCAAGCGATACCGGGAAGCTCAAGACCTTCGAGAAACTCGAGGGATGCGCCGCCGCCTGTAGAGATGTGAGTCATCTTGTCAGCGAAGCCGAGAGTGTTGATAGCTGCTGCAGAGTCGCCGCCGCCGATGATGGAAATAGCGCCGCTTTCAGCAACTGCGGTTGCAACTGCACGGGTACCGGAAGCAAACTTTTCCCATTCGGAAACACCCATAGGACCGTTCCATACTACAGTACCTGCAGACTTGATAGCATCTGCAAAGAGAATTTCGGTCTTGGGACCGATGTCAAGACCCATATAGCCCTCGGGAATATTATCGGAATCAACGAGCATATCGTTACAGTTAGGATCGTATGCATCACCGCATCTGTTGTCAACGGGGATAAGGAAGTTAACACCCTTAGCCTTTGCTTCTTCCTGAAGCTCACGTGCAAGATCAACCTTATCGTCTTCGCAGATGGAAGTACCGATCTGATAGCCGTTAGCCTTAAAGAAGGTATATGCCATACCGCCGCCTACGATAAGGGTATCAACCTTGTTGATAAGGTTCTTGATAACACCGATCTTATCCGAAACCTTAGCGCCGCCGAGGATAGCAACGAAGGGTCTCTTGGGATCGGAAAGAGCACCGCCCATGATGGAAATTTCCTTCTGAATGAGGTAACCGCAAACTGCGGGAAGGTAATCGGCAACACCTGCTGTAGAAGCGTGTGCACGGTGAGCAGTACCGAACGCATCGTTTACAAAGATATCTGCCATGGATGCAAGTGCCTTTGCAAAATCAGGATCGTTCTTTGTTTCTTCCTTATGGAAACGAACGTTTTCGATAAGCATTACGTCGCCTTCGTTAAGAGCAGCAGCCTTAGCCTGTGCATCTTCACCAACAACGTCCTTTGCAAGAGCCACTTCGCGGCCGAGCATTTCGGAAAGACGGGCTGCTACGGGAGCGAGAGAAAATTCAGGCTTGAATTCGCCCTTGGGACGACCCATATGAGAGCAAAGGATAACCTTTGCACCGTTGTCTGCGAGATATTTAATTGTAGGAAGTGCTTCTCTGATTCTCTTATCGTCAGTGATAACACCGTCCTTGAGGGGTACGTTAAAATCACATCTCGCAAGGACTCTCTTGCCCTTTACTTCAATGTCTTCAATAGTCTTCTTGTTGTACATCATTTAGTTATTCTCCTAAACAAATTATTTTTCAAAATTCACGCGAGTTTAATTCTAACATATTATTACAATTTAATCAACAGAAAATTCCTAATTTTTCTGTGAATTCAAACGATTTTACACATTGTACATTTTCCCGTTAATTTTTTGACAAGTTTCGCGGCTATTGACATACCCTCTCTGCTTTGGTATAATTCATACATATATATTTAAGGAGTTTAATATGAACACCGTAACCAAGGATAATATATCAAAATTCGCATATACAAACGAAGAGCTGCTGAAAAACGAGCCGCAAGGAATAATATACGAATTTCACGGTCTGAATGACGGTATTTCCATGACTATAGCTCACACAAAATTCAGTTATATGTGTGCAGAAGCTTCCGTACTTTACGTGCGTCCCTTTTACGGCCCGTGGAATTGGATGAACCGTGCTTCGGTAAGGCTTATCGACGAGATCACCGAGGCTGTTTTCGACAAATATCAAAAAAAGATGCCCATTTCTTCGTCGGGACTCAGCATGGGCGGACTTTCCGCACTTATCTATACAAGATATGCCAAATATACACCCTCTGTCTGCGCCGCAATATGTCCCGTATGCGATCTTATATATCATTTTGATGAACGCGAGGATACCGCAAGAACCATATTCTCTGCCCTCGGCGGATATGAGATCTCCTTTTACGAGGCTATGGAGAAAAATTCACCGATCCATCAAATCGAGGCTTTGCCGGATATCAAATATCTTATCGCCTCGACCCTCTGCGACGAGGAGGTCGATATTACAAAGCATTCAGATCCCTTTGTTGAAAAAATGAATGCGCTCGGCAGGGATATAGAGTATCTGAAAATCCCCCATCAGGGGCATTGCAGTCTTACGAAGGAAAGTGCGGAATATTACAGAGAGTTTTTGATCAATAATTTAAAGTAAGGAGTTGCAAAAGCAACTCCTTATTCATTCTCTTCGTTTTTAACGGTAGTATATGAAAGAGGTATATGATATTCCCTTTCATAGATCTCCTTCCACACGTTATAATTTTTATTCATAAGATCCTCGACCTTTTTGCCGTAGGGCAAGGAGGGATCGGGGTATATCGGCTCACTTATATGTATTGTATATTCCTGCACGAAGAAGCCGTCATCACCCATAATATCCGAATCCTTCATGGTAATAAAGCAGGGCAGAACGGGGACGTCATTCTTTGCCGAAAAGCTGAAGGCTCCTGTTTTCAGAGGCTTGGGCTTACGGTAGTTCCACCACATACTCTGCTCGGGATATACCAGAACAAAATGACCCTCCTTTAAAAGCTGTGACGTTGCATCCATGAACTTCTTCAAGGTCTTGCGATTTGAGGAAAGGGGCAAGGTGTTGCAATGGCGCATAAGAAAACCGTAAAAACCGGGAAATGATGTATAATTTCCCTCGCGGATAACTCTGTAAAATCTTCTTTCAGGCTGTTCTGCCGCCTCATAGGCAAGCTGTATGGCAAAGCTGTCAAAGGCATTGAAATGATTGCAGGTTATAACGGCACCGCTCTGAAGATTCTTGAAATTTTCAAGCCCCTTCATTTCCTTTATAATCAGCTTTTTTTCCTCTATAAGATTATCCACAAATTTGTGGGCTATCATAAATGCAAATTTCGTTTTAAGCTTTTGAGTGATGCTCTTATCGATATATTCGATCTCGTCAGGCATAAGCACTCTTCCGGGAGGATCGGCTTCAACGTCCTCATCGAATCTGCCTGCCGCCTCATATTCCTCTATCTTACGCAGGATAGCAACTCTGTCCTGGGAGCGTTTATTCTTATTAACGGTATTGAGGAAATTATCCTCGCGGTTGGTTTCCGAAACAGCCAGTTTGAGAAGGTTTTCGCAGGATACCGCATCCCGCGCTCTCTCCTTGTCGGTATAAGAATTCAAAATTTCAAGCATCTCCTCATAAACCGAGGTCAGCTCTGCGTATTTCCAGAATATATCTCCGTAACGGCAGTCCTTGTAATGCCAGGGTTTATTCGTCATGATATAGTGAAGTATCTTTGCCTCCTTTATATCATAGGGAATGTTTCCGAATATCTCGGTATTCCATCTCTGATCGAGCCAATAAACGTGGTCCTTACATATAAGATTAAGATAGTCCTCGTCCTGAGTAACAACAAAATTATAAGTATGAAGATATTCTATAAATTTATCAAGTACAAAGTGTATTCTGAAACGGTCGCAGTTTATGATAAGTATTCCCGCATTAAAGAAATTGTAACGGGAAACACCGATAACCTTTTCAACGTATGTACCGTATTCGTTCACCTGTACCATCGCCTGCTCATGGCATGCTCCGAGATAAGCTTCGCCGATATCCGTACAGTAAAGCTCGCTTATATCGCCCTGAACTATCGTATCGCTGTCAATATAAAGAGTTTTATCAAACTCCGGGAACATTTCCGCAATGAAAAGACGGTAATAGGTGGTCTTGGAATAATAATCCCTTAAGGGAAGCTTATCGGCTATAGAACGAAGATAATCGCTTACGTCCTCAAAGGTTATAACAAAATTATCGTTTTCAAGCTCATACACCTTCTCCTTTGATGCCTCGGAAATATCGGTATGAAGTATATAAACGTGATAAAAATGATCCTTGGAAGCATTTTTGATCATCGACTGCAATGATACTATGGTAAATTTAACAAAATTGTCGTCACAAGCATAAAATATCGGGATCCTTTTATCCATTTTCTTTTTCCTCTCTTAAAAATTTTTCTTTCAGATAGATATATTCGTAAAGGATATCGTCAAAGCAATAGTAGCCGAAGATCCTGTGGATCTCGCTTACCTGCCATTGCTTAATATTTGCGGTATGGGGGTAGGGCAGCCAGAAAAGTCTTTTTGAAAAATGTCTTACCACGGTATGCTTATGCAGGAATTTCTGATCGTTGAATTTTTGTCCGAGCATCTTTTTCTTGGTGGTTGAACGTATTATTGCACTCTGGTCTGCAAAAACAAGCTTTTTTGTTTTTATAAGCGCTCTTGCCTTTTCGAGCAGCGCTGTTTTTTTCATTTCCTTCAAATTGAAAAGCAGTACTCCCGCGTTTACATAATTCGGGTTAATAAGATATTTTCCGTAATGGTCACGGGAGGCTGCATATTCGCAGTCCTCGACGTCGATATCATAAAGCAAATGTATATCACGGTTAAAAAGAATATCGCAGTCAAGATATAGTATCTTATCGGGAAGCCCTTCTATCATATCCGCAAACAGACGGATAAGTGTATAGGGCGAGCAGTAAGCATCCTCATTGGGACAGTTTCCGAATTCCTTATTATATATTTCGGTAACATCGATAAGCACCGCTCTGTTTTCGGAGTTATAGCCCTTTATCACCCTTTCAAAAAAGGCTATCTGCCTTTCGTTTACCGGAAGATAACTCTCCTTTATATGAGATACGTCCATAGTAAAGACGTAAAAGCAAAAGGGCTCCTTCGATTCGGTTCTTTTAAGTATAGATAAGGCGGCGGTAAGCATACCGTCAAAAACCTTATCGTTTCCGCAAAATAAAATATTAGTCATTTTCATTGTCTTTTCTTATGTATTTGATCTTTTCAACAGTTGAATTTTTTGCTCTTTCGGTCATGACCTCATACGCGCGGTCTCTCAATTCCTTTTTTCTCTGCCTTTGAGGGGTATCCTCATTCTGATAAAAGGGACCGTCTATATATGTCACTATCTTCGGCTCCTTTGAAAATCTTCTTTTTTGATAAGTGTTGGTAAAGCAGAATACCGGAACGTTATACTTTACGGGGTAGGTGAATGAGTCGTCCGGAAAGGGACGTATTTTCGTGTAATAAGGCCAGATATGTGCCTCCGGATATATTACGACGCAATGCCCTTCGGATATCCTTCGCTCCACAGCTTTTATGAAATTCCGGTATGCCTTTATGTCATCGGGAAGAGGAAGTGCTCCGAGAGAGGGATTTATTTTACCCAGCACAGGCATGGATACGTTATTGGGGTGAACTATAAAATAGTTGGTCTTTGGGAAATTGATCATATTGGGGATAAAGGGATCGGCAATATCCTGGGTATGGTTTCCGTACATAAAATATCCCGTTTTCATAAACGGCTTGAGCTTTTCTCTGCCTATACATTTATGATGAAATTTTAGTTTCGTATATAAAAATGCAACGGGAGTTGCTATCATTCTGTACCAAAAAAAATGAGTAAAACGTTTAAAGGCAGAATCATAAAGGTAGATATAATTTTCGTCTATTTTTCTTGCCTTTATCACCGCAGTTGAAAATTCGTCGTTCAATTCATCGGTATAATATATAACCTTGCGCTTTTCCATAATACACCTCCCTTTACACAGCATAAACCCATTATAAACTTTTTTTCTGTTTTTTTCAAGAGGTTATCTATTTTTATATCTATCCTTTTGCTTTTCGGAAAATAGAAGAAAAAAATCCCTCTCTACTGCGGGTAGAGAGGGGTAAACACAGGGTTTACATAGGGTCATTTATCAAACCGTCCTTTAAAATCAAGGGTTGAACAGTCATCAAGAGGAAGCTTTACAGGCTTACCCAAGGCTGCGGACTTGTATATAGCAAGTATCATCTCTACTGCGCGCATACCGTCCTCCGCAGTTATGTAGGGAGGTCTGTTGTTCTTTATCGCATCACAAACATCCTTATAAAGAGCGCTGTGTCCAAAGCCGTAAACATTAGGGGGATTCTCATAGGTCTGTTTTTTAATATCCTCGGGATGAATGCTTTCATCTGCGAAATTCCATTCCTCGATAGTGTTCACAGACTGCCCTCCCGCACGCACTCTGCCGTACTTTCCGAAGATACAAAGAGTTTCCTCAAAATCATCGGGATACATATTCGTTGTACCCTCGATCACGCCGTAAGCTCCGTTTGAGAACTTTACAAGAGCAAGGCCTAAGTCCTCCGCCTCGATATAGGGGTGCTTTAAATTATCGGTATATGCAAAAACCTCGTCAACCTCGTTACCCATAAGCCAGCGAAGAAGATCTATATCATGGATACACTGATTCATCAATGCACCGCCGTCTCCCGCCCAGGTCCCGCGCCATTGGTCGAGATCGTAATAGCTCTTGTCTCTTTCCCAACGTACATTTGCGGAGCCGTGAAGAAGTTTACCGAACTTACCTTTGTCAACAGCCTCTCGGATAGCGATAACACTCTTATTGAAACGGTTCTGATGGCATGAGCATACGCAGACATCCTTTTCCTTGGCAAGGCGCACTATCTCTTTTGCGTCCGCCATTGAAAGAGCGATAGGCTTTTCGATTATTACGTTCACACCGCGCTTTATACATTCTATTGCTATATGAGCGTGATTTCCGCTGTCGGTCGTAACACATACAAGCTCGGGGCTCTCACGATCAAGCATTTCCTTATAATCGGTATAGACAGGCACGTTTTCGCAGGAAGGAACTGTTGCTCTGCGTCCCAGAGCCTTTTCCTTTATAATATCGCAGAAGCCTACGAACTCAAGCCCGCATTCCTTTGCCGCCTTTGCGTGAAGATCCGATATTCTTCCGCATCCGATAATTGCATATTTCATGGTTATTTCCTCTAAATAAGAATTCGCATTATTGTATCATTTTTACCGCAGTATGTCAATAGAAAAAGCTTTTTAATCCTCAAAATCTATACCGCCCGGCTCCTCTTGCTTTATCGGCTTCGGAAATTCTCCTTCGTATTCGCCGAAGCTGTAGATAGCCGCAATATAATTATTGTCCTCTTCGTCCTCAAATTCTATAAGGAAGGTATAGTTACCCTTTTCAAGGGGTGTTAATACCTGGGTTTCGCTCAGGTCCCTGAGTACGTATTCTCCCTTTTCGTTAAGAATGCTTACACGCCCCTCATCGCCGCCGAACATAACACTGATAATACATATAGTATCCTTTTTAAGTTCAAAGCTTTCTTCAACCAAGGCTGTCGGCTGTCCCGGAGCGCTTTCAGCTATCAGCACTTCCTCCGCCTCGTTAAATCCAACGAATACGACCGATGCAAGAGCGCTAAGAAGAGCAATGATTACAAGTATGATAATAAAGATAATAAGGCTTTTCTTTTTCTTTTTTTCGGAAAAGAGTCTGATACCGAAGGCTATTATCACAACAGCTACAACTGCAGCGCATATACCTAAAGCAACATAGCTCATATCCTTCATATTTATCATAGAAGAAGCCGCCTCGTCGGTATTCTTAAGAGTATAATAGGATATAAGAGCATTTGCATTACTTATAAAATGGAATATAGCGCTAAGAAGTATAGATCCCGTTTTATAGGCTATATAACCGAAGGCTAAGCCCATAATAAGAGTAAAAGGAAGCTTATAAATACCCGTATTTATATCCGCTATATCAAAATGCATAAGGGCAAACATTACCGCGGTTATAATAATACCGAATGCCGCTTTTCTTTTCCTCTTATCGGTAAATGCCCAAAGAAGGTATCCCCTGAACAGCATTTCTTCGCAAATTGCAGGAAGTATCGCTATTACAACAAGAAGAACAAAGGGATTCAGTGCCGACAGAACGTCAAGCGCCGCTATGTCTCCGTTCTCTGCAGTTTTATAATATACGGGATACAGTATAAAGCTCACTGCATTCTGAAGAAGGTTCGCGCCTGCCATCAGAACTGCCGCCGCAAAGAAATTTCTTATGGTGGGAAGTGAAAAGCCGAAGCACTCTCCGACCGATTCCTTTCTCATTTTTATGAAAAGGAATGCGGGAATTATCAAAAGTATTTCTCCTGCCGCCGTAGCATACAGTCCGAGCCATCTGTAGAGAAGAGAGGGCAATACTATCAGCAAAGCAAAGGTTATGATATATACTAAAAACGCATCGAGTTTTTTGGTCTTTTTCATATTATACAAGAAAACTCCTTTTTGTTTATAGGATTATTATACCACTAAATAAAAATATAATCAAGTGCTTGGCCTTAGATTTACGCGGACCCGCTTCCCTTCCGGGGGGAACCGCTTTGTTACGATAGCCGAAGTGAAGCAATTTCCTATAAATTAAAAAGCGGCAAGTTGACGCACCCAATTCCGCCCCGACAATTTGTGATTAGCCGATTCTTCATTCTCACGAGGTGGAGCAATTTCCTATACATTTAAAAAGCGCCGCCGGACGCACCGACTCCCGCTCCATTCCCCCTGCAAACAACTCACACGAAATGGAGCAATTTCCTATAAATTAAACAAAAAAAGCTGTCTTTTCAGACAGCTTTTTTATTCGGCTCTGTGTCAATAGTTGGGGTAAATAAAAAATAGAATAAAGTAACAAAATTTAATAAAAGCATAGAAAAAGCATCTTGAAGCGAAGCGGAAAGATGCTTTTTCTATGCTTCGCGGCTCATGCAA
>SVQZ01000048.1 GCA_015065105.1 Oscillospiraceae bacterium | reverse complement strand
TCTTCAATGCCTCCAGCGGTTCGATGTATAAGGACTATAAGGCATGGATCGGTGCAAGCAACGCACTCGGACTTCCTTACGGTTACTACTACTTCGGCGCTGACGGTAAGTGCACCGGTAAGGTAGGTTAATCGAATATTTAAGCTTATATAGCTTAAAAAATCGGCATAGTCGAAATTCGACTATGCCGATTTTAATTATTCTATTGTATTTTTTTATATTCTATGAGATAATATAGTATATTAAATTATTTAGAGGTTAGTATGATCAAAATTATTAAGTTTATAAAACCTTGTATTAACAGAGAAAAGGTTATTTGCAGATCAATTGCAGCATGGCTTTCGTTCATTGTTTTAAATATGAATATGGGTAATTTTTATGAGCTGTCTTTTATGCAGGAAAAAAAACTCATTGTGCTTATCCTTATCAGCCTTTCATTTTTTGCTTTTTATTCAGCAATAGATCTGTTATTAAAAAGGGAAAGTGACAGCTTTATCCTTATCGGAGTGAGTTCGTTATTGGTTTTTAAATGGCTTGTATCGGCCGACGGTTCTGTTGATCTTTTTCTGTTCAGCCTTCTGTAGCTGTGATATATCTTATCTTTATATTTTATTTTATAAATAAGAATGAAGAATATCTGAAAAGCGTTAAACTTTCAAAAGGATCATTCTTTACGATTATAATTATATTTTCGGTGATTTCTGCAGTTGTTATGTCAATTATAACTGTTCTCAGATATAAGACCTTTTCCGCTCCTAATTTTGATTTCGGTCTATTCGTGAATATGTTCCATAATATGAAAACTAACGGTATGCCTCTTTCAACCTCAGAACGAGACGTACTTTTATCTCATTTTGCGGTACATATATCCCCTGTTTATTATCTTATCCTTCCCGTATATTTTATATTTCCTTCTCCTGTAACTCTCCAGATCTCACAAGCGCTTATACTGATCTCAGGTGTTATACCGCTTGTTCTTATATGCAAAAAATATAAGCTTTCAAAAAGGGTTACAGCACTTATCTCTTTTATCTTCTGTCTTTATCCTGCACTTTCTGCGGGAACGTTTTACGATATACATGAGAATTGCTTTCTTGTACCGCTCCTGCTGTGGACATTCTTCTTTTTCGAGAAAGAAAAATACATTTTCATGTATATATTCGCTTTGCTTACCTTCTGTGTTAAGGAGGATGCCGCTGTATATATTTTAATTTTCGGAATTTTTGTTATACTATCTCGCAAAAAATATATCCATGGACTGATTCTTGTGTTCGCTTCCGGAGCTTACTTCTTTTTAGCGGTGAATCTTCTTGATATAATGGGTGATTACTATGCAGGCATATATGCCGAAGCATCGGCAAATCCGTCTATAAACGGAGCAATGGTAAACCGCTTTGATAATCTTATTTATAGTGAAGCGGACGGTATAATAGGTGTAATTAAAACTATTATAAAAAATCCGGGCTTTGTTCTGACTCAGATATTTGCCGTAAAGGACGGTGGCTTTGATAAAATAAAATATGTTATTCAACTGTTCCTGCCTTTAGGTTTTATACCCTTCATTACCAAAAAATTATCCCGATATATACTTATAGCTCCAATATTGATCAATCTTCTGACCGATTATATTTATCAATACGATATCGGATTCCAATATCATTTCGGTATAATTGCATTTTTGTTTTACGTTACTGTAATGAACGTTTCAGAAATGAAATACCCTTCAAAAAAGACATTATTGACTATAGGGTGTGTTGCCTGTGTATGCTTCTATCTGACAACAACAGCCCCGAAGCTCGATCATTATATAGGCGACTATAATGCAAATAAAATACAGTATAAGCGTATGGAGCAGATACTCGACGAAATACCGAAGGATGCCTCTGTATGCGCTTCTACCATGCTTTTACCCCATCTTGCTGACAGGGATGAGATATATCAGATAGAATATCATGAATGTGAGCCGGATACAGATTACGTAATATTCGATACAAGATATTCTATTGATTCTCAAATATTCGATCAGTATATGGCTAACGGATATACTTTGAGCGCGGAATATGAAAATATAACTGTTTTAATAAAGGATAAATAATGGATATCAAAATATACCAAGGATTGCATGATGATGCAATGAATATAAGGATCACGGTGTTTGTTGCCGAGCAAGGCTTTATTGATGAACCGGACGAAATAGATAAAACCGCGTCCCATATAGTCTGCTATGATAACGAAAAGCCGATAGGATGCTGTCGTACCTTTATGAAAGAAGGAACAAGCTGTTGGTGTTTAGGCAGAATGGCTGTTTTGAAGGAGTACCGGGGAAAGGGTGTGGGCAGAAGAATAATGAAAGCGGCTGAACGTTATGTATATGACCGTAATGCAGATTCTCTACAGCTTCATTCACAGCTCCATGCCGTAGGCTTTTATGAAAAATGCGGTTACAAAAAGATAAGCGGTATAGAATACGAACAGGGCGAGCCTCACGTTTGGATGGAAAAAGAAAGGGGATGTCTTACGTGAGAGATAATAGAGGTTTAAGCTTTATTATAATAACTGCAGTTTATATACTTGCGGGAATTACCGGGTTTTATACGTATAATATATTAAGCTTCGATATCTGGCTTAACTTACTTATCGCTGATGCTTTGGCAACAGTTGTAGTATATATTTTCAGTATTATATTCGGTAACGCATCGGTATATGATCCTTATTGGAGTGTACAGCCGATAGTTATATTGATTCTTTTTATAATAGGAAAGGAAATCAATTTAACAAAAGCGCTTTTGGTTATCGCTGTAAGCTTATGGGCCATACGTCTTACCGCAAATTGGGCATATACATTCAGCTCCTTAAACCATCAGGATTGGCGTTATACGATGTTAAAGATCAATACAGGCGCCTTTTATCCTATAATTAATTTTATAGGGATACATATGGTTCCGACAGTTGTTGTGTATTTTTGCATATTACCTGCGGTATATCTTGTTTGCTCCGATATTTCATTCAAGCCTTTATCGCTTGTCTGCTTTGCTGTAAGTCTTGCTGCTATAGTTTTACAGGGAACTGCAGATATACAAATGCATAAATACCGTAAAAACAGAAGCTCTGTGTTTATAGAAAAGGGGGTGTGGAAGCATTCTCGTCACCCTAATTATCTTGCGGAAATACTTATGTGGTGGGCTATTGCATTTTATGTTTTAGTACATACAGGCTTTATGTGGTATAGCTTAATAGGTTGTATTGCAAACACATTGCTCTTTTTGTTTGTAAGTATTCCGTTAGCCGAGGGCAAACAGAGCAAAAAGGAAGGGTATGCCGAGTACAGATCAAGAACAAGATCGCTTCTTTTGATACCAAAATATAAGAAAAATTCAACTTGAAATACGGGAGAAAAACTATATGAAATTTATATCATGGAACGTAAACGGCTTCAGAGCTTGTCTTGAAAAGGGGTTCGAGGACTTTTTCAATAAGGAGGACGCGGATTTCTTCTGCATACAGGAGACCAAGATGCAGCCCGACCAGGCAGAGTTTAAGCCCGAGGGCTACTATCAGTATTGGAACTCTGCCGAGAAGAAGGGCTATTCAGGAACGGCAATATTTACAAAGCACAAGCCGATCTCTGTAGCTTATGGAATAGGCATAGAGGAGCATGACAAGGAGGGAAGAGCGATAACCCTTGAATATGAGGACTTTTATCTGCTTTGTGTTTATACTCCCAATGCTCAGCGAGAGCTTGCAAGGCTTGATTACCGTATGACGTGGGAGGACGCTCTGCGCGCTTATATAATGAAGCTTGACGAAAAGAAGCCGGTTATCTATTGCGGTGATTTAAACGTTGCTCATAATGAGATAGACTTAAAGAACCCTAAGACCAACCGTAAGAATGCAGGCTTTTCTGACGAGGAAAGAGCTAAGTTTACCGAGCTTTTAAACAGCGGCTTTACAGATACCTACAGAGCGCTCTACCCCGACAAGGTGGAGTATTCATGGTGGAGCTATATGTTCAAGGCGAGGGAGAAGAATGCAGGCTGGCGTATAGACTATTTCGTAGTCTCAAACCGGCTTTTTGACCGCGTAAAGGACAGCTATATCCTCACAAGCATCATGGGCAGCGACCATTGCCCCGTGGGGATTGAAATATAAGTTCAACAAATGTTAATTATTTGTTAACAAGTCTATGTAAGTGTAAATTATACTTACATAGACTCTTTTTTTGTGCTATAATGTAGATAATTATAATTTTTTGGAGACAATCATGATAACAGGAGAACTTAAAAATAAAATAGATAGTTTATGGGATACTTTTGCCGCAGGCGGAATTGTCAACCCCCTTGATGTAATCGAGCAGACCACATATATGATGTTTATTCATGACCTTGATGAAAGCGATAATACAAGGGAAAAGGAATCGGTTATGTTGGGTATTCCCTATGAGAGCAAATTTGCCGATGAGGTTGTTATCGGAGAGCGCAAGGTTGACGGTAAGCAGCTTAAATGGTCTGTTTTCCGTGATTTTCCCGCAGGACAGATGTATTCTGTGGTACAGGAATTGGTATTCCCTTTTATCAAAAATCTTGATTCCAATAAGGACAGCGCATATTCCAAGTATATGGACGATGCTATATTCAAGCTTCCTACACCCTTGCTTTTGTCAAAGGTTGTTGATGCTCTTGATGAAATTTATGAGCTTATGGCAAAGGAGGGAGGCAAGGATATCCGCGGAGATGTATATGAGTATCTCCTTAATAAGATCGCACAGTCGGGCTTGAACGGTCAATTCAGAACTCCTCGCCATATTATCCGTATGATGGTTGACCTGATGGAGCCTAAGGCGACAGATGTAATCTGTGATCCTGCCTGCGGTACCTCGGGATTCCTTGTTTCTGCAGGTGAATACTTAAAGGAAAATTGCCGTGAGGAGATCTTTTTTAATAAGCAGAAAAAGGATCATTATATGAATTCTATGTTCCACGGCTATGATATGGACAGAACTATGCTGCGTATCGGTGCTATGAATATGATGACTCACGGCGTGGATTTCCCGAATATTGAATACCGTGACAGCCTCTCCGAGCAAAATCCCGATAAAGACAAGTATTCTATAATTCTCGCAAATCCTCCTTTCAAAGGAAGTCTTGATTATGATACCGTTTCTCCCGATCTTTTAAAGGTATGTAAAACAAAGAAAACCGAGCTTCTTTTCCTTGCGCTCTTTCTCCGTATGCTCAAAATCGGCGGTCGCTGTGCTTGTATCGTTCCCGACGGTGTTTTGTTCGGTTCTTCTACAGCACATAAGGCTATCCGTAAGTCTATAATCGAGGATAACCGTCTCGAGGCTGTTATCTCTATGCCTTCGGGTGTGTTCAAGCCCTATGCAGGAGTTTCAACAGGAATTCTTATTTTCACCAAGACCGGTCACGGCGGCACCGATAACGTTTGGTTCTATGATATGCAGGCCGACGGCTTTTCTCTTGATGATAAGAGAACTGCTATTACCGATAACGATATTACCGATATTATCGACCGATTCCATAATCCCGAGGGGGAGAAGGAACGTGAACGTACCGAAAAATCCTTCTTTGTACCGAAGCAGGAAATAGTCGATAATGATTATGATCTGTCTATTAATAAGTACAAGAAGACCGTTTATGAAGCGGTTGAGTATCCGTCCACCGAAGAACTCATGGCAGAACTTCTTGAACTGCAGAAAAAGATATCCGAGAATATAAAAAAATTGGAGGAGTTATTATGATGAATTTTATAGAAGCTGCAGAGAAATGGGAAGTTAGCGAAAAAACTGTTGTGACTTATATATGTAAGGGTTACATATATGGTTTACAGATTGAAGATGATGAAGTTTTAATTCCTAATATTCCAAAGCCGTATGTAACAAAACAACCCAAAACCACACAATCTATAGATAAATACATTTTAAAAACAATGGAAAAATGTTGTTATGTTAATCCGAAAATTATGAATATATCTAAAGAAAAATTTGAAGAGAGGCTTAGAGCTTTACTAGAAGCTGATAAAATTTTTGTTGTTGATAAAACAAAAGAAGATTTTAGCACAAACTTGAATTTTGCGCTTACATATAACGAAAAATCTACTAATGCAGTTTCTATTGATGTTCAATTATCCTCAAATATTTCAATTAAGGTTGCTGAACAAATTGGCTTAATAAACGGTAAATTAGGGTGATATAATGGCAAGACTTGGTGATTATGTAAATATTAAAACAGGAAAGCTTGACGCCAATGCTGCTAATGAAAACGGTTTATATCCTTTCTTCACATGCTCTGTTGAACCACTAACTATCAATACTTATCACTACGATTGTGAATGTGTTCTTGTTGCAGGTAACGGTGACTTGAATGTGAAGTATTATAATGGAAAATTTGACGCTTATCAAAGAACATATATCATTGAGAGTAAAGACAAAGCGGTACTTTCAGTTCCGTACTTATATAGCTTTTTGGATAAATATGTCGAAACACTTCGCAAGCAGTCTATTGGTGGAGTTATAAAATACATTAAATTGGGAAATTTGACAGAAGCAGAAATACCTTTGCATAGTATTGAGGAACAGTGCGAAATTGTAAAAAAATTCGAAATAGTTAACGGTTTAATTTCAGTAAGAAAAAAACAGTTAGAAAAACTCGACCAACTCGTCAAATCTCGGTTTATCGAGATGTTTGGTGACCCGAATAATAACCAGATGGGGTGGAACAAGGTGAAACTTGCCGAATGCTTGACGAGCATTGAGAACGGCAAAAGTTTCGTGTGTGATTCAGAACCGAGAACGGGAGAAGAGCCAGCGGTACTGAAACTAAGTGCTGCAACATATGGCTATTATCGCCCGTTTGAAAACAAGGCAATGTTGGACGATTCTCAATTTGTGAAGAGTGCCGAGGTACACAAAGGTGATTTGTTATTTACAAGAAAAAACACGCCCGAATTAGTCGGTATGAGCGCCTTTGTATACGACACGCCCCCTTATTTGATGATGCCGGATTTGATCTTTCGCTTGAATACTAAGGATAACTGTAACAAGGTGTTCTTGTGGAAAATTATCAATCTTGATTTGTTCAGAGCAAATGTTACTGCACTATCATCGGGATCTGCGAAATCAATGTCTAACATTTCAAAAGAGCGTTTATTGACACTCGAGATAATACTGCCCCCTGTAGAGCTTCAAAACGATTTTGCAGCCTTTGTTGAACAGATCGACAAATCGAAATTGGTAGTTCAAGAAAGCCTTGAAAAACTTGAAACTTTAAAAAAATCATTGATACAAAAATATTTTGGATGAAAGAGGTGTTAATATGGATAATTTATATACAAAAACATTGGTGGATGTGGGCGCATCGCTGACTGAATTAGCAGTAAAAGGAACAGCCTCTGCAGTATCTTAATAGATAAGATCCGCTAAAGAAATTAAAGAAGTTGAAAAATTACGTTCAACTTATGATGAAATAATAAATGAAATTCTTTTGGAACGCGAAGAAGCGGTCTAAATTGCGCAGGTATATAAATCTGAGCTTGAAAGAATTGTTATAAGTGATGAGGATATTAAACATTTACATATGCTTGGATTTAATTATAAAGCTGCAATTGGGGAACCATTAACCCGTATTTGTGCTAATGCTATATCTAATTGGGGAAACAAACCAAAATATAATTCAAACAACCCCAAAAAGGTTAATGTGATATTTTTCTGATAGAGGTGAAGTAGTTGGAAGTATTGTTGTTAGGAAACGGATTTGATATATATCATAATTTACTTACGCGTTATGATAATTTCATGAAAATCGGAAGATATATCCGTAACCAAAGTGGTTGTTTATATTTAAAAACACGTAATGTATATAACGAAATAAAAGCATTATGTGAAGTAGATAATTCAATATATAACAGTTTATCAATGTATAAAAACGCATATTTGAAAACTATCATAGATCCTGATGAATATTTTGAATTTGTTAGTTTAATACGTTGTAATTGTTGGTTCGACTATTTCGACAGAGTAAGTACAAAAGACGGATGGGTAGCTTTAGAAATGCAGATCGATTCATTTTTACATGAAATTAAGGATAATGATATAAGTAATGCTGAACCGTTTTTGGAATTTATAAAGTACCACTTTAATTCAAACGATATGTTTAATATAAATATAACGCTGTATGACGTTCCAAAGGAAGAATACGATGAGTTGATATTTAACGAATTCGAATCCTTCATCAAATTGTTGAAATTATATTTGAAAATTTTTGTAAATGATGTCCTTAGCAATATAGTTCATTTATACAGTTTCGAAAATGAGTTTATAAATTATAGCGATTATATTATAACCTTCAATTATACCGATACATATAAGTATCTATACAATTCTAATGTAGATACTATTTATATTCATGGGAGTGTTGATAATGATATAATTCTTGGTGTCAATTCTAACGAATCTGATGATTTGGGAAACTATGATTTAAGATTTATCAAGTATAAAAAGTATTATCAAAGAATTACTAAGCATACTTTTAATGGATTAGAAAAATTAGTGTACGATATGAAATCTATGAAAACCGCTAAACTTTTGAAAGTAATCGGGCATTCGTTAGATTTGGCAGATGAAGATATACTTACTGTTATATTTGATTGGTTTGATTCAATAATTATATATTATCACAATGACGAAGCCTTGGATCTATATGTAAAGAACTTAAAGAAAATGTATGGGGCAAAAATGTTAAGCAAATTGACTTTTTCTCAAACATTCGTGTTTGAAAGATTGCCTGTAAACAATTATAAAAAGGTGATTGCACATGACCAACTTTGATTTTTTAACAAAGGACGCACAATTTAATAGTTTTTCAGATGTTGCGATAGCAGCGGAGAGGATATTACATATTGATCCCGAGGCTTGCATTCTTAACTGTCGTAAAGCGATGGAATTTGCCGTTAAATGGATGTATTCTGTTGACGAATCCCTTGTTATGCCCTATGACGACCGCCTTAATTCTCTTATGGGAAATGAAGACTTTCGCGATATCGTTGGTAATGATATATGGGAGAGAATGCGCCTTATCCGTATTCTCGGTAATGACAGCGCCCATTCCTCAAAGAAGCTGACACTTGAACAGGCGCAGCTCTGCCTTGAAAATCTTTATATTTTCCTTGATTTTGTGGCATATTGCTATTCGGATGGTTATATTGAAGGTAACTTTGACCGTGAGCTTTTGAAAAACTCTGGGGGCGGGGAAAGTAACGTTCCCGAGGATATAGACTTTGCGGCTCTTATGGCAGAAAATGAAGCGCTCAAGGCTGAGCTTACTGCCCGCCGTGAAGCAAATGCTCAGACCTATGTGCCTAAGCCTCTTGATATATCAGAATATACAACCCGAAAGATATATATTGATGCCATGCTTTGCGATGCAGGTTGGACAGAGGGCAAGGACTGGATAAACGAGGTTGAATTGCCCGGTATGCCCAACAACAGCGAGGTTGGTTATGCCGATTATGTTTTATACGGAAATGACGGCAAGCCCTTAGCCCTTATTGAGGCAAAGCGTACCTGTAAGGATGTGGCTGTTGGCAGACAGCAGGCAAAGCTCTATGCCGATATTCTTGAAAATAAATACGGCAGACGTCCCGTTATATTCCTTACCAACGGCTTTGAAACAAGAATAACAGATAATCTCTATCCCGAGCGCAAGGTTTCCTCAATATATTCCAAGCGAGATCTTGAAAAGCTTTTTAATCTGCAGAGGATGCGCACATCCCTAAAGCATATTAATGTTGATAAAAGTATCGCGGGCAGATATTATCAGGAGGGAGCTATAAAGGCGGTATGCGATAGCTTTGATATAAGAAACCGCCGCAAGGCTCTGCTTGTTATGGCAACAGGCTCGGGTAAAACAAGAACCACCATTGCACTTTGCAAGGTTCTTCTGGAGCATGGATGGGTTAAGAATATACTCTTCCTTGCAGATAGAAACTCCCTTGTTACTCAGGCGAAACGAAGCTTTGTCAATATGCTTCCCGATCTCTCGGTTACCAATCTCTGCGAGGAGAAGGGTAATTACAACGCGCATTGTGTTTTCTCTACCTATCAGACGATGATGAATTGTATTGACAGCATTAAAGATGAAAACGGAAAGCTCTTTACCTGCGGACATTTCGATCTTTTGGTGTGTGACGAAGCTCACAGATCTATATATAATAAATACAGAGATATATTTAACTATTTTGATGCTCCCCTTGTGGGTTTAACTGCAACTCCCAAGGATGAGATAGAAAAGAATACCTATGAGGTATTTGAGCTTGAAAACGGTGTTCCTACCTACGGTTATGAGTTAGCCGATGCTGTTCGAGACGGTTATCTTGTTGACTTTATGACCGTTGAAACCAAGCTGAAATTCATCGAAGAGGGAATAGTTTACGATGAACTTTCGGACGAAGATAAAGAAGCTTATGAGTCAACCTTTTCCCGGGACGGAGAAATGCCTGACAGTATTGGCTCCTCAGCTTTAAATGACTGGATATTTAACGAAGATACCATTAAGGAAGTGCTTAATGTACTTATGACTAACGGTATTAAAATAGACTACGGACAAAAGATAGGTAAAACCATCATCTTTGCAAAAAAGCACGCTCATGCTGAAAAGATATACGAGATATTTAATAAAGAATATCCCCATTTAAAGGGCTATGCGGAGGTTATTGATAACCGTATAAACTATGCCCAAACTGCTATTGATGATTTTTCCGATCCGAACAAATTACCGCAGATCGCTATATCTGTTGATATGCTTGATACAGGCATCGACGTTCCCGAGGTGGTTAATCTCGTTTTCTTCAAGAAGGTTATGAGTAAAGCAAAATTCTGGCAGATGATTGGCAGAGGAACGCGTCTTTGTCCGGGACTTATAGACGGAAATGATAAAGATAAATTCTTTATCTTTGATTTCTGTGGAAATTTCGAATTTTTCCGTATGAATTCCGGTAGTGCCAACGCAAATCAGTTATCTGTTCAGGGTGCTGTATTCAGCTTGAAATCGCAAATCGTGTTCAAGCTTCAGGACATCGCATATCAAACCAAGGAGCTGATATCATTCAGAAAAAACCTTGTTGACGAGATGGTTGAAAATGTAAGAGAACTTAATAAAGACAATTTCGCCGTTCGTCAGCATTTGAAGTATGTTGAACTCTATTCCAACCCCGATAATTATAATTCTCTTACATACGAGGATACTCTTCTCATAGGAAGCGAACTTGCTCCGCTTATCATACCTTTGGAGGATGATCCGAAAGCTGTACGATTTGATGCACTTATTTACGGTATCGAGCTTGCATATCTTGTCGGCAAAAAGCACTCAAAGGCAAGAAATGATCTTTTGAAAAAGGTTTCCGCTATTGCCGGCGTTGGTAATATTCCCGAGATCACTGCACAAAAAGAACTTTTAGATAAGATACTTCATACATCTTATCTTGAAGACGCCGGTATAAATGACTTTGAATATATACGAGAAAAGCTTCGTGATCTAATAAAATACATTCTAAAGATCTCACATACCTATGATACAAATTTTGATGATGAGATTCTTTCTATTGAATGGAAGGATTCTGAGCTTGAAAACGACGATTTGAAAAATTATAAAGCAAAAGCTGAATTTTATGTTCGTCAACATCAGGACAATTCGGTAATAGCAAAGCTGAAATCTAATATTCCTTTAGACAGCAGTGATATAAAGGAACTTGAAAGGATACTTTGGAGTGAAGTTGGTTCAAAGGCGGATTATGAGGCTGAATACGGTAAGAAGCCTCTCGGCGAGCTCGTACGCGAGATCGTAGGTCTTGATATGAATGCCGCAAAAGAAGCTTTTTCAGAATATCTTGATGATACATTTCTTGATTCAAATCAAATATATTTTGTAAATCAAATTGTTGAATATATCGTTCATAACGGAATTATGAAGGATAAATCGGTATTGACCGAATCTCCATTTACCGATAAGGGCAGTTTCGTTGAACTTTTTACCGATATGTCGGTATGGTTCGGTATTTTGAATATAATTGATCAAATAAAGGCTCTGTGTCAATAGTTGGGGTAAATAAAAAATAGAATAAAGTAACAAAATTTAATAAAAGCATAGAAAAAGCATCTTGAAGCGAAGCGGAAAGATGCTTTTTCTATGCTTCGCGGCTCATGC
>SVQZ01000010.1 GCA_015065105.1 Oscillospiraceae bacterium | reverse complement strand
AATTGAGCATATCCGAAACCTCCGATGAATGTTTGTCTGTCAACTTCATTCTATCAGATTTTTTCAGATATGCTCATCTTTTTTTGCCTATCTGTTAGGTTTCACCCCAACATTTAGTATAGAACCGAAAATATAAATTCCCTGCCGAAACAGGGCGAAAAGCCTTGTTTTCGGCAGGGATTTTGTGTTTATTTTGAAATCATCGATTTCTGTGATCTTCTTTTTACAGCTCTTTTAAATTATGAGTTTTTCTTGATAAATTCGTCAACGTCAACTACGGTGCCGGTTTTTCTTGCTTCTTCGATAGCAAATACTATCTGGTGGCTGTAGTAGGATTCGCGGATCTCGGGAACGCTCTTGCCGTCATAGGAACCGGTAAAGTATGCGTAAAGATCGTCAAGAATACCGGTATCTCCGCCGCCGTGACCTCCCTGGATGCCGTCGCGAGCCTTAACCTCAACGGTGGTCTTTTCCTTGGTTTCAAAATCATATACGGTGATGGGGCTGGAGCCGTCCATTGCCGCATGAAGATCTCCCTTTGTACCCATGATATGAATGAATCTGCCGCCGCGGTTAAAGGCATTCATTGTAAAGGTAACTGCAACATCATCCTCATAGAGCATACTTACGACCTGATGGTCAACAACGTTGTTATCGCACTTATAAACGCACTTACCGTACTGGGTGTTGCGAAGAGCGTATTCAACGTCCTCGTCGGTGGGCTCTACCTTATGGGTAGAGGTGGAACGGAACCAATGATTATCCTTATCGTCAAGATAAAGCTTGGGAGCATAATAAGGGCAGGTATCCTGCTTGGGACAGCCGTCCAAGCAATATTCGGGAGCACCCTCGGGTGCATTCTTTGCGGTAAAGAAGGAAAGATTACCGAAGGACTGAACCTTAAGACACTTCTTGCCGATAAGCCATGTAAGAATATCTATATCGTGGCATGACTTTTGGAGAAGCATATCGGAGCTGCGCTCTGCATTACCCCAATTACCTCTTACAAAGCTATGGGTCTGGTGGATATTACCTACGCCCTCTTCATGATTGATGGACATGATTTTGCCCAGAGCACCCTTGTCTATCTGGTCCTTAATGGTATTGAATATATCGGTATAACGCAGTACTGTACAGATAACTACCTTTCTGCCATACTTTTCAGCCGCCTCGGTAATACCTTTACACTCTTCGTAGGTAGGAGCGATAGGCTTTTCGAGAAGAAGGTCATAGCCTGCCTCGATTGCGGCAATAGCGGGAGCATAGTGAACTCTGTCCATTGTTGCTATAACCGCAAAATCAGCTATCTTTCCCTTTTCAAGAAGGGGAGCCCAGTCAGTAAAGCACATATCTTCGGGAAGATTATGCTTTTCCTGAATGTAATTACGGCGGTCATCTATAGGCTCCGCAACAGCAACAACCTTAAATCTTTCGGGCATATGTCTTCTCATAATATTGGTATAGGTTTCTCCGCGGTTACCCGCACCTATAAGTATTGCAGTTAATTTTTCCATAGTATTCCTCACAATAAAAACATATTATTTATATAATAACCTTATTTTTTATGAATGTCAATAGAAAAAACCTTTTATATGCGAAATATAAAAGGTTTTTCAAGCTTATTTATTCGTTTTTATCCTCGGGATAGATATCGTGATCGGGTACGGTCTCTTCGTCAACTTTATCAGCGGCATTTGCCTCTGCTTCAAGTTTTTCGCGAAGCTCTTTTTCCTCCTCGGCGCGCTTTTCGTTTTCAGCGCGGAGCTGCTCGGCACGCTCGTCGGCAATGGCACAGAGCATTTCCTCGGTAGGCTCCGCCTCCTTCATGGCAGTATCGAACTGTGCCGCATCCATAGTCTCGTATTTTACGAGGAAGTCTGCGATAAAATGCATCTTGTCGATATTTTCGCGCAAAAGCTTTTCGGCAAGCTCATAGGCTTCGTTTACTATTGCGTGTATCTCCTCGTCAATGAGGGTTGCAACAGTTTCGGAATAGTTACGGCTGTTGGAAAAATCTCTGCCTAAGAACACTTCGTCACTCGAATTGGAAGAGCCGAATACTATCGGACCGAGCTTATCGCTCATACCGAGCTTTGTAACCATCTTGCGGGCGATCTCGGTGGCACGCTGTATATCGTTTGAAGCGCCTCCCGAAATATCGTCGAATATGATCTTTTCAGCAACACGGCCGCCAAGGAGCATGGTGATCTCTTCCTTAAGACCCTTCTTATAAACACTGTATTTATCCTCGGTGGGAGGAGTGAGGGTATAACCCAAAGCTCTTCCGCTGGGAATTACAGATATCTGGGTTACGGGGTCAACGGTAGGAAGAAGATATGCAAGGATGGCATGACCTGCTTCGTGATATGCGGTCTTGCGTTTTTCCTCGGGCTTGATCTTCATGGACTTCTTTTGAGGACCTACCATTATCTTAAGGGTAGCCTCGCTTATATCGTCCATACCGATAAGCATCTTATCCTTTCTTGCGGCAAGAAGCGCTGCCTCGTTAAGAAGGTTTGCAAGATCTGCGCCGGTAAAGCCGGAGGTGGTCTGTGCAACCTTTTCGAAATCCACCTCGGAGCTGAAGGGTTTGTTCTTTGCATGAACCTTAAGTATTTCCACTCTGCCCTTAAGATCGGGATAATTAACTGTGATCTGACGGTCGAAACGGCCGGGACGCAAAAGCGCAGGGTCAAGAATATCGGGGCGGTTGGTTGCGGCAAGAACGATAACACCGTCATGAGTGCCGAATCCGTCCATTTCAACGAGGAGCTGGTTCAAGGTCTGCTCTCTTTCATCGTGGCCGCCGCCAAGGCCTGCGCCTCTGTGCCTGCCCACTGCATCTATCTCGTCAATGAATATAATGCTTGCGGGGCTCTTACGGGCGGTCTCGAAGAGGTCGCGAACACGGCTTGCGCCCACACCTACGTACATTTCAACGAAATCCGAACCGGAGATCGAGTAGAAGGGTACTCCCGCTTCACCCGCAACGGCCTTTGCAAGTAAGGTCTTACCTGTACCGGGAGGGCCTACGAGCAATGCGCCGTGGGGGATCTTCGCACCTAACTTCACGAACTTTTTGGGATCGCGTAGGAAATCAACGAATTCCTTCATTTCTTCCTTTTCCTCGTCTGCTCCCGCAACGTCCTTAAAGGTGATCTTGTTCTTGGTATCGGACGCCAGCTTTGCCTTTGCTCTGCCGAAGGAATTCATCTTTCCTCCCTTGCCCGAAGCCTGGCGCATAATTAGTATCCATCCTACTACAAGGACGATTATAAGGATAGCCGTGGGAAGCAGGCTCACCCACCAGGGAATATTTGTGGGCTCGGCATAGTTATATTCCTCTATCGTTCCCTTCTTTACCTGCTCCTGTACAGTATCGTTAAGATCGTTATAGAATATGTCGAGAGAGAGAAGACGGAATTCTCCTTTTTCACCGTTATGAGTCTCAAAGGTAAGCAAGAGATCTTTGTCTATCTCAAACTTCTTGATCTCTCCCTTTTCAAACATGGTCTTTATCTCACTGTAAACAAGCTTATCCTCGGCGCTCTTTCCAAGCATGGAGCCTACCGAAAATATTATTACAGCAATAAGGACCAAATAAAAGATCAGCGTTTTAATATTACCCTTTTTCTTCATTTGTTATCTCCGTTAATTTATATCCAAATTTATAATATGCAAAAATTTTTATTTTATTATTTAGGAAAACACTACGTTGCTACTTTGTATAAACCATGGGCTTAAGAATACCGACGTAGGGCAATGCGCGGTATTGCTCCGCGTAATCAAGACCGTATCCCACAACAAATTCGTCAGGAACAACGATTCCGCAGTAATCGGGGGTAAAATCCACCTCGCGGCGCTCGGGCTTATCCAAAAGAGTACATGTGCGTACGGAATTTGCGCCCTTAAGCTTAAGATAGTCAACGAGGTAGGAAAGAGTTCTGCCGCTGTCGATGATATCCTCGATTATAAGTATATCGGTCTCGGGAAGGTCGGAACGGTAAAGGTCAAGGAGTATATTGATAGTTCCCTGATTCTTTGTGCTTCTTCCATAGCTTGAGACCTTCATAAAGTCTATCTCTACAGGAATGGTGATATGCTTCATGAGATCACCCATAAAAACCACCGAACCCTTAAGTATGCAAAGAAGCAGAAGCTTTTTTCCGCTCTTACCGTAGTCACGGTCTATTTCAGCAGAAATTCTTTTTACTGTTTCCTCTATCTGTTCCTCGCTTACAAGGATCCTTTCTATATCGTTATTCAGTATCATTTTTTTCACCTATATATCCTATATATATTATTTCGGAATCTTTTTCGGGCTTCATACCGTCCCGGTGCGGAAAGGAAGGGATCCATACTATTCCCCCTTCATCGCACACAAGGGGCAGAATATCTCTTTGCTTTATGCTTATCTTTTTAGAATTGAAAAGCTTTTTCAGACTTCTTGTCATACCGCCGTAACGGTAGCTGTCACCGTTTTCACGTTGTCTTACGTAAAGAGTACCCTTTATTTTATCAGAATTGATCTTTGTATATACAGATCTTTTGTAAATATTGAGAAATTTTTCTAATTGAGTTTTATCCTCAGTAAGAAATAAGATCCCGTTATCTCCCAATTTGTTCTCGCCCTGCACAAGATCTGTTTTTTCAAAAGGAGGAGTTTTTCCCCCCGTGAGTTCAAAGCTCACCCTGTTTCTGTCGCAGAATGCCTTGAGCTCTTTTCCGAGATCAACGCATTTGTATTCGTTACCTGCTTTTATGGCGCAAAGAAGAGTTTCAACGCTCTTTTGGGAGGGTACCACGTCAAATTCCGCAGATTTTCTGTAGATATATCTTGTAAGAAGAGCGGGATGCTTTTCGCAAAGAATATCTCTGCGGTCTGTTTCAAGAAGAGCTGTAAGCTCTGATGAAATAAAATCCTCGTCCCTTCTTGCGCAGGCAGTAAATCTGCCGAAGGAATCTGCCGCATCAGGGTTGATCTGCTTTATAAGAGGTATTATCTTATGTCTTATAAAGTTTCTTGTATAATCGGTATCGAAATTAGTGGAATCAACCACGTATTCAAGAGAATTTTCGTTACAATAGGTTATGATCTCCTCGCGGGTCACTTCTATAAGGGGTCTTATATAGATACCTCTTATCGGCGGTATAGCTCCCGCACCCTTAAGAGAAGCCCCTCTTGTAAGGTTAAAGATAAGAGTTTCCATATTATCGTCGGCATGGTGCGCCGTTGCCACCCTTGTTATACCCTCTTTTGTAACGATCTTTTCTATTTCGGCATACCTCATTCGTCTTGCCGCTTCTTCAAGACCCTCTCCGCTTACCTTTGCGGCACCGGGAACGTCTATATTACTGCAATAAAACGGAATGGAATTTTTCGCACAAAAATCTCTGCAAAATTCCTCATCTCCGTCCGCCTCCTCACCTCTTATACCGTGATTTATGTGTATTGCCGAGGGCTCGCAGCCCTCGCTTTTCAAGAAATGAAGAAGCGCCACAGAATCGGCACCGCCGGAAAAGGCTACCGCGATCCTTTCCTCTCTGCCGAGCATAGAATATTTTTTAAGTACGTCTCTGACCCTTTTGCAAAGCATCAAAACGGAGGAGCCTCCATATCTGTTAGATCTGAGAACTTTGTAAATTTGCCGAGCCATCCGACGTCAACGTCACCGGTTCCGCCGTGACGGTTCTTGGCAATAATAACCTTCGCAGTATTCTGATTCTTTTCCTTATCGTAATATTCCTCACGGTACAGGAACATAACTATATCTGCGTCCTGCTCGATCGCACCCGAGTCACGCAGGTCGGAAAGCATGGGCTTTTTATCCGTACGTCCCTCGGGACCGCGGGAAAGCTGGGCACAGCAGATAACGGGAACGTTAAACTCCTTTGCCATTATCTTCAGGTTTCTCGAAATATCACCGATCTCGTTTACACGGTTATCTATCTTACGGTCGCTCTGCATGAGCTGGAGGTAGTCGATTATTACCATGCCTACGTTTTTTTCACGGCGAAGCTTTGCCTTCATTCCCGTAATGGTCATACCGGTAGTATCGTCAACAAGTATATTAAGATCCGAAAGTATCGATGAGGTATCCGCAAGCTTTGCCCATTCCTCCTTTGAAAGACTGCCCGAACGGAGGTTTGTGGAGTCTATCATCGCTTCGCTGGAGATAACACGCTGTACCAGCTGCTCGTTTGACATTTCAAGCGAGAAGATACATACGCATTTGTCACTTCCCTCTTTACGGAAGCGCTGTGCCGCCTTTGTGGCAATATTAAGGGCAAAGGAGGTCTTACCCATACCGGGACGGGCACCTATAAGCACCATATCGCTTTTACCCATACCTACAAGCAGACGGTCAACTCCCGAAAAGCCTGTGGGAACGGTGGTAGCGCCTACGCCCTCGGTGGAAACAAGCTTGATGCTGTTCCATGTATTTACGAGAATATCCTTGATATGTGCAAAGGACCTCTGGGTGTTATCCTGAGCAAGAGAGAATATCCTCTGCTCTGCATCACCGATTATCATGCTTGCGTCATCCTGAGCGGAGAATGCGTTATCGGTTATCTCCTTGCACTGCTCGATAAGCTGACGGAGCTTGGATTTGTCTCTTACTATTTTTGCATATTCCCTTACGTTTGCCGCATTGGGAACGATCTCTGCAAGCAGTCTTACATACTGATTGCTTTTTTCAACGTCATATACTCCCTGCTTTACCAGAGAATCTATGAGAGTTACCGGGTCTATCGTATCATTCGCAAGGAAAAGCGACTGCATTGCAGCATATATATTCTGATGCTCCTCAAGATAAAAATCGCTCGAGGATATTACCTGAGGCAGAGTTGTAAATGCCTCGGGGTCAATAAGTATAGAACCTAATACCGACTGTTCCGCTTCAAGGGAAAAGGGCATCCTTCTACCAAATTCATCTGTCAATTCAGGCATTTTAAAAATTCCTCTCGATCATTTCTGGGCAACTACAACGTTTACCTTACCGACTATACCGCTGTAAAGCTTAGCCTCTGCCTGATAGGTGCCGTAGCTCTTGATAGCCTCGTTAAGCACTAACTTTCTCTTATCTATCTCTATACCATGCTGCTTTTTAAGCTCCTCGGCAATATCCTTTGTGGTTACAGAACCGTAAAGTCTGCCGTCTGCACCGCTCTGGCAGGCGATCTTTACGCTTACAGCCTCAAGCTTCGCGGCGATATCCTTTGCATTCTGTGTTTCAACGTCGATCTTATGCTGCTGGGATGCCTCACGGTTCTTGATCTCGTTGAGAGCCTTTGCATCCGCTTCTATTGCAAGTCCCTTGGGGAAAAGAAAGTTACGTGCGTATCCGTCGGATACGTTAACTATCTGTCCGGCTTTTCCCTGAGCCTTTACATCCTTTAAAAGTACTACCTTCATATTTATTTCCTCATTTCTGTGTGTTTTGGTTCTTTATGAATTGGATTTGTTTTCCGAAATATAATTGTCTATTGCCTTCTTCAGGCGGTTTAGTGCCTGAAGAGCAGTAATACCTACCATTCTGGTAGCCGCCGCGTCAAAATGTCCGCCGCCGCCAAGCTCTTCGAGAATAAGCTGAACGTTTATCTTGCCGTTACTACGGGCGGATATGTGTATCGCATCCTTGGTCTGGCATATTACGAAGGATGCCTCGATATTTTCAACCGAAAGGAGCTTGTCCGCCGCCTTTGCCGCAGAAATACGGGTCTGGGGAGTAGCCTTCGCGCTGTCGCTGTTCTGGGTAATAGCGATCTCGTTGCGGTATATGATAACGTTGCTCTCGAAATCCGCCTCGCTTACAAGGTCGGAAAGATCGGTACGGAAGAGCTCGGATACTCCGACAGGGTTTGCGCCCTCGTTTCTGAGATAGAGTGCGGCACCGAAGGTACGGGTACCCGTATTCTTTGTAAACTGCTTTGTATCAAGGGATATACCCGAAAGCATAAGCTCTGCTTCCTCCCTGGGCAAAAGACCGGGAGCCAGCACGTGCTCAAGTATCTCTGCCACCATTTCACAGCTGGAGGATGCGGCAGGCTCGATATACGTTATCTTAGGGGTATAATTGAACTGTGCGGACTTACGGTGATGGTCGATGAAGACCAGATTGTGAGCGTTAGCCACAAGGTCGGGAGCCTCAAACTGGGTAGGGTTGTTTACGTCAACCACACAAAGAAGGGTATTCGATCCTAAAAGCTCCTGAGCCTGAGCAAAGTCGATAAACACTCTTCTCTTTGAATATTCGGGAAGATTTTCAAGCCTTGCATAGCATTTTAAAAATTCGGGGGATGCAAGGTCGGTTACTATATTCACCTTTGTTTTACAGTAATGGGCAAGACGGGCAACACCTACCGCCGCACCTATTGCATCAAAGTCGGGGAAACGGTGGGGCATTATAAGAATATTGTCCGAATTGGTCATAAGGTGTGCCAATTCCTCTGCAATAACGCGGGCTCTTACCTTGGTACGCTTCTGTGCTACCTGCACCTTGCCGCCGTAAAAGTCCATTCCGCCCTCACGCATAAGGGCAACCTGGTCACCGCCTCGCTGAAGCGCTGTATCAAGGGCGCTTCGGCTCGCCTTTTCCTTTTCCTTAAGATCTCCGTCCAGGCTGGAGATACCGATAGATATGGTTACGGGAAGATTACTTTCGCCAACGCGTACGTTTCGTATTTTATCAAGGATATCGAACTTAGAGGTGATAAGCTTGCCGAGATGCTCCGCTCTGAATATAAGCAGAAACTTGTCTCTTTCATACTCTCTGAATATGCCGTTCAGGGATTCAGCCCAATTACGGATTATTCCTTCCACCTCCGCCGCCGCGCTTCTGTAGCTTTCCTGAGCATACTGCATAAGCTCCTCGAGATTGTCGATCACAACGAATGCCACCAAGGGGTTTTCCTTGAGCAAACGGTCATTTGCCTTTTCAAGCTCGGTACAGTCATTCCATATGGTAAGGGTCATATCCTTTCCCTCAAAGGGAAGTGAATATGCCTTGATGTTATAAAATGAATTAAAGGTTTTTATAACAGCACCCTTTTCCTTTCTGTTTTCAAGAAGGATCCCTGCGGGTACGGGGCAGTATTCCGAAAAGCTCTTTCCAAAATAGCCGGAGCGCTCTCCTGCGCAAAGCTCAAAACTTCGGTTATACCAAATTATCTTTTCTGATTCGTCCAAAATAACCACCGGCATATAAAGCTCGGACAGCATCTTAAGTGTCATATTAGATTCAAGATTCGTTACGTCATCGTCTATTGCCGATACACCGTGTCTGTGTCTTGATATAAAGCGATATACAAAAATAACGCAGGGAGCGGCTATGATGAAAAGTATTATCGAGAATAATCCGAGTACCAGAAAGAAATCTCGCAATATTGCCGCCAGCACGGTATATAACAGCATTACCGCTATGGCTGTAACGCCTACTGCCAATAAGGCTTTCGGAGTAAAGACCTTTGGCAATTTATTATATTTTTTCACGGAATCTGTCTCCTTGTTTACATAATTATACATCATCCATTATAACACAAAAAAATAATTTTGTAAATATTAAATTCAATATATTGTTTATTTATACCATATTGTGTATAATATATCTTGTAAAAATAAATCATTTGTCAATTCAAGAGGTTTAAAAATGAAATTCAATTATGCAATTATGCCCGAAACCTATAAGATGACGATAGGCACCCTCAACAACTTTGCGCCCTATATGATAGAGGGGTATGAAAAAACGATCTCCCTGGCTGCGGCAAGAAATTCCACCGCATCCTTTCAGATTCTTGTAAGTGCAGACCGCCGCTTTACCCTTAACGTCGGAAAAAGCGTTTTCTTTGCTCAGAAAAGACGTCCCGCCGTCAGAATAGAGGCAGATACGAAGGGGCTTTTTGAGTTTGAATTCAATATAGAAAGCCTTTTGCCGGACGATGACAGATGCTGTAAGGCGGATATACTTGAGTCAAATCCTGTAAAAGAGCTTGAAGACGATACCGCCGCAGCCGTTTTTGCCGATATCAAGATAGGCAAGGATGCAGTTCCGGGCAAATATGAAATACCGATAAGCTTTTATGAGAGCGAGCTCTTTTCCGGGGAGGAAAAGATTGCACAAGCAAAGATAACTCTTGAGGTCTTTGCATACACTCTTCCCGATATGCAGGATTCCCCTTTCTTCCTCGACCTTTGGCAGCACAACTGCAATATTGCCCGCAAATATGAGGTCGAGCCCTTCTCCGATGCTCACTTTGAAATAATGAACAAATATCTTGCATCCATGGCAAGGCTCGGTCAGAAAACCGTTACTCTTATTATGTCCGATACTCCGTGGAGCGGTCAATGGTGCCACCTTGAAACAAGAAACGAGGCGAATCTTTACGAATATTCGATAGCAAAAATATTCAAAGAAGAGGACGGCTCCTTCAGTTACGATTTTTCCGCGGCACAAAGATACATAGACCTTTGCGCAAAGCATAATATCAAGGATGAAATATCCCTTTACGGTCTTGTAAACGTATGGTGCGATTACCTTGGCGGCTTTGATTCCATAACTCCCGACCATCCCGACGGACTTAAGCTCCGTTATTACGATAAGGCGGAGAGCAAATATAAATATATTACCAAGGGAGCAGAGGTTGATGCATACATAAAGGCTGTTCACGATTACTTTGTCAAAACAAACCAAATAAATAAAGTCAGAATCGTGGCAGACGAGCCTGCAGATACCGAAGCTTACCGAAGAATTACAGAGCATATAAAGAGTATTGCCCCGAAATTCGTATTTAAAGCGGCAATAAACCACAGCGAGTTTATCCCTGAATTTGCAGATACCGTGGCGGATTACGTTCCCTCCCTTCTTTCGCTTTCCGCCGAATTTGACAAGATACTCGAATACAAGGAAAGCATGAAGAACAGCCGTTTCACATGGTATATCTGTAACCAGCCCCATCATCCCAACATAATGCTTCGCAACGATCTTTGCGAGGGTCTTTTGATCGGTGTTCTTACGTCTTACCTTGAAATGGACGGTTTTCTGCGTTGGAACTACACCGTTTGGACCGATCATCCCAAAAACGATATCCGTTATTTCGGCTGGCCTGCAGGCGACCTTTGCTTTGTTTATCCCGGTGCAGGCACAGAACCCTTGCTTTCCCTACGCTATAAGGCTCTTTACCGCGGCATAGAGCTTTGCATTCTTTTAAACGAATACAAAAAAAGCAACGACCCCAAGGAGCTTTTCGATAAGGTCATTTTTACAAAGGACGTTCGCGATTTCTTTGAAAACGGCGAAATCATTGCAAAGGACAAGCTCTGTTCGGTTGACTATAAGGATTATGACTTTATAAGAAGGACTTGTCTTGAGGCACTTTCATAATTAATTAAAAAAGCGGGCGCCGGCCCGCACCGATGATCGGGTGTGAACCTTACATAAGCTTGTTTCTTCAGTGCCCGAAGTGTAGCAATTTCCTATAAATTAAAAAAGCGCGCCGGGCGCGCCGAATCTCGCTCCATTCCCTGCAGTAAACAACTCACACGAAATGGCGCAAATGCCTATAAAGTTTAAAAGGTGCTGTCTCAAATGCGAAATAATCGCATTTGAGACAGCACCTTTTGTTTTAAGGTACAAGACAAATAAGCTTGTTAGCAATTTCCATCGGATCAACTCCGCCGCCCTCCACTACAATATAAAATGCAGTTTTAGTAGATTTGCTGACTCCAACGAGTAATTTATTTTCTGTACCGTCACCCTGTTGAGCAGTACCCGTTTTAGCATAAGATATCAAATCACTCATGGCGTGACCTGAATAATACAATTCATCTACCGCTTTTTTCCAGAACTCCGCTGTCTTGTCAGCGGTTTTGGAAGATAATACCCTCGTCATTTTTGTTTCGGACTGATAAATAACCTCGTCCGAATGATTCGGATTAATTATCGAAGATACTAAATAAGGCTTAGCCGCTTTTCCGTTATTTACAATTGCAGCAGCTGCCTGCGCCATATAAACAGGATTAACAAGTGAATCACCCTGTCCGATAAGGCCCCAGACATCTCTAAAATTGGAAGTATTGGCCACTACGGTAGAAGGCGTCTTAATGGTTATTCCGTCCATCATACTGCTATCCTTGGATTCTCCGTTTACAGCAAAGCCCATTTTGTCCAAGCTTTCCAATGCTTTATTAAGATCCAGATCAGTAATCAACTGAGCAAAATAACAGTTACAGCTTCTTCCTATAGCAGTGGAAAAATCTATCTTGCCGTGATATGCTGTACAGTTAATCTTATTTCCGTCGTTTAAAGTAAAACTTTCTTCGCAGGTATATTCCACTTTACTAACATCTATCCCCTGATCCACAGCCAATGCAGCTGTAATGATCTTCATTGTAGATCCGGGAATATATAATGAATCAAAGCATCTGTTAATATAAGTAGGGTCAGCTATATCGGGAGAGAAATAAGGAGCAGTAATGGCTGTATATACCTCGCCGGTTTCATAATTATACGCAAAACAGCATCCGTTACGTCCACCGAAAAGATCAAGAATCTCCTGTAACGATTCCTCGGATAACAGGGTGGTTTTTAACACCCTGGGTTCGGTCTCCAATGAAGAATCTCCGTAAACGGGGTTTATTTCACTTTGGGTCAACACATCCGAGTATCTATATAACAAAGAATTATGTATCTGCTCACCGCAGCCAACCACATTTCCATACAAAGGATAATTACTAACCTTACCGTCAGTATATATCTTGTTTCCGAAACGGTCGGTCATCACCGAAGATACTGTTGTATAGTTTAATAATTCTTCACGGGTTATATAGGAAGAACATGTCATCATCTTGTAAAGCGTTCCCGTCAATACGGAAACCACAAGCAACAATGCCATAATGACGAATTTTGCTTCTCTATGAATTCGTTCACGTTTAATGGCACCGCGGTTATCTAAATTATTATAAGAAGTATCTATATCTTCAATAATCACACTTGAATCCCGTTCTTTTTCAGGAGTAAAAATTATATTCTTTTTCAAGGCTTATTCACCTCCAAAGGTTTAACAACAGGATGTAAGGTTGCCAAAACCAAGCCTATCATAGCACAGAACGATACTAATGCCGATCCGCCGCTGGATAAAAACGGGGCAACTATTCCGGTAAACGGAAGCACGTCTATAGCACCGAGAGCGTTAAGTAAAACCTGAACCAATATAGTAACCGATACTTGAGCAGATAAAAAGTAGAAGGATTTATAAACTGCATATCGACGTATCGGTATCACAATGATAACCGCATAACAAAGCATGACAATTGCTAACATTCCGATTCCGAAAACAGCAGTAATACCCGCAATAGCCATATCGCTGTCAACAGCAAAAATGTTTATAATATGAGATGATTTCTCGACACCAAGACCATCAAGACCACCATATATCATTGCTTTAATGATCTGAGCCTGTTGGCCGCCTTTCTCCATGGCAGATCCCGTATTGGCAAAACGTTCACCAGCGTAATCAAACATAGATAATGCCAAAGCAAAGAAACAAACCGATAACAGCATCACTATAATAACTAATTTCTTGTTGTCGATCAGAGAGAACGTCTTTTTGTTATCAAGCATCAAGAAAAGCATTACCATTATCATTGCAAAAATTATAATAGCAGCACCCATATCTTTCAAGTATAAAAATGCAAGAATAGTAAAACAACAGATTACTGTTGAGAAAATCGCTCTCCACATTTTACCGTAAGAATTGGCACACATTATAATGGCTAATACCTTAACAAATTCGCTCGGCTGAACTGTAATTCCGAATATTTTGAGCCATAATTTAGCACCGTTAATGGTGCAACCAAAAAAAACAACGGAGCATAGTAATATTATAATCAATACCGCAGGTATTACAAAAAGCAAATCATCCCACGAAAACGATTTAATCCATTTTCTTTCAGCACTCTTGAACAAACGGCGTTGCGCCAGCTTAGAGGAAAGGTAGGGAATATGTCGGTATAATATAAATACTGCTGCCCCTACAAGCACCGCAAGAATCAAAAATACCAAATCCGATATTCTATAAAATATTACCCCTTGATATGTAACACCAATCGCCAAAAGCATTACTGTTGCAGCAAAGGGCGCGCTGAACATCGGATAATACTTGACATATTCGATATTTGACGTGTAGCTTAAATCCTTTGGAAAAGAAGCCGTTTTTATCTGTGATATCACCGCACCGAATATCAACACGCACACAAGAAATATCATAGAGATACTGTAAGATATATCTCTTTCCCCTAACATTTCAAGCCTGGTTTCGTATTTATCAATCTCGGTTCTTTTTTCTTCAATAACCTTTTTTGATGCTTTGGAAGCTTCAGCCTCTTCCAATTCTTGAGTAAGCACGGGAATGAGTTCATTACACTCCTCAATGCGGGATTCGGTGATAGCAGGAAGCAGGGCACCGATATAAATACTCAAAATCGCAACGAAAACAGCCGCGATGATCTGTACATAAAAACCGTTACCCCTTGTAGTTCTTTTTGATTTGTTTTTCATTATACACCATCCTTATCATAGCCTATAACAAATTTGGTTTGACCTATCACAACAACATCTCCTATTTTCAAAGAGGGATAATGGTTTGTTGGCGAATAATATTCCGGCATCTTATCATTAAACACAGCCGGAGGCGGAGGTAAGATCCACTCACCGTTCTCATCCTTTACAGGATTTTTCATTATGCAAACCGCTTCTTTAGAAGATTTTCCGAGACCGCCAAACCATATTACGTCTTGATCCAAGGGACGGATATAAAGCTTCAGACTATTTTCATACGGTTCTATACAAAACTCCGCAGCAGTCTCCTTTAAGGTTATATCCTCAGTATCTATAGGCATATCCACCTTGAAACGTGTTTGATCGGTTTTTCTGCCGCACGTTATATTTGTAGAAACAAGAGGATACTCAACGATCGATTCATCACGGACCGGCACAGCAAGAGGAGATATCTCATTATCCTTTATACCGTAAACTCTGATAAACACGTGTTCAAACATCTTACGTATTTGTCGGTTTTGAGCCCTTGTTTCATTGTATAACTGAATAAAGATCAACAACACAGCTATCAAGCCTGTCCAAACTACAATATTATAATTCAAACAACTCACTCCTTTGGCTTTTTAACTAATCTTTGTCTATGACGAATAAGTTTTCCTATATAGGAAAAAATCAGATATCCGCCCAACATGGAAATAAATACAGTTGCACCAATCTGAACAGCATAAGCCAACAACGACCACGGTTTGGGTAAAGCAGCAATCAAATAAACACCGATAGCATATACTATACCGGAGAATAAAAGGAATAATACAGAAAAGAAAACGAAAACAAAGAATACCGGCAATACTCTCCGAACAACGTTGATCTCAAAACTGATATCAACTTTTTTTCTTTCATAACCGTTCTTTAGTTTTGGGGAACCGCCCTCTGATTTTTGGGCAGTTTCAGGTTGTCTGGTTTCTGCCTCATTCTCTGTTTTTGTCCTATAACGTGACGAACCCTTATCAAATTTGTTGTTTTGAAGAGTTTTAGATTTATCCGCCTCTTTTGTGACGTTTTGGGACTGCTTGGTACGATTATCTTTTTTCTTTTTCTTTTTGTGTTTTCCTTTAATTACTGCGTTCTTTTTAAGATCATCAGTATTTTCAGCTGTTTCTACAGGATCGTTTAACCCTCGTATATCTATCTCGCTATTTATAAGCTGAGAATTGGAAGCAAGCCAAATTTTTGCTTTTTCCTCTTCGGTAAATGCAAAGTCAGCATACGCGTCTTCGCCCAATAAATCATTTAACCTCCGGTCATATATCATGTTTCCTTGCTGAATAACAGCCTTAATATATTCCAGGTAACCAAACTCATTGGTTGAATAAGAAAAAATCTGACTGATTCTTAATCGCTGTTCCTTGGGCAAGGAAATATACCCTTCGACTGTTTCAGGGAAAAAACTTGTGTCAGTCAATCTGTCATTTAAAAGTATAGCTCTCGAAATTGCCATCGAACCATCATAATTTCCGCTTGAAACTATATATTGCAAAGCTTCATTTCTTGTGATCGCCAACGCAACTCCGTTTGTTTCCGATACTGAGGAGAAACCGATATAAAAAGATAAACGTTTACGTAAAATATGAGGAAAAATATCATACATCACAAACAAGTCTCCAAAAAGACCCTGTTGTTCATTCCGTCCCATCAAAACCTGATGCATCAGCATATTATCTTGCATGCTTGCAACTCTGCATGCACTGTACATGGAACTGAATACAGCTTTTTGTATATCATCATTGATCAACATTGCTTTTGTAACAACGTTATCCTTCATTTCCGGTATAGTATAACCCCTTTCCGTCAATATACGGTCGGAATCTTTTATGTATTGGTTAAAACTGTTACGAAAATCGGAATAATAAATGCTGTCCGCTTCCTGCGAAGTAAACACCCAATTTACGGTTGCATAAAAACCGCGCTTATCCTGGTTGCTGTAACAGTCTTTATAAATAACGGAAAAAACGTAACCGTCACCTAAAGGAGCAAAACGGTAACAGCGCTCTCCTCCTAATGTTCCAGAAAGATCAACGATTTTTTTATTGACGTATAGATCCTCAATAAGATCTCTGTATTCCTCCGGAAACTCAGGATGAGAATCGTATAAACAATACCCATCCTTACCTCCGGAATATATAATAAATTTATTCAATCAAAACCTCCAACTTAGGAATCATAAAATATGTTATTTAAGATTCTCAATAGGGAAAATGTCAAGCTCGTTAAGAATCCACAAAAGCGGATCCATAAGATTAAGAGTATCGGAGTAATTAACACGCAGCTCTTGCTCTTCGTTAGCTTCAGTGTCAGGGGTTACCGAAGTTGATTTAACCATAAATCCCGCACACTTTGCATAAGTTTCGGTATGAGCTATAAGAGGTAGTATCTTTTTCAGCAAAGCATTCTCCAGATCAATACGTTTGACCATAACGTCCTTTTGATACATCCATTCTCCCTGAAGATTATTAAAAGTAATTTCGGAAAACAAGGGAACACAAGGATATGAAGGATTTTCGCCCAAGTGCTGTTCAGGAGGATCGTTAAACATAAGATCGATTTTATTCATTACAAATGCAATCGGAACGTGTGTAAACAAAGCGGATGTTCCGTTTACACTGTTAAAGACATCATTTATTCCGCCCTGCAAGCAATAATCCTGCGGATCTGTCATCAGAATGATACCATCCACACCGTCAAAGCCTTCCTTGCCTTCAACTCCGTCCCTGCCGTCAAAAAGTCTTCTGACCGAGTTGTTATACACGTCTCTGTTTTCTCTTTTGAACAATTCTCCCGCGAAATCAAGCAGCAATACCTGCGCTACTGTTTCATTAACTTTTTTTCCTTCGTCTTTTCGCAATATATTTATAATATTGGTACTGCCCGAATCATTCAAAGGGGTTGCTTTAGGCGCTCTTACCTTTGCTTCACCCGGCTGATTAATGTTGAGGATATACCCGGAATACCCCGTGTTACGAAGCTTGCCGGAATTAACTTTTCTTATATTTTCAGGATACGAAACAGACTCTATCCAACTGGTTTTTCCAACCGTACGGTTTCCGATCATTCCTATCACATAGGTTGGATAATCTCCCAATCCGGGAATCAAATTATGAACGCCTGTCCAATCGGGATGTGTTCCTACACAAAAAGGACAACTGCGGGTAAAATTTGCATTTCTCGTTATACCGTTTCTGAGCTTACACGAAATCTGGATCTGATGCTGTGTTCTTACACGCGTACGCTTTGAAGGAGCACAATAAGTCACACTCTCAACGGTCGTATCGCTTTTCAAGTGTTTAGGGGTATATAACTCCGCATAAATCTTACCAAAAATGCCTCTTTTCAACTGTACCCAACAGTTATATTCACCGCAATGGTAATAGGCGTCCGCTGTTGCACGTCCGCAGCGGGTACAAAATACATAACCTGCAGATAACATTATAATCCTCCTTCAATCCAAGTTATTACACAAACTACTGCTTCTCGCTCGGTATTATCATTTTCATTTATTAAACCGTACGACAAAGCTACCGGTGTATCCGGCTCAAGTTCTACGGTTTCAGCGTTACGAATCTCTTCTTTGGAGGGACTAACAGACGTCCAATACAGATACACGTGAGGGAATCCTTTTTTATCTGTAACTTTTTCGGCAGTCAACATGCAATCTCCGAAATTTTTGTAAATACATTTTTGAGACACTCTGCTGTTATTATCTAACTTGAGTATTCTTTCATCACCGGCATGTAAATTCTGCAAACGAATATACGACGTACGTCCTGTTAAAAAACAATAATCACTATCGTCCTGTAATCTTTTAAGATTCCTTTTCGCTTTATTACGCTGAAACCAACTCAGCATAAGGGTCGAACCGGAAGAAGCTCTTTTCTTTTTTGTTTTAACGTTACCGTCTTTTTTGTTTTGTTCTGCCTCTTTTCGCATATTCTTCAAATAATATCCAATCAACCAAGCGGCGGCAACAGAAATTATCCATATTGAAACTAATACACACAATATGATTATGATCCATCGCATCGGCCAGGAATCAGCTATATATTTTTCCCCGAATGAGAATAAGCCCATAATATGCTTAAAGCCCACGGCTATAATAAAAAGCACCGGCACGGCCCAATATCCACGCAGTATTTTTGCTTTTTTCTGTATAGATAACAATATTTGTTTTTTCTTTTCAAAGCTATTCACTATACTTCCTCCTTATTTATTATATCAGGTTATATTTTACGCGTAATAATTGTACCGCCGATAAAATGAAAACCTCTGCCGCTGCGTAATACTTCGGTTTCCTGAACGGCCGGTGTTTCTTCGCTCTGTGAGCTTTTAACAGGCTCGTTTTCAAGAGTAACAGGGTTATTAGCATTAATAAATACAGGTATATACCAATTCTCTGTACTACTTCCTTGTTCTCTGAAAGAATGAACGTATATATTATTACATCCATCTAACTGCTCAACAATATCGACAGCGTTAAGAAGCCTTGACGTTAACTGACCAAGCAGATCGATACTCCGAGTTTCAAAGCAACACATATTACCTTCATTCGGAAATTCAGGAGCAATAACATGAATATCTCCGCTAAAGCTATGCTGTACCGTACCGTTTTTCAGATAAGAAGACAGGTCGAACATCGCACCTTTAAGACCGTTTAAATGGACCTCTGAATGTTCACTTTCCTGCAATTTTGAAAGCTTCACCATCACGTTTTCACCGGTAATATCAAATATATCCGGCGAGTCGGGATTCGCTGTCAACACTTTCGAACTATGGTATGCTCCATAAGGCATCACATAAAGCTTACAACCTTTATTCTGATTTATAATATCGTTGATAACATCGCTGTATATATGAACATAGCTTTTGATATTTGATGTATCAAGCAAAAGGTAAGATATACGGTGATCATTACCTACTTTCGAATAATCGTTCTGATAAGTTTGAATCTGTTTGTTAATTTTTTTCAATTCGCTCTCAAATACATCCAAAGAGATCCTGCGTCCGGGATTAATAACTACAGCTCTGCGGAAAAGCGTACGTATCCATATACGAAGGCTGTTATCTATATTATCCCATACCGCATTCTTTTCGTTTGCATTTAATGCGCTCTCCAACCAGCTATACCCATCCGCTCCGCTATATGGGTAAAGTTCATTCATTTTGGTATAAAATATACGGCAATCTTCGGCAATATCCGTACGAATATAGGGAACACAGTCGAACAAAAGCCTCAAAGGATTATTTACACCATCATAACTCCATACACCGAAAATTTCCGCTAACATTGCTCCAAGCGCAAACACATCCGTTTTTGCGGATACTCTGTAATTAGCAATCACATCCTCGGGTGCAGTATTACTGAGAGAAACAAAGCCAAGATAGGTATGATTATCATTACCCTGAGTATCAGGAAAATTAAACTTTACCGTAGGAAAGTCTATCAAACGTATTCTTCTGGTACCGTCCTCACAGTGTTGCACAACGACGTTATTAAATTTCATATCTCTGTGAGCAATAACTCTGTATTCTCTCAGAGTTTCATCGCCCATTAACTGCTTCAAGCCTTTAATGATCTGAAGCATACAATCAATTTTATCGAAATAGGTAGGAAAATCCTCTATACGGAAGGGAGAATAAACCGGTTCTAAAACCGCACAGTCAAAATTCCTCAATGAATCCGGATCTGCATTTGTATCATACGGTTTTATTCCACCGTTTTTCAATTCCTGCGACATTTGAAAAGCATCATCATTTAAAGCAATTACCTCTCTCAAATTGTCGCCCTTGAAGGGAAAGAAATCCCAAAAATGTCTGTTCTGAGGATGAGATATTGATAAGGGCAGGGTTACATATGCCGTTTTAAGACAATACTCTTTATCATATTCTGTACCTGTAGGCAGACTGTCATTAGGAATCGATCCGTTACCTGATCTGCGAAAACAACCGATATAGATACGTTTAGCGCTTCCTTCCCTATGTAATTCCTTTTCTACCTCGAAATAATACTTTTTATTATTAAAAGTAAAACTAACGTGAGTTCTGCGTTCTACAGTTGCATCTGTAACGTTAGGAGCCTTTACATCAATGTTTTCGTTATTCATACGATATTATACCTTTCCTAAGAATTAATCATCGTTTTTATCTTCATACGCGTCGCCTTTTTCGGTTGAAAAGCGCTTGTCAAACTGTTCTCTCATATCATCAAATGCCTTACGAACCTTCTTTTTACCCTTGTTTATTTTTTTAGCTCCGCTTTGTATTTTCTTGTCAATATTTACCCTTGTTCGCGATTTAGGTGTTCCAACTTCATCTTCATCAAAATGTACGTTAGTGTAAACCGTCTCTTCTTTACTTGCCGTTTCTTCTTCTGAAGATTCAGAACAATTTTTAATCCCGGGATCATCCGGCATGGAAATCTGAGACAATCGGTCTATCAACTCGTCTAAAGCCATACGACGCTGAGGAAAAGGCGATAAACATCTTTCTGCCAATGCATCTGCCTCATCCGCTTCGTTGAAATCTCTTCCTTCGGGATATTTTAAATCTAAAAACAGATATGCTGCCATATAAACATCGGTGTAAACATCATCCGCTTTTCTCGGCAAGCCCGCATAATCAGATCTGTAATTATACGGCAACGGCAACAAACGTAATTCTTTATCGCCATTTATATCCTCTCTTATATATACACTGTCGCGGCATATAAAGCTCATGGGTCTGTATCCATTATTATGAATCTGTACCTTCTGACTATATTCCTTAATAATAAGCAATAATTCCTTGAAAATATTCAAGGCGTCGAATTCATTAATCGGTAGTTCTGCATCATTCAGGCACTTCCAGCCTTGTGTATCGTTATAAACAAAAGAAAACACAGCATGAGAACCTGCAACACAAGCTTCCTCATATGTAAAACAACGGTCAAAATTATATTTCAGCAATTCATAATATTCCTGTAAGCCGCAATAACCGTTCTCGTTTCTTGAATCAGCTTTGAATTCATCGGCACCCATCACAATTGCAGAATTTAATCTGGTCAACGTGTTTCCTGCCTGAGAATAATTTTTCAAAAAAGACAAACTGCCTAAGCTTGTTTTTTTTGCATTAAGAATATCTTCCGCTGAAATTATAAAATTACGCATAAATTATGCTCTCCTTTAAACAATAAAGTCATCGTTATCAAAAAACAACGTAAATTCACTAACTATTAACAATTATAACATAAATGTTATAAAAATCAAGTAAGTTTGTCTAAAAAACATATAATATAAACTGAAAATTGATGAATTTCAACAATATTTCCAAATTTCTATCTTACTGTATATACAACGAAATCAAATATATTTTTCGCACAAAAAACAGCATATTTATCCGATATACAGCAAAAGCGGAATGGAATCGCTCTGTTCAGCATACAAAGTACGTTAGAGAGGCTTTTCGCGGAAAAGCGTAGCCGGGCACAGCAAATCCCCCCTTTCTGCAATGCAAACGACTCACACGAAACAGAACAAATGCCTGTAAAGTTTAAAAGGTGCTGTCTCAAATGCGAAATAATCGCATTTGAGACAGCACCTTTTTATGCTTTGCAAATTATCCTATGTTCTCCAAAACCGTCTGCGGATTCCTGACAAACCAATACCACACCTTGGCTGATGAATTTCTCAAGGCGGCTTAAAATAAAGTCAACAGACATGCCCCAATCTTCCGTTAGCACTTCTCCTAAAACTTCCCGCAAAACAACAGGTGTCGATCCAATATTCTTTTATATTATTGGATCAAAAAAATCGTCTGTTGTACTGATTATAGAATTATCTATGAGAACACGCAAAGGCATATTTTCTTTGACAAGTCGTTTCCATTGCATTGCATAAAAAAGAATCTCATTCTTTGTCATAGCTGCAGCACTATCTATGGCGCTTAAAAATGTGTCATCGGATGAAACTTGTTCCCAGCTTTTACGTAAATCGGGAGTGTTTGATTGACCGTCTTTTTCACATACGGGACATTTCACCAACAAAATAACAGGATCATACTTTTGTGTATAGTGGCACAACCAACAAAGGTTACAAATGTCATTAGCCGTATTGCTGATCCATAAACGTATGGTTTTTTTATCCCGCAACACAGAATTCAGCCATTCTATAGCATTATCATAGCGTTTCTTGGTATCACAATAAACTTGCTCAACCTCATCTGTATCAGGATAATAGCATCTTAGGGCTTCGGCATAAATCCGCGCTTGTGTATCGATAGGGTCGCCTTTAAGAATGCCGTAATTAAAATGAAACGGTATTTCCTGTCCATTGTTGTAATCGCACTCTCTTTGAAGTTTTAGTATTCGTCTAATTAGAGTATTACCAAAACATATATCAACCATTTCATCAATCTCCTTGTTTACTCGATTATATAATAACACAAGTATAAATAAAAGTAAATAGGTACCACATATTATAAATTATGTTAATATATTTAGATTCATATTATTGACCGTGCATAAAACATTTACGTATAAATCCCTTTGTTTTACAGATAATATTATCAGTATCATGTAATCAAGGAGATTTTTATATATGAAAGCAACAGGGGAGCGAGCCAAGCGCTGCCGGTGGCAGATACAGCGAGGCGAGCGAGTGGCAGCGGTCGATGATGTCAAGCGAATCACATTCGCGCAGACAGAATCGGGCACCGCAACAGGGTAAGAAGAATAGATGATCTGGGACGTGTAGTTATCCCCAAGGAAATAAGAAGAACAATGCGTATCCGTGAGGGAGATCCTCTTTATACAACATTGACAGATTTCGACAGGTTTTGTTTGGCGATACATAGTATGGTAAAAAGAGCAAAAGCGAGGTGAATTTCACCTCGCTTTATCTTTTCAGAAAAATGTGCTATAATGAATAAAAATATGTTTATCCACGATTCATAGGTTGAAAAAACTGTGCTATTCGGTACAATTATGACTGAAAGTGAGGTGCTTTTATGAGTCCGCAAGAAACAGGTGCATTCATTGCTAAACTGCGAAAAGAATCGGGTATTACGCAACAGAAATTAGCCGAGAGATTAAATGTAACCGCCAAAGCCGTTTCCCGGTGGGAAACAGGCAAAGGTTATCCCGACGTTACTATTTTGCCCGAAATTTCAAACATCTTTAACGTGTCTGTCAATGAACTACTAAACGGTGATCGTTTATCTAAAGAAGAAGCTGTTGAAGTTGTGGAAAAGACTGTTTTAACAGTATGCCATCAAGCCAAAGCAGATAAACGCCGTAATTTGCGTTTGTTGATTACTGTATGCATAATTTCGGTAATTATTTTTTGTATGCTATGTGTTTCTATCTTTTTAGGTATTGCACAATCGTTGAAGGGCGAATCATATGCCGTTCTAACTAATGATCTTTCCTGCTTAACTTATTACGGAGAACGATACGTGCCATTGGATATGAATGGATATTCGTGTCGTTTAGGCGAGGAAATCGTTGACGAAATAAAATTAGACGGTGGTTCATTTTTAGATAAACTGCTTTCGGAATATGCGCTACAAAGTGTACAAGGTGCGCCTGATAATGATTTGGTTTATTTGCGTTCGGAACACGACATTGACTTTTATGTTAAAGAAACAAAAATCGGTTATTATCAAAAGCTATTGAATGATTTTAATCCGCAGAGTGCTTATATCGTTTTTGAGCAATCTAACGGATATGAAAAAGAACTTTTAATAAATGGAGAGTTGTTTTCACATCTTATTTTATTGTCTGATGAAAATGTTGCTTCAAATCTAACCTGCGAATATCTTCCTAATCAGCAAAGAATGACTGTTATAGCTTACGATGAAAAAGGAATTATATATAAAGAATACGGCGACGTATTTGTTGCAAACAATCAGTTCTACTGGTACGCTTACGGGAATTTAGAATTTCCCGATTCAGTTGCTTACAAACAAATGCCGTATAAAATCAGCGACAAATATGATGATACTCTGAAATCGTTATTTTCATATTACAATTAAGATAAAGCCCAAATTCACCCGTATAAATCTCCTTGTTTTACAGATACTATTATCAGCAACTGTAAATCAAGGAGATTTTTATATATGAAAGCAACAGGAATTGTAAGAAGAATAGATGATCTGGGACGTGTAGTTATCCCCAAAGAAATAAGAAGAACAATGCGTATCCGTGAGGGAGACCCTCTGGATACAACATTGACACCTTTCGACAAGTTTTGTATTGCGATACATAGTGTGGTGGAAAGATATAAAGCGAGGTGAAATTCACCTCGCTTTTAAGTTTAGTTTTCGTTGTATGCACGCTCAATTAGAACTTTTGCTTTTTCATAATCAGCACGATTTTTAATGGTAACCTCTACATCTCCAGTTGCATAATGTCCGATACCCGAAGTGTCTCTTGTAAAACCTTCTTCATAATCTACTGTAGTTACATCGAGCTTTAGATGTAATATTAATTTGTTGTTAAAAATTTCAACACAAACTATGTTTTTGATTTTCTTGAAAGCCACATAAAACTTTAATTGGTTCTCTGTTATATCATCTCCCAAACTTAAAACAAAATTGCGAATATCCTCATATATAGTTAAAATTGCTGAAGGTGCCTCTTTTTTATGGTCTGCAAATGATTTGCCGAGATTTTTTGCTTTCGTGGATATAACAGCTGTATTATCTTCTATTACTGCAGCAATATTTTCATTTATTTGTTCAAACATCAATAGATCATCACCGAATTTCTTGTAACGAATCAAGCTGATGTTTCGGTTCATTTGTTTTATAGCAGATTCATCATATTTTGTGAAATCACCTGCAACACAGATAACACGAGGCATCGTCCAATCAATCGTTTCAGCTGCTTTTAATCCCAATTTTTCAATTACCAGCACCTTAAAACTATCTTTGTGGTCAAGGAGCCAGTTAAGATAGAATAAGCCTTGGTTGATAACGCTGTCTTTCACAGATCGTTTATATTCAAAAATAACAGGACAATGGTTTTCGTCGATGCCGATACTGTCCATTCTACCTCCGTCGGTAGTACGATATTCCGAAGCAAGAAAAGTTACACCAAAAAAGGTCTCCATATTGTTTTCAATGACTGTTTGCAGTTCTTTTTCTAGTGTTACGGTGCCACTTTGGTATTCTTGAACCTTTCCCTTTATATTAAAAAGTTTAATGTCTGCCATTATGTAATTCCTCCGAAATCTTTGATATAAAACTTTTGCTTAAATAATGATCGTAATAATTACGAAGCCAACCGTATTTTAATGATAGTTTTTTGTTTCCTTTATATTTCTTTATTTGTTCTTCGATAAAATGATATATTCTTTCTTTTTTTACGCTATTGCGAAATAAAGCGATATTTTCAATGGTGTTGAAGTAATGCACAAAATAACAATCATCAAAATCTTTACAAATAAATGTTTCTATTTCTGAAAGATGGAGATCTTTATCGTTTTTTAAATCAGTGTAATAGTCAACCGTCTTTTTCTTTTCAAAGCCGATTTTTCTTAAATCGTCAATAATACTTGCGGAAATCTGAACACGAGGATAAGTGGTTGAATTTTCTATATCGTAAGAGTCAATAACCGCAGGACCAAAAATTGTAGTTTCTGTCACAAAAAAATCGCCTTTTTCTATCCCACCACGTAAAAGCACATCACAATCCAACAATATCATATGTAAAGTTGCGGTGAAATACAAAATATACAAAAGCCCATAATAGTTATCAGGTGCTGTAACTATAATGCTGTCCGATATTATTTTCACAGTTGTTTGTGAGATAATATCTTCAGGAATAACTAATTTTGAAAAGGAATTGATGAATTTATATTTAAATAATTCAATATCATCTATTATTGCTTTTATTCTTTCACAGCTTTCGTCTTTACACAATTTTTGAAATCCCATCATATCCAAAAAAGCAACATATCCCTGAGAATATGTGTTTGGTTCATTCAGTTTGTTTTTTATATAGTCTTCGTATTCTAAATTCTTCATTTTGACACCGCATTTTTGTTTTTAATTATTATACTATTAATCTTGCAAAAAGTAAACCCATTCAGTATAAATCCCCCCAATTTACAGATACTATTATTAGCAACTGTAAATCAAGGAGATTTTTATATATGAAAGCAACAGGAATAGTAAGAAGAATAGATGACCTGGGACGTGTAGTTATCCCCAAAGAAATCAGAAGAACAATGCGTATCCGTGAGGGAGACCCGTCACATACAACATTGACACTTTTCGACAGGTTTTGTTTGGCTATACATAGTTTGGTGGAAAGATATAACGAGAGGTGAATTCACCTATCGTTATGCTATCTGAAGTTTCTGTGACAGTTTTCTTTTAAAAACGCTTTGATTTCTCCATTGTCCTTATCTTCGTAATATCCAATTAGTAATCGCTTAAATTCGGGTACTTGTGATTCAGGAATGACAAGCAAACCGCCCGCCTTAGAAATCAGATAATGATTTGCAAAAATCACAGAGGCTCGTTTGTTGCCGTCATTGAAAATTTGTGCTTTCATACAGTATAAACATAGTTCAATAGCGGTGTCTATCGGCGTCGCATTTTCATTTATGATAGATAAAATATTTTCAATAACGACAGTTTCAATAGGAAATGGTGGAATATAAGAGGTACCGCCAATTGTAACAGGTACTCCGCGTATTCTGCCGCCGTTTTCAAAAAAGCCTTCGTTTACAAGTTTGGCGATGTGGCAAAGGATAGAATAATCGCTTTTTACCTGTAAAACATCTTTATCTAAAATAAACTCCCAAGCGTGTTTAAGGTTGAGTATCTTTTGAACATCGCTTGCAGTAACGCCGTTAACTTTACCATTTTCAATAATATCTTCAGTTTGCGGGAAAGATGTTGCAACACCCTCCAAAACAGCCTGCTCGTAAATAGACAATTTCATATTGATCCGTGCAAAATCAAGGTTGAGCATTACGGCGGGTGATAATTCGTTTTCAGTAAACCCTATTTCGGCAAGTGATTTTTCAACCTTACGGATTCGCTTTCTTAAATCCTTTGCCTCGGCATTGTTGCGAAGTAAAAGTTGATATAATGTATCTGAATATACATCAACATACGTAGAGGTTACACGGCTACCGACACGACGGCGAACATATAAATATTTGCCGCTTTTATTTTCTTTAATTTCAGGTGTACCGTCATAAGCCAATAAGTTGAGTCGAGCATATAAATCAGCACGTTGTTGCAGCAACTCTTGTATTTTAGGGTAATTATTCATATCAGAACTCCTTTAGGGAACTTTTTCGTAGCATTATTATAATAAATGTTCCCTAAAATGTCAAGAGTTATTCACCGACACCAATCGACAGGTTTTGTTTGGCGATACATAGTGTGGTTAAAAGAACAATAGCGGAGTGAAATTCACTCCGCTGTCCCTATTGCAGAGGAATACCAAACAAGCAAACACCTGCCTTATTTATTCTTTTCCCTTGTTATTTTTTGATATACGGACCAAGATAGGGGGAGTATACGATAATAAGGCACCACGGAATAAATATAAAGGAGATCATTATGTTAAAAAACATCAATTATTTTATCAATTCCTCATCTATAGCATTTCATATTGATTGTATCGGTTACGATTTGACCCCGGTGCAGAAAGCCGGTATTATTTATTCGAGCAACAAAGCAAGCTTGTCCGAAAAGCATGAGGCATGGCAAGAGATCATCGCTACCACCGAGGATATACCGTTAAAAGGAAGTGATTATACTCTTCATGAAATACTGAAGAAACAAATGGCTGCAGATAACCGATGTATCGACAAACTCATTAAAGATGATGAAAACACTTTCTATATATGTCAACACAGATGGCATAATATCGGCTTTTGCAAAAGCTTCGAAGAATGCTTTGAGATGATAAATAAAAATCATCTGACATTGGAGTATTGCAGTATATCCAAAATCGACATTAACAATGATAAAAGACATTTCCCCTGTGCCGACGTAAAGAATAACAGGATCATGTCTTTTTCGGACGGCAGTACAACAGAATATGACTATTGGTTCAAGCAAATGTATATTGACTTGCCTATTCCTTTTGAAAAAGGAGATATTATTTGTATGGGTGACAAAGGCGAACTCTTTATATTTGTCAAAAGACAGGAGGAGCCACCCTTTGCGGATGAACCGTGGGTCGAAGGTAGCTTTGTTTCATATATAATAGATGAAACCGGATGTATCAACACATTCTATGAATATGATTTTATCAATGCAGAGTATTTCGGCGGTGAATTTGAAGGAACACAAAGACTGTTAATGGCGTTAAGCAACTTTCTCAAAGGTAAAATAGACGGGATTCTTTATTCTGAAGCAAGCCGGCTTATCCTCGCTGAAGAGGAAGCTAATAATATATTTTCAAATTTGTATAATTCATATTCAAATAAGGAATTAAGATTTGCCGGGATTCGATTGAGCAGATATTAACGCTGCTATGACAAGTTGAAATTGTTTTGAAAATGTGATATAATTGACAAAACAAATACATAAAGACTAAATTAACTATAATAAGAATAAATGATTTAAGGGGAAAACGATGAAACGTCCGAATATTTTCAAATACGCCAAACGAGAGTTGTCGCAAGATGCCATGGTTTGCTGGTTGTTGGCGTGTTTACATAGTTCAGAATTTGAGTACTTTAAAATTGGTCTGAATTTTATTCGTTTTATTTTTAATGACAATACTATTCAAGAAAACGAAGTGATTATTGAATCGGGAAGTCCTTACAACCAATATTCTCATATGGATGTATATGCCGTGATCTGTGTGCGAAGTAAGCTTTATCCGATAATATTTGAAAATAAAACCAACACATATTTGCACAGCGGGCAATTCGGTAAGTACTGCAAGGAAAAAGTAGCCGAATGGATGTCACCCAAAAACAATTATTATGAAGACTTGTGTCAAAAAATGAAGGTTTCTCTCAATGGTTGGGGCGAGATAGTATATGTGTATTTTAAAACAGGTTACCCCTTCGGTTGGCAAAAACGTGATTTTGCTAATCAAAAAGAGATGGTGACAAAAGAGCTTATGGAGAAGAGTGTCGGCCTGAGGGTAAGGGAAGTCTATTTGGAAGATATAATAAGATTTCTTGAGAAGCAAAATAAAGATGATTTGCTGGGTGATTATTATTCTGCTCTGAAAATTCAAAAGGAAAACAGAGATTATGCACTTACACACAGCTTGGAGGATACAGAGAGTTGTTATATTGCATTAGACGATGCCCATGGTTCAAATGAAAGTGCATGTGCTGTACTTTTTGAAAACATTTTTGGGGAAAACTGCAACTTCAATTATAACTACCAGCATTGGGCATCCAGGGATTTATTTGTAATAACAGACAAAAACTTAAATAAAACCTATTATACATTTAGATTTCAATGGTGTAAATATGAGAGGGGAAGGTGGGCTCCTGCGTTTCAACTACAGCAATATAGATCTGAAAAAGATATAGGTACAAACAAAGAACAAGTATTACAAAACAAGATAAATGAAGCAAAAACCATAAAAGCTATCTCCGAAAACATTATAGCAAAAATGATACCTACAAATGTTGTCATTCGTTTTGAAAATTTAAAAGAATATCCTTGCAAATCATATGACAGCCAAATGCTTATGAAAGTGTTTATTGTTGATAATAGCTCACCTAAAAATGTGTGTAACTTTATAAAAGTTTTTTCCGACAAATTGAGAAATGAAGTGAACCTTCGGCTCGGTGATACGGTAACACTTTTAGATTATTTTAGTGAAAAGTTTTAAACATGTAACAACTTAATTATATTACATATTTTTTAAAAGCAAATCCCATAGTATAAATCCCCTTGATTTACAGGTACTATTATCAGCAACTGTAAATCAAGGAGATTTTTATATATTAAAGCGCCCGGAGGAAGTGCCCTTGGGGTGCGCAACAGGGGAGCGAGCCGAGCGCTGCCGGTGGCAGATACAGCGAGGCGAGTGAGTGGCAGCGGTCGATGATGTCAAGCGAACTTTGTTCGCGCAGACAGAATCGGGCACCGCAACAGGGTGAGAAAAAGAGGACCTCGGAAGAGTTGTTATACCCAAGGAAATAAGAAGAACCATGCGTATCCGTGAGGGAGACCCGTTCCATAACTCATTGACAGATTTCGACAGGTTTTGTATTGCAATACATAGTGTGGGGGAGAGATATAAAGAAACAGCGGAGTGAAATCACTCCGCTGTTTCTTCAATCAGTCAACTTATTTAAGGCATCTGTTGTTATTAAATCCTCTGGAGGAAGCTTTTTTAATAAACGAAGTTTTTTTACGTCTCTTGAAAAGCGTGGATAAGCTTCGTTATACCATTTCCCATAGTTGCTTGGGTGTATCGTTTCAATGATATATGAATCTATTGTTTCACTATAAAAAAGTGTATCTGTAAGTTCAATAGCATCTCTTGATATATCACTTGCATGCAGACCTGCTTTTTGAAGAATGATGATTGTTGGTTCTAAAATGCTTATTTCTTCCCTTAAAAGTTCTAGGCAATTTTCTGTTTGAATAGGATAGTTTTTAACACCTTTTACTTGCTCGGGATACTTTTTAAAGGAGCAACGATATAAATTTGTCAAAGAAAAACACGTCAAAACACTATCGGGCTTAAATAAAAATTTATTGCTATCTTCAATAGAATCATTATTCCAATTATAATTAAACATTTCGCATAACATTTTATAGGTCTCTCTATAATGCAGATTTACTTTTCCTTCATTCAGAAAACCTAAAAGGCGTTTTGGGGAATGCTGTGAATCGTTTTTGTTTCTTCCTTCTTTACCTACAATAAGAATTCTAATTTTTTCATCGTTTATCTCAATATCATAGTTTTCTCCAACCATTGCAGCTAAAGAAGAATCATAGCCTGCGTTTAAATTGTCAGCTAATGCTTGCTTGGAACAAGTCTTATAGTATTTACATACGCCTTTTTCACAATAATACTTATTATAAAGTTCGATTAAAGCATTTTTGCGTTGGATTGTTTTTCCTTTATTACTTCGTAACATCTCAGAGCCCCTATAAATATGTAATTTAATTCATTATAACACACTTACGCCAAAAAGTAAATTAACTTAACGTACAAGTATAAATCCCCTTGTTTTACAGATACTATTATCAGCAACTGTAAATCAAGGAGATTTTTATATATGAAAGCAACAGGAATAGTAAGAAGAATAGATGACCTGGGACGTGTAGTTATCCCCAAGGAAATAAGAAGAACCATGCGTATCCGTGAGGGAGACCCTTTGGAAATATTTACCGACAGAGAAGGAGAGGTCATTTTCAAAAAATACTCTCCAATTGGGGAGCTCAACGCCTTTGCGGAGCAATATGCACAGTCACTTTCAAAGACCTGCGGTCTTAACGTAGTTATTACCGACCGCGACTCGGTGATCGCCTCGGCGGGAGTACCCAAAAAGGATTATCAGGACAAGAGAATTTCAAAGGAGGCTGAAGAAATAATCGAGAGCAGAACTCTTTACATCTGTGAGGATGAAAAGGGACACTTCAACCCCTGCGATGACGTAAGCGACGGTTTTTATACTTCGGTGGCGATGCCTATCATCACCGAGGGTGATATTACCGGCTGTATCTATTCTCTCTGCAAGGAGGATGAAAGCTGCGAGCTTGACATCGAAACAGAAAAAAAGCTGATTCAGACCGCAGCATCCTTTTTAAGCAAGCAGCTCGAAAGCTGATATTTTAAAAATAGCCGTAAAAGCAAAGTTCCATCCGAATAAAACGGATGGAATTTTTTATTGTTTGTTTTTTTGAATCGTTTCAAGCAAGAAATTATATGCTTTCGGGGTTCCGCATACAAAGCTTGAAGGGGTTTCAAATTGAATAGGTTTACCTTCCCAATCGGAAGAAAGCGCTCCGCACTCTTCAAGCATTAAAACAGCGGCGGCATAATCCCAGGGCTTTAATACCCTTTCAAAATAACCGTTTAATTTTCCTGCCGCAACGTATGCGATAGCCAATGCTGAGGAACAGATACGTCTTAAGTCAAGGCAGTTTGCGAATACCTCTTTGGCTATAGCAAAGCTTTCCTCGGTATATTGCTTTTTGGTTGATCCTGCACCGAATTCAATAAGGCAGCTATCGAGCTCTCTGTCTGGAGCGGCTTCAAGTTTTTGACCGTTAAGATAAGCACCTTCACCGGATATTGCAGTAAACAGATCCTTGTTGAAAGGATTGTATATTACACCGAATTCAACCTTGGTTCCGTTATAGTAAGCAAGTGATACCGAGCTCATATTGTAATCATAAACGAGGTTGGTGGTTCCATCGATCGGGTCAAGTATCCAACGCTTTCCTTTTGAAAAGCCTTCCTCCTCTTCACTCATAAAGCCTATATCGGGAGTTAATTTTTTTAATTCATTTTTCAGATAACTGCTGATCTTAAGATCAACTGCGGTTACAAAATCTGCCGTTCCTTTCATGTTAACGTTGTTCTTAAGTTCACTGTCAAATACAAGATCTGCAGATTTTATAACCAGTTCAATAATTTCGTTAAATTCCATATTCGATTATTCCTTTTAATCAAAATTAAATTAATCCTCAAGCAATGCTTTGATACTGTCCAAACATTGCTGTTCGTCAGTATGTACAGTATTGTCAAGCTTGATTATATATACACACGCCTCTATGATTATTTCTTTAAAAACTCTTAACATAGTTTCATCCGATTTTAAGACATCCAATTTGGTTATTACAGAACCTGAATCAAGAGAGTTTATATAATCGCGTTTCCAGTCCTTTTTAAACAAATCATTTATAAGATCTACCTCATTCTGATTAACTCTGCCGTCCGAAAAAATAATACGGAATAACAGGTTGATCGTAATTACATCAAGCTCGTTTACAGATATATCCGTAGTGGGAGAAGCTTTGATTTTTTCCGAAAGATAATTATAACTTTGAAGTATTCCGTTTTTTTCCATAACTTGCTTTAACATTTTACCGTACTCGGAATTCTTCAATTTTTCATAATTATTTATATTTGCAAGTCTTGAAGGATTTCTTAACAGTTCTTTTATTTCTTTCTTTGAAAGATCGATTCCGTCTTTACTTAATTTAAAAAGATAAAGCTTTCCCGTCTTATCATAAACCTCGGTGGTATGCAAATTTTCTTTTTTTATAATATCTCCGAACCTGCCCTTGACTTTCACGGGATAACCCTTTTCTGAGATCTCGGGGTTAGAAAAAACATGAACTCCGTATTTACCGCTGGTATCTCTTCTCAAAGCTGAATAACAGCTTACCAAATAATCTATGGGAGCAGGTTTGAACGTATTTCCTATATACTCCCATTCGGTTTGTCTTTTAGCAGGATCATCTGCATTTGGATCAACGTTGATCGCTTTTACCGTATCAATATTATAAAAATCCTGATTGATCTGTACCAAACCGGTTCTCGGATTCTCTTTATCATGTATATGCAGCCAGATACCTTCAAGATAATAGTCTTTATGTGCTCTTTCCCACCACTTCTTATAAATCACAGAAAAAAGCCAAAATATTGCTGCAAAACCGGCAACATCAACAAGCCATGGTATAAACCACGACAGGACATAAACGATCCACGAAACGTTGATAAAGGATGAAAAAAACAATTCCATTTTTTCTAAAGGAAACAATTCTCTGATTAGCAATACACCTAATACAGTAGTACCGGCAATGATTTTTTGGTGATTTGTTCTACCGTCTTTACCCTTTAAAAATCTCATAATAAAACCCCTTTAATTAGAACTGTTATTAATATAAACAAAAATGACGCAGGAATTTTGCATAATATCAAAATCAGGCTAAACTATGTATTTATTATACCATATTATCTGATTAAGTCAACAATAGTTTTTATTTACAAAGAAACAAGATGTAAGTAAAAGGGCCGCGCAGCATAACAATACTATTTTGAATCGTTTCATATTTTAAACTCCCTCTTTGATAAAATAACCAATCATAAATAACAGAAATCATTATAGCACAGTCACAAGTATCACGCAAGCGTTTTTAAAATTTTTCAGATAAAATCGTCATAATTTCACAAGCAGGATCATATACAAAATCATTCTCGGTTGTACAAGCATATACCGTTTTGTTATACTGAATATAGAAAATTATAATGATTACATATAAAGGAGATTTATATATGATACAAGAAAGTAAAAAAAATGGTGTTGCAAGGGCTGAAGGACAGATGGATCTACGCTGTATTACCTGCTTTATTGCCATCTTGTTTTATGCTGATCGTGCAAGTGTAAGCTCTAAATCAAGCTTTAATTTTTCAAATATACAGGATGTCATATCTCCCTCCTTAAATTATGACAGAGCAAAGTTTTTTCGTTGGCTTTATTTGTTGTTGTCTCGGTTTATGCAATATGGAGCATCATTTGTTTGTTGTAGGCGGTGTTTTACCGTTGTATAGCTTGTGAAGCTGATCCGGCAGAAGAAAAACAGGAAGGACCCGAAGAGAAAAATTTAAATTAATATAATAAGCGCAACGGACATTGATATGTTCATTGCGCTTGTTTTTTCCTCTCCGATATGCTATAATAAATACAAATTCAAAAGGAGAAAGAGCTATGAAAAAGAAATTGATAGTTATATTCGGTATAATTTTGATCCTTATCACCGTTTTTTTGATAGCATATCCCCATATTGAAATAAAAACCGGGGAAAAGCTTATTATTTGTAATTATAACGGTGATTTTTCTAAATATGATAAAAACCATTCATATAACGAGCTTTTTTGCTATGATGAAAAGTATGATATTTCGATAAACAGCTTTGACGTTAAAAAATTCCTCTTTTTCTATACGGTACACATGGAATATATAGAGGGTGATTTCAGGGAAACACAGTTCACTCTGCCCGAAAGCTATATAGAAAATTTCTTAAAAAATGCAGAGATAGAGGATAATGAAAATAATATAGACCTTGCCGAGCTGATAAAGGGCAAAACTGCCGTGGTGGGAAATACAAGATACCTTGGCAATGAATACGATAATGGTATTTTTTACAAGCTTGACGGCAGGTATGAGGAAATGTGGATCTTTTATGACGAGGATCTTTTGATAATTCAGGTCGGCTCTCCCGATGAGCTGCCCAAATTCATAGCATATAAATAGGGGTGGAAATATGAAGATAACGGTGCTTACCGAAAACACTTCGGTTAAAGAGAATATAGCCTTTGAGCATGGGCTCTCCCTTTACATAGAAGCAAAAAACAATAAGATACTTTTCGATATGGGTGAAACCGATATTTTTTATCAAAACGCAAACACCTTGGGTATAGATCTTTCAAGGGTCGATTTAGCTGTTATCTCCCACGCTCATAACGACCACACGGGCGGCCTTGGAAAATTTCTTGAAATAAACAAAACTGCACCCGTATATCTTAACTGCAATGCCAAGGGCGAACAGTTCGGACATGAGGGCGTTTACATAGGAATAGATCCTGAGCTTAAAAGCAACGAACGTATAATTTATACCGACGATCTTTATGAAATAGAAAAGGGACTTACCCTTTATTCCTGCAACAAAAAGGAAAGGAGATTTGAATTCGGTTCCTTCGGTCTTTGCGAAAAATCCGGAGAAGAAATAATCCCTGACAGATTCCTTCACGAGCAATATTTACTTATAGAGGAAGAGGGCAAAAGGGTACTTATCAGCGGTTGCTCCCATAAGGGAATTTTAAATATCGCCTCCTGGTTTAAGGTTGACACTATAGTTGGAGGATTTCATTTTATGCATATTGAACCGGGAGATCTTCTTAAGAGCTATGCAGAATTTTTAGCAGAAAAAAAGACAGAGTTTTTAACCTGTCACTGTACGGGTACACAGCAATTTGAATTCATGAAAAAATATGCCGAAAATATTCACTATATTTCGGCAGGAGAGAGACTGACCTTATGAAAAAATATGAAGAGCTTTTCGAAGAGACCTTCCCGTTTTGGGAAGAGCTCTGTGATGAAAAAAAGAATTATCTTTTAAATAATACTACTTCGATCTCGTATAAAAAGGGCAGTAACGTGCATGATGCACAGGGTTGCTCGGGAATATTTATAGTCCGTTCGGGCTGTCTGCGTTTATACATAATGAGCGAGGAAGGCAAGGATATCACCCTTTACCGTTTACACAAAGGAGAGATGTGTATGCTCTCAGCCTCCTGCGTTATTCAAAGCATTACCTTTGACGTGTTCATTGATGCCGAAGAGGACAGCGAATGCTGTGTTATCGACGGCAGAGCCTTTTCGGAATTAAGCGAAAGCGATCCTGCCGTTAAGATATTCTCCCTTGAAACGGCAGTCAGCCGTTTTTCGGACGTTATGTGGGTAATGCAGCAGATACTTTTTATGAGTATGGATAAACGCCTCGCCATATTTTTATATGACGAGGCGACAAGAACCTCTTCGGATACGGTTATTCTTACCCATGAGCAGATAGCCAAGTATATAGGCTCTGCCCGTGAGGTTGTGTCCCGTATGCTGAAATACTTTTCAAACGAAGGTATAGTTGAAGTTTCACGCAAGGGCGTTAAGATCCTTGATAAAAGAAAGCTTCGAGATTTAGCCTTCTAAAAGCTTTAATATCTGTGCCTTGGGCCGTGCCCCCGGTGCTTTATTTGCTATTTCTCCGTTCTTGAGGACCACGAGAAGGGGTATGCTGAACACTCCGAACTGCTGTGCAAGCTCGGGCTCCTCGTCAACGTTGATCTTGCCGACTATATATTCGGGATGCTCATCGGCAATTTCTTCGATTGCAGGAGCGATCATACGGCAGGGACCGCACCAATCTGCATAGAAATCAAGGAGTATAGGTTTATCGCATTCTTTTATTTCATCGAATAATTCTTTGTTTATATGAAGTAATGACATTGTTTTGTCTCCTTTCTTTTTCTTTGTGATTATATTATAACCCTAAATCAAAATAATTTCCGTGACAAAGTCACAAATCTCCGCAGTTTTCTGCGGAGATTTTACTTAATTTAAGCCGCCTCTGTCACTTCCTCTTGCGCTGCAAACGTCTCTGCTTCCGAATCTCCGTCTGTTACGGCTTCCGTGTCTTCGGGCTTTTCCTCAGGCTCTTCCGGTATCACCAATTTGTCGATAAGATGATCAGGCACGATAACGTCATTCCAGGAAGAAACACCTCCGTATGTAGATTCAACTTTTCCGTCCGCAGTCAAGCCGACTATATGCGAAGCGTTAGAGCTTATCTGAACGATATTTTCCCATAATTTAACCGAGCTGATATATTCTCCGCTTTCCTTATCAAAGGCAATTACCGTACCGTCGGATCTTAGAGCAACTATGTAATACATAGAGCTGTCTATATCTATAATATTACTTCCGAAATCGTTGGTATTGGGAACCATATCGTCATAATAACCGGGAACGTCGATAACTATCTTACCGTTCGAACCGAGACCCACACAAATATTGTTATCGGCTACGTCTATCATGTTTTTCCATTCCGTTCCGGGGACGGTTCCGTCGTTAAGCAAGACAGTATTACCGTAATCGCCGTCCATAATAACAGCGCTTGAAGAATCGGGTTCATCTGATACGGTAGATATAATGGTGCCATCGGCTCTTAAGCCGTAGGTTTCAGAGCTTGTTGCATTTACCGCAACGATATTCGTCCAATTCTCAACGTTACACTGACCGTCCTCATTGTTACCGACAGCAACAACGGTACCGTCACTCTTAAGACCTACGGTATGGTCCCAGCCTGCCTCAACGGCAATTATATCCTCCCAATTCTCCACGTCCGCCTGACCGTACTGATAATCGGAGGAAAGGTCAACATCGGTGGCATAAACAGTACCGTCCCTTCTTACGGCAACGGTATAGTTCCATCCTGCAGAAACGGTATGACGGCGGGTTATCTCACCCCAAAGATCACGGCTCTTTTCCCAGAACCCGGGATCAAGCTCCGCAAGCTTACCGTAGGTTACCGCCACAGTATAAACGTCGTCATTGTATGAAGCCGCGATCGCCTCGATCTTTTCAATAGAATCACTGTAATCATAGAGAGCCATGAAAATCTTCAAAGCTTCCTCAAATTTTTCGTCCTTCATCAATATAAGCGCCTGTCGGTAATCGCATTCCTTTACCATGTCGGGACTGTTTTTGAAATCCTTAAGCTTGCGGAATGCCTTTTTTGCTTTACTGAGCTCGCCCTTTTCAAGAAGCTCAAGAGCATTTTTATAGTCAATACCTAAAAGCTTTTCGTCACAGTCGCTTATACGGTTCATACAGTCCTTGTAGTTATTAAGGTTAACGAATATATGTCTTGCCTCAACATATTTTCCTTCGTTATATAAATTCGTTGCCCTTGAGTATCTTATCTCGGGGATTATTAAAAAGGATAAAAGAAGTGTAATAGCTATAAGACCTGCCAGAACCGCGGAAGTAATTATCGCTGCCTTTTTGAATACTGCATTACGAGTCCTTCTTTTTTCGAGCTTTTCCTTCTTTTCAATATTCAGCTCCTGTATTCTCTTCTCACATTCGGATATAAGCTGTTTTGAATCCGCGTAACCGTTAAGCGATGAAAGGACGGGTATCTGCGCTTCGATACGTTTTACGTCACTGCCCTTAAGCGCATTCCTTGACGCGGAAATTATACCGTTTTTACGATCTGTTTCAAGCTGTTCTTTTCTCTTTTTGCATTCCTCTATAACAGAAGATGCATCCTTCCAATTCTTTATCTGCATAAGGTTTTCTATAAGCTGACCGAGACGGGGAATATCTGCCGAGGAATACTCCTTTTTAACAGCATTAAGAATATTATCACAGCGAAGCTGTTCGGCAAGCTTGAGACAGTCTTCATTTAATTTATCCGAATCCTTATAACCGGAAATCGCGGCAAAGCCTTCCGCTGCTTTCTTATACAAAGCCATACCGTTTGCCGCAGCGCAGGCATGCTCCATAGTCTTCTTCGCCTCGGAATATACAGCCTCCGCCCTCTCTGATTCATTTCTTGCTGTAATTTCCGAGATATAAGAGCCAAGTTCCTCTTTAAGCGCACTGTCTCCGAAGCGTATAGCCTTTGCATAATCAGCACTATTGTCAAAGGGTACCGAAAGCTTTGAAAGCTCCGACTTATGCGAAACCTTAAGCTCTGCCATGAGCTTTCCGAGATAAGCCTCTGCCGATTCGGCATCAAGATTCAAGGATTGCTCAAAAAACGAATCAGCCTTATCCCACTCTTTATCCTCAAGAGCAAGATATCCTCTTTTAAGAAGCGCCGTTATATTTGCGTTACCGTTATTCATAGTCTGCACCTTCAGTCATTTATATAATAATTTGCATTTTTTATTTTACGGTAAATTGCTTCGTTTCATGAATCGAAATAAAGCGGTTTTCTGAAGCTTTATGTCCGATTTTCACTGCCCGTAATAGGCATTCGCACCGTGCTTGCGAAGATAGTGCTTGTCAAGAAGCTCTCCTTGCATAGCTTCGAGCGAGGGATTGAGCATCTTTGCCTGAAAAGCCATAAACGCAAGCTCTTCAAGAACGACCGCGTTATGTACGGCATTTTCCGCATCGGTACCCCATGTAAAGGGTCCGTGTGAATTGACGAGAACCGCGGGAATATCGTCGGCATTTTTATCCTTGAAGGTTTCAACGATAACCCTTCCCGTTTCCTTTTCGTATTCACCCGCTATCTCGGCATGGGTCATCTTACGTGTACAGGGAATATCGCCGTAAAAATAGTCGCCGTGGGTGGTACCAAGTGCCGGGATATCCATACCCGCCTGAGCCCAGGAGGTAGCGTTTCTCGAATGTGTGTGAACTATACCTCCGATATTCGGGAAGGCTTTATAGAGAACAAGATGGGTGGGGGTATCCGAGGATGCCTTCCATTTACCCTCTACCAAATTCCCCTCAAGGTCAACTACTACCATGTCATCGGCACTCATAACGTCATAGTCAACACCGCTGGGCTTGATAACTACAAGACCTTTTTTGCGGTCTATTCCGGAAACGTTTCCCCAGGTAAAGGTAACAAGGCCGTAACGGGGAAGCTCAAGATTAGCTTTAAATACTTTTTCTTTTAATTGCTCTAACATTGTGATAATTACTCCGTAATCTTAATGAATAATTGCGGTTGATTTTTGCTTTGGCAAAAATCTTCTTATTTATTTTACGATCTCAAGTGCTTTTTTCTCAACCTCTATTAGCTTTTTGTATTCTTCCATATAGGAATTAAAGCCTGCAATATCTTCGGGGTCGGGAGCAAGAGTTGTGCCGTTAACGTTGGCAAAAACCTTGTTTGAAAGAAACTGACCGAGAGTCATATCCTCCGCCTTTTCGTCGGCATAAGCCGCCAAAAGAGCCATGCCGTATGGCCCGCCCTCGCCTGCAGTCTGCATACAGGTAATCGGTGCGTTACAGGCTGCCGCCATATATTTCTGACCTACTACGGGAGTTTTAAAAAGTCCGCCGTGGGCTGTCATCGAATCTATCCTTACGTTTTCATTTAAGAGAATATCCATACCGAGCTTAAGGGTAGCCATGGTGGAATAAAGAGTTGAACGGAAGAAGTTAGCAAGGGTGAATTTTGAATCGGGACGGCGGACAACCATGGGACGTCCTTCATCAAGATGGGTCACACCCTCCCCCGCCATATAATTGCAAACAAGAATTCCGCCGCAGTCGGCATCTCCTTCAAGGGACTTTTCATAGAGCTTTGTATAAAGCTCGCCCGTATTCGGTTCAGAACCGAATAAAGACACAGCTTCGTTTAAAACAGATATCCATGCGTTTGAATCGTTTGTACAGTTATTACAGTGAACCATCGCCACAGGCGATCCCGAAGGAGTAGTAATAACGTCTATCTCCTCATGGATGGACTCAAGATTCTTTTCGAGCACCACCATCGAGAATATAGAGGTACCTGCAGAGACGTTACCGGTTCGGGGAGCAACAGAATTTGTTGCCGCCATACCCGTTCCTCCGTCGCCCTCAGGGGGAGCAAATCGAGTACCGACGGGAAGAAGATGATCTATCAGCTCAGCACCCTCTTTTGTAAGCGAGCCTGCATTCTCACCCGCAACCAAAACAGAGGGGAGAAGGTCAAGGAGTTTTTTTGTGCAGCCCTTTGATTCGAGCAGTTCATCAAATTTTTTAACCATTCCGGCATCGTAATCCTTTGTTTCGGGGTCTATGGGGAAGATTCCCGATGCCTCACAGATACCCACCGAGTTGACACCGGTCAGCATATAGTGTATATAACCTGAAAGAGTGGTGATATGAGCAAGCCGGGGAAGATGCTCCTCGCCGTTAAGAAATGCCTGCCAAAGGTGAGCTATACTCCAGCGCTGAGGAATATTAAATCCGAAAAGTCCGGTGAGCTGCGCCGCTGCTTCGGCTGTAATGGTGTTCTGCCAGGTGCGGAAGGGGGCAAGCAGATTCCACTCCTCGTCAAAGGCAAGATAACCGTGCATCATTCCCGAGATGCCCACATAGGATATCTCTTCTCTTTTTTCGATACCCGAAAGGGCTTTTTTAAGACCTGTACGGGCCTCGTTTATATCATAAGTCCATATACCGTTCTCAAAGGAGGACTTCCATGTGTAGTCTCCGGAGGATACAGGCTTGTACTCGCTGTCTATCGCAACCGCCTTTATTCTCGTTGAACCAAGTTCTATTCCAAGATACTTTTTCATTTGCTACCTCTATGTGTAAAAATGGTTTTGAATCTATTATTTACCATTATAGTATATTATATTTATTTTTTCAAGTATAAAGTAACTATATATTTTTCCAAATCAAGCATGGATATTCACATGATCCGGAAAACAAAATAAATAAATTGAACGGCATATATGAATAGCGTCGGCAGGACACTTCTATTTGCAAAAAAATCATTGACATTTACTGCGTTAACTGATAAAATAAAGACATCAAATAATTCGGAGGTAATGACAAATGTCAGAAAATCAGAACATACTTGATCAGTTCAAATTTGATCAGGAAAAGAAGGAGATCGACACATCGAAGAAGGTCAAAGTAGGTATCATCGGTACAGGATGGATCGCAGAGGCGCACGCAGGAGTCCTCAAGAGATGTCCTGATGTTGAGATCGTTGCACTTGCGGATATTATTCCCGGTAAGGCTGAGGCTTTTGCACAAAGAAAGAAGCTGCCCGAGGGTATTCGTTTCTATTCCAGCGACCGTGAGCTTGTTGACAACGAGCCCGATCTCGATGCTGTTTGCGTATGTACATACAACCGTCAGCACGCTCCCTGTACTATCTATGCTCTTGATCACGGTCTGAACGTTCTTCTTGAGAAGCCTATGTGCGTTACTCTTGAGGAAGCGGTTGAGATCTGCAGAGCTGAAAAGCGCAGCGGCAAGATCCTTTCCATCGGTTTCCAGCCCCGTTGCGACGAGAACATGAAGATGGTTAAGAAGATCGTTGAGTCCGGTGAGCTCGGTCAGGTATATTATATCCAGACAGGCGGCGGCAGACGTAAGGGTATTCCCACTCCCTTCGGCACTTCCTTTATCGAAGACGAGACCGCAGGTATCGGCGCGCTTGCTGATATCGGATGCTACTCTCTCGATATGGTTCTTAACGCTATCGGCTATCCCAAGCCTTTAACCGTTACAGGTTACACATCCAATTTCTTCGGTACCAACCCCGCAACATATCCCAAGCATCCCGAGTATGCTGAAAAGTTCGGTGTTGACGACTTCGGCGCAGGCTTTATCCGTCTTGAGAACGGTGTAATTCTTGACTTCCGTATTGCATGGGATATGCACCTCGACACCCCCGGTGATACAATCATCATGGGTACCAAGGGAAGCATGAGAATTCCCTCCACCGAGTGCTGGAACGGTTCTATCGGCGGTCCTCTTAAGATCTACCATGACGTAGCAGGCGAGCCTGTTGTTACCGAGATCCCCATGAAGCACAATGAGATTGATAATTTCGAAAATAAGATGAGATCCTTCATCGATGCAGTTAAGTACGGCGGTGAGGCTCCCGTTCCTTCTTCCGAGATCCTCTACAACCAGGCTATCATCGATGGTATCGTTCGTTCCGCAAAGCTCGGAAAAGAGATCGAGATCGAAATTCCTGAAATCTGAGATAAAGATAAAAAGCCGTTGTAATAAACGGCTTTTTATTAAAGTAATATGATCAGAGATATAAAATATTTCGGAGAAATACCATGAAAAAATTCATACTTTTTATGTTAAGCGTTATAATGCTTACTCAGTCAATTGGAGTGATCGGAATGAATGCAACCGAAAATATCCCGGACGATCTGCCGTCTATTGAATTTGACAGACAGTATTGGTTAGAGCCGGGTGAAACGGCGTGGTACAGCTTTAAAGCCCCCGCACCCTTATGTTATCTCACCGATATGCCTCTTGAAGAGATCGACGGCTGCCTTTGCGGCTGGGAAGTTGACTCAAACAGCTATTACGATAAAAACGGTAAGTTTTTAGGCTATATTTCCGCTTCAAATGATCCCGAAGCGGGAGGCTGGACCAAGTTTATTCCCGGTGATACCTATTATCTTAAGGTAGAGGCACCGTCCTCGAAGGGTGTATTCTTCACCCTTTCTGCGGTAAAGGAAGCAGAGCCCGAGACTTCCTGTGAAAAGGAAAGCCTTGTAAATAAGGTTAAGCTTATCTCAAAAGCAAAGAAGGTTGACCGCTTTGTTCCCGGTGAATACAATACTCTATGGGATATATATACCGTCAAAGAGGAGTTTGAGTTAACGGGCAGTAACGTTATAACCTCAAGCAGCTTCTTTGTTACAGACTACCGCGTATATTTTGAAAATTCCATGCTCACAGCAGATTCGGGTACGGTTACTTACAGCTCTATTGAAAGAGCTGCAGCCGATTCTGCCGAGTTAGTAAAGAGTTACTGCTCTGCCCCTGACAAGATTTTATCCGATTCGGAATATATATACACTGCAAACCATTATGCCTATATTCTTGAAGGCAAAGGCAATGCTGTACGCAGCTTTGACCTCCTTGTTCCCGCAGGAAAGACTTTGATATACACCAAGGACGGTTACTTCCGTACTGCCGCTGCCGAGGAGCTTTTCGGTGACGTTACCGCTGACACCTGGTACACCGATGCGGTTTTGTACAATGCCGAAAAGAGCTTCATGAATGGTACCGGAGAGGGTAAATTCTCCCCTTCCGTAGCTTTTACAAGAGCACAGATGGTACAGATGCTTGCCAATATCGACGGGGCTGACCTTGAAGCCTACAAGAATTCCGAAAGCTTCACCGACGTTTCATCCGACAAATGGTATGCTCCCGCAGTTGAATGGGCATATAAAAACGGAGTAACGGGCGGTATAGGCGAAGGAAAGTTCGCTCCCGAAAGAAAGGTTACACGTGAGCAGATCGCAAAATTTCTCTGCTCCTACGCAGAAAGCAAGGGCGCATTGCTTCCCGAGGGTGCAGACCTTTCGGCTTATCCCGACTCGCAAAGCGTTTCTTCCTGGGCGAAGGATTATCTTTCCCGCGCAGTTGCCCTCGGACTTATAAAGGGAACCGACGGCAACAAGCTATCTCCCTTATCCAATGCTACAAGAGCACAGATAGCCGTAATATCACAGCGCTTTGACGAAAGCGTATTAAAGCCCCTTGCCCCCTCTACCCATAAAGGCAGCTATTTCCTTGAAGGCGACACCTGCGGTTTCGGTACAAATTACGAAATAGTTGAGCTTTCGGGCAAGGAAAAGCCGAACGTTCTTTATATCGGTATGGCATCCACAAACCCAGCCGAGGGCTACGGTGCGGTTGAAGCAGAATACGGTGCGGAGTTTGGATGTAAAACCGATTATCTTACTCTTGAAGACCTTGAAAACGGTACGGCAAGAGAGAAGATAATGAATGCAGATATCATATCGGTGGGCGGCGGCGACTCACGTATGCTCCTCGCAAGATTAAGAAAGCACGGAACCGATGCGCTCTTAAGAGAAGCGGCGGCAAAGGGTACTGTAATGAGCGGTTCAAGCGCGGGTGCCATATGCTTTGGTGTTTTGGGAACCTCGGGTATCGGTGACTCAAGATACGAAAACCTTAACGCAACCGGCTGTGTTGACCTTATAGTTTGTCCCCACGGATTTGAAAAAGCGAGAGTAAACAAGGTAAAAGAGGACCTTTTGAAGAACCCCGACCGCGTAGCTGTGGTTCTCGGAAATTCCGCTCTTGAAATTAAGGACGGAATGTACCGTATATATGCGGATATGGAATTTATGGAGCATTTCGACAGAGGTGTGATCGGTATGGTTTACTGGTCCGAAAACGGTGAGATCAAGACTCTTGATGCCTTCTCACACAATATTGACTGGAGACCTCTTTCAGAGCTCGGGATCTATTATTAAAAACGGTTTCTGCAGTAAGATGCAGAAGACGTGATCACGTTCTCGTCTGCGTACTTTGTACGGCAGAGAGCAAAAGCACAGCTGAAAAGATATATTTAAATGAAGAATCCGCCGATCTTTCGGCGGATCTCTACTTTATAGAATTAAATGTTATTTTAATTAGCTTTGAAAAATATATACCGCGGCTTCCTTGATCATTTCATCATATCGTTTACCGTAACAAGTCTTTGCTTTACGCCCTCAACGGTAGCGGTACCTGTAGTGCCCAGCTGCTGAATGGTGATGGAGGAAACACAGCAGGCAATCATTGCCGCCTCTGTGGGAGAAAGTCCGAGAGCAAGGGAAATTATAATTCCCGCATTGGAGGCATCCCCCGCACCTGTCACGTCAATTTCGCCCGAAACGGGATACGTGGGAACATGATGTATCTCATCCTCGAATACCTTGATACCGTCTTTATTACAGGTAATAAAGATTGAATGCTCGACCTCGTTCTTCATTTCCATACCGCCGCAAAGAACGTCATCGAGATTTTCGGGATCGCCCTTTGCACCGCAGTATTTCATAAGCTCGTAGTTATTGCACTTTATGTACATCCCCTTGTATTCACGGGCGAAGGCACGGGAATCCACAAGGAAGGGAATATCGTATTTCTTTGCATATTCGTTGATCTTAATACGAAGATAATCCCCTACCACACCCGAATTTCTCTCAAAGAACTGGTCGGATACGATAACTCCGTCAGCTTCTTCTATAGCCTTTTCAAAGTTTTCGGCAAGGCGGTCGAAAAGCGCCTCGGAGGTAATGGAACGGTTACGGAAATCAAGACGGGTATCCTCTTTGTATTCACCGTTCTCCTGCTTACGCATGGTCTTTAAATAGGTTGCTGTTGTTATCTCATCGGATACGATAATATAACGGGTGTCCGCGCCTATCTTCTTAAGCTCCTTCAGAAGGTCGTAGCCCTCACCGTCATCACCGACTATTCCGACACAGATGGTCTCTGCACCCAAAGCGCGGATATTATTTGTAATTGTTCCTGCCGCACCTGCAGCCATCTTTTTACCGTATATCTGCCATGCGGTCATGCCGGTCTCAAGGGAGATATCGTCCTCGGCGGGATCCGAATATACGTACTTGTCAAGACAGTAGTCGCCGAGAACAAGAATTTTCTTTTCTTTTATATGCTCAAAAGCAGAATAGATTTTATTAAGATCCATAATTACTCCTTATCCATATCCATAACCATCTTACAAAGCGCGGGTACGGTTCTCTGATGCTCGCCTCTGATATAATAGCTCCTGCCGCCGTCGGCAACCGTTCTTGCAAGAATGGTCTTCCAGGGGCGGAAATAGTAGCGGGGATCGGATTTCGGAGGTGCTGCTGAATGCTCCGAATCCTCGGGTATCTCAAGGAGATCGAAAACTGCTGTTGTAAAGTCTGTGATCCTTTCCCCTCTCTGATGAGCAACGTTTCTTGCCATTGCAAGTGCTTTAAGGTAAACCTCGGGGCCTGCTACAGCCGAGCCGAAATTGAGAAATGCTCCGTGCTCAAGCTTGGTAACACTCTGCGCATATATAAGAAAATCATTGTAAGAGCAGATACCCATTGCCGCACCGTTGCAGTTGGGATGCTCATGGATAATATCGTTTCCTATACCGATATGAACGGTACAGGGAACTCCTAAATGATAGCCCATGGCAAGAACGCTCTTTTCACGGTTGGGGAAATTATTCTCCCAGATATATCTGCCTATAGCTTCACCCCAGCCGAGATCCTCCTTTGCCGCCTCTTCTATGATATCGTTGATGATACCCGTCTCCTTCCAGAGACCGAACTGACCCTCGGAAATATATTTTGCAACACTTTCACAGGTCTCGCCTATCATAGCAAATTCATAATCATGGATAGAGCCTGCACCATTGGTTGCAAAATGGGTAATAAGACCCTTTTTCATCATCTCTATCATATATCCGGCATTACCGGTTCTGATAACGTGGGCTCCGTACATCATAAGCACGGCGGCATCGTGTTTTCTTCTTGCCTCCCACACAGACTTTGCAAGCTCGGGAAGATCGCGGTGGGTAAAATCGGGGGTATGATCTGCGGGATCCTTGAAAACCTTTGCAAGATCTACGTCATGTATTCTCTCGTTCAAGGGTAAAATATTCAACTGACTTCTGTCAAATTTTTCGAACGGCATGGTTTTTCTCCTTTTGTGCTGAATTACTCTGTAATATAATCTATCAATCTCTTATAATCTGCAAAATCGGGAATTATCATCGACGCACCCGCAGAAAGCAAGCGGTTGCGCTTCCATTCGTTGATCCCTTCATGTCTTTCCTCATCTGTGGCAACTCCGACTGTATAACCGCCGATATCAGCAACGAGCTCTATTTCAACGTAGCCGTCACCAAAGGAGATGAGCTCCTCGGGCTTGATACCGCCTTCGTTAATAAGAGATTTGATAACAAGCTCCTTTGAGCAGTCTGTCATATAATCATGAGCTCCGTATATATGGCCTTCAAAAACCTCGTCAAGACCTAAAAGTCCTGCCTCGTAGAGCACGTCTTTTTCATCGGTACCGCTGGCAAGATAACACTTGATACCCTTTTCTCTCAAGGCATATACAAACTCTATGCAACCGGGGACTACAAGCTCCTCGCGCTTAACCGTACCCTTTTCAAGTCCTTCTTTTCTTTCTTTTATATGTATTTCAAGACGTCTTAAATATTCTCTCTTATACTCAACGGGGTCTCGGTGCTCACCGCCGCGCTTTACAACCTCCTCGTCAAGGCGCATACATTGGAAAATGGTCTGCTTGCCTGTGAGAGTATCAACAAAGTCACGAACTATCTGTGTTATTTCTTCCTTTGTTTCGTCCTTTGCAACTTCGGAGAGGACCTCGATGAAATATGGGATCATAATATCCTGCCAACCGCTTCTGATAAGGCTTACTGTACCGTCGAAATCAAAAAGTGCTGTTTTGAAATTACCCTCCTTTAAGGGCTTAACTATCTCCATATCCCACATAAGCTTCAATTCCTCGCGTATAGCAACCACAAGGGCATGAACGTAGAGCATATGCATATCCTCAAGCATTTCCATCGAATCGGTGGGAGCTATTACGTAGTAATCACAGAAGCCCTTGAGCTTACCGCCGTCACGGCCGAGGAAGCCAACGGTAGTAACGCCCATCTTCTGTGCATATTCTGCGGCACGTACGACATTGGGAGAATTACCGCTTCCCGAAAACATAAGAAGCACATCACCCTTTTTCGCCTTGGTCTTAAGCATTATTTCAAAAATCTCATCATAAGAGAAATCGTTTGCAAGGCAGGTAACAACTGCGGTGGAATCGGCAAGGCATTCTGCTTTAAAGCCAACGCGGTCATAAACTCTGCATCCCTTTGCCAGGTCATTGCAGATATGGGATGCCGTTGCTGCAGATCCTCCGTTTCCTGCGGTAAATATCTTAGCTCCCGTGTTTTTTGTTTCAAGAATAATCTTTGCTATGTCTCTTAATACTTCAAAATCGGTTTTCTGTACCGCCTCTGCGCATTCCTTTGTATAATCGAAAAGTCGATTTTTCATTCTTAAGCTATCTATCATTTTCTTTCCTCGCATATAATAAATATTATTAATACAAATTATATAGTCTAATTGGTCTTATGTCAAGATAAATTTTATACCGTACCTTTTATTTTATCTGCGCATTTTACAAATATTTACACAATCCATTGACTTTTTTGTTACTTTGTAATAAAATTAACATAGAACTTAATATAGGAGGTAATAACCATGAAAAAAAGCAAGATCTTTATCGGTTTATTGACATTGTTAGCGGTATTGCTGCCGCTTGGCGTTTTTCCCTCCTCTGCAGAAGAGACGCCCTGGAGGGGAATGGGAGCAAAGTTTTCTTCAACATCCCATCAGATCATAAGTCCCAACGGAATCATCAAGGACGAGGGCTTTTATTTCACCGCTACAAAGGATTCAAAAATAGCGGTTACGATCCCCGATTATGACACCTTCCCCGGCGCTTACCCCGTAACGGCGCTCACCTTCACGAAAAGCTCACCGCTTGACTCTTTAAGCATTCTTATCGAGCCCGAAGAAAGCTTCGAGCTTAATTACGGAGACAACTTTTCATTTTTATGGACCGAGGCACCGATAACCGAACTTTACGATTTCGAAACAGAAACCGGTATCGGCGATGACTGGACGCACAGGACCAACGGTCTTCGCAATCTGATGCCTATAGGAAGCAAAGGACTTTGCGTTACGGTGAAGACGGAAAAAACCGGCTACAATAAGAGCAATGTCGAGGCATCGGTTTCTATAGTATATTATGACGGCAAAAGCACAGATGAAAAAGGAAATCTCGGACGTGAATGGCGTTTCACTAAGCAGGATAATTCTAATATAATGCCTCTTGTAGAATATCCAATACAAAACGCATACGAGCTCATCGATATCACAGGGGGCTTAAGCTTTGATATCAAAAAGAACGCTTCCCTCGGCTACAGTGTATATATAAATGACAAATGCTATGGTGATATCAAAAATGATATATACCCTTATTGGGACGTTGACCTCAGGGGTTTAAATGATATCGAAAGCGGTTATCTTACAGTTGGCTTTTCGAGTAACGGTAACGGTGAGATAGAATTATCCCATAACTATACTGTAAGTAAAATATGTAATATTCCCGCAGTTGACTGGGCATATGACCGAGAGCCCTGCGATCATCAATACGAAATGACCGAAAGACATATAGCCGACTGTATAAATAACGGTTATGAACGTTATACCTGCTCTCTCTGTGCTAATTCCTATAAAATAGTCATTCCATCCTCAGGACATATCTTCAATGAATGGATAATAATCGAACCTCCGAGCTATGAAAACGAAGGCTATAAGATATCCTTCTGTTATGACTGCGGAGAGCAGTCCGAAGCGATACCGATACCCATTCTCGAATATGAATCTCCCTTTATTGATACGGATGAAAACGCATGGTATGCAAAGGGCTTGGAGTATTGCGTTAAAAAAGGATATGTTCAGGGTAATGAAAAACATGAATTTAACCCATATAATTTCCTTACAAGAGAGCAGATGGTTACTGTTCTTGCGAGGATAAGCGGTGCAAAGTTAGGTGAATACGATGCTGCCCCCTTTAATGACGTAGAGGAAAAGGACTGGTTCTCCGAGGCGGTAAATTGGGCATATGCCGAAGGAATCATCAAGGGAAAACCGAACGGAAGATTCGGCACAGGTGAACCCCTTACCCGACAGGCGCTTGCAACGATACTTTACAGATACAAGGACGTAAAGGATGTTTATCTTTCGGTTCACGAAAGCTTCATCGATCATAGGGATATTTCAAGCTGGGCAGTTCAGCCGATCTGCTGGGCAATTACAAATAATATTTTAGGCTCGGTGGATCTTCAAAAAGAGATACTTGCTCCTAAAATGAACGTAAGCAGAGCACAGGCTGTTAAAATATTGATGAATTTTGATGAATAGCGCCTCCCGGCACTCCGGATCCCGTTCCTTTCCTTACTGTAAACGATTCACACGAAACGGAGCAATTTTCTATAATATAAAGATAAATATCCACCCGATGGGTGGATATTTATTTACTCTCTATCATATAAAAGAAGGGTGAGGTGGGAGAATTGATTATCTTGAACTGCGAAATGCAAAGCTTGAATCTGGATATTTGACTCAGCATTTCATAGAGGAGATTTCCCTCTACCGTTCCTTCGTCATGGCCGGGATAAACGGCTATAAGAACAATACCGTCATTATCAAGAAGCTCTATTGCCGCCTCTACCGCCATAAGGGTGGAATCACGCTTAGTGGTTATACTCTTATCCCCTCCGGGAAGATATCCGAGATTAAAAACTCCTGCTTTTATCTTTTCCTTTATATACTCTCTTGCATTGGCATGGGAATCATGAATGAGGGTATAATTTTCAGGTGCTTTGTTTTCCTCAAGAAATTTTGCGGTGGATTCTATTGCCTGCGCCTGAATGTCAAAGGCATATACTCTGCCCGATTCTCCCACCTGCCGTGAAAGCCATAGGGTATCATGACCGTTACCCATGGTAAAATCGGCAACCGTGTCTCCCTCCTTGATATGGGGAATCAAAAACTGCTTGTGTAAAGTTAAAAGATCTATCATTATTATACCTCTATCATTTTTCTGATACAGTAGCCTGCTATCATAAGTCCTGCAGACGAGGGGACAAAGGATACGGAGGCAGGTGTCCTCATACCCACCTTAACAGGAGGCTCCTCGCTGAACAGAACTGTTAAATGCTTTATTCCCCTCTGCCCTAATTCTCTTCGCATAACGCGGGCAAGGGGGCAGGTGTGAGTTTTGGAAATATCGACAATTTTCAGCTTTTCGGGATCTAATTTGTTACCGGTACCCATTGAGGATATAAGAGGAATCGAATGAGACACGGCATACTCTGCAATAAGAAGCTTTGAGGTAACGCAGTCTATGGCATCGATTATATAATCGGGCTCTGCATCTTCAATTATAGCTGCAATATTTCCCGCTTCGGCAAATTCCGTTACGCATTTTACTTTGCATTCGGGATTTATATCCGTTATTCTCCTCGCCGCTGCCTCGGTCTTAGGCATATCAAGGGTCGATATTGTTGCTATTATCTGACGGTTGAGGTTTGTTATTCCCACTCTGTCATGGTCAACAAGGGTAAGAGCACCCACTCCCGCTCTTGCAAGAGCCTCAACGCAGTATCCGCCCACACCGCCTATACCGAATATAAGCACCGAGCTTTTTTTTAAGCGTTCTACTGCTTCCTCTCCTATAAGCGCAGTTTCCCGCGAAAGCCAATTTTCCATTATATTTCCTCATTTAATATCAACCCTTGCATTTCCGCAAGGGTTGTTCTTCTAAATCTTAACAGAATACTTTTCTGCTATCTCTTCGTCGATCTCAACGCCGAGGCCGGGGATATCGGGAATGTTTACATAGCCCTCGGAGTCTATCTGGAAATGATGCTTAACGAGATTCTTGGAAAGAACCGTTTCCTGTGAGCAGTACTCAAGGAAGGGAGAGTTGGGAGTTGCCGCAATAAGCTGGAGGGATGCGGACATAAGAATACCTGTCTTGAATGCATGGGGGATCATGGGAATACCCTTGAGCATTGCCATATCCATAACCTTCTTTGCAACGGTGATACCTCCGCAACGGCTCATATCGGGCTGAATAATATCGATATTACAGCCGTTGATAAGCTCGTTGAATTCATACATTGTACCAAGCTCTTCACCTGCAGAGATATTTACAGAGGAAACGTCCTTTGTCAGTCTCTTATAGAAATCAACCGCATCGGGAAGGAAGGGCTCTTCAACCCAGTGAACGTCGTATTCGCTGAACTTATTACAGAGACGAACTGCCTGCTTGTATTCTGTCCATCTCATGCCGATATCTATCATAAGCTTGGGCTTATCACCCATATGCTTACGGCAAAGTCTTACGAGCTCAAGGTCCTTTTCGTCGTCACGTCCAAGAGCACCCCAGCCCCATTTGATGCCTGTGAAGCCCATGGGAAGATATGTTTCGCAAATTCTTGCAATTTCTTCTTCGGTTTCGGGCATAAGGATGGAGCAGTATGCCTTGATCTTATTGCGGAAGGAGCCGCCGAGGAGCTTATGTACCGGCTTGCCGAGAGCCTTACCGATGATATCCCAGATAGCAATGTCAATACCGCTCATTGCATGGATAGCGGCGCTTCGTCTGCCGTAATAGTAGGAATAATTGTACATCTTCTGCCAGATGACCTCAACGTCGAAGGGATCCATGCCGATAACCGCATCGCGAAGACCTCTGCAAACCTCATGGGAAGCGGGAGATTCAACGATAGCCTTAACGATATAGGGGGAGGAGTCAACCTCGCCTATACCCTGAATGCCTGTGTCTGTTGTAACTCTTACAACGGCAGTATCCTGACTGCCGTCACCGATCATTTTAATTTCGGGCTGTTTAACAACCAATACTTCTACGTCTGTAATAATCATTTGAAACTTATAACCGCCTTTACTATATTATTTCTTCTGTTTTCGATATCGTCGATAGCCTGCATGATATCATCAAGCTTGTATTCTGCGCTTACCATAGCCTTAAGGTTGAACTTGCCCTCGCTTGTCCATTTGAGCATAGGCTCCCATGACTTGGGGGAGGAGCAGGCACCGTAGATGGAAAGCTGCTTTATGATTATTTCGGTAACGGGGAAATCCACCTTGTCATCATCTGCGGGGATACCGTAGAGAATAACTCTCGCACCCGCACAAGCACACTGTACCGCTGTTTTAACGGTTTCGCCAAAGCCTGCCGCATCGATAGAAACGTCAACTCCGTAGCCGTCGGTCTCTTCAAGAACTCTCTTGTAAACGTCCTCCTTTGTGGGATCGATATGTACGTCTGCGCCCAATTTCATTGCAAGGTCGCTTCTGTAGCTCTTACGGCATGAAAGAATGACCTTTTTGGCACCCTGGATCTTTGCAAGCTGAATATATGCAAGGCCTGCGGGGCCTGCGCCCTGAACGAGAACTATCTCGCCCGGCTTTACGGGGTGAGCGAGCATAGAGCCTGCAGGACATACACAGCTTTCGATTATGGCCGCCTCCTCGTCACTTACGTTATCGGGAAGCTTATGAAGATTGGGAGCGGGAACCGCAACGTATTCGGAATATGCTCCGTTGTAGGGTGCATAGCCGATCTCACCGCCGTTGGAGCAGAACTCACTGTTGCCCTCTTTGCAGTATTTACAGGTTTTGCAACCTATCATAGTATCAACCGTACAACGGTCGCCTATCTGCCAGCCCTCTACACCTTCACCTATCTCCTCAATTACGCCCGCCATTTCGTGACCTAAAATGTGAGGGGGCTTTGTAAGTGTAATTTTACCGAAAATGTGGTGAATATCTGTGGCACAAAGACCTGCCGCCGTAATTTTAAGTATTACCCAGCCCGGCTGTACCTTGGGCTTTTCTACTTCTCTGACCTCTACCTTACCGATATCGGTCCAAACTGCTGCTTTCATTATAATTTTTTCCTTTCGGTCAATATTAATTTCATTATATCTTATAGCTTTGAATTTTTCAAGTATAATCCTATCTTTTTTTAATTAATATTGATTTGTTCATATTGAAAAGATATAATAAAATTATAAAATTAAGTTGGAGAGTATAAAATGAAAAGAGTTTTTTTAGTATTACTGTGCATTTTAATGGTTCTGCCCCTTACGGCCTGCAAAACAAAAAAAGAAGAAAAGGGTATTGAAATTTCAAAATACACAATAGTATATCGTGAGGTAAAAGGAAGCTACGTTGAGGAATTTACCGTAAACAAGCTTGCCGCTCTTCGTCTGCAGGATACTGTATCCCGCCGTTACGGAGTAACTCTTCCCGTTGTCAAGGATTCGGAAAAGGAAGCGGAATATGAACTTCTTATCGGCGATGCCCGCGGTCATGAGGCGGTAGAAGGAAATGCTTATACCGTAAAGAACGAGGAAAAGGATATAAGCATCTCTGCCGGAACCACCTATGCTTATTCGGAGGCATTTGAGCTTCTCACAGAAAATATTACTCTTGAATCTCCCGTTTTCCCCGCAAAGATAGATAAAAAGGGAGAGGTAAGCTATACCGAGCAGAAAAGTGAAGACTTCGTTTACGTTGATATTCACGAAATGAAGATCTCGGGTAAGGAGCACCCCGTAAAGAAGCTTACTATCGGCGGAGTTGATATTTCAAAGTATAAGATAGTTTATCACGACTGGGAAATGAAGACCTTTGGTCTCAATGAGGTTTACGCCGCCGAAGAGCTTCAAAAATATATCAAGCTTGCAACAGGAGTTGAGCTTGAGCGTGTAACAGATGACACAGAGCCCTCAAAATACGAGATCGTTGTGGGTATAACCTCACGAGAGGGTGACGTTATTGATAAGATAGACAGAACAGGCTACGGTGAAGAGACCCTTCTTATAAAGACCGAGGGCACAAGACTTATCCTCACCGGTGCGGAGCGCCGAGGCACTCTCTATGCGGTATATTCCTTCCTTGAGGAATATATCGGAGCGCGCTTCTTTGGTGAAGACTGCGAGATCATCTATTTCAACGATGCTATAGACATCCCCAAGGACACCTTCAACGAGCAGAAGCCCTATATGGAATTCCGCGACTGTGACCAGTATCAGATCTTCCATCACGAATACGCGGCAAAGAGAAAGATAAATTCTAACAACAGACGAGTAATGAACTATTATCTCGGCGGAAACTTCAGCTTCGGCGGAGAATTCGTACATACAATGGCGACCACCTTTGATCTTGCTCCTCAAGAAACACAACCCTGCTTCTCGGACGAGGAGATATATCAGAAGACCCTTGAAAGATTAAGAACTCTCTGCTCAAGACTCACCGATGCAAAGATAGTATCGGTCACCCAGAACGATAACTACGATTACTGTAAATGCAGCGCCTGCTCCCAGGCAAACGTTGCAGAGGGAAGCCTTGCAGGCTCTCTTATAAGATTTATAAACCGACTTGCCGAGGATATAGAAACCGATTATCCCGAAATAAAGATACTTACCCTTGCCTATATGTTCTCTATAGACCCCCCCAAGACTGCGCCCCGAGATAACGTGGTGGTAATGTACTGCCCTATTGAGAGCTGCTGCGGATGCCCCTTAAACGATCCTGAGTGCGCGAAGAACGAGGATTTCAAGGAAGATCTTGAGGGCTGGTGCGCTCTTTCTGACAATATCTATATCTGGTACTACGTTGTTGAATATACTCAGGACGACAAGTTACCCTTCATGAACTTCGATTCTATTTACGAAAACTATCAGTATTTTGAAGAATTGGGTGTAAACGGTATGTTTAACGAGGGTTACCTCCACAGCGAGGGCAACGAGTTCGGTGCATTACGTGCGTATCTGGTTTCACTTCTCATGTGGGATAAGGATCTCACAAAAGAGGAGTATAACGCAGAGATACGTGCATTTATCGACGCTTATTACGGTGAAGCCTCCGAGCTTGTTGAGGAATACTTCTTCACACTTGAAATATGCAGCACCGGCAAGCATTTCGCACAATATACCACCGCAGCCGCCATCTTCAAAACAGAGCAGATATCTGCTGTAAAGGATGAATTGGAAAAATGGTGGGACAGCATAGAAAGCTTCGATATCGAATCCGAAAAGATTCAAAAGCATATCAACGAGCTCGCCCTGGGCTATAAATACCTTAAGGGATGTCTTAAAATATAATCTTTAAATATAATAAACGGCAGGAAGCATCCTGCCGTTTGTTTTTCCGGGCATTATTCTTTATCCTTATGCAACAAGGCATCAGCTAATTTCACTTTTGATTCATAGCCGTTGTCTTCGATAGCGTTTATCATATCCGCCAAAGTATCTGCCTCACCAAAAAGAAGATCAAGATCGTAATCGAAGTGGGATTCGGAAGTCTCACTTGATTCCTCTCCTGCTACCCCGTCCAATGCATCTATGAAATCCTCTTTTGTCAAGGAGGTATTGCTTACCATTTCATAAATAGAAACTTCCGTTACCGGTGATACACTTCCGTTATCGGAAATCAAATTATAGTATTCTGCCGTTTTTGAATCCTCTTTCCTTTCCATTATATCAAACAAAGCATGTTTCAATGCACGTTCGTTAAGCAGTTTAACCCTGTACTCGTTGTGAGAATCATCACCTTTCATCCTACGGGAGGACTCATCAAAGCCTTCCTCATCTCTTGAAAGTAAGCTTTCCATATCCCATTCGCAATTATAAAAATCATTCTTATACGTTTCGATAATTATGTCATTGGGAACATCGAAATGCTCAATAAGTTTGAATATATTTGCTTCGGGATAACATCCTTCGTCATCCTGCACTTCCTTTCCATCTATCCATGAATTAAAATCATCTCTTCCGATATATTCTACAATAATGTCCGGATATGCATGATAATAAAGCGTATGTACAGGACATATTGCATCTCCTCCGCCTATCGGCTTTTCTATGTTTTCCTTTTCTTCTAAAGGCTCGCTTTCTTGGGCATTTAAAATCTTTTGATCCGTTTCATTTTTTTCGCTTACTTCCACCTTTTTAGTATCCGAGCAAGAAGCGCACGAAACAATTAAAAATATAATCAATGTTATCAATAATAATTTTTTCATAATTATTCCTCCTCTAATTGTTTTTTAATATTTTGATGTCTTTATTATTTTTTCATAACTATTTCCTCCCCTCTTTTTTCAACAGTCTTAAACAGCAGTAATGCGCCTGCCGTTTGTTTTTCCGGGCATTATTCTTTATCCTTATGCAACAAGGCATCCGCTAATTTCACCTTTGATTCATAGCCGTTGTCTTCGATAACGTTTATCATATCCGCCAAAGTATCTGCCTCGCCAAAAAGAAGATCAAGATCGTAATCGAAGTGGGGGTATGCATATTTTTCACCATTTACGGACGATGCGTTACCCAGCGCTTTCTCAAAATCTGCTTTTGTCAATGAAGTATTGCTTATCATTTCGTACAACGTTACTTTACATACCGGATAATTGGTACCGTTATTTGTTATCATTTTAAAATATGATTCTGTTTTTTCATCGGTCTTTTTTTCCATAATGTCGTACAATCTATATTTCAAAAGCATTTCTGTGGACATTTTCTTATCATACTGAGACTCAACAGTATTTCTAGCATGATTTTCAAAGGCAACGCTATCTTTTGTAAGTATTGCCTCAATATCCCAGTCGTGATTATAAAAATCATTTTGATATGCTTCTATAATCACTTCGTTCGGAACATCGAAAAGTTCTATACAGCAAAACAGATTACCATCAGGCCAACATCCGTTTTCATCGATAATTGAATGAGCATTATTTGCCCATTCTCTAAACCGTTCTTCTCCAATATATGCTATAATCTCCTTAGGGTAACAATGATAACCAAAGTTATGAATGCTGCAAATATTGCTTCCACCTATTGCTCCAACATCATAATTTTTATTTTCCTCATCTGATTCAATAATAGGAGTTGTATTCATGCCTGCTTCTTCTCTATCTATCCCTGCATTGTTTGTTTCAGCTTCTTTTTTTAAAACAATGTTTTCCTCTGTTTTTTTCATACTTGTACAAGAAATCATCACCAATATTAATAAAGCCGTCATTAAAAACATTATAAATTTTTTCATATTTACCTCCAATTTTTTAGTTATTGTACGGAGTTTGGTTACGTATGAATGCTAATGGATCCATATAATCTCTGCTTGTCACACCATATGCTGTCTTATTTGAAATCGAAAAATGCAAATGCGGCGAATAATTACCACCTGTTGCACCTACTGTTCCTATTTGCTGGTTTTGAATAACATCATCCCCCACAGAAACAGAATAACTATTTAAATGTTGATAAATAAAATAATAATATTTATTATTCTCTTCATTTTCTTCATCTTCATAATAACAAGCATCAATTTGTACTAAATACCCACAACCTGCAAACCAATCTGCTTGTACAACCTTTCCGGTGGAAGAACTATACACCGGAGTTCCTGTTGGTCTGCCTATATCTATCCCTTGATGGTACTCATATTGACTGTTAGAATTATACCTCCAGCCGAAGTTCTGACAGCTATCCAAATATGTACGTGTAGTTGCCCATTCGTTTAGATTATTAAATCCTGCTAAAGGCAAGCTGTATCCCATTCCGGTATCCCTGTTCATTATAATAGTTTTCATAAAATAATCAGGACTTAAATAGTCATTACAAAGCCCTTGTCGATAATTAAATGCAAATACGTTTACTGCATAGGGATCATTATTGGGCGGTGTTATATGGGCAATACCCGCCGCATCGGTATATACAACTTCTTCGGGGTATTTATGATTGTTTGGTCCGGGGTTGTTGTTTCTGTAATAAATATAAACCGCAGCATTACTCAAAGAAGTCCCATTCGAAGCTCTAACATACAGTAATATTTTTCTGTTACTGCTTTCGGATATTGCATATAATCTTGAAAGTATCGTAGCTCCGGCAGCACGGGTTATAGTATCAGTAGGCCCGAAATTACCGTTAGAGTAGCCTTGCAATATATTTGCTTTTGCCAAGACAGTTACCGACGGCAAAGCCCAAGATGCAATACTTGATTGATCATTAAAATTTACGTTTTGCGTTATAACAGGCAACGTTATATTTTGAACAAGACAGGTTTTATATATAAACACACAAAATGCCTGTCTTGATATTACCGTATTCGGACTAAACATATCGTCCCCCGTGCCTTGGGCAATATTGTTATCAGATGCCCATTTCACCGCTCCTGAATACTCGGATGAATAAGGTACGTCGGTAAAATCTGTATTTGCATGTTTTGGAATGTTAAGATCTAAAATATCGGTAATACCCTTTATTGCTTCACCCCTTGTCAAACCATCCGTGGGATAAAATCTACCATACTCTCTGAATAACGCTCCCTTAAAATAAACAAAGAATATTTCATTATTTGCCCAATAATCGTCATTTACATCTGTCAAAACGTTAGTTGAATCCGCGTACGTGACAAGGCAAAGCATAGATATAATTACGGAAATTATCAGAGATGTAAAAACAAACTTTATTATTTTTTTCATTTTAGTCTCCTTTCTTGTTTTAATCTTTTCATTACAACTCATATATTTAACTTCTTTATTATATTTTCATAACGGTTTCCTCCCCTCATTACATTAATGACATAAAATTCGTTTTAACTATAAAATATGTAATATTACTGCTGATTGAATTATAAGCAAAGTGCTTGCTGTCTCATATTTGATTAATTATATTTATCTCCCGTGTTATATATTTTTCTTACGATATATAAGTGTGAGAAAAGCTTTAATTATTCTCACCTTCCTCGAATCGTTTATAATTTCTTTACAATACAAAGTAAAGAAGTTGTTGCGGTATTTACGTTAACCATAATAAATACGGATAAACTTCATTAAAACGGTAAAGTATAGCTTTTCTTTTTATACTCTCTATTATATATATCGAATCAGGAGACGCTTTTCAAACAAGAAAAAACGCATTTTTACACATATTTACATTTTGTTAATATTTCGGCTGATAAATAAGTCTAATTTTTTCTGCATGAGGTAAAGAAATTCCCTATATATTTAAAAACGGTAAGACTTTTTTTATAATCTTACCGCTTTATTTTGTTATTATTTTTTCTTCAGCTTACTTCCGCATTTTTTACAGAACGAGGAGCTGATATTATTCTCTGTACCGCATACAGGACAGAAGGTAACTGTTTTTTCAGGAACAGCTTCCACAGCTTTCTCATCCTCCCTTGGAGAAGGATCCCTCGATTCCTCCTGCTCGTTTTTTTGTTCGGGTTCGGGCTTTGTTTGAGTTACGGATCGCGCCTTTGTTGACAACTTTGATTCAGGCTTTACCGCAGAGCTCGGCTTGTTCTTTTTCTTTATAAAGAGGGATACAAGCATAAGTACAAATCCTGCCATAAACAACAGAACGAAAATTATTATCCAGATTATCATTCTCTTTTTAATAGTTTCGTGCAGCTCTATCATGGCGTAGGAGGTGGATACGGCCTTGTTTGCCGCTTCATAGAACTTCATAGAGTTGAGAAGTCTGTTGCTCTGTATTAATTTATATATACAGTATCCCGCATAACCGCCCGCAAGTACGGATATATAGAGAACGGTTGAACCTATGAGATTTACAACAGCGCTCAATACACCTTTTTTTTCGCGGCGCTTGGAGAATATTCTGCTTGATATTACCACGTGAAGGAAAAGAAGCATTGATGCCGCGAGAGCAGCCAAAAGCACCTTATATTCAGAAAGGAATTTAACTACGGGTGAGGTCTTTTCACTATCGGTTTTTCCCTTTGCCGACACCGCCGCAAAGGAAGAGCGGGTTACAGTAAAGGTCTGGGAGGAAGAAATACCCAATACATTTTCGGAAACTACCGCGAACTCGTTTTCGCCCTCCTTTAAATTAAGAGTGATGGTGAAATCACCATTCTTATCGACCTTTGCACTTTCCTTATTGACGGTTACGGTACATCCGGGGTTAGTATATCCTACAAGAATATATTTTGAATCCTTGGTATTTACCTCGGTGGTTATTTCGGGAAGGATAAGGAGAGGGGCCATATTATCTGCATATATCGAATGATGGATAACGAATGCGGTTGTTTCATCAAGATACCAGCGTACCGTAAATTCATTCTCAAAGAGCTCGAGAGCCGCAGTCATAGTACCCTTATCCTTAAGCAAGACCTCCTGGGTATTTTCGTTTACCGTTACGTCAACCCTTACCTCCTTGGAAAAGGATGTAAGATCATAGCTTATCATAACATAGGAGCTTGACGTTTCCTCTACGGCATCGGTGGTTATTGCCTTTGCGTATTTTGTATCGAGAGTTTTACTCAAAAAGTTTGACATTTCTCCCGAGGACTTCTTATAACCAATATCTATTTTAAATTTTGATATTGCGGGATCTATAAGTATTTCGGTAGATGTAATGTCACTTTCAAACTCACTTATATACGCAGGCTCGGAGCTGTCATTTTCGTATATCGCGAGAATATATGACTCGCAGGAACGTGTATATTCACTCCAGTCAACAAGAAGATATTCTTCGTTTACTCCGTACTCAACGTAAACATCCTTCATTGCCTCGGGAGCATTTTCGTTGGTATAGGAAAAGCTTCCTGCGCTTACCTTTGAGTCGCTTACGGTAACCGCTCCTGTTTTTACAGAAACCTCTGCCATTATCTTATAATCCGAGTAGCTTGCAAGGTCTGATATATTTACAGAGATCTCCTCGGTTGAGTTTGCAGTACCGCTACCCTCTGCAAGCTGTCTTTTACCCTCAACATAGCCGTTTTCATCGGTGGTTACTGCGTAAAGAACATAATTATAGGATGCAGCTTCAAAATAAGATACTCCGAGGCTGACCTTAAGTCTTGTATCCGAGTCCTTTTGATAGCTGAGAGAGCTTACAGAAACAGCCTCGCCGTAAGGCGCCCAGGTAATATTGAGCTTTTTATTTGAACCCTTGTCATATACTATCTTCCATTGACCTGCCGAGGCGTTCCTGATACGGTAGGTAAGTACCGAGCCGTCATCCTCCTTAAGCATACTGCCGTTGGCAAGAGCGTCTGCTCCGTATTCGGTGCCGTCGGGAGAAATAAATTTTACCATAGGTGCTCCCGAGGTATATTCAACGCTAACCATCATATGGCTTTTTTCGGAAAGGTTGAATATATTTGCACTTTCCTCCGCCGCTGTGCAAGTAAAGGGAATAAGAGAGAGAAGCATCAATGCCGAAAGCAGAAATGCCGATATTCTGATAATTCTGTTTTTCATCATGATTCCTCCTTACACCTCAAGCTTTCCGTAATCGAGGTTCGTTCGTTTATTCCACATAAGATAATAGCCGTTTGTTCCGCTATCGTCTTCCATTGCTATCTTTATTACAAATGTAGGAAGATCTCCGTCAAACTGTAAGCCGATAACACCGGTACCCGTCTCCTTGAACTTAGCCTTGAAGATAAGCCATTTAATGGTCACGTTTGCGTCTCCCTCTGCCTCGATGCCCGCAAATTTACTGTGAGCATGGAGCACAAGGGTAGCTCCGACCTTGAAGTCGCAGTTGGGTATATGCCAGTCGATTCCCGTGAATACCTCTGCACGCAGTCCGTATGCATCATCGTTTTCAAGGCCTAAAAGCCATGAGGTAACAGGGATCTTTCCCGCCTCTATTTTTGCTTTGCCTATCGTTATCTGCTCAAGGAATTTAAGCTCAGCATTTATCATAAAATACATCTGACCGAAGCTAAGCTCAATGGTGGTATCGTCAAACTGCATTACTGCCGGGTCATCTATATAATCCTTAAGTCCGGGAACCATTTCGCTTACCTTGGCAGTAGAAAGATCGAACTGACCCTTCAGCTTCCAGTCTCTGATCTTTTTATTGGGGTCGATGTCGGATAATCCTACCTTGAAATCGCTGTAGGTAACCAGAACCGGTCCGATGGTAGCATGAATGGGATAAGATGCCTTTATCATAAACTCATGAGGAACTATATGCTCCAGACCCTTATCGGTTTCTCTTGACTTCCATTCCGCATATACACCGAGACCTCCGTCATCGTCCTGCTTTATAAAATCAAGCTTCACTCCGAGATCTACAGAATAGTTGTTTTCTACCGTATCTATCTTTACCTTAAAATTCAAAGGAGATATCATCAGCTTTGTTTTACCGAAGTTTGCAGGAGTAAAACTCTTTTTATCGTCATCAGGCTTGTTACTGAATTCTCCTTTTACCCCTATGGTTTTATTTGTAACTATTCCGGCAGCTTCTATCTTAAACTTAAATATATCCTTTATACCGCCCGCCTTGAGCATATCGTCCTGACCGGGGAACTTTGTTGAAAATTCGTTTGACTTTAATACTATTCTGTTCGGGTAAAGAGATATACCGGGCATAGAAAATGATAAAGCATCCGCAAAGTAAATAAAGGGAAGTTCAACCGCGTTTACAGGATAATCCTCGGATTCGGCATTTATTGTGGGGTCATTCACAAGAACAACCTCGCCCAGCGGCTCAATAGGAAGCTTGATCCCCTTTTTCGCCATGATTTTCGACAAGCCCGTTGCAGAGCCCTCGAAATACTGAACGTATGAGCCCTTTTCGTCGATCATTTTGATCTCGCGCTCGTCACCTGTCTTTTCAAGGGTAACCTCCCCTCTGAAATTGAGCCAGCCGTTAAGGTTAACGGCGCTTGAAAGCACGGTCACACCGTCATTTTCTGTTTTTTCGTAAGAGGTAAATACGTAGGGGCCGAATTCGGTAAGCTTCTCCGAGCCTTGCGCCACAACGGTAAGTCCATCCTCGATATTTGCCTTAAGCTCACCTATACTAATCTTTACCTTATATTTTCCGCAGGCTATTCCTCCCGGAATTATAACGGTAACGGTATTCTTGTTCACAAATTCGCATTTTACCGCATCTGCGCCGTAGTCAAGCTTACCGTCAAGCTCACAGCGGAATTTATCCTCCTTTTCAAAGCCGAAGCCTGAAAGAGTTATCCTTGTGGACTTGGCACTCTTGTAGATAAGGGAGGTATCTATACCGTAAACTCCCTTTTCGGAGAAGGTAAGGATATTCTCATCCTCTGAATTATCCTCGCCCGAGGCAGAGCCGCCTATAGAATAGTAAGCAATGTCCTGGGAAACGGGGTCCTCGGTTATATGTATCTTTACGTTTCTGTTTACGGTGAGAGTATCCTCCGCCTTATAGGTCACGATATACTGATTAAGTATCTGACCTCTTAAGGTGTCATAAAAATCTCCCAGGGTCGCAGAATCGCTTATATAAACGAATTCGCCGTTGGTGGAGGTGGCAAGAGTATCCATATAGTCGATATTAACATCAGAGCCGAGACCGAGGGAATAGAGAACTACAGCCTTATCGATACAGGGAATTCCTATATTTTCGTTTATCTTTTCGCTTGAACGGATAGTTCCGTCCTCACCGTCGGAAAGCAGGAGTATATAATTAAGCTCCCCTTCCTTTTTGCTGAATTTATCAAGAGAGTCGATTATCGCATCGTACATATTGGTACCGCCCGATGCGTTAAAATCCGCGGCATTGTATATCGTTTTTTTATCTGTACCGAAATCATATACATCGCCGATATTCGAATCAAAGGTGACAAGAGCGATCCTTTCCTTATCCTTCGACGTCTCAACAAAGAGCTTTACCGCATTTGAAAGATCCTCTATCGGCTGTCCGCTCATACTGCCCGAGGTGTCACAGCAAAGAAGGATATTCGCCGCCTTGTATTCCACCTTTTCCACGGTGAAATCCTCTATTTCAACACCGCAGTCGGTAACGGATATCATACTCTTTAATTCTTCTGCGGTATATGCAAGAGACTCGTCTATGGTAACTGTAGCCTTTACGGTGGGGAAATCGGAGGAATCAACGTCGGTTATATTCACCGAGATCCTCAGCTGGCTTACAGCATCATTCATAAAGCCGTTGAACGCTGAGCCGCTCTTTGTATCATCATCCCCGGGATCGTTCTGCGCCGCCGCCTTTTCAACTGCGGCAATTACTATACTGTCTCCCGAATGGTTTATCGCCTCATCAACGTAACCGGCAACGTTTTTCAGCTCCTCCTTGTCATCCTTATCTGTAATGACCCGGGCGATATTGCTCAAAGGAATATAAAATTCCTCATCATCGCTGATTCCGAGTCCCGAAAGAGCCTTGCTTATATATCTTTTTGATTTGTTTTCGTCCTTTTCGCGGTATTCTATCTTTGCAAGCTGAAGATATGCCTTAGGCGAATCGGGTGATTCTTTATCGGCCGCCACGGCAAGAATGCCGTCCTTCAATATATCAAGACCGTCAGTCGCCTTTTTGCCCTTTAATTTTTCTATAAGCTCCTTTACAAGCTCCTTATCCTCCTTTTTATCGGAAGGGAGATCTTCATAAAGCTTTTCAAGCTGAGCAAGGACCTCACGGCTCATCTTTTTGTAATCACCGGTATAATCCTTTGAAAAGGCGGAGTCGCTTATAAGACCGTTTATATAAAGCTCTGAGGCTATGGCAAGCTCGTCATAACAGGAGCTTTTGGTGATACTGCCGGCTACGCTTGAATACTTTCCGGCAAGAACGTTGAGCTTTAAACGGCAGATGCGTACCGGCTCGATATTGAGAAGCGAGGGATTAGCCTCGGCTGCCTCATCAAGACTTGACACGAGATACTTTACCCTGCCTTGGTCAAGCTCGCCTGCTTCAAGATAATGCCCGAAAAGCTCTTCGGATTCCACGAGTATCGCGGCAGAGTCTCTTATCTCCTTATCAAGACCTTTTGCCTTTGTATCAATGAATTTGTTTGCGAGAAGGACGAGCTTACCGCAAGAATCCTGTTCAGAGCTGACTTCTTCACCGAAATATACAGCGGCGGCATAGTCTGTATTCGTCTCCTCCCTTGCCTTTTTGCACAGCTCGGCAAATTCACCCGACGGCTTTTTACCGCTGAGACTCATAGCCTTATTATACAAAAGCTCCGCACTTCTCCAATCACCGGCGGATGCGTTGAGATATGCATCGCAAAGAGTGATCTCGGCACTATCGTTGGCAGTGGCACGAAGGTCACGTAAAAGCTCAAGAGCTTTTGCGGTTCCTCCTTTTCTGGACGCTACGGAATATATAAGGTCTATCTGCGTTACCTTGTCCTTTTCGGACTTTACGCCTTCATCCTCCGGCTTTACCGTAAGCGCACATATACCCATGGTAATAATCATGCATACCAGAAGCGCACTCATCACTATATTGCGTGCTCTTGCCTGTTTTTTAAATATTGAAAGTAATAAAAACAACAGGGTGATCGGAACAATGCCCAATAATATCTGCAAAAAGATACTCATAATCTTCTCCTAATTAATTTACATATGTGTAATTATAACATTATTTCATAATTTAGTAAATAGATTTGCCGCTGATTTTCGTATTTAAAGAAAAAATATTAACTTTTTATTAAATCGCTTGACAAAAGAAGGGGGATATGGTATTATGTTCAGGCTATCCAAAGACAGCAGGTTTTAAAGTAAAATGTCCTGCCGAGGAAAGGGCTCATAATTTCGAGTTCAATTTAAGACATATAGATTTGTTTTAACTTTCTTTCGGTTGGTATGTTTATTTTTAAAGCCGAAGAAAGTTTTTTATTTTTTTCGGGAGGTGAAAAAAGACATGCCGAGTGCAAAAATTTTAGCTCAGAAGCAGAACGATGTAGCAGTTCTCGCTGAAAAGATCAAAAACGCAACCGCAGGTGTTCTTGTATGTTATCAGGGTATTACCGTTGAAGACGATACAAAGCTCCGTAACGAAATGCGTGAAGCAGGTGTAGACTATAAGGTTTACAAGAACAGCATTACCGGTCGTGCATGCGAAGAAGCAGGTTACCCCGAGATGAAGGAATATCTCGTTGGTATGACAGCATTCGCAGTCAGCGAAAGCGATCCCGTAGCAGCAGCTAAGATCGCAAAGAAGTATGCTGACAAGATCGAAACCTACGAAATCAAGGCAGGTTTCATTGATAATGGCGTTATCGACGCAGCAGCAGTAAATGCGCTTGCTGATATTCCTTCCAGAGAAGGTCTTATCTGCAAGTTGTTGGGAAGCATCCAGTCTCCTCTTTACAAGTTCGCTTATGGTATTCAGGCTATTATCGACAAGAGTGGCGAAGAAGTTCCCGTAGCAGCTGAGGAAGCTGCACCCGCAGAAGCAGAAGCTCCTGCAGCAGAATAAGTCCAAAGACTTACTGATTATTAATTTATTTGATTTATTGGAGGTATTTCAAAATGGCAAGCGAAAAGATTACAAACATACTTGAAGAAATTAAAGCATTAACAATTCTCGAGCTCAACGACCTCGTAAAGGCAGTTGAAGAAGAGTTCGGCGTATCCGCAGCTCCCGTAGCTATGGCAGGCGCAGCTCCCGCAGCAGCAGCTGTTGAAGAAAAGACTGAATTCGACGTAGTTCTTAAGTCTGCAGGCGCTTCTAAGCTCAACGTTATCAAGGTTGTTCGTGAGATCACCGGTCTCGGCCTCAAGGACGCTAAGGACCTCGTTGAAGGCGCTCCCAAGACCCTTAAGGAAGGCGTTTCCAAGGAAGAAGCAGAAGCTCTCAAGGCTCAGCTCACCGAAGCAGGCGCTGAAGTTGAAGTTAAGTAATTTAACCGAAAAAAATATGATAGCATAAAAAACCGTCCTTTCGGACGGTTTTTTTATATTTTATTACCGCTGCACCCGGCGGCCTTTACTTGACAAAAAAAGGTTATTATGATACCCTTATAATTGATATATTATATTCGGAGGACTTTGTTATGATCTTTAAGAACGCAAAAAATACAGTATCCTTTTTATTGGTTTTTGCAATGATCACATCTCTTCTCCCCGTCGGATTAAATGCCAAAGAGATAAAGGATGATGAAAGTGAGCCTGTAAAAAGAATCAACCACGTCATCCCCTCGGGTACAGTATCCGAATTCGGCTATCTTGAAAGCGTTACCGTGGACGAAAACGGCAACGAGGTTGAGCGCATTTCTTCTACAGCCGAAAGAGGTCTTGCAGGCGAGGGTACAGCAAAAAGCTTCCCTGCAAGCTATAATTCACTCGGCATCACAAACTCCGCAGGGGCAAATATAATCACACCGGTAAAGGATCAGATAGAATCAAGCAACTGCTGGGCTTTTGCCCCCATATCGGCAGCGGAAACAGCATATATGCGTAATCATGCTGTTACCGAAAGCGCCGATTTTTCCGAGGCTCATCTTGCATATTTTGCATGGAACTCAAAAACCTCCGACACCTCTGATCCGACCTATCTTGACGGTATCTATGAATCCGATCCTCATAACAAGGGCGGTAATATCTATTTTTCCACAGGAACTCTTGCGAGATGGGTAGGCCCCGAAAGCGAAAAATATCTTCCTCCCGTCAACTGGGCATACGGCTTTGAAACGGTAGGCTACAGTGAAAATATGCGTTATATTGCAGAGGAGCATCTTATCACCTCTGCGGCAATAGGCGCAAAGGATATGGTATCCATGAAAAATGCCATAATGACCTACGGAGGAGTTGTGGCAAGCTATTATTCTCACAAGTCGGGTTATAATTTTCTTCCCGGCGGTGTTGCAGGATATCAGGATATCTATGACTATACCAACCATGCAATATATATCGTAGGCTGGGATGACACCTTCCCCGTAAGCAACTTCGGTACATATATGACACCTCCCGGAAACGGAGCATGGCTTGTCAAAAACAGCTGGGGCCCCGAATGGGGTACGGGCGGCGGTTATTTTTGGCTCTCCTATTGGGAACCCACCCTTCAGAGTGCACGTATAGTAGATTTTGAGCCCAACAGCGTTGTAGATAATAACTATCAGTATGACGGTAACTGGGGTAAGGGTATAACCTATTTCTGGTTTGACGAATACACAGCCCATCAGCCTATGGTTACGGCAAACGTATTTACCGCAAAGGGTCATGAGGTCTTAAAGCAGGTAGGCGTTTACAATATGAACGCGGCGGCACAGCTGACAGTAAGAGTTTATATAGATCCCGTGGAAGATGTCCCAAATTCGGGTACATTCGTTTCGGGTGTTGTTACCACAGTAAACGGCGAGGGTTATTACACGATAAAACTGAATGACGAGGTAACTCTTTCTCCCGGTCAGAAATTCTCCGTAGTTCTCGATACAATGTCCCTTCTTCCCTCACAGAAAGCCTATGCTGTAGAGGAATACAACTTAACCTATACACCTACCGCAGGCGCTAACCAGAGCTATTGTCTGCGTAACGGTATCTGGCACGAGGAAATGTGGAACGTTCTTATCAAGGCATTCACCAAGGATATAGACGTTAATACAACACAGCTTGAACAGATGGTTGCATCCTGCGATGAATTCGGAATCGGTCAGGGTGTTTATCACTACGAATACGCAAAGTATCTTTTAGAAGAAGAAGCTCCGCCCGCTCAGGAGGTAAGAAACGCGTATAAGCGTCTCTATGAATTCTACCGCGGACAGATCGGAGCATCAGGCTTTATTCACTTTGACGGTGTGCTTCCCGCAGAGGATATCCCCGAATCTGTTTCATACCGCGGCGGTACTGCGGTCATCCCCGGAAACACCCCCTGTTATCCGGGATGGGTATTCGTAGGCTGGAGTATATCGGGTGCGGCTGACGTAGTATATAAGCCGGGGCAGACCGCTGAAGGCTTCCCGGGAGGAGACGTAACCTTAAAGGGTGTATGGATGCGCTCTGACGGTGACGGCGCTTACGGAGATAACGGATATTATAACGTCTATTACCATGCCAACGGCGGAACGTGGGGTAAAGGAGACGTTTATCCGGTAAAGATACCCAATACTCATTACGGACTTATGATGAAGGGTGTGCCCTTCAGCTTTCCTGCCGAAACGGCAACTCTTTCCCGCGAAGGCTACAGACTTCATACCGATTCTGACGATATGACGGTTCCCGAATTCAGAACTGCGGACGGTAAGGGCAATTATACCTACAATGACACTGCCGCAAACAACGGCTATGAATATGAGATCTATCCCGATGCATACAAATCAAGTGTGTTTATGGTAAGCAATGACCGTGTTCCCTACGGTACAAATATCTTCGTTTACGCCTGCTGGGATCCTGTTATCACCTATAATATCAATGACGGCTCAAGGGATATTCAGGATTTTGTTGATGTGACCGAAGGATATAATTACACCCTCCTCGGTTCGGGAGGCTATACAAGATATTCCTCCTCCTCAGAATTCAACGCAGGTGACGAAAGCAATACTCTCCTTGCAAACCGCGAGGGCTACAGCGCAAGAACAATGATCCCCGAAAGAGAGGGATATATACTGACAGGCTGGAATACCGAGGCAGACGGAAGCGGAAACTTCTATGCAGCAGGCAGCCAAATAGAAGTAACCGAGCCCGTAACGCTTTACGGTGTATGGGAAGAGGAAAAGCCCGAAGAGCCTGTAGTAACCGAGCCCGCGGCAACGGCAGAGGGCGCAGTTGTTACAATTTCCGGTCTCACAGCAGAGGTTAAGGACGTATTCCTTGCTCTCGGTGAGTATGATAACTATTCCGACGTAAATACAAACAAGATCGTACGTCTTACCCAGAACAAGTTAAACGGCGCAGAGTCTTATGACTACACAGTTCCCGCAGGCGGTGTATATACTGTTCTTGTAAGATACAATGACGGTACAATGAAATACGTTTACGTTACCGTTGACGTAGTAGAGCCTACCATGTCTGCTGACGGTCTCCAGATCACAGTTAAGAACCTTGAAGGTGTTAAGGTAATCCGTACCGCATACGGTACTTATAAGACCGGCGCACAGATAAAGGCGGCAGAAGGCTCAAGAGCATTCACAGCAAAGGGCGTACTCAAGGGTGTTGACGAATACACCATTCAGTACAGAGACAACGGAACAGCTACCATAGCAGTATGCTATGAAAACGGCTACATGAAGATCTTTGTAGTAGAAATTCAGCAGAAGGTACCTACCTTCACACAGAACGACAACGTTGTTACCTTCGGTAACCTCGACG